>JASBUN010000060.1 GCA_030147845.1 Gammaproteobacteria bacterium
CACAACGACGGATACTCCCCGCGATGTTCCTGAACCATCCGCACAGCACGCTCACGGACTTCCGGTGAAAACGTGTTTGACTTATTCATGGCTCCATTCTCTCAAAGGTTGGAGCCTCCTCAAAACCCGGGGCGGTTCACGAGTGATTGGATAAAATCCTCACCGAAGCTGCATAGTGTTAACGCGACTACAGTGAACAAGAAGCAAGATAATCGATTCAAGCCGCTCGTCAAATTATTGAAGTATTGGAATAGCAATCTTCCTTCAACAGCAAATCTCAAGTCCTTTGCGATCGAAACAATAGCAGTTCGACTCTTTTCGGGCGTAGGGTTTAATACGTTGGAGCAAGGTCTCCTGGAGTTCTTCGATTTTCTTGCTAGTTTTCAGGGCAAAGCAATGGCATTTAACTGGCAAAGCACATACGGCATGTCTATGAGCTGGTTTAACTGCTCTGTTCCCGACGCTGCTGGCACGGGAACCAATGTAGTGGCAGGAGTAGAAGAAGATAGGCGAAGCAAATTTCTTGGACACGCGACAAGAAGTCGAGATCGAATGCTAGAAGCGCAAAAAGCGATCTCTATAGACACAGCCTTTGGCCGCGTTGCAAAAGCGATCAGAATGCCTATATAGAGTGGGAAAGGCTGTGCAGCCAGTATCGGTGAAATACTTTGCGTCTTTCAGCGGATAATCTTTGCTCACGTTATGCCTCCATTGCTACCCTTGCGGTGATGTCGAAGGCGCAATGAGTCCGGCTGCAGAGATCGATACGGAGAATGCATTGGTTAAGAAGCTGCTCAGAATCCAGACTCGGCCGATAATCGTGCGCAAACCAACAGGTTGAGCAGGTGAATGACCTTCTCGAGCACTTCGGGGCGAAACCCCGTTGCCTCGGCCTGGCGGCGCAGCCTCTTCGACGAAATCCTCACACCACCTCCTGCCAGGAGCGCTCGAGCACCTTCAGCGGCACCACCAGGTTCCAGTTGGAAACGAGCCGCCCCCCGCGGTGGCCGCGCATCAAATAGTGCGGCTTGCGCGGCCGGCGCGCGCGCAGGGGGTCGAGGTGAGAAGCCTCCACCATCAAGGCCTCCTTGTGCTGCTCCAGGAAGAAGCCCACTTTGGCTGCGGTGGTCGCGTTTTCGAGCAGCAGGGTGTACTCGATCACCACGTCCAGGTCGAAAAACTCCACCATCTCCAGCGAGCGCCAGATCTCCCCCATCCGCCGCCCAGTTCAGGGCGGTCCAGGACGTCCACCAGGGTGCGTTCCAGGCTGGTTACACGAACGGATAAAGCCGGCGCGATCCACCTCTTTAACGGCGAAAAGCCGGTTCGCGGAGGCCACAAGCTTCGTCGGGTACCGCACCGGCCGGAACCGGTGGGAGCAAGGTCACTGGCCGGGTATAGTGTAGCTTTTTCGCTGTGTCTCTAAAATTATCCTTGTTAAACAATGGTGTAACACCTGCGCGACAGGAGTAATCGGCAACGGGCGCTCAAAACTAAGTTAAATAAAACAATTTGTTACAACAAAAAAACACACTACGAAGCAAGGGGCTGAAAAACTGTAACCTGTAGTGTAGCTTTTATGCTGTTTATCTTAAAAATATCCTTGTTAAACAATGACTAAACACCTGTGCATCATGGGCGTGTGTGCGGCGCCATTGTCGGCTGATCGGGTCATGCCGCCAGTGTAGCGAAATCGCCTATATCCGCCTACCGTGGTTGGCAGCGCGAGGCGCTTGAGGCAGAATTCCCCACTAGGCACAATCATGTGCAGCACCGAATGCCAATGGCGGAGCGGACGTTGCATAGTCACCGGAGCTAAGATGGTCGATTCGAGCGATGAACGCGATTTCCGTCGCATGTCCGTGCAGTGTGAGGCCACCTTTCGTAAAGTCGGGCAGCAACCGACGCGCCGCGGCGCGGTCGACAACCTCAGCGCCGCCGGCTTGCTGTTGATCTGCGACGAACCGTTGCAGCCGGGGGATCAAATCGAGGTGACCATACAGGCGGCCGGCGGTCGGGCGGCGCCGTACCGGGCCATCGTTGACGTTGTGCGCGTAGACGTCGGCGCTGGCGGCACCTATCGCGCCGGCTGCTCGACGCGCGAGCTGCTGAGTTAATCCGCAGCAGCGGTTGTCCCCACGCCAGACCTGATTGCGGTTTAGTATTTGCCCATGAATAGTATCGAGCTGGTCACCGCCATCGGCACCGCGTTGGTCGCTCAAGGACGCATGTTGACGACGGCGGAATCCTGTACCGGTGGCTGGCTGGCGCGTGATTTGACCGCCGTGCCCGGCAGCTCGCGCTGGTTTGAGCGCGGCTTCGTCACCTATACCAATAGCGCCAAGATGGAAATGCTGGGCGTGCGTGCGGCAACGCTGGATGAGCATGGCGCGGTGAGCGAAGCCGTCGTACGCGAAATGGCCGAGGGTGCGTTGCGCCATAGCCGCGCGCAACTGGCGGTGGCGATCAGTGGCATTGCCGGTCCAGGTGGCGGTAGTGAGGAAAAGCCGGTCGGCACCGTTTGGTTGGCATGGGCGCTAAGCGGCTCGGCAAGCCTGGCGCGTCATCGGCTGTTTTCTGGCGATCGCGAGGCGGTGCGTGCACAGGCAGTGGAATTGGCCTTGCTACAGCTGCGGGATTTGCTGGTCGGTGCGGCCTGAGAGCCGGCGTCTGTTCTTCGCCCTGTGGCCGGATGCCCAGCTTCGGGTGCGGTTGGCCGGCTTATCGGCACTCGCCGCACGCGCCGGCGGACGTCGTGTCGATTTGGCCAATCTTCATCTCACGTTGGCCTTTTTGGGCTCGGTCGATGCCGCCCGCCAAGCCTGTCTGTGCGCGCAGGCGGCCGCCATCCGCTGCCCGCGTTTTACCGTGCGGCTGGATCGTTTTGGCTATTGGCGCTCATCGCGCGTGCTGTGGCTCGGCTGCAGTAGTGACCCTCCGCTCGGCCTGCAAACCTTGCGGGCACGTATTAACGATGGCTTGCACCGTTGCGGCATGGTGCCCGAGCCGGGGCCGTTCGAAGCGCATGTAAGCTTGGTGCGTAAGGTCGATCGGGGCCCGCGCGAGCGTACCGTCGAGGCTGTCAACTGGCCGGTCGAGCGCTTCTGTTTGGTGCAATCGCACACCTTACCGGGCGGCGCTGTCTACGATTTGCTCGATTGTTGGCCGTTGACGCCTTAGCCGTTGATTTTTCCCGTCTGTAGACCGTGTTTCGGCAGGTGGTTCGCTTCACCCGCCGGGCGCTTCTATGTGATAATCCTATAACTGATTCATACGCAACGGGCGCAACGGATCTGCGGCCGATCTGGCAACCAACGGGAGATACGAATGGACGACAACAAGCGCAAGGCACTCAGTGCGGCACTGGGGCAGATCGAGAAGCAGTTCGGCAAGGGATCGGTCATGCGCATGGGCGATGCCAGTGCCGTGCGTGATATCGAAGCCATTCCAACCGGCTCGCTGGCGCTGGATATCGCCCTTGGTATCGGTGGGTTGCCGCGCGGGCGCGTGGTCGAGATCTATGGTCCGGAGTCGTCCGGCAAGACCACGCTTACGCTGCAGGTGATCGCCCAGGCGCAAAAACTCGGCGGCACGGCCGCCTTCGTCGACGCCGAACACGCCCTCGACCCGGTGTATGCCGGTAAGTTGGGCGTCGATGTCGACGACTTGCTCGTATCGCAGCCGGACACCGGCGAGCAGGCGCTGGAGATCACCGATATGTTGGTGCGCTCGGGCGCGGTCGATGTGGTCGTGATCGACTCCGTCGCCGCGTTGACGCCCAAGGCCGAAATCGAGGGCGAGATGGGTGATACGCATGTCGGCCTGCAGGCGCGCTTGATGTCCCAGGCGTTGCGCAAACTGACCGCCAATATCAAGCGCTCCAACACCTTGGTGATCTTCATCAATCAGATCCGCATGAAGATCGGCGTCATGTTCGGCAGTCCCGAGACCACCACCGGCGGCAACGCGCTCAAGTTCTATGCCTCGGTGCGCCTGGACATTCGCCGTATCGGCGCCATCAAAAAAGGCGACGAGGTGGTTGGCAACGAGACCCGGGTCAAAGTGGTCAAGAATAAAATAGCGCCGCCGTTCAAGCAGGCCGAGTTCGAGATCATCTACGGTGAGGGTATCTCCCGCGAGGGCGAGCTGGTCGATCTGGGCGTCAATATGGGTCTGGTCGACAAAGCCGGGGCCTGGTACAGCTACAAGGGTGATCGGGTTGGCCAGGGTAAGGACAACGTGCGCAACTTCCTCAAGGAGCACACGGATATGGCGCGCGAAATCGAAGACCAAATACGAGCCAAGGCATTCGGCACGACTCCGGCGGCCAAGGATGAAGAGGCCGAAGCCCAAGCCTGAAGTCGACAGCGAGCCATACGACCGGGTCGAGCAGGCGCGCCAAGCCGCGCTCAAACTGCTCGTTAGGCGCGAGCACTCCGTGTTCGAGCTCTGTCAGAAGTTGCTCTTACGCGATATTCCGATCGATATCGCCGAGACGGCTGTGCGCTTGCTGGCGCAGGATGGCTCACAGAGTGACGCGCGCTTCACTGAGATGTACGTGCGTACGCGTGTCGGCCGTGGCTACGGTCCGCTGCGTATCGGTGCCGAACTTCGCGAGCGCGGCGTCGATGCCGAACTGATCGAAGGCGAATTGCAGGCTTGGCAGGGGCTCTGGTCGCAGCGCGCCGAGCAGGCGCGCTGCAAACGTTTTGGCCGCAAACGGCCCTCTGATTGGACCGAGCGCGCCCGGCAGGCCCGGTTTTTGCAATACCGCGGCTTTAGCGCCGAGCAGGTGCGCGCACTGCTCAACGATCGTTCGGATACGTAGCCGCCTGGCTGAGGTTGGCAGGGCCGAATTTCCCCGCATTGGATTGTGATGGTGATGAACAGCGCTGAACTACGAAAAGCTTTCTTGGACTACTTCCATGAGAAGGGTCATGCGGTCGTGCCCAGCAGTCCGTTGGTGCCCGGCAATGATCCCACTTTGCTGTTCACTAATGCCGGCATGGTGCAGTTCAAGGATGTGTTCCTGGGTCGGGAGACGCGCCCGTATTCGCGCGCCGCCAGTTCGCAGCGTTGCGTGCGCGCCGGCGGCAAGCACAATGATCTGGAGAACGTCGGTTATACCGCGCGCCACCATACATTCTTTGAGATGCTGGGCAATTTTAGCTTCGGTGATTATTTCAAAGCCGACGCGATTCGTTTTGCGTGGGAGTTTCTAACCGAACGCATGGGCTTGCCGGCTGAGCGACTGTGGGTGACGGTGTTCGAAGATGACGACGAGACCGCCGACATCTGGCTGAATGAAATCGGTGTTGATCCAAAACGTTTTGGTCGCATCGGCGCCAAGGACAATTTTTGGTCCATGGGCGATACAGGACCGTGCGGACCGTGCACTGAAGTGTTTTACGATCACGGTGAGAACGTCCCCGGTGGCCCGCCCGGTTCCGCCGATGAAGACGGCGATCGCTATATCGAAATTTGGAACCTGGTGTTCATGCAGTATGACCGTGACAAGCACGGTAATCTGGCGCCGCTACCGAAGCCGTCGGTGGATACCGGTATGGGATTGGAACGCCTGGCCGCAGTTATGCAGGGCGTGCACAGCAATTATGATATCGAATTATTTCGTCACCTCATCGCCGCCGCCGCGCGTATCACCGCATGCAGCGATTTAGAGGACAACTCGCTCAAGGTCATTGCCGATCACATACGCGCCTGCGCGTTCATGATCATCGATGGTGTGTTGCCGTCCAACGAGGGCCGCGGCTACGTATTGCGCCGCATTATCCGGCGCGCGGTTCGTCATGGCTATCGGCTCGGCTGCAAGCAGCCGTTCTTCTACCGGTTGATCGACGCACTGATCGAAGAAATGGGTGAGGCTTATCCGGAGTTGGCCGAGCACAAGGATCAGGTTCAGCGTGTGTTGCGGCTCGAAGAAGAACGCTTTGCGGAAACGCTCGATCAGGGTATGCGCATCTTAGACGAGGACATTGCTTGCCTCACGAGCGATGTGATTCCCGGCGACACAGTGTTCCGTTTATATGACACTTATGGTTTTCCCGCCGATTTGACTGCCGATATCGCGCGCGAGCGCGGTTTGAGCTTGGATATGGATGGCTTCGACCGTGCCATGCAAGCGCAACGCGAGCGCGCGCGCGCAGCCAGCCAGTTCGGCGTCGATCACGGTGAAGCGGTCGAGGTCGAAGGCGAAACCGAATTCACCGGCTATGACCATCTACTCGATCAGTCCAGCATTATCGCTCTGGTGCGTGATGGGCAATCGGTCGACGCGCTTGAATTGGGGCAAGAGGGTTTGGTGGTGCTGGCCAAAACGCCGTTTTACGCCGAGTCCGGTGGTCAGGTCGGCGATCAGGGCGTGTTGTCGTCGGCCGGCAACCGTTTCGAGGTCAGTGATACCCGCAAACAACGTGGCGGCAGTTTTGCGCACGTTGGTCGGGTGAGTGCCGGTCGTCTTCGCGTCGGCGACGTCGTAGAAGCGCAGGTTAACGGCGACAAGCGTCGCGCCACGGCGCTAAATCATTCGGCCACCCATTTGTTGCATGCCGCCTTGCGCCAGATATTGGGTAAACATGTGGCGCAAAAGGGCTCGTTGGTCGATGCGTCTCGTCTGCGTTTCGATTTCTCACATTTTGAACCCGTCAGTCCCGATCAACTCGCCGAGATCGAGCAATTGGTGAATCGCCAAATTCGCGCTAATGCCGAAGTCGAAACACGGCTGATGAATTACGATGCCGCCGTTGGTGCCGGCGCCATGGCGTTATTCGGAGAAAAATACGGCGACACCGTGCGCGTGTTGCGCATTGGCGATTTTTCCACCGAACTGTGTGGTGGTACTCACGTTAGCCGCGCCGGTGATATCGGCCTGTTCAAGATCGTCGCCGAAACCGGCGTTGCATCCGGCGTGCGTCGTATCGAGGCGGTGACCGGCGATGGTGCTTTACAGTTCGTTGCCGCCAACGAGCGGCGTCTGGCGCTGGTCAGCGGTCTGCTTAAGGCCGATCGGGACAACGTCGACGACAAGGTTCGCCAGTTATTGGAACGCAGTCGACGGTTAGAAAAAGAACTGGAGCAGATCAAGGCGCAATTGGCGAGTAATGCAGGCAGCGGCCTGAGCGATCAGGCGCAGGACGTTGGCGGCATGAAGGTGCTCGCGGCGCGACTCGACGGCGCTGACTCAAAAGCGCTGCGCGATGCCGTAGATCAACTGAAAAATAAGCTGGGTCAAGCAGTGGTGATCCTGGGTGCCGTCAATGATGGCAAGGTTGGGTTGGTCGCCGGGGTGACCAAGGCCGAAACGGCGCGCATCAAGGCCGGCGATCTGGTCAATTTTGTCGCCACGCAGGTCGGCGGCAAGGGTGGTGGTCGTGCCGACATGGCGCAGGCCGGCGGATCGGACCCGGCTGCACTGGACGGCGCGCTGGCAAGTGTTGCCGACTGGGTGCGGCAGCAACTCGACTAAATTCCACATTTAACGCGCGTTGCGCTTTATCATAGGACGAATTTGGTGTTTAATCGTCCGCCTTTAGCCAAATTTCGGTAGTGGCTGCAATTTTTTATGGCATTGATTGTCCAAAAGTACGGTGGCACGTCGGTGGGCTCAGTTGAGCGCATTGAACAGGTAGCCGAAAAGGTCGTGCGTTGGCGCGAGCGCGGAGACGACGTAGTCGTGGTCGTGTCCGCCATGAGTGGTGAAACCAACCGTTTGATCAATTTGGCGAAATCCATTCACGGGCGCCCGGCGCCGCGTGAGTTGGACGTTCTGATGTCCACCGGCGAGCAGGTTACGATTGCGCTGCTGAGCATCGCGTTGGAGAAACGCGGCTGCGCGGCGCGGTCCTACACCGGCGGTCAGGTGCACATTCTTACGGATAGTGCGCATAACAAGGCGCGTATCCGCGCTATTGATGATCAGCGCGTGCGCGGCGATCTAAATTTGGGCCGGGTGGTGGTGGTGGCGGGATTCCAGGGCGTCGACGAACTGGGCAACATTACCACCTTGGGCCGAGGCGGCTCCGACACCACAGCCGTTGCGTTGGCGGCGGCCATGAAGGCGGATGAATGTCAGATCTATACCGATGTCGATGGCGTCTATACCACCGACCCGCGCGTGGTGCCGCAGGCGCGTCGGCTGGATCGCATCACATTTGAAGAGATGATGGAAATGGCGAGCCTCGGCTCCAAGGTGCTGCAAATTCGTTCGGTGGAGTTCGCCGGCAAGTACAACGTGCCGTTGCGGGTATTGTCTAGTTTCGAGGACGGTCCGGGGACCCTGATTACCTATGAGGAAGAAGGTATGGAAGAGGCGCTGATTTCGGGAATCGCATTCAACCGCGATGAAGCGCAGTTGACCATTTTGGGTGTGCCGGATCAGCCGGGCGTTGCCTACAAGATTCTTGGTCCAATCTCCGACTCAAATATTGAAGTCGATATGATCGTTCAGAACATCGCCCAGGACGGCAGTACGACCGATTTTACCTTCACTGTGCATCGCAATGATTTTCAGAGGGCGTTGGAACTTTTGAACCGGACTTCTTCTGAATTGGGCGCGCGCGAAGTGCGTGGTAACGAGACACTGGTCAAAATTTCGCTGGTCGGGGTCGGTATGCGTTCCCATGCGGGGATTGCCAGCACGATGTTTAAAACGTTGGCAAACGAAGGAATCAACATCCGCATGATCTCGACTTCAGAAATCAAGATATCGGTGGTGGTTGATGAAAAATATCTCGAATTGGGCGTGCGAGCGTTGCACGAAGCGTTCGAGTTGAATAAAACGCATTGACGATTTTGGCAGGCATCCGGCGTTGGCGCGCCAATATAAGGAAATTCGAATAACGATTGTTTACAAAATGGTACTCAAACGGCTCACAACCCGACCGACATAGTGAGATATAGTTTGCGAGACACGGATTGATTGTCGGCGGCCCTCGAGTACAACAGGACAGGATGCATTTTGAGGTGATTGGTTTCAGGCAAGGAGACAGGCAATGTTGATTTTGACACGACGCGTGGGTGAAACCCTCATGATCGGTGACGAAGTGACTGTAACGGTGCTCGGAGTAAAGGGTAACCAGGTCCGCATCGGCGTGAATGCGCCTAAAGACGTATCGGTACATCGTGAAGAAATTTACGAGCGCATCAAGCGTGAGAAAGAAATGGGCGGCGCACAGCCGACCGAGTCGGATGGCGACGATAGCGGTAATCACTGACTCGCCCGCTG
>JASBUN010000062.1 GCA_030147845.1 Gammaproteobacteria bacterium
CTGTCGCCGGTGCAAGCAAATGGTGCCGGGGTAGCGCCAACAGCAATACGAACAGGGTTAAGAGCAGCGTCAATATATCGAGGAAGCTGATCATCCAGCCGGAATCGGCGGCTTCGCCCGCCGCGCCGTCAGCATCATCCAATAGATGGAATTCGGCCGGGACCGGCGCGTGGCCCATACCGAACAGCCGGCTGCTGTTTGCGCCCGGTATCACGCCGCTTCCAGCACGCCGTCGTTGGCCGCGTGCATATGATGCTGATGTTGCATCAGATAGGCTGCCAGCGCTTCGCGCATGACCGTCGGATGACGGCGTTCGTGCAGTAGCACTACGCCTTCGACAAAGACGTTCATGATGACCAAACGTTGTTGCACACGGCGTTCCATTTTAATGGCAAGTGGTTTCAAGGCCATGTTGGCCAGTACCAGGCCGTAAAGCGTCGTCACCAGCGCAAACGACATGGTGGTACCGATTTGTGACAGTGCCGCGCTTTCGAGTCCACCGAGCATCTGGATCAACCCGAACAGAGTGCCGAGCATGCCGAACGCCGGCGCGAATGTCGCCATACTACGTAAAATTTGTGCGTCGCCGAGGTCGCGTGTGCGGATGGCGGCCAGGCGCCATTGCATTAACTTAATGATGTCTTCGATCGGCTGCCGATCAACGACCAACTGCGCGCCGGCGCGCAACAGCGGATTGCCGACATGTTCTATCGCCCTTTCGGTCGCGGCAATGTTGCCGATGCGATGCCACTGGGCAACGTTCAAGAGCTGGTCGATATCGGCATCTACGCGGATATTTTCGTCATGCATCAGTTTCGGTAAGCCGCGCAATACACGCAACACATCGCGAGCCGGGCGACTGACCAACGTCGCCGCCAGGGTGCCGCCGGCGACCATGAACAGTCCGGCGAAATTGAACAAGCCGCTTAGATGTTGGTGGGAAACCGTCGCGGCTACGGCCAGCACCGATGCGCCGCCAAACAGGCCGAGCAAGCTCGATTTACCCATCATTGAAATTTGCCGCATTCATTTTCTCCGAGGTGTCTGTTGCCAAGAGTGAGGCAAGTTCTGTGCCGACCACCGCGGCTCGCTGCCGGGCGCGTCAGCATTGGCTTTTTCGCGATTAACCGTACCGCCGACACCGGCCGGTGCGGCAAACGTTTGCCGGCCAGGTGGGCATGCTGCCTCCATCGCGGCCAAATCCTGCCGCACGGCTGGCGAAGGCGGCCATATCGTCTATGGCTTAACAGGCGGTGCGTGCACGCCAGACGTGCATGGCAGCAATGCATAGCCTAAGGTATATGGAGGCAAACCGATGTGGTTGCGTAGCGCGTCGTTACAGGACCTGGATATGATCAACGCGGTCATCGAACGCGCCGTAATGACCTGGGATCTGCCCGCACGCGTCAAACGTTTATCGCTTCCGACCTATCTCTATGATGTCGCGGATCTCGCCGCTATGGATATCGTCGTGGCCGGCATCGATGAGACCATAGCCGGCGTGGCAGCCTGGGAAGCGGCCGCCACGCGGGAGAACCCGCCGAAGCAAACGTTTTTGCTTCTACACGGCATATTTGTCGATCCCGGCCGCCAAGGTAGGGGCATCGGCGTCGGGTTATTGCGCGGCGCGGAACGGAGTGCGGCTGAGCATGGATTCGATGGCGTGCTGGTGAAGGCGCAACGTGGCGCAGAGGGGTTTTTCCTCGCTCATGGATTTGAACGCATGCCGGTTGGTGAGCACCAGCGCGATTATCCGTATCGTCTGTGCAAGCCGGTCGGTCGATAGTGCACCACCGAGTATGTATGCAGGATCGAACAGCGCGTGCGTGTAAACACGCAGCGCGTTGACTCATGGACCAACGGTATTTTTTCAGGAGAGGGTAAGGATGTTTATGAATATGCAAGTCGGAGGGATTTTTGGACTGTTGGTGTTGATTGCCGACATCTGGGCGATCGTCAATATCGCCCAGGGGCGTGTTAGTAATGCGGCTAAAGTTATCTGGATTTTGGTTGTGATCGTGCTGCCCGTACTTGGGTTCATTATCTGGCTTATCGCCGGGCCACGCGGTCGTTCGGTGTAGTCGTTGATTCCGGCGAGCCGATTTTATAGCACGCATGGGCGCCGTGGCTCGCCGGCGTCGCTCCCGCCTATAGCAGCTTGCCGTGGTCCGCGCGCTTGACGTAGGCTCTGCGCTGCTTTGACTCAGCGATGCGGATTATCCATTGCAACATTCTGTCGATCACTCGCGATCAACCTCCGACGCGGCCTCAACGCCACCGCTCAGCGGTGTGTTGATCTTTGTTATGGCGGCCGCCACCGGCGCCGCAGTCGCCAACCTCTATTACGCCCAACCGCTATTGGATACTTTGGCGCGGGCTTTCGGCGTGCCGTTACATATTGCCGGACTGATCGTCACGGTAACCCAACTTGGGTACGCCGCCGGCCTCATGTTCGTGGTGCCGTTGGGTGATTTACTCGAGCGTCGACGGCTGGTCGTCACCGTGACCCTGTGCACCAGCGTGGCGCTGGTGTTCGCGGCGCGCGCGCCCGACATCGGTTGGTTCGCCGTTGCTTCCTTGGCGGTTGGCGTGACGGCGGTGGTGGCGCAAATTTTGGTGCCTTATGCCGCGCATCTGGCGACCGAGGAGACGCGCGGACGCGTCGTCGGCCGCGTCATGAGCGGATTGCTGCTCGGCATTCTGCTCGCGCGCACCGCCGCCGGGCTGTTGTCCGATGTCTGGGGTTGGCGCAGCGTGTACTGGATCGCCGCCGCGCTCATGCTGCTACAGGCACTGGTATTATGGCGTGCGTTGCCGCGCGACCGCGTAGGCGTCGGTATGCGCTATGGCGCGCTGTTGCGGTCGGTGTTGCACCTGGTGCGCGACGAACCGTTGCTACGGCGTCGTATCGTCTATGGCGCGCTGATGTTCGCCGCGTTCAGCGCCATGTGGACGGCGTTGCCGTTTTTGCTTGCTCGAGCGCCATACGGTTATAGTGATGGCACCATCGGTGCTTTCGGCCTGTTCGGCGTCGCCGGTGCGCTCTGTGCTTCCGTTGCCGGGCATCTGCACGATCGTGGGCTCAGCCACTATGCCACCGGCGCCTTCATCGCCGCGGTGTTGGTGGCGTTTGCCATCATGGGGCTGGCCAGCGCTTCGTTATGGGCAATTATCCTCGGCGTGGTGCTGCTTGATGTCGGCGTGCAGGGCACCCAGATATTGAACCAGAGCGCGATCTACCAACTGCGGGCTGAGGCGCGAAGTCGGCTGACGACGGCCTATATGACCGGCTATTTCGCTGGCGGGGCGGTCGGTTCGGCGGGCGCCTCGATGGCCTTCGCGGTCGCCGGATGGACCGGCGTGGCGTGGTTCGGTAGTGCGCTTCCGGCCATCGCTTTGTGCTACTGGATTTGCGAGAATCGGTAATGTCGCCGGCCTTGCGGCGGCTTGAACCAGCCCTTCAGGGGCGGAGGTCGATCATGAGCGACGATGATAAAGCGGCACCGGGCCGCGAGCGTCTGGATCGTGTGGTGTCCGACGCGCGGCGCAATCGCGAGCAGCGCGAACAAGGCTATCGGGCGCAGGCCCTGAAGATGTATCCATGGGTTTGCGGCCGCTGTGGGCGCGAGTTCACCCAGGCCAACGTGCGCGAGCTGACCGTGCATCACAGAAACCACGACCATGACTACAATCCGGCCGACGGTTCCAACTGGGAACTGTTGTGCTTATACTGTCACGATAATGAGCACCAGCGCTTGCTCGAAGCCGCCGCTACGCCCGCTAGCGATGGCTCGGCCGCGCAGTCATCGACAGTTACCTATAAGGCGTTTGCGAACCTGCAAGACCTCATTCGTGGCCGCGATTAGGCGTATCTGCCGGTGCTCGTTTGGCGATGTAGTCGGGGACGGGGTTGGGAGACCATACGCGCATGACCGAGTCGGTTAGAAGACGTTCCACTGTCAGAGCCGGAGGCGACCGCCGTAGTTGGACGCCTGCCCCGCCGATGCCATTCGTCGATAGCCACGCGACCTGGGTGACCTCCGACCGTCGTAAACAGGCGGACCGGCGCTTGGGGAATGTTCAGGTCGATTGGTTGACCGGCGCGGATTTCGGCTGACATCACACGACGGCGCGGGTTGCCGCGCATACGACTGCCATGCCCTCTATTCTCTACTCCATCGTCGAGTCGCCCGGGCATCCCGATCTGTCCGAGTTATGTCGGCGTCTCGACATACGCCGGGTTGTGCTCGCGTCAATGCGCAAGGCTATCAGCGAGCTCAAGCGCACCGCCCCGGATCTGGTGGTGGCGGACTTCATCTACGGCTATGGCAACAACTATGCTGGCGTCAATATCAGCAATCTGGACGTGTTCTTATACAGCCTGCAAAAATATGCGCCGGCGGCGCGCGTAATCGTCTTGGCGGACAAGGGCGAGCGCCAGTACGTGGACAAGCTCAACGATATAGTGCCGCTGCACGCCGTACTCACCTATCCGGTGGACGAGTCCCAGCTTGAGCCACTGCTGATCTGAATTCGAGCATCGTTGCCATTCTGAGTCCATTCCCCGTACACCCGTACGCGGCGCTGCGCGAACGTGTAAAAAGATGTAAAGCGGCGTGTCGCGCGGTCTACGCTATGGCAACATAATATTAGGCCGATCGCGATTGTCGATCGTGGACCCGGCGCGAGCTGACGGCTGTTTGCAGCCGGTCGGTAGTAGGAGCAAGAATCCATGTCCGGCAATACGCCCGCATCTCCCGACGACATCAGCCGTACCATCGGTCTTGATCGGCGTGCGGTCGCGCGCCGTCGCCGGCGTAAGCAGCTTCTGTTGATGGTGGTGCTGGCACTGATGGCGCTGGCGGTCTGGGTGTATTCGACGCGCGAAGCGGCGCCGATCCAATATCAGAGCGCGCCGGTGCAGCGCGGCGCGCTGACGGTGACGGTGACCGCCACCGGCACCTTGCAGCCGGTCACGCAGGTGGACGTAGGTACCGAAATCTCCGGTACGGTCGAGGCCGTTAATGTTGATTTCAATGATCGCGTCAAACGTGGACAAATATTGGCGCGCTTGGATACCGAGCAGCTGACCGCCAAGCTGCGTCAATCCCAAGCCGCACTGGCCCTGGCGCAGGCCGAGGTCAAGGACGCCGATGCGACCGTAGTCGAAACCCGATTGCGCTTCAATCGCTTGCAGTCGCTAGAGGTAAAAGGCATGTCGTCCAAGGACGAACGCGATGCCGCGCAGGCTGCGTTCGCGCGTGCGCAGGCGGGATTATCGGTGGCCAATGCGCAGGTAGTCCAGGCCAAGGCGCAGGTGGACGCCGATCGCACAACTCTAGACAAAACGGAGATCCGCTCGCCCATCAACGGTATCGTGTTGCGTCGCCAGGTCGAGCCCGGCCAGACCGTAGCCGCATCGTTGCAGACACCGGTGTTGTTCACGCTGGCGGAAAATTTGGCGCAAATGGAGCTGGACGTTGCGGTCGACGAAGCCGACGTCGGGAAAGTAAAGCAGGGGCAAAAGGCGAATTTCTCGGTTGATGCGTTTCCACGGCGCACGTTTCCCGCCGTCATTCACCAGGTGCGTTACGCACCGCAAACGGTGCAAGGCGTGGTTACTTACGAAACCGTGCTGTTAGTGGATAATTCCGATCTCGCCCTGCGCCCCGGCATGACCGCGACCGTGGACATTGTCGTGCAGCGTTTGCAAAACGTTCTGTTGGTGCCGAACGCCGCGCTGCGTTTCACCCCCCCGAAGAGCGCGCCGCAGACCGCGCGTGGCGGTGGCAGTCTTCTGGGGCGTTTGTTCTCCCGGCGCAAGCGCACGCGCAACCCGGTTGCGCGTGAAACCTCGCCCGCCAAACGTGATCACAAGCGCGTGTGGACGTTGCGCGATGGCCATCCGCTTGCGTTGGATGTCCGCGTCGGCGCGTCGGATGGTCAGATGACAGAAGTTTTGTCCGGACCGGTTAAGGCCGGTACAGAGCTGTTGGTGGATGTGTCACGGGCCGGGAAATGAGCTCGCTTGCGTCCACTGACGACACACCGGCGGTCGAGCTGCGCGGCGTGACCAAGGTCTACGGTAGCGGTGAAGCAGCCGTGGCCGCGTTGTGTGGTGTGGACCTACGCATCGCCACGGGTGAGTTCGTCGCCATGATGGGCCCAAGCGGTTCGGGCAAGTCGACCTGCATGAATATCCTCGGCTGTCTGGATACGCCTAGCGACGGCAGCTACCGTTTCCGGGGCGTTGATGCCGGGGCGCTGTCGCGCGGCGAACGGGCGCTGCTGCGGCGCCACTACCTCGGCTTTGTGTTTCAGGGCTTTAATCTGCTGGCGCGCACGTCGGCGTTGGAAAATGTCGAACTGCCGCTGATCTATCGCGGTATGCCGGTGGCCGAGCGTCGTGCCCGGGCGCGGCAGGCGCTGCACGATGTTGGGCTGGACGGCCGCGAGACGCACACGCCGGCGGAACTCTCCGGCGGTCAACAGCAGCGCGTCGCTATTGCCCGGGCGATTGTCGCCGATCCAACGTTGCTGTTGGCGGACGAGCCGACCGGCAACCTGGACTCGGCACGCAGCCGCGAAATCATGGAATTGATGACCGCGCTCAATCGCGAGCGCGGCTTGACTGTGGTTATGGTGACGCATGAGCCGGACATGGCGGCATACGCGTCGCGCGTGGTGCATTTTCTCGACGGTCAGGTCGACGTCGATGAAGCCAATCACCGGCTGCCATCATGATCGGCAACGCTTTGATGCAGGCCTTGCGCGCCATCCGCCGCAACGTGTTGCGTTCCTTCCTTACCATCCTCGGCATCGTCATCGGCGTCGCTGCCGTCATCATCATGGTGACCTTGGGTGGCGGCGCGACGGTACAGGTCACGCAGCAGATCGCCAGCCTGGGCAGTAATCTGCTGATGGTGCGGCCCGGGCAGCGGCTCGGTCCGGGGCTGCGCTCGCCGGCCGCGGCGTTCACGATCCGCGACGTCGAGGCCATGCGCAAACAACTGCCGGGTTTGGCCGCCGTGGCGCCGACCGCTTCCAAGGGCGTCACCTTGGTGTATGGCAACACCAATTATTCGTCTACCGTCAGCGGTACCGAAAACGCGTTCTTCACGGTCCGCAACTGGACCCTGGCCGCTGGACGCGAGTTCACGCCGGCCGAGCTTCGCGGCGGCAGCGCCGTTTGTATCGTCGGCGATACGGTGCGCCGCGAGCTGTTTGGCGGCCAGCAGCCGCTGGGCGCCAAAATCCGCATCGACAAAGTGTCCTGCGATGTCATCGGCTTGCTCGAGCCCAAGGGTCAGACCTCCATGGGCACGGACCAAGACGATTTGGTAGTGATGCCGCTGCGTGCGTTTTGGCGGCGTATCGCCGGCAATCAGGACGTCAACTTTATCCAGGTCTCGGCTCGTCAAGGGGTGGATACGCAGCGCGTAAAACGCGATATCGAGCTGCTCATGCGCGAACGGCGGCATATTTCGCGCACGCAGGACGATGACTTTACCGTCCTGGATATGAAGGAGATCGCCAAAACCCTAAGTGGCGCCACTCAGGTGCTCACGGCGCTGTTGAGTGCGGTGGCCGCGGTCAGTCTGCTGGTTGGTGGTATCGGCATCATGAATATCATGTTGGTGTCGGTTACCGAGCGCACGCGCGAGATTGGTATCCGTTTGGCCATCGGTGCACTGGAGCGTGACGTTCTACTTCAGTTTCTGGTCGAAGCGGTGGTGCTGTCATCGCTAGGGGGTATCGTCGGAATCGTGCTGGCCATCGCCGTTTCGATTGGCGCCGCCAGCGCCTTGCGGCTGCCTTTCATCTTCAACGGCGGCATCGTCGCGCTGGCCTTCTTCTTTTCCGCGGCTGTGGGCGTGGTGTTCGGTTATTTCCCCGCGCGCAAGGCCGCACGTCTCGATCCGATCGATGCGCTGCGGTACGAATAGTCGCCGCGTGACCGGCGGTTCGGTCTACGGATGCAGCGGCGCGCGCAGGCGTTCGAAGTGCCGCGGCGCGACGTATTGAAGAATTTCTTTGCCGCGGTCGTTGAGGATCAAGTCGAGTCCCTTATCCGGGTAGAGCAGATGCAGCACGGCCGGATCCGTACGCACGCGTTCGGCCGGTTCGCCGAAGCGCTTGAGCGCCAGCGCCAGATCAATATTTGCCGAAGGGATAAAGGTGATGGTGTTAATCGGAAGTCGATAGGCGGCCGGCAGATCATCCGACGCCAGCCGGTATTGTCGACCGCCAGTGGCAGTGAGTTGGATCTTGGATGCATGTGTTTTCAGGCGCGCTATGACGGCTGGGCTGGCGGTGACGCCGAGCACCAGTTGGCCGGTCAGGACGCCGGCAGTGACTTTGTTGTAATACGCTTCCAACGAGCCCATTTTGCCAGCATTGGCCAGGATAGCAATTTCCATATCGCCGCCAAAGCGCCGGCGCGCATCGGCGATGGTGCTGAGCCCCAGGGTGAGTCCAAACACCTTGGAGCCACCGCCGGGCAGGCGCTCGATTTGCCACGGCAAGCCGCGGATCAGTTCGGTTTTTTTATCAGTGGGCTGCAGCCACAGCGACAGCGCGCTGACCGCGGCGATGACGATAATCAGCAGGGCGACGAATTTCTTCATGTGATTGTAGCGCGGTGCCAGGACCACGCAGGAGCGGCTGTTGACGCGCACAACAACATCGGGCGCCGGTCGGTACCGTGCCAAATTTAGCCGGTCCCGTAGCTGAACTGCGTGCTTACGGGATCGCGCGGAACCAAAAAAGAACCCCGCCAGAGGCGGGGTTCCTATAACTCAGGTTACCGTATCGGCCCGCTTAAGCAGGCGTGACGTTGGCGGCCTGTAGTCCCTTCGGGCCCTTCTGGACTTCGAAACTGACCTGCTGACCTTCGGTCAGGGTCTTGAAGCCGCTGCCCTGAATGGCGGAGAAATGCACGAACACGTCATCGCCGCCGTCGTTGGGCGCAATAAATCCGAAGCCCTTGGACTCGTTAAACCACTTCACAGTACCGGTAGTCATATCTTGATTGCCTTTTCATAAAAAATTAAAAAACGGGTTTTCGTGCGGTCTGTGAAACGGAGTGTTTGGGAGGTAGACCAGATGGGAACGACCGAAACTTTCTTTCTGCCACAAGCCGCAGCGATAATCAGCATACGCTAGTCTTTGCGTTCGCGCTACTGCTTTTTTTGGGGTTGCCGCCAGGGGGTTCAATTGACCGTCCGGGCGGCTGTGCTACCATCGTCGGCCGCGTCCTCTCCGGGCCCCAGAACAGCCTTGCCGCCATGCTCAGCTATCGCCACGCTTACCACGCCGGTAATTTCGCTGATGTGCACAAGCACGCCGTGCTGACCCTGCTGTTGGAGGCGCTAAAAGCCAAGCACAAGGGTTTTTGCTATATCGAGACCCACGCCGGCGCAGGCCGCTACTCGCTCGCCGGGGGACTGTCGCAGCAGGCCTCCGAGTATCGCCGCGGTATCGATTTGTTGTGGCGCTGCGCCGATTTTCCGGCGTCTCTGGCACTCTATATTGATGCGGTGCGCTGCGCCAACAAGGGTGCACCGGAGCGGTTGCGGACCTACCCTGGCTCACCGTGCATCGCGCACGCCCTGCTGCGCCCGCAGGACAGTATGCGCCTGGCGGAACTGCACCCGACCGACGCGCAGTGCTTGCAGACCGAGTTTGCCGCCGAGCGCAACGTCGTGATTGAGCAGCGCGACGGCTATCAGGCCTTGCAAGCTTGGCTGCCGCCATCCGAGCGGCGTGGTTTGGTGTTGTTGGACCCCGCCTATGAGCGCAAAGATGAGCGGCAGCGTCTGGTGCAGGGGGTGCTCGACGCCTATCGACGTTGGCCTACCGGTATCTACGCGCTGTGGTATCCGCTCCGCGAACGCGGCTTTGCCGAGAGTTTGCAGCGTGCGCTGAGCGCAACCGGCATTCGCCGTATCCTGGTCGCGGAATTGTCGGTACGTGCGCCGTCGGCGAGCCGCGCCATGAAAGGTTCCGCGCTGGCGGTGATTAATCCGCCGTGGCGGTTGGAGCAGGCGCTGGAGCCACTGCTGAGTTGGTTGTGCACACGCTTGGCGGCCGACGACGCGGGTCGTTGGCGCGTACACTGGCTGGTGCCGGAATAGCGCTGCGGCCGCGCGGCATTGCTTCGATATAGATAGTAGCGGCGCAAAAATACACACTGTGCCGAGCGCCGCCGGGCTTTGCGCAACACTGGCATGCATAATGCTAGGTATGTTCGAAACGATGTGCTATGATGCCCCCCGAGTTTGTCGCGGCGCCTAAGTGCGCCCACAGAGTACCTCCGAGAAACGCCCCGCGAATCCAGGCCGGTATTCTCAAACCGGTCGCGGTCTGCTTCCTGCCAGGGCCAAACCTCGATATACCCTCGTTGTCCGGGGCATTTGCTCCGGTTTTGCCTTGGCAGTTGATACCAGGAGTTCTTTCATGTCTTTCGATTCTCTCGGCCTGTCGGCCGAATTGCTGCGTGCGGTCGCAAAACAGGGCTATGGCACGCCGACACAAGTCCAGAGCCAGGCGATTCCGCTTATTCTCGCCGGCCACGATCTCATGGCCGGCGCCCAGACCGGCACCGGCAAAACCGCCGCATTTACCTTGCCGGTATTGCAGAACTTGATGGCGTCCGGCGCCAACGGCTCACGGCGCGTGCGCGCGCTGGTATTGACGCCGACGCGTGAATTGGCCGCCCAAGTAAGCGACAGCGTACGTAGTTATGGCCGCTTTCTGCCGTTGCGCTCGGCGGTGGTGTACGGTGGTGTGAATATTAATCCACAGATGAAGGCGTTGCGCGCCGGCGTCGACGTACTGGTCGCTACGCCCGGGCGTCTGCTCGACCATGTCACGCGCCGCACAGTGGATTTGTCCAAGGTGGAGATACTGATTTTGGACGAGGCCGATCGCATGCTCGATATGGGCTTCATGCCCGCTATCGAACGGGTATTGCGCGAGATTCCGGCACAGCGCCAGACCTTGTTGTTCTCGGCTACCTTTGCCGACAACATCAAAAAATTGGCGGGTCGCTTGCTGCGTGAACCGAAGCTAATCGAAGCAGCGCGACCCAATGCGGCCGCTGAGGCGGTTACGCAGGCGGCCTATTTTGTTGATAGCGAGCGTAAGCGCGAGTTGCTCTCGCATCTGATTGGCACGCAGAATTGGCGTCAGGTGCTGGTGTTTACCCGTACCAAGCACGGCGCCGATCGCTTGGCCAAGCAGCTTGAGAAGGACGGTATTCAGGCCGCCGCTATTCACGGTGATAAGAGCCAGGGCGCGCGTACGCGGGCGTTGGCGGCGTTCAAGCGCCAATCGGTACGGGCGTTGGTGGCCACCGATGTGGCCGCGCGCGGACTCGATATCTCGCATTTGCCCTACGTGGTCAATTTCGATTTGCCGCACAACCCCGAAGATTACGTACATCGTATCGGCCGTACCGGCCGCGGCGGCCAGAGTGGTGAAGCGGTGTCGCTGGTGTGCGCGGAAGAGGGTGGGCAACTGGCCGCCATCAATCGCTTGCTGAAGTGCGAAATCCCGGCCGAGGTGATCAGCGGATTTGAACCCCAACGTCGCGTCGTTACACGCCGGCCGCGTACGGAATCGCGTGGTCGCCCTCACGGCGGCGGACGTTCAGCGCAGGATACGCGCGGTCGGCCCGGTGGCGCGCGGCGCAAGCCCGGCGGCCGCAACGCGGCACGCAGTTAAGTCAAAGCCCGATGCTGCGCGAGTTCATGCGCGCAGGTAGATCGGCTATGGCAACAAATGAGAGCGGGCCTTGCGGCCCGCTCGTCCGTTTATTGAACCGCCTCAGTGATGCATGCCGCCGTTGCCACGGTGATGTTGTTGCCACTCGTGCACTTGTTTGCGCTGCTCAGGCGTAAGCACTTCATAGATACGATGCATGGTTTCGGCGCGCATGGCGATCAGCTCGCCGATGGATTTGCCTTGCGCCTGCGCCAATTCCTGTACCCGTCCGGCGTCATAGTTATCGCCCATGGTTGCGCTGCGCAACGCTTGGTGATGTTTGCGCATTTCCTTCATCTTTGCACGCAGCGCCGGCTTCTGTGCGTAGCGGATCTCGAAAATCTTATCGCGCTGACTTTCGGTCAATTTGAGGCGATGTAGCAAGTGTCGCAGGCCGCCGTCGCGATGTTTGAACATACCTGTATGGTTGTAACCGTTGTGTTGCTGGTTGAACTCATGGCCACACGCTCGGCCGTCGTTAGCGTTGGCGATGCCGGTCGCGGACAGCGCTAATACGCTACCGGCGAGTACGGTGCTGAGTACAATGCGACGTTTGTTCATAGTCATACCTCGTTTGCAGTGGTTGTCATCGTGGAGCGTAGGTGCACCGGCGGCGAGATGACTCGACTCCATGTGTACCTGCGCGGTGGAGTCATCTCGAATCGGTCATGCGCCATGAGCCGTCGGTCTGCAGGCAGGCGGTGCCGTATGCTTGCTCGGTGCGGCCGCCAATGGTGACGTCCTGCCGGAACTCCCGACACGGCCGCCCGGTGCGATTGGTGCCATCGCGGATCACCGTTACCGAGCCGCGCGCGTTGTCGTCGTTTCAGACGACGACGTCACCGGGGCGCGCGGTGGTGGCGCGGATCTGCGCGGATTCGTAAAGGCGTTGTTGCGACCACGTCAGGTGGTCGACCAGCGCCACGGTAAAGGCGCTGAAGGCAAGGAAGCGGTAGGCTTCGCGGTCGGAATCGTAGTAGCCATAACCGCGGTGCGGCCGACCGTGCCAGCGGCGCACGTGCAGTCCGCGATAACTGTAGTCGCGCGGCGCCTCGCGCCACTGGTGGTGATCGTTGTGGCGTCCGCCGCGTTCGCCGTGCTCGACGATGCGATCGGCGTGCGCCGGCGACGGGGTTAGTCCGGCGATCATGGTCGCGGCGATCACCGCAACCAAGAATTTTGGTTTAGCTATCGCGTGCATGTTGTCATCCCCTCGGTGCTGGTGAATCCTGTGTGTTGAATGGAGTATGGGCAAACGCCGCGCAAACCGGGGTAAAGGACCGGTAATAGTGTGTAAAGCTATGTAAAAGCAGTCCGCGGGCGCCACGCTTGTGGCACCATTTGGGCAGGAAACGGATACGAACGGTGTGCGATCGCCATGAACCGCGTGTTGTTGATCGACGATGATGTCGAGTTGTGCCAAATGCTGGTCGAGTATCTGGTGCCGGAGGGCTTCGCGGTCGACACGGCGCATGATGGCCTCGAGGGCGTGCGCTGCGCGTTGAGAGGTGCCCACGATGTGGTGGTACTGGATATCATGCTGCCCAAACTCAATGGCATCGACGCCCTGCAGCGCATCCGGCGCGACAGTCATACGCCGGTATTGATGCTGACCGCCAAGGGTGATGATGTCGATCGCATCATTGGTCTGGAACTCGGCGCCGACGACTATCTTGCCAAGCCCTGCAACCCGCGCGAACTGGTGGCGCGGTTGCGCGCAATCTTGCGACGCACAGTCCCGACGCAGGCCGCTGACGGAGGTGTTCATCGAGCCGGTGCGCTAGTCCTCAGCGTATCTGAGCGCAGCGCGCACTGGCAGGGCGAGTTGTTGGATCTGACCAGCACTGAATTCAATTTGCTGGAGGTATTAGTGAGCGCCGCCGGACACATCGTGTCCAAAGCGCAGCTTTCAGAACGCGCCATGGGTCGACCGTTGACACGTTATGATCGCAGCATCGATATGCATCTGAGTAATTTGCGGCGCAAGCTCGGTCAGCTCGATGATGGCCGCAGCCCGATACAGACCGTGCGCGGTTTAGGCTACCAGTACATTGGCGGGTGAGCTTATGGGGCGGCTGTTTTGGAAAATTTTTCTTGGTTTCTGGCTGACATTGGTTCTGATGACGGCGGCGGTTGGGTTGCTGTTTTATATACACAACCAGCAACGCTTAACCGAACTCAACGACTTGGCTGCCGGGCCATGGGCGGGTCGCAACATCGTTTCGGTATCGACAGCGATGCAATATGGCGGCGTTGAAGCATTGCGCCAACTGGCGCGGCAGTGGCCCGGACGTCGGCGTCTGCCGGTGATGGTGGTTGGCGATGACGGGCGTGATGCGCTGCAGCGTATCGTGCCGGAGGGCGCCCTGCGGCGCGCGCGCGGCGCGCTGGATCAGGGCGCAGCGGCCGCCAACGTCGCGCGTGTTACCACTCCCGACGGCCAGCGTTATTTATTGTTCGTCCCCGCACGTTTACCCCATCTTGGCGGTGGCCGTCGGCATGCGCGTTTTGGCCCCGATCCTTTTTACGTGCGCTTGGGTATCGCGCTGTTTGCCAGCGTCTTGTTCAGCGCTGCGTTGGCCTGGTATCTGACCCGGCCATTGCGCCATCTCAGCCGCGCCGCACAAAGTTTAGCCGAGGGTCGGTTGGACGCCCGGGTGATGCCGAGGCTGGGCCGCCGCCGTGATGAGATCGCTGACTTGGGACGCGATTTCGATCACATGGCCGGGCGTCTGCAAGCGCTGATCGGCGCGCAACAACGGTTGTTGAATGACGTCTCGCACGAACTGCGTTCGCCGCTGGCGCGGCTGCAAGTGGCAGTCGCGTTGGCGCGCCAGCAACCGGACAAGTTAGCCTTGGCGCTGGAGCGTATTGAGCGCGAAGGCGGCCGTCTCGACGCGCTTGTCGGGCAGCTATTGACGTTGTCGCGCCTGGAAGCCGGCGTGGTTCAAGGGACGGATGAATATCTCGAGCTTAATAGCCTGTTGGAAAGTGTGGTCGAGGATGCCCGCTTCGAGGCCGAAGCGGTACATAAGCAGGTGGATTTGCATGCCGGCGGCGATTTGGTTGTGCGCGGGCGGGCCGACCTGCTGCTACGGGCGTTCGATAACGTCATTCGCAATGCCGTGCGCTATACTGCCAGCGGCAGCGCGGTTGAGGTTCGCGTTGAACACGTCGATTCGCCATCGCGGGCTCTGGTGTCGGTCTGCGATCGCGGCCCGGGCGTTGCCGAGGCGCGTTTGGCGGACCTGTTCGAACCGTTTGTGCGAGCGCGCGAGGACGAAGGTGAAGGCATGCGCGGCTACGGCTTAGGCTTGGCCATCACGCGCCGTGCGATCGAGGCCCACGGCGGCTTGGTCGATGCGCGTAATCGCGCCGAGGGCGGCTTGTGCGTACAAATATGGTTGCCGCTCGCGGCCGAATTTCCGTTGCCCTCGTCATAGCAAGGTCGCGGGCTGTCTGTTTGCATCGTGGTGCACCTGCTTTGGTCAATAGCGAATGAAAATAGCGGTTTTGTCTGATATCCATGGCAATGTGCCCGCTTTGCAGGCGGTGCTTGATGACGTCGAGCACTGGCGGCCCGACCAAGTCGTTGTCAACGGCGATCTGGTCAGCCGCGGACCCTATAGCCTGCAATGTGTACGACTGTTGCAGGAGCGCGTGCCCGATTGCCGGTTTCTTACCGGCAATCATGAAATTTTCGTGTTGTACTGTGCCGATAATCCGCCGCCGCCGGAACCATCGCATCCGGACCTGCAGCGCTTCGCGCGCTGGACCTGCGAGCGTCTCGGGCCGGACGTATTGGCGCAGATCCGGCGCTGGGACGATCATATCGATCTGGACGGACTCGACGGTGGCGCGTCATTTCACATCACGCATGGGTCGCGACGCGGAAATCGAGATGGAATTCATGCTGATCTGGACGACGAGGCGTTGGCGCACAAACTCGGCGATCCGCGCGATCTATTCGTAGGTTCCCATACTCATCGGCCCATGGTGCGCCGCCTGCAACACACGCTGGTGGTGAATACGGGTTCGGTCGGGCAACCGTTCGACAATGACCCGCGTTCGGCCTATGGCCGGTTTACTTTTCAAAATGGTTATTGGCGGGCGGAAATTGCGCGCGTAGCCTATGACAAAGCGCAGGCTGAGCGCGATTTTTTTGAAAGCGGATTTATCCACGGCGGCGGCCCATTGGCGAAGATCATCCACCTGGAACTTCGGCAGTCGCGCATGCACGTAGGCATCTGGATGCGTCGTTATTTGGAACGCCTGAACGAGGGCGAGCTGAGCGTGGCCGAAGGCGTCGACGAGTATCTCCGAACGCAAGCGCGGTAACCGTCGTCGCACGGCGAGTCAGGTGCGCAGGCCGCTCGGCGTCGACGGCACCTTCCGCTGTGTCGCCGTAGTTTCTGTTAACTCAGGTGATGGGTCAATTGGATGTTCCCCGCGCTACTTCGCGGGCGCAAGCAATCCAAGTCGCCGTAATGCGCTGTTGCGTGACTGAGTGGCCTGGGCGCGGATGCGCCGATGTGTCTGCGCGTTCGGTTGTTGCGCGAACTCGTCCAGATGCTGTTCAAATTTCTGATGCAAGTCCATGATGATTGCGTGTAGTTGGCCCGGTTCATGTACGGGCGCGGGGTTCGATTGCGTGATCGCCCCTGCGTTGACGCCGACGGTGGTGGCGCGGCGTACCAGCTTCTGTTGACCATTGCCTTGGTGGCGGGCGATCAGCGGGCTTACTTTGACGTAGGTTCCGCCTTCGAGCTCGAAGCATGCGCCAACGCGGAGTTGGGAAAACGTGGTGCTTAGCGAAGTCATTGCTCAGTTCTCGTCATCAGACCAAGTGTCGTCTTCGATCTCATCGTCGGAACCGACGCTGACCAAATCGAGTTCCTCCTTGCTATCGTTCTCTTTGGGCTGCTCGGCTTCGGTGGTTCGTGCGCCACGCTCTGGAATGTCCAAGACGCGGCTGGCACGCGGTTCGAAACCAGCTCGGACTTGAAGGTAGGCGTTCTTTAATTCCGCCTTGGTATCTGCATCCTGGGAGCTCAGCTCGCGCAATTTTGGCTCGACGATGGAGCGGTTGTATTCGAGAATTTTTCCACGCGACTGGTTGAAAATGTATACGGTGTCAGGTTTTCCCGTATTCAGGCCGTGATCGATGATGACGGCAGTGCTCTTGTCACCCGCCTCGAGAAAACCGAACCAGAGGGAATTGTCACTCATGATGGCCGCAGACCTCCTTAAGGTATGACCCTGGTTAACCGTAATGTACGCATGTTCCATGACCAGGCCAGCGTTGCGGCGGACCGGGGCTGGCAATGGTGATCGTCACACGTGCCGAATATTATCCAGACCGATATTTATGTCTAGCCCCCCGGTGCAACTTCTTGCACTCGTGTGCAGTTTTGCTGGAAAAACAAGCCCTAGGTCTTCAAGCAAGAATAGGACGCCGATAATGGTTGAAGGGCGGTGGTGCGCATGACGCCGAGCGTGCCTGGTCGCAGTGACCGTCCGTTACGGCTAGCTCGCGGAGGGGCATGCGCCGGCCGTATGAGCGTCCGGACCGCGGTGTGCGATGACCCGCCTGCCCGGCGCGGCGGGCGTCCTCATGCCGACGCGGCCATGGCCCATTTATTCCTGTTTTAAAAAGAAAAATTACCGTGGTGAATGGGCATGGCGGGTAGCGACCGTAGCGTCGACGGAGCGGCGTTGTTGTGCGATCACCGCTGCTGCTGGCCGGTCGATAACGGCTCGAACGAATAACTGACACCATTTACTGAGTTGAGATCACTCGAAAAAAATGCGCTAATGTGCTTCTGTGCACAATCGGCCCGCGCAGGCCGGCATGACCAGGCCCGCATCCGCGGGCCGATTGTCTTCAGCAAGACGGCGAAAGCATAGCATTGGGAGTAGCAGCCAGCGTCCCACCGGGCGTTCGCGAATCGGAATGACTGTAGATCAAACACTAACGAATGTACCGCTGTCGAGCGTCGGCGAGATGGACGCCGCAAGCTTGCTGGATGCGGTGTTTCATCATAGCCGTCTGTTGATCGCCTATCTGGACCCGCGATTCGATTTTGTCCTGGTCAATGCGACTTTTGCCGAACACGACGGCCGACCGGCGGACTACTACCCCGGCAAAAACTATTTGTCGCTATTTCCCAACGCGGATCAAGAGCAATGTTTGCGGCGCGTAGTGGCGACCGGTGTTGCCGAACGCATGGATGCATGGCGCGACGACGGGCCCGGCGCGCGCCTGCACGACCGTGCGCGTTGGAGTTGGACGGTGGCTCCGGTTCTCGACGCGACGTCAAATGTGGTCGGAGTACTACTGTCGCTGTTCGACGTTAGCACTTTCATCGAATCGGTGACGCGTAACGAACCGTATTACCGACACCTGGTCGAAACCGCCAGCGCAATTCCGTGGGAAGCGGACATATCGTCTTGGCAATTCCGTTATGTCGGCCCCCAAGCAACCAAGATATTGGGTTATCCGGTGGAGCAATGGTACGAGCCCAATTTTTGGGAAGATCATCTGCACATCGACGATCGCGCTTGGGCGCCTGATTATTGCCGCGGCGCCACCGCGCAGGGCAAGGATCATGATTTCGAATATCGAATGTTAGCGGCCGATGGGCGGATCGTATGGATACGCGACAGCGTTCAGGTGCTGACTTCGGCCGATCGCGTTGTCGGGCTGCAGGGATTCATGTTCGATATTACCATGCGCAAGCAGGCCGAAGAATCGCTGCGTCGGCACGAGGATTTGCTGCGCAACGTAATCGCCAATGCGCCGGTGGTCTTGTGGGCGCTGGATCGCGACGGCGTGTTCACCTTGTCCGACGGTCAGGGTCTTGAGGCGTTGGGCTTGGCGCCGGGGGAGATGGTCGGTGCGTCGGCGCTGGAGGCCTACAAAGATGAACCGCAGGTGTTGGACTATGTGCGCCGGGCGCTCGCCGGGGAAGCGTTCGTCGCCGAGATTGGTGTCAACGGCCATATGTTTGAGTCGCACTGTTCACCGGCATTGGAAGAGGGCGGGCGAGTAACTGGTGTCATCGGCGTATCAATCGACATCACCGAACGTAAGCGCGCCGAAGACGCGTTGCGCGAGAGCGAGGAAAAGTATCGCGGCATTTTCGACAATGCCCAAGTGGGGTTATGGCGAACGCGTTTATCGGATGGCAAGCTGCTCGAGTGCAATAATCGTTTCGCGAACATGTTTGGATTTCTTCATCGAGATGATGCGATTGGATGTTATGTGGCATCGGAGCGCTATCTTGATGACGGTACACGCGAGCGCATGTTGTCGCGGTTACGAACTGATGGCGAGGTGACTAATTTTGAAGCGCGCATGACGCGTAATGATGGTTCCGTGATCTGGATTCGCTATACCGCAAAAGCGTTTGAGGAACGCGGCTATTTGGAGGGTATTGCGACCGATATTACGGACGAAAAATCAGCGATCGAGCGTCTCAAGGCGTCCGAGCGTGAATTGAGTAATATTCTCAATAGTATGCAGGATACGTATTATCGCGTGGACAGCGACGGCGTGCTGCTGCGCGCCTCGGATTCGGCCGAGCGCTTACTCGGTTACACAATCGAAGAGTTGCTGGGTCGGCGGATTACAGATTTTTATGTCGACCCCGGACGCCGCCAAGACTTTCTCGAAGCTTTGCAGCGCGAAGGCGGCCGCGTACACAGTTATGAAACGGCGTTGCGGCATAAAGATGGGCACACCGTGTGGGTATGGAGTAATGCCCAATTCCTATATGACCTGGCCGGCAACGTCGTCGGTGTGGAGGGCGCCGCACGCGATGTCACCGAGCGGCGCCATGCCGAGGTCTGGATGCGTAAGCTGTCGAGCGCACTGGAACAGACGGCGGAGATGGTAATGATCACCGACGTCCACGGCGTCATTGAATACGTTAATCCTGCGTTCGAGAATGTGACCGGCTATCGTAAGGCCGAAGTCATGGGTCGCACGCCGTCGGTTCTGCGCTCCGACAATCACGACGCGAGTTTCTACCAGCATGTGTGGAGTACGATCCTGGCGGGTGAAGTGTTGCAGGAAGTGTTCATCAATAGGCGTAATGATGGTTCAGAGTACTACGAAGAAAAAACCATTAGTCCGGTCAAGGACGGAAATGGCCATGTCACCCATTTTGTTTCCACCGGCAAAGACATTACCGAACGCATGCAGACTCAAGAGCGCTTGCAGTATCTGGCGCATCACGATGTTTTGACCGGATTGCCTAATCGCGCCTTATTTGCAGATCGTCTCGAGCACGCGTTAGCGCGCAGTCGCGGACGAGAGTATATGGTCGCCGTACTTTTTCTCGATCTGGATCGATTCAAGGTCATTAACGACACGCTGGGCCACGATGTCGGTGATTTTGCGCTGCAGGAATCCGCACGCCGACTGCGGAGCTGTGTTCGTGACGGCGATACTATCGCCCGACTTGGTGGCGATGAGTTTGCGGTCATTCTCGAGGATATACGCGACGCGGATAGCGTTGCGCCGGTGGCGACCAAGCTCATCGAGGCATTTACGCGACCGTTCGAATATCGTGGGCGGGAGTTGTATCTCACCGCAAGTATCGGTGTAAGTATGGAGCCTCTTGACGGCGAAGATCCCAAGGCGCTGCTTCGTCACGCGGACATCGCCATGTACCGCGCCAAGGAGCAGGGGCGCAACACATACCGATTTTATTCGGCCGATATGAGCGTCAAGGCGTTTGAGCGATTGAGCATGGAGACCAACCTACGCCATGCCTTGCAGCGTGGCGAATTCATTTTGCATTACCAGCCGCAGACCGATTTAGTGCATGGCAAGATCGCGGCGGTCGAGGCGCTGGTGCGCTGGCAGCACCCGGAGCTCGGGTTGGTTTCGCCGGCTAATTTTGTTCCGATTCTCGAGGAAACCGGTTTAATTTTCGAGCTCGGCGAGTGGGCGCTTGCCACGGCGTGTCGCCAGGTACGTAGCTGGCAGCAGAGTGGGCACGATTCGATCTATCTGGCGGTCAACCTGTCGAGCCGCCAATTTAATGCCCCGGGGCTTGCGCAAATGGTTGCCCGTACCCTTGAAGAGACCGGTTTGGATGCAAGTTTCCTCGAGCTTGAGATCACCGAGGGTGTTTTAGTTCAAAACGACTTAGAGACGATGGAGACGTTCGGACAGCTATTGAAAATGAACGTGCGTCTGGCGATCGACGACTTCGGCACTGGCTATTCGTCGCTGAGTTACCTGAAACGCTTTTCTATCGATACACTAAAGATCGATCGGGCGTTCATCGGCGATGTGACCCGCGACCCGGATGACGCCGCGATCGTGGAGGCGATCATCGCTATGGCTAAACGCCTGAACATAAGCGTGGTCGCCGAGGGCGTCGAAACCGAGCAGCAACTGCAGTTTTTACGCGAACAAGCCTGCGATCTCGTGCAAGGTTTTCTGATCGGCGCGCCATTGTCGGTCGAAGAAATGGGCGCACGCCTAGACTGTGACGTCGGCGTGGGCAAATAACAGCTTGCCGTACCGCAGTGCGGGGGATACCAGCGCGAAACTCAGCCCTTAGGCGGAGTCTCGCGGTCTACTATTTCGAGGGTCGCCCCGATTACTCGGGCTGAACGTTACTCGCCTGCGGCCCTTTTGGACCCGTCTGGACATCGAATGACACTTTCTGGCCCTCGGTCAGCGTGCGAAAACCGCTGCCCTGGATGGCGCTGAAATGAACGAATACGTCGTCTCCGCCATTGTCCTGCGCAATAAAGCCGAAACCCTTGGAATCGTTAAACCACTTCACGGTGCCTGTAGCCATTACACTTTTCCTCGAACAAGAATCAACAGGGTTGCGTGCAGGTCATGAACTGGGGTCTCGCAAGGCGTGCCGGAGGGTCACCTGATGAACCAAATGCCACGAACTGCAGCAACGTTCAGTCTACGCCCTCCCACAATCAAATTCCAGGCATTTTGGTTGGGTAAAGCCGCTCGACGTTGCGTTATAGCGGGTCATTCGCCCCGACCTGGTCGCAATCTGTGGTATGATGACCAACGTGCTGCTGCCGATTAGGCGTGCAGTATGTCGTTCTAAACCGACCGGCATTGGGGCTACCAGGTATATGTGACGGGCCGCTTGTGTCTGTTACGACCTGCTTCTGTCAGGCCGACATACCAAAATTCAAGCCAGACTGGGCGGCGTGACTACGTCGATAACGCGCCCCCGGTATTTTTTTGGACCCGCGAACGGCTGACGGTAGGCATAAATCGTCGGTCCGTGAGTCTGTTCATCCTTCCAGCACCGGCGGCGTAATGGCAGCCCGTGCTATCGCCGCTCGATTTGCGTGCGGGCGAGACGAAGCAGGAGGTAGAGTGACATGGTATCTGTGGTGAAAGTACGCGTTGGCGAAACATCTCCCGTAGTTGAATCTGCCGTCGAAGAAAGAAAAGTGCCGGCGCCGTACGTGGTCACTGATGTGACCGCGACCGCTAGCCCGGATGGTGAAGGCGGTGACGACTGGTGCTGCTACGTGATCGATAACGGTCGCTCAGCGATCACCGGATGCCGACGCGGTTCGGTCAATCAAGTACAGGATTATGCGCAGCGTTGTGCGGACGATCTCAATGCCCGCAGCGGTGGTCGAGGTATATCAGCCTGGACACCGCGTCGCCCGCGCTAGCCGACCCCGCCGTTTGGACCCGGTTTGGCGCGTTTGTACCGACTCACCAGTGCAAACCCAACGGGTTGGACGGGTCGAGTCCTTCTTTGAACGGTAGTCTACGGTCATGATGTGTGACCTGATAGACAGTACCGATCCAGTTGTTGATGACCGCTTCGGCGGTATCGTGCCAAGTGTTGTCGAGTGATGGCGCGATCAACTGTTCCGGCATTTCCGGCAGCGTAAGCTTACGGTCTAGCGCATGCCGCAAGCGGTCATGATATTCCTCAAGGATCGCCTGATGGATCGCGCTGAAATAATTGTCGGGAAACGGCGGATAATCGTCGCGCTCGCGGCGCGCAAATCGTAACACCTCGCGTTTGTATTCCTTCAGCAAGCTGATAGTGTCGTATTCCGGATGACCTTGGAAGAAGACCAGTCGAAAGCCGTCTTCACTGACGGCTAGATGCGAACCCGCCTGCTCGCTCTCTACCAACACGTGTAGGCCGGCCTCTTCGAACCGCTCGCGCGTGATGCCATTGAAGCGCGAATGCGGCACGTCGAAACGCGTATTTACCCCCACGGTGAGCGGATGCTTGCGATCGACTACGCGATGAGCGAACACGCCCCAGCGCTTGAAACCCAGCGGCCGGCGTTTCTGCCGGTAACGAAACTCCATTACGGCGTGAGTGGTCAGGCACGAACACAGCGTTGAGGTGACATTGGCATAAGCCCAGTCGATGACTTCGATTAATGGTTGCCAAAATGCTTCCAGGGAAAGATTCGGCTGCGACACGTTGGCGCCGGTAACGATGAGCGCATCCAGGCCCTCGTTCTTTATTTGATCGAAGGTTTCGTAATAGCGCTCGATATGCGCACGGCCTTCGGCGCTGCGCGGTAATTGCGGCAGCGTGAACGGGTGCATATAGAATTGCGCAATCTGATTGCTTTCGCCGATGAGCCGGAAGAATTGGCGTTCAGTTGCCGATAACGCGGCGTCCGGCATCATGTTGAGCAGCCCGATATGCATTTCACGTATATCCTGACGTAATGCCAGATCGCGCGGCAGCACCGTTTCGCCGTTCTGCTTCAAGCGTTCAAAAGCGGGAAGATTGGAATTGGCAACCAATGGCATGGCCTATAACCTCATGGTTCAACGTGTCGCCGGCATCAGGCTTGGCGCTCCAGCGCGCGTTCGACCAGGCGCAAAAAATCGGATTCGTCGTGTACCTTCGCCAGTTCATCCGTGCTCACCGTATATCCGGCCGCAGCGGTGATCGACTCATACCGTGGGATGCGCGCATAAAATAGACGCGGGAACATCCAGCGGACAAAGTCGTCCGGCTCGATCAACGCTACGTAGGGCAGACCGCGCTCGTTCATGTAAGCATCGAGCTGCTGGTCGAGAAATTCCTCGCGATAGTACAGAGGCTTCGGGTCGGCCTCGGCGCGGCGGATCAACTCGCGTTCGTCTTCCTCTGTAGCCTTGATATAAAGCATTAGCGTGTGCTCGTTCAGTATGCGCAAGATTTCCGGGTCGTCAAGCTCGCAGACGCTGCCGCCGGCGTCGTTGACGAAGTGCTTGTAGCCGTATATCTCCTGTGCTTTACGTACGAATTCGGGCACGTCGTGCATGGCGGCGATCTCGGCGTGACGATGCAACTCCTGCCGGCGTTTGAACTCCCTTAGCGTCAGCCCACCGTGTTCGGGATTGCCGAGCTTGCCCAAAAAGCTGGCTACCGGTTGCAGATTATCCACCGAGATGTTGTTGACGATGCCGATGGAGTCCGATCGCAGCAAGTCGCGCAGGAACGGCACCCGCATGGCCTGCTGCTTGATATTGTCCAGAATAGGCTCGTCCAGGTAGCGTGTTCCGATGCGGTAGTCGCCGGAAAAATGGAACCAGTCGTTGCGCCTCAACATATTCGCCAGGCGCGTCTTACCGACACCGGACATGCCGAGCAATGTGATGCATTTGTGTTCCCACGCTCTGAATTCGTCAACGCTCAGTTTCACGCGGCCGCTCCCGGTCGTATTTGAGGGGCTTATTGTATTGTAGTGCAGCCGTTCTGTCAGATTCGCAGAAAAGAAGTACAGCGTGGGCGGTCGACACCCAGTGCCGGATCCGCAATTGCGTGGTGCGCCGTTGGCGCTTACGACGCCGAATTCTGCACGGATAAATCCGTGCCTACAAATCAACCCGACACCCTCAATCTACCCGCCCGACCTTGTAGGCACGGCTTCAGCCGTGCGTTGATCCGGTTGATCTGTTCGTGCGCGGACGGAAACGTATAACCTCGGTATTTTGTTTGCGAGCTTAGCGGCTGGGCGGGAGATTGGGGTTCGATCACCGTAACTGATGATGCACTCGCCACGGCGCAAGGCGCGCCGAGATAAATGTGTTATCTCATGCCGTGATATGTGAATTCTGCACGGATAAATCCGTGCCTACAAAATCGACCCGACACTCAATCTAGCCGCCCGACCTTGTAGGCATGGCTTACCTTGTGCCATGACCGCTGAGATAAGCGTGCCGTTGTTTGTATAGGTGGTTGCAGGCGAGATGGGAAGCGACGACGAACCGTAGATCGCACAGAGTTAACGGACATGCGCATCTGCGTTCGAATATTGATTCCGCCGACTCCCCTCAACCGTCACATAAGATGCATTAAAAATACCTTATCAGGTGGCAAAAAATGTATGTACACGCGCCAAATTAAGCGATTTTTTCGAATTTACGCAGATTTACATTTAAAAACTTAAGTTTTATACGACCCGCGACGATATGCCCGTTCGTGCGCCGTGGTATGCGCTAGGTGACAAATAACTGACGGGTTGACATGGATAGCGACAAAAACAAGAAGACTGTGATCGGGGATCTAACCATGAGAATTCGCGATATTTCGATTAAAACGAAACTTTCGATATCGGTGGGTGTGCCGTTGCTGGCGTTGATATTGACGGTGGGCGCTTCCATTTGGGGCCTTGGCGTTATCAGCAAGTCGGCCGTGAGCATGTACGACAATCGGCTGGCACCGCTGAAGGATTTGAATATCGTCGCCGACCGCTATGCGATCGACGTAGTCGGTGCGGTCAACAAAGCACGCGCCGGACGCATCACGCCGGCACAAGCGGCGGACGCGATTGGTCAGGCACAACGCGACATTACCGAGCATTGGCGGCGCTTCAAATCGACTGAGCTGACCGTCCGCGAAGCGGCCTTGGCCAGCGAAGCCGAGACGCTGTTTGCCGGCGCCAATGGCGACATCGAAAGATTAAAATCAAATCTCGGCCAGGCGCAGCCGGGTACGCTCGGAAAACTGAATGAGTTCGACGGGTTGTTGTACACCTCTATCGACGCCATTGCCGCCAAGCTGGGCCAGATCGAAGATCTGCGATTGCTGGTGGTGAAAACCGAGCGGCAGGACATCGGCGCCACAGTGTCGACCATCGATCGCTGGGAGCTGATAATCGCGGCGGTTATTTTCGGCCTCGTGCTGGCCCTCGGCGTGTGGACGTTTCGTTCGGTGCTGGTACCGCTCAATGCTTTGCGTAATACGTCTGAGCGCGTGGCAACCGATTCGGATTTGACGTTGCGCGTCGCCATTGACTCGAACGACGAGTTTGGCAAAACGGCCGCGGCCTTCAATCAAATGATCGACACCATCAAAGCCCTGGTCGACCAGATCGGCGGCGCAACCAGTCAACTGGCATCGGCATCGGAAGAAATGTCTGCTATCAGCGAGCAGACCAACCAGGGTGTCAACCGCCAGACGCAAGAAACCGAACAGGTCGCGACGGCGATGAATGAAATGACGTCGGCAGTGCAGGAGGTAGGGCGCAGCGCATCTGGTGCATCCGATAGCGCTCACGAGGCAGACGCCAAGAGTATGCATGGCAAACAAGTCGTAGGCGCTGTCGCGGCGGCCATCGATGAATTAGCGCAGGCGGTTCAGCGCACCGGTGACGCGATTCATTCGCTGGAATCGGATAGCGACAATATTGGTAAGGTGCTCGACGTCATTCGCGGTATCGCCGAGCAAACCAACTTGTTGGCATTGAACGCGGCGATCGAGGCGGCACGGGCCGGGGAACAGGGGCGCGGTTTTGCCGTTGTCGCCGATGAAGTGCGTACGCTTGCCAGCCGAACTCAGGAGTCGACGCAAGAGATCGAAGCGATGATCAAACGACTTCAGACGGGCGCCAAGCAGGCCGTGGTTGCGATGGAGCAGGGCCGCGAGCAGGCCCAAAATAGTGTGCAAAAGGCTGAAGAGGCGAGCATTGCTCTGGACGATATTGCCCGCGCCGTGTCGACCATTACCGACATGAATTCGCAAATCGCCAGTGCGGTCGATGAGCAGGGCGCGGTCGCCGAGGAAATCAACCGCAATATCGTTTCCATCAACGAAATAGCGGTCGAGACCGCGCAGGGTGCAGGACAAGCGTCCACTGCCAGCGCCGAGATGGCGCGCTTGGCCGGCAATCTGCAAGCGATGGTGGCGCGTTTCAAGAGTTGATGTGATCCGGCCAGTACGTGTCGACGATACCGGCAACACGTACTGGCCACCACGCACAGGTGGAAACCGCATATGGACAAAGTATCTGACGCAGTGGTGGGCGACAACAGCGACGATCGCCTGGATTTGCTGCTGTTCGAACTCCGCGGACAACAGCGCTTTGGCATCAATGTGCTAAAAGTGCAGGAGATCGTGCCATGCCCGAGCCTGACACGCCTCCCGCAAGCGCACTTCGCCATTCGCGGTATCGCGCATTTACGGGAGCGCACCATCTCGGTCATCGATCTGGCCGCCGCGCTCGGTCGTCGTCCGATCGATAGTAACGACGGTCCGCTGTGGGTCATCGTCACCGAGTTCAACCGCAGTCACCAGGGTCTGCTGATCGGGCGCGTTGATCGTATCGTCGAATGTCCTTGGCGCTCGGTGTTGCCGCCGCCGTCGGCTAGCGGAACGAATAGCTACATGTCCGGCGTGACAGCGATTGACGGTAAGTTAGTGCAAATTCTGGACGTCGAACGCGTGTTAGCCGAGGTCACTGGAGCCAGTAACCCCGACTTGGAATTATGCGGCCCGGTATCGGCGACCACGTGTTCGGCGCGCGTGTTAGTGGTAGACGATTCCACTGTTGCTCGCCGTCATACCGCTAGCATACTCGACCAGCTCAACATCGGCTATGCCATGGCGCGCGATGGGCGCGAGGCGCTGGGCGTATTGGATCGTATTGGTTTGTACGACGCCGAGCACCCTCAAGGCATCGCCATGGTCATTGCCGACATTGAAATGCCCGAACTTGACGGCTACGCTCTGACCAAGGAGCTTCGTCAGCACGCCAGTTGGTCCAGTCTTTACGTATTGTTGCATACGTCACTTAACGGCAACGTTAATTTGGAGCGTGCCGAGCGTTGCGGAGCGAATTCGGTGCTGACCAAATTTGTTGCCGAGGAACTGGTACGGGAGATACTGACTGGCTTGCGAAGTCAGGGATTGATCGACGGGTGAATGGACTCTGTTGCAAGGT
>JASBUN010000014.1 GCA_030147845.1 Gammaproteobacteria bacterium
TGGCGCAACGACGCCAACTCGGCATCGTCTTCGGCCTGCAGGCCGACGTGGTCCAGCCCGCGCTTCGCAGCGCGCGTGGAAATGGCAAAATTGAGCTTGGGATCATCCAGTTGCCACTTCGCATAATCGTCCTTCGAGACGGTTGGCATGACACCAAACAGCGCCGAGTAAAAGGCGATATTGCGCGGCAGATCGTCAACCGCGATGTGTATATGGAAACGGCTCATAGCGTAGTCCTCGTCGGTTTCGTTTCAGGTTCCCGTTCAGGCGCAACAGCGCGCGCCGGGTCGGTTGGGCATGGTGGCCAGTTCGGCGCGATCGCGCGCGTAGGGTTCGTCGTCAGCGATGCCCGCGGCGACGACACGGATGGCGTCTTGCGCCCAACCCGGTAGCTGTGTATTCAGGCGGTAGTAGATCCACAAACCCTGGCGCCGATCCTGCACCAGTCCGGCTTCGCGCAGCAGCGCCAGATGGCGCGAAATGGTCGGTTGTGCGACCGCCAGGGCATGCGTCAACTCACACACGCACAGTTCATGCTCGCTGGCGAGCAACTGCATCGCGCGCAAGCGCAGCGGGTGGGCGAGGGCGGCAAACAGGCTGTCAGGCTTTATATGCATAAAACGATATATATGTTATATCGTATATATTGTCAAGCAGATATAGCTGCCTTGCTGCTGGCCGTGCCGCGGATCGGCGCCGGATCGACACTGGATCGGCCGGCGGCGGCCCAACATCGCCGACGCATAAATCGGCCGCGGTATGACGGCTTCAGGAATTGCTGGATTTGGACGGCGCGGCGGCCTTGTGGGAGGTTTTTGCTGGCGGCTTGGCCTGCGCCAACTTGGCCGGCGTAACACCCAACAACGGCGTCACGGCGTAGGCCGGTATCTTGAAATAAAACGGATGCGCCGATGTCTTCAGCACATAGTCGTCGCCCTTGGCCGGCTTGGAAAACACATAGGTGATTTTCGAACCGGATTTGAGCGCCGCGCTGACACGCAGCACTGGTTTCGCTTGTCCGTAAGCGGGCCGATCCTGGTCGCCGAGCACGGCGTCATAAGACAAGTTGGCCAGGTCGGCTACCAGCGCGGCGGATCGCGCCGCATCGACGCGCTTTCCGCCGGCGAGCGCAGACACGCGCCAAGCGTCCTTACTGCGTTCGAGCGTAACCTGCGGCAACTGCAGGCGCGCGATGTCACTTGTTTTCAGGTGCAGATAATCGGGGTTGCCCCAAACATCGGCATCCGCATTGGCCTGATAGGCGCCCAGCGTCACCTCATAGATGGCAGGCTGACCGACTACGCGCGCATAACTGCGCCGGGCGCCGTCGGCCTCACCCAGAAATACGCGGGCCACGGTGTGACCATTCGACTGCAGGGTGATCTTGTGCGCATAGTGCTTGGCGCCGACTTTAAAACGCGCGCGCGCATCGCGGCTGGTCGCGATCGGCAGGCGCGGCTTGAGACCGGCCAAGCCGCGCAGAAAAGATTCGACTTTAGGCTGCGACGCCGGAAAATCGAAATGCTGCGGCATGTTCCAGCCGTGCCCGGTTTTGACCAGCACCAGTGTGGCCTTGCCGGGCGAGGCGATGGAAACGCGGTCAACCTTGGCCGGATCGAAGTTCAGTAACGCTTGGCCGGGCGGCAGCGCATCGACCGATGTCCCGTGCACAGAGAGCGCCAGCGCCAGCACCACCTGTACGACCAGTACGCTACTCAGAATAATGAGCGACCGCTGCATGCCTCACGCCCCTCCTTCGCTGAGCAGCACGCGGCGGTAATAGTGTTGGCGCCGCGCGCGCAGTTGCCGCTGTACCATATAGACGATCAATAGGCCCAGCAACGCGAGCGCGTAGTTCAGATATTCCCAGAACAGTTGCGCATCGTGATCCAACGGCCGCAACATTCGAGCGAACTCGCTGCGCCCGCGGATAGCCAATAGCGCCGGGTCTTCGAGCGACCAATCGACCGCGTTCTGAATCAGTTGCACCGGGCCGAGGTAACGCGTCTGCGTAGCGCTGGTGGCCAGGCTCAGCGCCGTGTCGCTGGCAAACGTAGCCGAACCGAACAGCATCAGGCGCGCTGACTTCGGCGAGTGGTCGATCACGCCCGTTACCCGTGGCGGTCCCTGTTTATCGGAAGATTTGGCGTCGTGCGCACCGTGTGCCGCTTTACTGGCGCCGCCTTGCTGCAGTAAAGGCGACGGCTTGCCTTTGAAATACGACTGGAAACGCCCTTGCACCGCAGCGGCAACCCATTGCGGGCCGCGCTGCTTGCCCGGTGCGAAACCGAGCGCGCCGTTGGCGGCGAAATTGGGCTCGATGTTGTCCGAACTCGATGTCCAGCTACCGCTGGACGTGTGCAGCAGGCGGACTACTTTGCGCGACTTGTTGCGCGCCGCATCGATGACCAGCGGCGATGCCCAGTTGAAGGTCAACTGATCGATGCCGGCGGTGATGCCACTGGTGCGATTCATCTCAGCACGGCGCAAGTCGGCAAAGTATGGGTAGTTGATGCTCTGGATTTCCTGCACCATCATGCCACCGATATCGCGACTCACCGGGATCGGGAACGGCATGTTTTGTGGATCGAGCACCAGCGTCGGCTTTAACGACAAGCCCTGAAACGCCAGCCACTTCTCCAATCCGGTCGACTGGCGATGCGCACTCAGGCGGCGTTGACCAAGACCGATCGAATACGGCGAGGCGGCAATGATGACCGTGCCGCCGCGCATCAAAAACTGATCGATGGCGAACACCTGGTCTTTATTCAGTGTCTCGGGCGCCATCACTAATAGCAGGTCTGCGGCGTCGGCGACATGGCCGGACTTCAATGACGTCGGCTGCACTACCGCGTCCTCGCGCAGCTTGTCCATCAACGTTCGATAACTTTTGCCGACCCGGGCATAGCCGCCGTCACCGGCCCCCGGCGTGTAAACGTCGATAGTGCGCAGAAAGCCATTGGCGAAGCGTTTGAGACCGGCCTCGATGCCGCGCTTTAGCGCCGCGCCGGTCAACTCACGCGGCAACGGCACCGGCACCGTTTGGCTGCCGGACTGCAGCATGATGTAGAAATAAAACTTCGAGTCATTGAGCAAACCCAAGGTCAACGGCTGGAATCCGTACTTGGCGCCGATCTGCCGTGCCAGCACACCACCGTTGGCTTGCGGATCACGGATATCGACGAGCAGCTTACCGTGCGCCTGCTGCTTGAGTTGCGTGAGCGTTTGGTCGAGTTGTTCGCGCAGATGCGCCAACGGTTTGGGTAACTTCGCTGTCGCGGAGATATAACCGTGCAAGGTAACCGGCCGGCTGATATTGGCGAACAAATCGCCGCCACCCTGATAACCGTACAGCACCTTTTTAATGCTGCGCGTAATCTGATACTCGGGATTGCGCAGGCGCACATCCAAGCCGGTGGCGCCGCGCGCTTTTACGTCAATCAAATCGCGATAGTTCAGTACCTGATATTGGTCACCGTATTTGATCAGGATGTTAAAGTAAGACGTAACCACGCCGGCTTGATAACGATTCGCTTCGCGGAAAGCAACCGGTTGTATGCCGTATTTTTGCCGCGCTCGACGCTCGATATTCGGATGCTGCTGCGGATCGACAAACTCTACGTTCACCTTGCCGTGGCCCGCGACTGCGTACTCTTTCAGCAAATCGCGTAGCTGCGGGACCAGAGGCGCCAGAAGTGGATGCGTGTGCGCACTGAAGTAGCCGCGAATCAACAACGGTTCGCGCAACTCCGACAGATAGTGTCGCGTCGCCGGCGAAATGGAATAGATATGCCCCTTAGTGAGATCGGCGCGCGCCCAACCGATCTGCTGCAACCACAAGTTGCCGACCAGAAAATTGGCGGCCAACAACAACGTCAGCGCGCGCCAGACGGTGTGTGACCGGGCGTTACGCCGGTCGGCCGCCCAGCGCATGCGCTCCAGATTAAATACATTCAGGGCCAGAAACACGCCGACCAGGCTGACGTAATAGTACAAGTCACGCACATCGATGACGCCGCGGGTAATCGAGTCAAAGCGTGAACCGCTACCGAGCAAGCGTAGAAAATCGGCGGTGCGATAACCGAACAGGTCGACGAAGCCATTGCTGCCAACCAAATAAAACACGGCGCAAATGAGCACCGTGGCGATCAAGCTGACGATTTGGTTGTCGCTACGTGATGAGACATACAGACCGATGGCGATATAAGCCGCGGCCAGTAGCAAGCTGGCAACATAAGCGCCCGCGACCGGACCCCAGTCGAGCGGTCCGAGCAACGAAACGGTTACCGGCAGTGGCAAGGTCAGCGCCAGCGCTACCGCCACCAAGCCCAGGCAGGCGACAAACTTGCCCAATACCAAGCGCGTCGGCGACACCGGCGCGGTCAGCAGCATTTCCAGCGTACCGGCGCGTCGCTCTTCACTCCACAGGCGCATGTTTAAGGCGGCAACCAGAAAAATCAGCAGCACCGGCATCCACTGGAATAGCGGCGTGACGTCGGCGATATTGCGCGCGAAGAAGGTCGCCACCCAGAAGAAGATAAATAAATTCACCGCCAGAAATGCGGCCAGAAACAGGTAGGCGATCGGTGATGCAAACAGGGTCGCCATCTCCTTGCGCGCGATGCGCAGCACGTCACGCATGCACCATCTCCCGGGCCTCGACTTGATTGATGTCGCGGAACACGGTTTCCAGGTCGCGCGACTCGCGCTGCAACGCGTATAGCGCCCAGCCGGCCTTTGATACGGCGCGCGCGACGCGCGGCGCCAGCTCCTGCGGGTCGGCGCCCTCCATCGACAAGGCGTAACGGTACCGGCCGGCATCGGCGTCCAGACAGTCTACCGAGCGCACCCCTTCGACGCCGGCCAGGACCCCCTGCGCGCCCTCAGGTGAACAATCGACCGCCAGCAGCAGACGACGGCCGCGATCCAGTTCGTCCAGCTTGGCGTCCAACACCAGTCGGCCGGCGCGCAGAATAAGCACGCGGTCGCAGATTGCCTGCACCTCCTGAAGAATGTGCGTGGAAAGCACCACCGTCGCGTGCTCGGCAAGCTCACGCAGTAGTGTGCGCATATGTTGAATCTGCGCCGGATCAAGGCCATTGGTCGGTTCATCCAATATCAGCACCTGCGGTTGGTGCAGGATGGCCTGCGCCACGCCGACGCGCTGACGGTAACCGCGCGACAGAATGGCAATTCGCTGTGTCGCCTTGGATGCCAGTTCGGTACGGGCAATGGCGGTACGCAAAGCGGCAAGCCGGTCGCGCTCCGGTACGGCGTGCAACTCGGCTTGATACTCCAGGTAGTCGATTACGGTCATTTCGGGATACAGCGGGCAGTTTTCGGGCAAATAGCCGATGCGCTGTTGTGCCATCTGGCGCTGCTTTACTACGTCGAGACCATCGACGCTGGCGCTACCGGCAGTCGGTTCCAGGTAACCGGTAAGAATTTTCATGATGGTGGTCTTGCCGGCGCCGTTGTGGCCGAGCAGACCGACGACTTCGCCACGACCGATGTCAAAACTGACATCATCGACCGCTTTGAACTCGCCATAGCTTCGCGTTAGCGAGCTGGCGTGGATCATGCAATACCTCGCGTACTGGATACAGTGTTGTTTGTCGTTACCTCCGCGGTGCAAGCGCAACCATTCTAACGGTACGCGCGGTGAAATTCGGGCTTGAAAAAATTACCATCTGTTCAGGTTTTTTATTGTGCCGCGCAGCCCACACGAAATGCCGCGTCTGTGACGAGCTTAAGTCTGCGGGAGAGAAAACATCTGCGCTGATCAGGGGCGGTAACTGGCGCTACTGCTGTCGGTTTCCCAAAGCACCACTTCGACCACCGGGAAGTGCTGCTCTTGTGCGTAGTTATAAATCATGCGCGCGATGTTCTCGGCGGTCGGATTGCAGTCCATGACATAGACACGCTCACCGTGAGCGCGCATGACTTCCAAGAATGGATCGTCGCGGTACAACAACATGGTGTGGTCGATATCGCGGTCGAGCCAGGACTTGATGCTGGATTTGACGTCATTGAAATCGACCACCATACCCAGAGCATCGAGCCGTGCGCTCTCGAGTACGATCACGGCGCGGGCGTTGTGTCCATGCAGGTGACGGCACATGCCCTGGTGCTCAAGCAGCCGATGGCCGTAGCAGAAAGAAATAGAAGTCGTGGTTCGGTACATGGATCACTGCCAGCGGCGCAAAGTACGGCAAGCGCCATTTTACCCGACCACCCGAGCGACGAACAGCGGCGCGCCGGTATTCGAGTCGGTCCGCACCGTCGTTGCGCAAAGCGCACCGTAGCGCACCGATCCGAGTCGCGCGCATCGCCATGGCGGTGTCCACAAAGGTGTTAATCCGCGCCAGATAATTTGTTTAATAACAGTTTATTACATAGGTCGCATGGGCCTTTGGCGCGAATCCGGCACACAACTTGCTCCACCGTTCCGTAGCCCGTGACTTCAATCCCGGCACCGTTACCAGCGACGATTAATCGAGATACCCATGACCACCTTCGAGACCACCGTTGCCGATAAAAAGGCGCGCTTAGGTCGGCGGCTGACGCGCCCCATGCGTGAACTGGCGAGCGCCTGTGCCTGCATTTGGAATCTGCCCGACGCAGTCGACCGCGCCTTGGCGGAAGGCTATCGCAAATTGCCGCATTGCCGGCTGATTTACGCTCTCGATATTCACGCTACGCAGATCAGTTCCAACGTCGCCTCGGATACGATCGAGTCTCAGTGGCGCGGTCAAAACCTGGCGCAGCGTCCGTTCCTGGAGGGTTCGTTACCGTATCAAGGCTTTGTACTTTCCGGCGCCTACCTTAGCGCGCGCACGCTCGAACCGTGCATCACGGCCATTCAATCGGTACGTCTACATGAAAAGCTGCTCGGCTTTATCGCCGCCGATTTCCCCATTCGGGACTTGCCCGACTCCCGAATCAGCCATCATCGCGGTACCGACTGGCAGCAGTTTCGTGGCGACCCGGCCATACGCAGCACGGTATTTATGCAACGCCGGGCCAATAGCATCATGGACGAACGCATGGAGGAGGTGCTGGCCATCATGCATGCGCTGATGCGTGAGCACGGCGTATTCCACGGTAAGCTGCATTTCTCCGGCGCCCGTTTCAGTGTCTGGCACGTCGACGATCCGTTCAATTACCGCTTGCACGGCGCCGACCAGATCGCCACCGCCGAGGTCTGTATGGCCTATCCGCGGCGCCCCTATCCACGACGCGCACGGGTCGAGCGGGCGCTGATTTGGCCGGTACTGGAACAGATGCGCGCGCTGCGCAATGCCGACGATACGGTCTACCTGCGCTCGGGTTCTCTCAACATCATCAACGGCATGGTGGGCTTGAATTTTTCTTGCGACGGTTCGCACTACATGTCGGCGCAGGAATTTTTGGCCCATGATATGTCGTTCTGGCAAGGCGCAGCCTTGCTTCATGGCCCACAAGGCTCTCAGCACGACTGAGTCGGCCGCCGCGAGCGCAGTTCTAAACAGGCCATCCGGACACTAAAAATGGTGGTAATATGGTGGCATCGATGCGGCGAAATCGGTGCTGTGACGTATCGAGCCATCCGTCTCTGCGGACATTGATACATGAGCCATTGCGTCGTCGTCATTTCCCACCAGCATCCGGCACTGAACGTCCGTGCTACGGTTGAAGCCGTGCTGCAGCAACGTCTCGATGTTATCGTCGTCGATAGTGCGCACGGCGATAGTAGGCATGACCTCGCCGGTTTGCCGATTACGTTGCTACGCATGCAAGCGCGGCAACCGACTGCAACGGCGTTGTTCTGCGGCATGCAAGAGGCGTTCCGGCACGGCGCTGAACTTGTTGTCACGCTCGATAGCAACATTCCACAGCTTGCTGCCTACATCCCGCAGCTGGTGCGCTCGGCGCAGCAACATCCGGCCACGGTCATCATCGGCACGTGCCCGGAACGTACACCCACGAGCACGGCGCGCTACACCTTTATTGACCGTATCGGCACATTTTTGTTCGCCTGGCTGGCGGGCCATACGGTCGATGACTCAGCCTCGATGTTCAGGCTGTACCCAACCGCCCTGTTACGACGACTACCCACACGCATGACACGCCGCAAGAGATTGGTGTTTGAACGCGAAGTATTGGTCGAGGCATCGCGGCTTGGTTACGCGGTGCAAGAGCTGAGCATAAGCGCGGCCGACTTCGACTTTTCGCCACCCACTCCGACCCAACGCCGGCGCGATAACGGCTCGCTTATCCGCATGTTGGCGTGGCGGTTGATTCGCCGTGGATTCTATCCGGCCGGGCTATATTGCAACATCATCAGACCGCGCCTCAAGTTTTACGCCGAGCTGCTTGGTGGCGACGGTACCGCTTTGCTGTTGTTGTCGAACGCGGTCATTGTCGCCAGCGCCGGTAGCTCGTTGTTATGGCTCACGGCGCGAGTGTATCGAACCGCACGCAATGCGCAAATGGCTTCACACGATTGTGTCGATTTATTGGTGCTCGGTTTGCGCTTGCATCGTGACGGCAGTATACGCGCCGGCTTTCAACGACGTTTGGAGTGCGCACGGGAATTGCTACACCGGCACACCCAAGCACGGGTTTTTCTGTTGGGAGGTCGCGCCCAACATACCTACAGAAGCGAGGCACAGGCAGGCTTCGACTACTTGTGCGCGCGTGGTATCGCAGCGCAGCGCATCGTACTCGAAGACGGCTCGCGAAGCACTTTGGAAAACTTACGCCAAGCACGCACACTACTGAACAACGCAAACGGCCCGCGCGTATTGCTCATAACCAACCGCTATCATTTGGAGCGCGCGCATACTTTGGCGCAAGCGCTACGGTTGGAGCATGCGCTATGCGCCGCGGAAGCGAATTGGCAGCCGTTGCGATCGATCATTCCCGTCATCAAGGACGCCTACCATCTGCATTGGTTTATGGTAGGACATCTGTGGGCACGGCTAACCGCCAACGACGGCATACTCAATCGTTCACGCTAGTCGCTCAGGCCATAGCGCCGTTGACGCCGATGACCTGACCGGAAATATAGGCCGCCGCCTCCGAGGCAAGAAAGCCGACCAGCGCAGCGACTTCTTCGGGCCGCCCGGCGCGTTTCATGGGCACGATGGTCTTGATGGCACCGGCGTCGAACGTGGCGGCCGCCATGCTGCCCGCAATGATGCCGGGCGCGACGGCATTGACGGTAACACCGCGCGAGGCCAACTCGATCGCCAACGACTTAGTGGCGCCATGCAACCCTGCTTTGGCGGCCGCGTAATTGGCCTGACCGCGATTACCCATAACCGCGGCGATCGACGAAATGCTGATGATGCGACCCCAGCGCGTGCGCATCATCGGTAACAGTAACGGCTGCGTCACGTTAAAAAAGCCGTTCAGATTGACATCGATGGCGCGCTGCCATTGCTCGTGGTTCATGCCGGCCATGGGCGCATCGGCGTGCGCACCGGCATTGTTGACCAAAATTTGAATGGCACCGTGCTGCACAAGTGCGCCCAACGCCTGCGTGCAAGCAGCGGCATCGGTGACATCAAAAATGCACGCCTCGGCCGATCCACCTGCATCACGAATAGCAACTACGGTTTGCTCAACGCGTTCGGGATGTTGGTTGCCGTGTACGACGACGTGCAAGCCGTCGAGCGCCAGCCTTTTACACACCGCCGTGCCGATGTCGCCGCTACCGCCGGTCACAAGCGCACGCTTCATGGTGCTTCCTCCCGCATGAACACGACCGTCGCACGGCCAGTGGCGACGGGCCCGGCATCGGCACTTACCTTAAACTGGTAAACCAAAGCATCGTTGCTGTCGAACAAACGTCGTGCTTCAACACACAATTCACCTTCGAGTGTATCTATACGATCGACAAACAGTTCGACCTCACGCACCGCCGCCAACAGCCCCGGACGCGCACCGCCGCCGTGTTCGCGTGAAGCGAACACGCCATGCACGGCCATGGCCTGGGCTGCATATTCAATCGCATTGACCGCCGAGAGCTCATTATCCGCTCGCAACGGATTGCTTTCTGCCCGATGACTGACGCCATAGCAGATGATGCTCTGCGCATCGCAGGCCGCAACCCGCTCCAGCAGGCACATACTGCCCGCGTGTGGAATCGCCGCACACAATTGTTCGCGGGTCATGAACACGGTTGGAATTCGATCTCGAGGCAACCGGTACTGGCGGGCACGACGGCCTGGCCGGCAACCTGCCCGGCCAGCAGGTGTAACAACGCCAAGCCCTGCGCCGCAGGACACCAAGCGCGGATGGCTTCCAAGGTTGGATCCGGGAGCGCTTGCGCCGGGCCACTGCCAAGCCGTAACCGTAGCTGGCCAAGGCGCGCGCCGGCCGCGCGCGGCCCCAGCAACACGGCCATCGCGAAGGTCTCGCGGATTCCGCAAAGCGGTTTCAGTGGCTCGGGCGCGGTATGGTCGTAGACCACCAGCAATATCGGCTCATCATCGACTAGCACCTGGGTGGCGGCCTCCAACAGGCCCGCTGCAAACGTGCCGTCCGCCGCCGCCACACTCATGGACGGTTTACGCGAATTCGATGCGATCGCCCAATAGCCGCTGGGCGCATTGTGCACCGAGTTATGAAACACAATCGGCGAGACTGGATGCTCGGGTAACGTCAGTGCCGTGCACATCTTATGCACGACTTCGAGATCCCCGCTGGCGGAGGCGAACACCGAGCCGGGCGGCGTCTGCCCGGCATCCGCGTGTTGCACGGCTTCGTGCGCCACGCACAACGCCAGCTTAATCGTGTAGGTGGTACGGCGGCGTTCGTTCGCGGGTAACAAGCTCGTGGTTGGTGTCGGCATGGCTTCGGGCCGATGTACTTGAGCGCCACGCAACACCGCGGCGCTGTCGCGCCAGCCGCACAGCCCGGCCGCAGCGACGCCAACGCCGAGCACATGCACCGGACTCATGACAACCTTCCGAACAACAGGCTACAGTTGGTGCCACCAAATCCGAACGAATTGCTCAATACTGTACGCAACGGCAGATCGCGATTTTCCAGCAACAACGCCGCCGACAACTCGGCATCACGCACCGTAGTATTGAGCGTGCCTGGCGCAAAACCGTGTTCGAGGCATAAACAAGCGATCACCGCTTCGGTAATGCCGGCCGCGCCGAGCGTGTGGCCGGTCCAACCCTTGGTGGAGCTACAGGGCGTGCGGCTGCCGAATAGTGTGGTTACGGCGCGATCCTCGGCGCGGTCATTGGACGGTGTGGCGGTACCATGCAGATTGATATAGTCGACCGCGTCGGCAGCCACCCCGGCGCGCGCCAATGCCTGGGCCATGGCGTCGGCCGCACCGATTCCGTCCGGGTGAGGTGTCGACATGTGATGTGCATCGCTGCTTTCACCATAGCCAAGCAGGGCCACTCCAACACTGTCCTGCCGGCGCCGCTCAAGCAATGCGAAGCCAGCAGCCTCGCCCAAACTCAAACCGTTACGACCCTGACCCCAAGGGCGACACGGCTCGCTGGATACCAGTTCCAGGGAATGGAAGCCGTACAGGGTAGTCAGGCAGAGCGAATCGGTGCCGCCGACTATCGCTGCGTCGCACAACCCCAGTTGCAGGTAGCGTGCCGCAACCGCGAACACTTTGGCGCTCGACGAGCAGGCAGTAGAGACCACCACTGCCGGACCCTCAAGTTGCAGGCACTCTCGAGTAAAACTCGCTAACGAATAATTATCGTGCGTATACAGAAAGTGAAAATCATCCGGTGCACGTTCGCCTTGTGCATCGCGCTGCCGATAGTATTGCTCTGTTTGCGCGACGCCGGAGGTGCTTGTGCCTAGAAATACGCCAACACGCCCGGCACCATATCGGGCGCACGCCTGCTCTACTGCGAGCGCGAATTGGTCCTGCGCCAAGCCGATCGCAGCCAGCCGATTGTTGCGGCAATCGTAGCGCGCCAAAGTGCCGGCCACCGGCTCGTGCTCCAATCCCTCGACACGCCCGATCCAAGTCGGTACATCGGTTCCATCGAGATCGCATGGCCGCAGGCCGCTGCTCATATCGCGCAAGGCCGTCAATGTCGCCGCCGTACCGCGTCCGAGGGCATTGGTAACGGTATAGGCAGTAAGAATTAGTGGTTCCATAACAATTGGCATACGGCATCGGGTTGAGCAAGGGCGCGATTGTGCATGTTGCTCAAATCAGCCGCGCGCAACAGATACTGCGGCCGCCAGGACACAGCGTGTAGTCGAATTGGGCCGCAACGATAAACGGCATGATCGTGCCGATAATCACGGGCGCAACATCTCCGGCACACCAAGAATAGCAAACACCATTGCATTACATATAGCGTAAATTCCTGACAAGCGGCCGGCCGCGCCACGGTATGCCGTCGACTCGATGCCAACAAACGGTATCGGCCGCCGATAGGAGCACGCATGCTGGCGATGGAGCGAATCGCGTTGGCGTTGAATGAATCCGCTAACGTTCATCGCTTCCGTCCGCGTATAGATCCAGCGTTCCGGCCGCGTATACATCCGCACCAATGCTACAACGGAAGGCGATATGTGCGCTCGCCTGCGTCAGAGTGATGCTAAACGCTTGTCCCGGCAGTATCGGGCGCAAAAATTTGACCGACGGGAATCCTTGTACGCGCGCGCCGCTGCGCCAGAGCGCCGCGACCGCCGCGACCTGCTGCAATACGACGACGCCAGGGACGATGGGGTTCCCTGGGAAGTGGCCGGCTAAACTCGGATGATCGGTGTCGACTACGGCCTCGGCGGTAAAGTTCACGTTCGCTCCTTGAGGCGCGCGATCAGCGCCAACAGTTCCGCGCGTGGCAGTTTGCCGGTATCGCTACGAGGTAAATGGTCGACCATGTATACGGGCCTTGGCAGGAAAGCCGGATCGACGCTCCGCGCTAACGCGGATAGGATTTCCTGCCGACTGCGTGTCGGCGCGACGACGACGGCAACCAAACGCGTGACGCTGTCCGCATCGCCGGCTTCCGGCACGCAAAATACGCCATCTTCGACGCCGTCGATCTCGTTCAATTTCTGATTGAGATCACCCAGGATCGCGCGCTTGCCGGCGATATTGACCAATTCGCTGCTGCGACCAATGAGTTCGAAGGATTGCTCGTCCAGCAGCCGAATGTCGTCGTTTAACGCCGTATCCCGCGACAAATGGCCGCCGCCGACGAAGGTGACATGACCAACCCGGCGCATATACACCTGCGGGTAGATCATCCACGCGTCTGTTTCGCAGGTGCGCCTCGATGCGATCGAGCCGCTTTCGGTACAACCGTAAATTTCCAGCACACGCGTCGATAGCGCCTTTTCGGTCTGCACCGCCAACGCACGTGACAACGGTGCGGTAGCCGAAATAATGAATTCGACTTTAGGCCACCGCAACGACGCTCCGGTACATGCTTTCAGGTGGATTGGGGTGGTGATCAACACCCGCGGTGCGGGCATGCTGGCGAGCGTCGAGCGCACATCTTCGGCAAAAAAAGGCCTACCCCCATGTATCTGGGCGCCACTGACCAGCGGCAACATGATAGACGTCTCTAGTCCGTACATATGCTGCGGCGGCACGGTGGCAACGATAGAAGCCGCGCGACCGATGGCAAATCGCCGTTGCGCGGAAAACGCACCGGCGACTAGTTCGCCCCAGCGCTTCTCATTTGCCTGCGGCCTGCCTGTGCTACCGGAGGTAAATACCAACGCAGCTACGTGCTCGGCACGGATGCCGGGCATGGCGCCGCCAAATGCCGCTTCGATCTCGCCCAGATCGAGCAAATGTTGCGGCACGCCGAGCCCGGCGATCGCACCGTCGGTGACTACGTAGCTGTCGCGGTAATCTTGGATCACGTGGGCTACGACCCGCGGCACTCGACTCGACGGTAGCAGGTTAGTCTGTTCCCGCAACATGACCGCTGCAAAGGCAACCAGGAACAGATAGCGATCCTCGCACAAGTTGATCGCAAAGCGGTGATCGGGCAGCCCCTTGGCGGCAGCGTGCACATGGGCGAGAAAACGTTCACGCGTGACCCTCTCGCCGCGCCATTGGCAGACCACGTCGCCGGGCTGGTGCGCGGCTAGTAGCGGAAGCATGTCGTGACCGTGGTGCGCTGATTCATCCGACCGCCGCGGAACGTTCCGTGTCTATGATGCATTGAGTAAGCCAATACGATTTTGCGCAGAGTTAACTAACGTATGCGACACAGATTCCGCCACCATGAACGGTAGAACCGGCGCGCGACTGGCGCCGATAAAGAATGACCGCACGGTTTTTCGGGCCACTACCACGCCGCTTACTGCGGATTGAGTTAAGAATGCGCTGCTTAATCCGATCGAACGGAAAAAACAGAGCACCCTTAAGTCAACGCACGCACGCGTGACGTGGCGCAACGGGTAAATACCCTACTCCGCGCGCTACGAGTGAATTACGCGCGCGCCTATTTTGTCCGATGCTTCTCAATGTGCCCGCTCAAGGCGCGTAGCGACGCAAATACACGCACGGTCTCGCTGTCGTCGGAACGCAATTGCACCCCGTAACGCTGTGTCAGTTCCAGTGCCAACTCCAGCGCATCAATGGAGTCGAGGCCCAGGCCGTCGCCGAATAACGGCTGCTCAGGGGCGATGTCCTGAACCTTAACGTCTTCAAGATTAAGCGTATCGATAATCAGCTGAGCCACTTCTTGCTCAAGCGGAGAAAGTGTCGACAACAATTCACTCACGGAGATCCCCCACACCGGAAGCAGCTAAGTGGCCGCCGGCATCCTACAATTTGAGACCCATCCCAGGTCGATTGCGGCGTCCTGCCTAGCCATATTTATAATAGTCTATGCAGGCGCATTCTACCGGCCAACTGACTAAGTTCCAAGAATTTATTGGCGCAATGCGGCGAGGAGACCGATGCCGGTGAAGACATTCGGCGTAAAGTCGACGTGTGGGACGGCGGCCACGCGCGGCGGGCGCATTACACCGACGCGGTAAAGATTGTATGACGCCGATGGTAGCATCGGCTACCGGCTATGATCGGTTTTATCACGAACGCACCTTCATGGTATCTGTGCCGGAGTGGGTCGTACCGTCATCAACAAAGCTGCGATTCTTGCCGGCCTGCTTGGCCTTATACAAGGCGGCGTCGGCGCGCTCGAACACGCTATCGGGTTGGTCGGACGCAGCGAAACCGGCGATGCCACAACACACCGTTATGGACACATCGTTATTTCGGTAATGAAATCCACATCGCGCAATTTCCTGCCGCAGCTTCTCGGCGATATCAAAGGCGTCGTCGACCTTGGTGCCCGGCAGCAGGATAACGAACTCTTCACCGCCGTAGCGCGCCAAAAAGTCGCTCGCCCTGATGCGCTTGCGCAGCAACTCGCCGATCGTACTCAATACTTTGTCGCCCGCTTTATGCCCGTAGGTGTCGTTGACCCATTTAAAGTTATCGACGTCGATAACAATCAAGGTCAAGGGCTCGCGGCTACGCTTCCAGCGTTCGTACTCCTCGTCGACGCGCTGCTCATAGGCCATCCGGTTGTAGGTGCCGGTGAGCGAATCGAGCAGCGCCAAGCGTCGTTCACGGCCTACACGCTCGTGCAGGTCGACAACTTCGCCCTCCAATGATTGTAGTCGTTGGGTCAACTGCACGATGCGTTTCTGCGCCGTATCGCTGCGGCGCTCCTCGACATCGCGGAATTGCTCCATGTGGTTACCGATATTTTGTAAACGCTCCTGAATATTCTGCTTCAGCTGGGTTAAGTCGTCGGCCTGTTCCACACTCGAGTGAATGCCGCGCACTTGCTCGCGCACGGCGGCGTCGATGCCGCGGGCACTATCAAGCGAATCATTCCGATCCGACTCAACGCTTCGCACATGTTTATCGAGCGCATCAAGGTGTGCGGTAACCTGGGTTAAAAACTCTTCAAGTTCTTGTTTTTCGCGCTGTGCGTGATTCCTCACCGCGGCAATCAATTCGACCACTTCGGTCAAAACATCCTGCCAGTGATCCGGCGTGATAGGCTTTTCCAGGCGCTCACGCAGATTTTGCACGCGGACCTGCGCTTCAACCGGGAACTCAAGGCGTTCGAGCAACTGCAGCAGCCCTTCGTTACAGCTGAGTAAGGCATCGGTAGCTCGCCGCGCTGGGGCGTCGACCAGAGTCGCAAGCCGTTGCGCCAACCGATAGACCTCGCTGGCGCTGGTAGCAGATGCAACTTCGGCCAGCCAGTTTTCCAAATCATTGCGCGCGCTGCCGGACAAATTGAATCCGTCGGCGACGACTCGCAGTAACTCCGCGCCGGACCGTGGCGAGCCATCATACGCCGCCGCGTGCGTATTCCGTTTACGTGTGCGTATACCAAACCAGCTGCCGAAACGGCCGATACCCGCTGCGCCGGCGACCGGTGTATCTTTATCTTGGCGCGCGAATTCCATCAAGGCCACAAACTCAGTAATCAATGGCGTCGCATCGTCGCCGCGCTTATAGGCGGCGAGATGCTTCTTGAGTACCTTAAGTTTTTTGGAGCAGGAATGCGGAAGTCGCAGTGGATCAAGCGCACGGCGCAGCGCGCCGGCGATCGTCGGCGTGCGCGGCGCACTTGTATCGCTATCGAGCAGCACCATGCGCGCTGTCGCATCGTGGCACAACTGCGTGATGCGCTCGGAGCTACCACCGGAGCGCAACTGTTCGCGTAGTTGTTTCAGATAACCGTCAAGCTCGCTGTCGGTATCCTCGGCGATGACGCACATACGCGCCAATGCGTCGCGTAGTGCTACTTCGAACGCGGCCGCCTCGCGCTCGCGTTTCTCCAGCAGCTCCAGGCTTTCGTAGTATTTTTGTTTCCAGGATGTCTGTTCCTGATCCATTTGCGTTATTCGCTTTCGTACAAGCGCTACTCATCCGCTTCCCGCGGCGCACCGGCGATCGCGAACCCATTATCATCATTATGGGGAAAGACTGTTACGGGGCTGCCAGCCTGACACCCTCCGGTAACGCTACTTCCATAGCTATCGGCAGGTGGTCAGAAAACGTTTGCTTTAGTACGCGTACTTGCTGAACACGCAGCGTCGGAGACACCAAAATGTGATCAATGTTGCGTTCTGGGCGCCAACTGGGCCAGGTGTATAGATCATGGGCCGGCTCGCACAGGCGTCCGCCGCGCCGCAGAAAACGTATTTCTGCGCTATCCGAGCCGCAATTCATATCGCCCATGATGACGACATGCGGATAATCGCTGGCCACCTCGCGGATATACGCTAACTGGCGCATACGCGAGCGCTTGCCAAGAGCCAAGTGCAGGATCACCACCACCAGCGAGTGTTGTTCGGCACCGAATCGGGCCATCAGGGCGCCGCGCCCGGGAATCGCGCCGGGTAGTTTATGGTCGTCAATTTCGACCGCCTGATAGCGGCTTAGAACGCCGTTGCTGTGTTGCGCCAACACGCCCATGCGGCGATTGGTCTGGTGATGCCAAAACGGGAAACGCGCGCGGTCGGCTATATATTCGGTTTGATTGATAAAGCCGCTGCGCAGACTGCCGGCGTCGACTTCTTGCAGGCCGACGATGTCGTAATCGGAAACCAGCCGCGCAATGTGCGCCAGGTTTTCCATACGCTGGGCGTGGGGAAGCACCTGCTTCCAACCCTGGGTAAGATATTGCCGATACTTGGTGGTCGATGTGCCGGTTTGGATGTTATAGCTGAGCAGCCGCAGCAGAGGCTGGCTAGTGCTATTGCTATCGGTAGACCGCGGCGGGCTGCTGTCGTCAGGGGAATGGCTCGGCGGCATCGCCCGCGCGCCGGGATGGGGGGTCAGATCGCGCATACCATCTCACACAAGGGTCGCGGCCCATAGCCCAGGGACACGGTGAGCGGACGCGAAGCACATCGGCGCCGCGCGAGCCCGCCGGCAGGTTCGACCACGTTGTCTCCCGGTCTGCCCAATAATGCTTGCCTGGCCTGCATCGCACCCCTTTCAGCGCCTGGCTGAGTTCCGGGCGCGGCGGCTCATCGATACGCGAGCTAACCGGCCGACCGCCCCGGTTCAGCCAGCAAATCAGTGCCCGGCCGCAGCGGCCTTAGACTGTTTCATGGCGGCCGTCTCCTTGGCGATCAGATAGTCAACTACTTTAAGCAGTTTCGGATAAGTACCGCCGGCCAGCGACGCATTGGTTCGATAAGTACCGTTGACGACAATGGTCGGCACGCTGTCGACGCCATAGCGCCGAACCAGACGGTCCGCTTCAGCCAATTTAGTCCGCACTGCAAAAGAATGATAGACCTTCAGAAACTCGTCGCGGTTAACACCGTGCTCGGCAAAGAACTTCGCCAGTTGCTCCGGCGTGTCCAGTGGCCGGCCTTGCACGTGGATGGCGTTGAACAGCGCCTCGTGCATTTTATCGAACACACCTAGTATTTTCTCGGTGTAAAAGACCCGCGCATGCACACGCCAAACGTCGCCAAATTGCGCCGGAACGCGGCGAAACACCACGTTGGCGGGTTTGTGCTTGAGCCATTTCTCGAGATAGGGCTCAAAATGGAAGCAGTGCGGGCAGCGATACCAGAATACCTCGACCACTTCGACTTTGCCTTTTGGCGCGTTGGTCGGCACTGGCGGGTTGATGCGCTGATATTCGATACCCTCGTCGAAATTCGTTTCCGCCGCACCAGCTCGCAGGGCAGGCAGACCCATACTCAGCGCCAACAATCCGAAGAGTAGATATTTCATCGATCAAGACCTCCGATAAACGGGCAACACATGATGTGCGGCATTGTCTGCTGACCCCGGGTCGTGGCCGTTACCGAGCAAGTGGCGCAGTCAGGGCCGAGCGCGCGCCATCGCCCGGGCACTCGTAAGCGGGCACGTTTGCAGGGCATAATTGCCTTGAAATAATACGATAATTTTGTAATGCCACGCACTATGGTAACAGTACCACGGGACAAAACACAGCACCCGCGGGGAACCCATGCGACGTCGACACCGGGTCCATGGAAGCTACGAGCGCCGGCGTGATTGGATCCAACTCAGAAGGGAGAGCAGCGGCGTTGGGCGAGTTGTGACCGCCCAACGCTGGCTCGAAACAAGCGGGCTAAAATGGTGCGTGCTTACTTAGTGCAGGCCCTGCACATAGGACGCAACGGCGGCAATCTCTTTGTCGGTCATACGCGAGGCGATATTACGCATCATCTGGCCGGCGTCGTTACTACGCTTGCCATCGCGGAAATCCTTCAACTGCTTAACCACATAAGCAGCATGCTGATGTGATAGTTGCGGGAAGTGCGCAGCCGGGTTGCCGGCGCCGGTCGGGCCATGACAGCCGATACACGCCGGCACGCCGGTAGCAGGATTGCCACCGCGATAAACTTTCTGGCCCTCGGCCACCAATTTGGGATCGGCTTCGCCGCCGCTTACCTTCTGACTAGCGAAATAGGCGGCCAGATTTTCCATATCCTGCTCATTCAGCGGTGCCACCATGCCGGTCATGGTTGGATCTTTGCGCGCGCCGGACTTGAAATCCTTGAGTTGTTTGAGCAGATAGGATTCACCCTGACCGGCAAGCTTGGGGAAATTCGGTGCTGCGCTGTTGCCATCGGCACCGTGACAAGCGGCGCAGGTGGCCGATTTTGCCTTGCCGGCGGCGGCGTCACCAGCGGCCTGCGCGGAACCGTATGCGCCGATCGCAGCCACGGCTGCGGCGATAAACCAAATCTTCTTCATCTCGGATTGACTCCTGTGCCCACGAAAGGGGTCGGGGTATGTGCTTGGCAATGCCCGCGCCCACCCCGTCGGACTTACCGGCAACGCCCGAAAAAGCGCGCCTAAGTGTATCGGCCAAGCGCGCATGGGTCAACCGCGCAGCGCGGCCTTGAGCCGCGCTGGATAGGCCTGTTAGCCTCACCTCTGCATCCGACGAGACCGAACCATGGCTGGCAAATACAACCGCAGTTACTTCATCAAGAGCGTCCCCAGCTTAGCCGATGCGCCGGCCGATGATGGCGCCGAAGTGGCCTTCGCCGGGCGTTCCAACGCCGGTAAATCGAGCGCCATCAACGCCATCACCGGTATCGGTAAGCTCGCACGCACCAGCAAGATGCCCGGCCGCACGCAGCATTTGGTGTTCTTCGGCGTTGATGATAACCGCCGTTTGGTGGATCTGCCCGGCTATGGCTATGCGCGCGTATCCGAGCAGATAAAAGACCAATGGCAACGTAACATGGAAGACTATCTGCGCCAACGGCAGTCATTACGCGGGCTGGTGTTACTGATGGACATTCGTCACCCACTTACCGCCTACGATCAACAGATGTTGGACTGGTGCGCGCAGGCCGGGTTGGCCGTACATGTACTGCTCACCAAGGTCGACAAAGTTAAGCGCGGCGCCGCCGCCAACGCCTTGATGCAGGTGCGCAATGCGCTAAAGACGATGGCCGGGCAAGGCAGTGCGCAAACGTTTTCAGCGCTCAAGAAACTGGGCATAGAGGAGGCCGAAGCGATACTCGATCGCTGGTTGACGACGAATGACGGCAATGGGCTGCGCTAACCAATCCCGCGTAATCAGTACGTATTAGATCCGTGCGCATAAAAAACCCCGGTTTCCAGATGGGGGAGGGAACACCGGGGTAAAAATCCCGGCGTTGGGGGGAAGCCGGGTATACCCGCTCAGGGAGGAAGAGCGGGCGATGCCACTAAGGCATCTGAACCTTATGGACCACGGGGGGTGCAAAAGGTTCATGCTTAAAAGTGTAACCGTCGCAAACCCAAGCGCAAGCGTTGGCGACCGCCTGTAACCGTCCGGTAAGGTTTTGAATTCACACAGTTGCTGTACTTAGATTGTCGTCAGTAGCAATGCGCCGGGTCAGTGCGCTTCCTCCCAATTGGCGCCGACGCCGGTATCCACCACCAGCGCTACCGACAATTGCGCCGCCGCGCACATGAGTCGGCGGATTTCTTCGAGCGCTTGATCGACGTCGGCTTGCGCGACCTCGAATACCAATTCGTCATGCACCTGCATGATCATACTGACATCGGCGTGCGTGGTAGCGCTCCATTGCTCCACCAGAATCATTGCGCGCTTGATGATATCGGCCGCCGTACCCTGCATCGGCGCGTTAATAGCGGTACGCTCGGCGTACTGGCGGCGCTGGCTATTGCTGGCGTTGATTTCGGGCAGATACAGGCGGCGACCGTACACCGTTTCGACATAGCCTTGTTCGCGCGCCTGCTGGCGGGTACGGTCCATGAACGCACGCACGCCCGGATAGCGCGCGAAATACAGGTCGACGTACTGTTGCGCCGCGCCGCGCTCGATACCCAGTTGGCGCGCCAGCCCGAACGCCGACATGCCGTAAATCAGCCCGAAATTGATCGCTTTGGCCGAGCGGCGCTGATCCGCGCTGACTTGCTCCGGCGCCACACCGAAGACTTCGGCGGCGGTCGCCCGATGCACGTCTTCGCCGGCTTCGAACGCTGCCAGTAAGCGCTCGTCGCCGGACAAGTGCGCCATAATGCGGAGTTCGATTTGCGAGTAGTCAGCCGCCAACAGCCGATATCCAGGCGGCGCGATAAAGGCTTGCCGGATACGCCGACCGGCCTCACTGCGCACCGGAATGTTCTGCAAATTGGGGTCCGACGAACTCAAACGACCGGTGGCCGCCACCGCCTGATGGTACGAGGTATGTACGCGGCCGGTATCACGGTCGACCTGCTCCGGCAGGCGATCGGTGTAGGTGGATTTGAGTTTGCTGAGCGAACGGTACTCCAACAGCAGGCGCGGCAACGGATAATCCAGCGCCAACTCGGCCAACACTTCTTCGGCGGTCGACGGCTGCCCTTTAGGGGTCTTTTTGAGCACCGGCAGCTGCAGTTTTTCGAACAGAATGGCCTGTAGCTGTTTTGGCGAACCGAGATTGAAGGGCTGACCCGCGGCCTCGTGCGTTTGTTGCTCCAAGTCCTGCATGCGCTCGGCCAGTGCGCTGCTCTGGCGCCGCAGCATGTCGACGTCCACCAGCACGCCGTGGCGCTCCATGCGCGACAGTATCGGCACCAGCGGCATTTCGATGTCCTCGAATAAGCGCGCCAGCGCCGCGGTGCCCTGCAACTTCGGCCATAAGGTCTGGTGTAGTCGCAGCGTCACGTCGGCGTCTTCGGCCGCGTACGGCGCGGCCTGCTCCAGCGCGACTTGATTGAAGGTGATTTGTTTAGCGCCCTTGCCGGCGACGTCTTCAAAGTGGATGGTCTTGTGGCCAAGGTATTTTAGCGCCAGCGAATCCATATCGTGGCGACTGGCGGTGCTGTCCAGCACATACGACTCGAGCATGGTGTCGTAGCGTATGCCGCGCACGTTGATGCCGTAACGCGCCAACACGTTCACGTCATATTTCAGATGCTGGCCCAGTTTGGCTTTTCCGGCGTCCTCCAATAAAGGCCGCAATTTCGCCAACACCCAGTCACGCGCCAGTTGATCCGGTGCGCCGGGATAATCGTGGGCCACCGGTACGTAAGCAGCCTCGCCCGCCTGCACGGCAAACGAAACCCCAACCAACTCGGCTTGCATGTAATCCAGGCTGGTGGTTTCGGTATCGAAGGTGATCAGTTCGGCCGTTTGCAACCGCGTTAACCAGCGCTCGAAATCGGCCTCGGTGAGAATGGTTTCATAGCGCTGATCGGGGTCCTGTAGCGGCGGCGCGGTCTCGCTGGCGAGGCTGGGCCGGTCAAGCAATTCCGACAGCCACGTCTTGAATTCCATGCGCTGGAACCAGCCGCGCAGCGCCTCATCGTCGGCGGCGGCGCGTTGTAGCTGGTCCGGGGCCTGCTCGAGCTCGACGTCACATTTGATGGTGGCCAATTGCACCGACAACGGCAACTGCGATAGATGTTCGCGCAGGCTGTCGCCGACCTTACCCTTGATTTCATCGGCATGGGCCACGACCCCCTGCAGTGATCCGTACTCGTTCAGCCACTTGGCGGCAGTCTTCGGCCCAACCTTGGGGACACCGGGTATATTGTCCGAACTGTCGCCAATCAACGCCAAGTAATCAATGATGCATTCCGGTGGCACACCAAATTTTTGTTGCACGCCGGCGACATCAAGGACGGAATCGTTCATGGTGTTGATCAACGTGACGTGAGCATCTACCAACTGCGCCATGTCCTTGTCGCCGGTCGATACCACCACCGGCATACCTAACGCGCGCGCGCGGCTTGCGAGTGTGCCGATGACGTCATCGGCCTCGACCCCCGATACCTGCAGGGTCGGCAGGCCCATGGCGCGCACGATCGCCAACAGGGGCTCGATTTGCGAGCTGAGCTCCTCGGGCATGGGCGGTCGATGCGCCTTGTATTGCTGGTATAAATCGTCACGAAAGGTCTTGCCCTTGGCGTCGAAGACCACGGCTATGTAGCGTGGCTGATAGTCTTTGAGCAGGCGGCGCAGCATATTGATAACGCCGTAGACCGCGCCCGTGGCCTGGCCGCGCGAATTGGTCAGCGGCGGTAAAGCATGAAAAGCGCGGTACAGATAAGACGAGCCGTCAACCAGGATTAGTGGGCTATTTGTTGTTTCGGTCATGATGGGCTGTGTCCGCGGCTGAATTTGGCAGTCAGGCGTATGGCATTAATGATATTATTGCTAAAACATTACCGATTTCGGCGCATTTCCATACAGGCAATGGACCGCCCTGAGCTCCGCCCCCGACATTATGCGGAATCTCACCTTGGCGCGAAACCACAGCCTATAACACGTTACTATGGCGGCAATGGACGACACCCAGAAATCCAAGCATCCCGGACTGCAAATCATCGACGACAGCATTTTGACACGCGAATCGTGGAAGATCTTCCAGATCATGGCGGAATTCGTCGAAGGCTTCGAACGCTTGGCGCGCATCAGCCCTTCGGTCAGTATCTTCGGATCGGCGCGCTACACGCCGGACAACCCGAATTATCAGCTAGCCGAAGAAATCGCGCACGAGCTGTCCAATGCCGGCTTTTCGGTCGTCAGCGGTGGCGGCCCCGGTATCATGGAAGCCGCCAACAAGGGCGCACACCGCGGTAAATCGCCCAGTGTTGGCTTGAATATTCAGCTTCCGCATGAACAATCGGGCAATGCCTATCAGGACATCAGTCTCAGTTTCCGGCACTTTTTCTCGCGCAAAGTGATGTTCGTGAAATACGCATCGGCGTACGTCGTACTGCCTGGCGGCTTCGGCACCCTGGATGAGCTGGCTGAAATTCTGACCTTGGTGCAAACACGCAAAACGCGACGTATTCCTATTATCTTAGTGCAGTCTTCGTTCTGGGAAGGGCTGGTAGATTGGTTCAAACAGACTATGGTCAAAGAAGGGACCATTAGTCCGGAAGATATCGACCTGTTCACGATCCTGGATGATCCGAAGCAGATCGTGGACGCGATCTTCTCCCATTATCAGAGCCGTGATTTCGAGCCCTCGGCAGAGGAGCAGGAAATCCTGCTGGAACTGTAGACTCGAAAGGAAGTACATCATGTCGCGCCGACACTTTGCCTTACCGCTCCTGCTTTGCTCCACATTCGCGTGGGCGGCCGACCCACCGCCACCCGCACCGGTGCCGCCGCCACCGCCGATGCCGCAATCCGGCGACATGCCGGTCATGAAACCCGATGTCACGATTCGCCAGGAAAAAGACCGCACGGTCGAGGAATATCGCATCAATGGGCAGCTATACAAAGTGAAAATTACACCGAAGGAAGGCAAGCCGTATTTTTTGCTATACCCGAACGGACCCGCCGGACCAAGCGTGCGACGCGAAATCGGCGATCTGCAGATCCCGTCCTGGGTCATCTTTAGCTGGTAGGCGACGCCCGGCGCTACAACGCGATTACTGCTGTTCTAACAAAAGTTCGGGGCCAGTTTATGCTGGCCCCGAGTTTTTGTTGCCAATACAAATCCATGCCACGCGTTCGTTAAAGGTCCTTCAGGGACGACTTGGAAAAGGCGAAGTCCGCATAACGCATCTCGTTGGCGTTGAACCAGGCAAACTCCGTCGCCCTGAACTTGGACCAGTGCGCGAAGATTTTGCGCCAGACGGCGTCCTTCTCGCCAAGTTCCTTGTAGATGTCCGCCGCGTGACCTTGCGCGGCCTCGAGGATATCGTTGCTGAACGTCTCCAGCTTGACGCCTTTGCTTAGCAGTCGTTTCAGCGCTTGCGGATTACGCGCGTCGTACTTGGCCAGCATATCCTGGTTGGCCTCCGCTGCCGCGGTTTGTACCGCATACTGGTACTCCTTCGGTAGCGAGTCCCAGGATTTGCGATTGATGTAGAGCGACAACTGCGTATTCGGCTCCCACCAACTCGGCGCGTAATAGTATTTCGCTACCTGATAAAAACCCAGCTTTTCGTCGTCATAAGGCCCTATCCACTCGGTAGCGTCGATCACGCCGCGTTCCAAGGCCGGGTAAATCTCGGCGCCGGCCAAAGTCTGTACGTTGACACCCATGCGCGCCATGACCTTACCGCCGAAGCCCGGAATGCGCATCTTGATACCTTTTAGAGACTTCAAGTCCGGCACCGGCTTGCGGAACCAGCCGCCCATCTGGCAGCCGGTGTTGCCGGCCGGTAAGGAGACGATATTGAAGTTGGCGAATACTTCTTTGTTGAGTAGTTCGTTACCGCCGGCTTGCATCTGCCACGCATATTGCTGGCGGGCATTGAAGCCGAACGGCAGGGTGGCGTCGAATGCCAGACTGGGATTCTTACCAATATAATAGTAGGAAGCCGTATGACCCATCTGCACGGTGCCCTGCGAGACCGCGTCCAGCACCTGCAAGCCACCGACGATCTCGCCGCCCGAATAGGTGCGAATTTGAAAGCGGCCGCCGGTCAGCTCGCTAACCCGTTTGGCGACGTGCTGCGCACCGCCATAAATCGTGTCCAGGCTAACCGGCCAGCTGGCGGCCAAGCGCCAACGCAGGCGCGGCGGAGCGGCATGCACGAACGGCGCGGCGGTAACGCCGGCACCCGCGACCGCGCCTGCGCCGGCCTGTTTGAGAAAATCTCTTCTCTTCATCTGTTCCCCTCCTTCGTTATAGTTCGATCGGCCCCAGGTTCTTAGCCTCCAAGCATATGTACGAGTTGGGGAAATGCGATCACGAGTCCCAATCCGATAAGTTGGATGACAATGAACGGCAAGACGCCTCGGTAAATCTGCCCGGTCGTCACCGAGGGTGGTGCAACACCGCGCAGATAAAACAGCGAAAACCCAAATGGCGGTGTCAGGAACGACGTCTGCAAATTCATCCCTATCATAATCCCAAACCACACCATGTCCAGACCGAGCGCATGAGCCGTCGGCACGAGCAGCGGCAATACGATAAAGGCAATCTCGAAAAAGTCGATGAAGAAACCAAGAATGAAAATGATCAGATTGGCAATCACCAGAAAACCGAGTTCACCGCCCGGCACGCTGGTGAGGAAACTGTCGATCCACAGGTCACCATTGAAGCCGCGAAATACCAGTGAAAAGGCGCGCGAACCGACCAGAATAAAAAGCACCATGGAGGTCAGGCGCGAAGTAATCTCGAGGGAGCCGATCAGCGTCTTCAGGTTCAGGCGCCGGTTGGCGCCGGCCAGGATCATGGCGCCGACTGCACCGAAGGCGCCGGCCTCGGTCGGCGTGGCAATACCGGCAAAGATCGAACCGAGCACGGCGACGATCAAAAACAACGGCGGGATCATCACCAGCATCACGCGCCGCGCCAGATCGCCGCGATCCTTGGCGCGCGCCTCAAGTGGCAGCGCCGGCGCCGACTTGGGTTTGAATATCGCCACCCCGCCCGCATATATGGCATACATCGCGGCCAACGCCAGCCCCGGCAACAACGCGCCGAGAAACAAATTTCCCACCGACACGCCAAGCTGGTCGCCAAGAACGATGAGGACGATGCTCGGTGGAATGACTTGGCCCAAGGTGCCGGAGGCGGCGATGATGCCGGTCGACAGCTTGTTGTCGTAGCCATAGCGCATCATCACCGGCAGCGAGATCATGCCCATGGCAACAACCGTTGCGCCGACCACGCCGGTGGCCGCGGCCAGCAACGTGCCCACAACCACCACGGACAACGCCAGACCGCCGCGCAGACGCCCGAACAACTGGCCCATGGTCTTGAGCAAGTCTTCCGCCAGGCCGGATTTTTCCAGCATGGTGCCCATGAAAATAAAGAACGGCACGGCCAGCAACGTATAGTTTTCCATAACATGGAAAATCTGCTGCGGTAACGCATGTAACCAATTGGTATCGAAATAGCCCAACCAGATGCCAAGTGGCATGAACAGCATAGCGGTGCCGCCGAGGGCGAACGCGACCGGATAACCGCTGAATATAAACACCAAAGTGACGGCGAACATAACGCCGCCGATCCAATCGACGTTCATAGGATCGGCTCCTGTTCGGCGGCGTTGTCGGCTTCGAACAACTCGGTTCGAAAGCCGCGAATCACGGCCACGGCTTTAATCACCTGCGCGATACCTTGCAGTACCAGCAGCACGAACGCTGCCGGAACGACGGTTTTAATCGGATATCGCGCCAGACCACCAGGATTCGGCGACACCTCGTGCACGTGCCACGAGCTGGCCACCCAAGGTAGCGAGATCCAAAAGACCAGGACACAAAACGGCAGCAGGAATACCAGTGTGCCGATCAGGTCGATCCAGGCCTGGCCTTTGGGCGACAGTCGTGCGTAAACGATATCGACACGTACGTGGGCGTTTTTTTGCAAGGCGTACGCCGCCCCCAACATGAACAGGGTGCCAAACAAGTACCACTGTAGTTCGAGGTAAGCGTTGGAGCTGAGGTTGCTGCTAAAATAACCGCCCAGATAGCGCACGCTGGCGTTGTAGACGCCGATCAAAATCATGATCAGCACCAACACGTACATGAGCTGACCGATGCGCCGGTTCATCGCATCGATAAGCTGGGCAAATTTCAGTAAACGGTTCATGGCGGTGACCTACGCTTCACGGTCGGCTGCAGGATCGCGCGCTTGGCCAAAATAGCCGTGCAAGGTGGGCGCGCGACTGACATACAGGGTAGCCCCGCAAGGCTCCCGATGCGCGGTAATGCTTGGCGTACAGCTCTGCCAAAAACCGGAGTCTACCGGAAAAAAGCCTAGATCACGAGAACTTAGCGGCGCCCCGCGGCATCCCCCACGGCGCCATTCCAGGCCCGCTCAGCGTCGGCGTGAAGGGCCGGCGACAAACCGATGTCGGCGCAGAGCGCCGCAAACCGCTGGTTACACGGCTTGCAGATTAGCGTAGTCGACCACCAACCACTTGCTGCCCGCGGCCTCGAAGTTAACCTGCACGCGTGCCGCATGGCCTTGGCCCTCATATTTCAGTATCACGCCTTCGCCAAAGCGCGCGTGGCATACCCGCTGCCCAAGCTGGAGACCGTCGCGGGTAGCCGGCGGCGCGGCGGCCGGAGTCGCGAGCGGGCGCGTGACGCTGGCGCGCGGGCGCACGTCCTGCATCAACTCGGCCGGTATCTCGCGCAGAAAGCGCGAGGGCAGTGGATAGCTGTCGCTGCCGTGCAAGCGTCGCGACTCGGCGTAACTCAAGTACAAATACTGACGCGCGCGCGTCAGGCCGACGTAGCACAAGCGGCGCTCCTCCTCCAGCCGGGCCGGATCCTCGACTGAGCGTTGATGAGGGAATAGGCCCTCCTCCAAGCCACACAAGAACACCACCGGGAATTCCAGCCCCTTGGCCGAATGCAGCGTCATCAGTTGCACGCAGTCTTCCCACGCGTCCGCCTGCCCTTCGCCGGCCTCGAGCGCGGCGTGCGCGAGAAAAGCCGCCAACGGCGATAGTTGTTCGGTTTCCTCTGCCTCCCAGTCGAAGCTGCGCGCAGCGTTGACCAGCTCCTCCAGATTCTCCACGCGCGCCTCACCCTTTTCGCCCTTTTCCTTGCGAAAGTGCGCCAATAGACCGCTGTGCTCGATGACGTGTGTGACTTGTTCGTACAGTATCCCGCCGCCATCCAGGCGCAGTGATTCGATCAACGACTGAAATGCAGTCAGCGCGTTGACCGCACGTGCGGACAACTGTCGATCGCCGACCACGACCGTAGCGGCAAGCCACAACGACACGTTGCGTTCGCGGGCAACCTGCCGCACGGCGTTCATCGTGCGCTCGCCAATACCGCGCGCGGGCGTGTTGACTACACGCTCGAACGCCGCATCGTCGTCACGATTTTCCAGCAGCCGCAAATAAGCCAGCGCGTCCCTGATCTCCGCACGCTCGAAAAAGCGCTGCCCGCCATAGACGCGATAGGGCATGCCCATGGCCATGAGCGTTTCTTCGAATACGCGCGATTGCGCGTTGGAGCGATATAAAATAGCGTTTTCGCGTCGACTGTGGCCTTGCTCAACCCACTGTTGAATGCGATCAACGACGAAGCGCGCCTCGTCCAGCTCGTTGAAGCCCGAGTACAGCGTGATCGGTGTGCCACGTTCGCCGCTGGTCCACAACTCCTTACCGAGACGGCCCTGGTTGTGTGCAATCAAGGCATTGGCAGCGGCTAGTATGACGCCGGTGGAGCGATAGTTCTGCTCCAGGCGAACCAGTTGCGCAGCGGCGAAGTCGCGCTGGAAACGATGAATATTCTCGATCTTGGCGCCGCGCCAACCATAGATCGATTGATCATCGTCACCGACCACGAAGGCGTTGCCGTGACCGCCGGCAAGCATGCGCACCCACGCATATTGTATGGCGTTGGTGTCCTGGAATTCGTCCACCAAAATGTGCCGGAAACGTTCGCGGTAGTGATTCAGTACGTCGGGCCGATCGCGCCACAACTCGTGGGCACGCAGCAGTAGTTCGGCAAAATCGACCAATCCGGCGCGCTCGCAAGCTTCCTGATAGGCGCGATAGACACGCACCATCTGCTCCTGAAACGGATCACCGTCGGTATCGATGTGCCCGGGCCGCAGTCCTTCGTCTTTTTGGCCATTGATAAACCACTGCACTTGCCGCGGTGGCCAACGGGCTTCATCCAAGTCGAGTCCCTTGAGCACGCGGCGAATAATGCGGTACTGATCATCGGCGTCGAGAATCTGAAAGCCTTGCGGCAAACCGACGTCCTGCCAATGGGCGCGCAGCAGTCGATGTGCCAAGCCGTGGAAGGTGCCGACCCACATGCCGCCGACCGGCATCTCGAGCATGTGTTCGATACGCCCGCGCATTTCGGCCGCCGCCTTGTTGGTAAAAGTTACGGCCAAAACATTGAATGGCGAGACTCGTTCCACCGCCAGTAACCAGGCAATGCGGTGCACCAGCACTCGCGTTTTGCCACTGCCGGCGCCGGCCAGCACCAATACTGCGCCGTGCGGCGCGCTGACCGCTTGGCGCTGGCCCTCATTGAGCGGGTCGAGAATGTGGCTGACGTCCATGCGCGCATTCTAACAGATCACGGCGCACGGCCAATTTCCGCAAACGTGCGTTGTTTGACTATCCCATGTGGTCGGCTTGCGCGCGTGCAAAGCCGAGCGTATAGATAAGTTAAACGGCACCACGCGTTCGAGTCGGATCGATCGAGGCGGGCGTGCAATCTGGAGGTTGGCAATGACGTTTGACGAGGCACAGCGACTGGCCGAATACGTCCGCGACGCATGTATCGACGCGGCCCAGCGCGGTTATGAATATGCCGGCATGAGCGGATTATGCCACGAAGGCGCGATGGAGGCGTCGATTAGCGCCATCCGTATGCTCGACGTACGAAACCTGCTGCGCGAACTCGAAGCGCGCACGGGAAGCGAGTCGGAACCGTGAGCGCAGGCCGGTTATTATCCGTACAGGTCGGCATGCCCACGACACATCGGCAGGAAGACGTGGTGGATGGCAAACCTGCCGAATGGAGCAGCGGATTTTTCAAGCAAGCGGTCGGCGCACCGGTGTGGTTGGGCGAGACCAACCTGGACGGCGACGGCCAGGCTGATTTGAACGCGCACGGCGGTCCGCACAAGGCCGTCAATGTCTATCCGTCAGAACATTTCCCGCACTGGCAAGCGGTGTTTGGCGGCGCGCCTGTGGGCGCCGGCGGGTTCGGAGAAAATTTCACTACGCAAGGGTTGTTGGAAGGCGAGGTTTGCATTGGCGATATTTTTCAAATCGGGCAAGTGCAGGTGCAAATCAGCCAACCTCGGCAACCGTGCTGGAAGCTGGCGCGCCGCTGGCGCATGCCGGCTCTAGCGAAGCAGGTACGTAGCAGCGGCCGCACCGGCTGGTATTTTCGCACTCTGCAGACCGGCTCGGTACGCGCCGGCGACGCTATCGTTTTGTTACAGCGATCGTTCCCGCAATGGACGGTCGCCGCTGCCAATGCCGTCATGCAAAACCCACGCGCCGAACGCCAAGCGGTGGCCGACTTGGCCGACTGCGCCGCACTGACCCCGAGTTGGCGCGAACGCCTGAAGGCACGCATCGCGCCAAAGCAGTAGGTGCACAGAGTGTGCGGGTAAAGTAATCGGCGCAATGGACTAGGCTTACTGGTATGGCGTTTTACCCAAAGCGCATCTATGACGGACCGAGCGAGCAGGACGGTATGCGGATCCTGGTCGATCGTATCTGGCCGCGCGGTGTCGCCAAGCACGAAGCAAAGCTGGATGAGTGGTTAAAGGACATCGCGCCCAGCCGCGAACTGCGGACCTGGTTCGGTCACGACGCGGCCAAATGGGCGGAATTCAAGCGCCGTTATTTCAAGGAACTGGCCGACAACCCGGCCTCGGTTGAGCGGTTGCGCCGCTGTGGCCGCCGACGGCGCGTCACCTTATTGTTCGGCGCCAAAGACACCGAGCACAACAACGCGGTCGCCCTTGCCGAGTATTTGCGCCATCACTAGTGGCACGCCGGCGACCGCAATAGGAGGCGTTATGCGTGATTACAGCAACATGCCCTCACTCAGTCTGCACGAACATGGCAATGTTTACCGCGCCAAGGCGCAGATATTGCACGCCGAACCGCTGATTCTGCTGCTGCCCGAGGAGATTTCATTGCACGCTGACCTGGACGGCTGCGGCTGCCGGATCGACGCGCAGAGCGCCATACCGCACGACTGCGATGGCGCAAAAGCGCTCATGCGTCTGGCCGAGCACACCGGGCTGACGGACCTCAAGATTCTGGCCGAGGCCGCCGCCGAAGTCAGCGCTGGCGTGGACATCGACGCCGACGGCCACCGCATCATTATTCACGACTGACGCCTCGAAGGCCGAATTGACCGGCACGGACGTCGGTCGGGACGGCCGATGCGCCTTGACCGAAGTCAAGGCGATACGCCCACGGCTTGAGCATAATGGCAGCACCGCGGAGCGTGGAGAAATTGCGGAATGGCCCTGACTTATAGCCGTACTACCGGCGCGGAAACGGCGTTATTCGCGCTCGGCTTTCGGCCGTTTTTTCTCGGCGCCGGCGTCGCTGCGCTGCTGCTGTTGGCAATCTGGGTGTATGCCTACGCCAGTGGCGCGGCGCTGGCTAATTACTATGGCAGCGGCATGGCGTGGCACGGCCACGAGATGATTTTCGGTTATACGGTCGCCGTATTGGCCGGTTTTCTATTGGCTGCCGTGCGTAACTGGACCAGCCGGGACACACCCACCGGTTTACCGTTGGCGCTGCTCGGCGCGCTGTGGTTGTGCGGACGTGTGGTACCGTTTCTTGGCGGCTGGCTTCCGGCCTGGTCGATCGCCGCGGTCGATCTGGCGTTTCTGCCGGCCTTGATCATCGCCTTGCTGCCGGCCTTGCGCGGCAGCGGCCAAGCCCATAACCAGCGCCTGCTAGTAATCCTGGCGCTGCTCGCCGGCGCCAACCTGCTCGTGCATGCGCAGCAGTTGGGCTGGACACGCTCAACCGCGCAAGTGGGTATGGTCTTTGCCGTCCAGCTCATCGTGCTCATGATCACGGTCATCGCCGGACGCGTGGTACCTTTCTTTACCGAGCGCGCCATCAATGCTGCACACGCGCCGCAGTGGCCCTGGCTGGAACGACTGACCATCGGTTTGACCGCGCTGCTGGCGCTCTTGATTCCGCTATTGACCGGTTCGGTTTGGGTCGCGTTATTGTCGCTGGCCGCCGCCGCGGCGCATGGCGCACGATTGTCGGCGTGGTACGACCGGCGCATGTGGTCGATTCCAATCCTGTGGATATTGCATGTCGGCTATGTTTGGCTGGTGATCGGCTTCGTGCTCACCGGGCTGACCTATTGGGGTATCGGTACGCCTTTATTGGCACTGCACGCGTTCACCGCCGGCGCCATCGGCACACTCACACTGGGCATGATGGCGCGTGTCGCGCTCGGCCACACCGGACGCCCGATACGGCCTTCATCAACCATGGTGGTTGCCTTCGTGCTGATCTCGATAGCAGCCGCGGTACGCGTCGGCTTGCCGCTGTTGCTGCCGGCTTGGTACATCACCAGCGTGGTCGGCGCTGGCGTCGTCTGGAGCGCGGCGTTCGCATTGTTCGCATGGGTGTATGCGCCGATGTTAATGCGCCCACGAGTAGATGGCCAACCTGGTTGACGTCGCCTGCGCTTGAGGCAAAGTAGCGAAGCGGTAGATAATGTTTCCGCATTCCTACAGCGAATCGAGTCATGTGCGCTTGCCTCATTATCGGTTGCGGATATCTGGGCCGCCGCGTAGCGGCGCTGGAACACGCCCGTGGCAACCACGTATCGGCGATCGTGCGCACGATGCCGAGCGTGCAGGCATTGACGCGAGCCGGCGTACACGCGCTGGCCGCCGATCTGGATCACGCCAGCGCCTTGGAGTCGGCGCCACTGCAGGGCCGGTTGGTGTACTATTTCGCGCCGCCGCCAACCGCCGGGCGCAGCGATCCGCGCATGCAGCAATTTGTCCGCACGGCCTCGGAGCGCAATTGTCCCAAGCGAGTAGTGTTGATCAGCACCACCGGCGTATACGGAGATTGCGGCGGTGAATGGATCGATGAAAACCGCCCACCGCAGCCACAAACGGATCGGGCACATCGCCGACTGGCGGCTGAGCAGACGCTCGGCGATTGGGGTCGGGCCAGCGGCGTACCTGTGGTGATCTTGCGGGTAGCCGGAATCTACGGACCACGACGTCTACCCGAGCAGCGGCTACGCGAACACCAACCGGTATTGATCGAGGCGCAATCACCGTTCAGCAATCGCGTGCACGTCGCCGACCTGGCGCGGGCCTGCTGCGCTGCGGCCGAAATTGGCGAAGCCGGCGCAATCTACAACATCGTTGACGGACATCCGACATCCATGACTGACTATTTCAATCGCGTTGCCGATGCGCTTGGACTGCCGCGCCCGCCGCAGATCGACGCCGAGCGGGCACAACACGAACTCAGCGCCGGCATGCGCTCGTATTTAAGTGAATCGAAGCGTATCGATAATCGTCGCATGCGCGAAGAATTGGGTGTGATTCCGGACTATCCCGATCTTGCCAGCGGCTTGACCGATGGCTTAAGAGAGTGAGCCGACTCGTTGTAGGCACGGATTGATCCGCGATGCCGTGCCGATTGGACAGAGTGCACGGCTAAAGCCGTGCCTACGAGGCGTCCGGCCATCCACCACTATTTTGTAGGCACGGATGGTTCGCTAAGGGTTGGGCGGGCGTCGTGCATGGCTGAAGCCGTGCCTACAACATCATACGCACGATGGTCGTTAGAGGGATTTTTGTAGGCACGGATTCATCCGTGCATCGCTCGGAAGTCAGGACATGAGATGATCGAATCCGCCGTGGCGCACCTGATCACGCTGGAATCAGTCGGCATGAACCTCTTCCGTTGGTGAGGGCGTGCGTGCACGGCTAAAGCCGTGCCCACAGGATTCCTGCTATCCGTCAATGTTTTGTAGGCACGGATTGTCGCGCCCTAAGGGTTGGGCCGGCACGGTCGATGGCTGCAGCCGCGCCTCCACGGTTGTTAGTAACCGGGCCGCGCGGTACGGTTTGCCTGGACTACGCCGCTGGCGTCGTAATCAACCGGCGACCCACGGCCATTTTATCGGCGCCAAGCGCGGCTCAATGGTGATGACCGCCCGGACCGTGAACATGGCCGTGACTCAGTTCGTCATCGCTGGCATCGCGCACATCAACCACGTTAACCTCGAAGTTCAAGGTCACGCCGGCCAACGGGTGATTGGCATCGACCGTGATCTCGTCGTCAGTCATGGCGACCACGGTAACGATCTGCGGCCCGGCTTCCGATTGCGTCTGGAACTGCATGCCGACGTCCACATCCGGGACGTCGAACATGTTGCGCGGCACCACCTGCAACAGCGTCTCATCACGCTCGCCATACGCCTCTTCCGGCGCGATGCGGACGGCCAGCGAGTCGCCGTTAGTTTTACCCTCAAGGGCATTCTCGAGCCCCGGAATGATGCTGCCAGCACCCTGAATGTACGCCAGCGGCTCCTTGCCTTCCGAGCTATCGATCAAGCTGCCCTGATCGTCGCGCAGAACGTAATCCATGGTGACAACCTTGTGCTTGGAAATCTGCATAACGATACCTTTATACGCATAGGAGTGGGAGCGCGTCAGTGTACCGCTGATTGCACCGCGGTCCAAGACGTAAGCCGGTTCACGACGCGGATCGGCCCGCCGCGCCGAGAAAATGTACGCTGAACAGCGCGCGCGGGTCGCTCCATACCTGTAACGGCACGAAGCCTGCATTACGGGCCAGGTGCTGGAATTCTTCCACGGAATATTTGTATGAGCTTTCGGTGTGTACCGTTTCGCCCGCCACGAACTCGAAACGCCGGGCGTCAATCTCAATGCATTGGCGCCCACGGCTGACCAGGTGCATCTCGATGCGCCCGGCGACATTATTGTAGAAAGCGCGGTGCTCAAAACCGTCAAGGTCAAGGCGCGCACCTAGCTCCTCGCGCATGCGAACCAACAGGTTGAGATTGAATTCCCGTGTTACGCCGGCAGCATCGTTATAGGCTGCCTCGAGTACGCCAACGTCCTTTTTGCGATCGACGCCGATGAGCAGGGCGCCGTCGGGCAGCAGCGCTTCGCGCACCTGGCGTAGGAAGCGTACGGCGTCAGCCGGTTCAAAGTTACCGATACTGGAGCCCGGATAAAATGCCAGCTTGCGCGCGCCGGACTGGCAGCGCGGCAAATCGAGCCGCCGCGAAAAATCGGCGCAGGCGGCATGTACCTCCAGCCACGGGTAGTCTTGCGCCAGGCGATGCGTCGCCTGCATGAGGAAGTCGCGCGAAATGTCGATGCCAACGTAGGCAGCCGGCTGCATGGCATCCAGTAGTGCGCGTACCTTCTTGCTTGCGCCGCTACCCAATTCGATCAGCTGCACGTCGGCGCCGGCCAACTGTGCAATTTCATCGGCGTATCGCTGCAATAATGCGATTTCGGTTCGGGTCGGATAATATTCCGGCTGCGCGCAGATACGGTCGAACAGCTCCGAGCCGCGCGCATCATAGAAAAATTTTGGTGCAATTGCCTTCGGCTGTGCTGCCAATCCGCGCAACACGTCGTCGCGCAGGCTGGAAACATCCGGTTGCTGATCATGAAACTGTATGGCCGCGTTGTTCATCGGTCGTCCGCCAAGCGTAAGCCGGTAAATTGCCAGCGGTCGCCGGGATAAAAGAAATTACGGTAGGTGGAGCGTACATGTTCGCCGGCGGTAACGCACGAACCGCCGCGCAGTACCACCTGGTTGCTCATGAACTTACCATTGTATTCGCCCAATGCACCCTTGTCCGCGCGGTAGCCCGGGTAGGGGCCATAAGCGCTGCACGTCCATTCCCAAACATCGCCAAACAGTTGTGCCGGCACAGCCGTCGTCGGCGCCGGCCGCGGGTGCAAATAGCCAGCGTCACGCAAATTTCCGGTTGTCGGTTCACGGCTGGCGGCGACCTCCCATTCCGCCTCGGTGGGCAGTCGCTTTCCGCGCCAGCGAGCAAAGGCGTCGGCCTCGTATAAGCTGACATGGCAAACCGGCGCCCACTCGTCGATCGGCTGCATGCCGGATAACGTCATGTGCCACCAGCGACCGTCGTAGCGCTCCCAGTACAGTGGCGCTTGCCATTTCTGTTGCCTGACCGTGGTCCAACCGTCCGAGAGCCAGTGCTCCGGTTGTGCGTAACCGCCGGCCTCCATAAACTGGAGATACTCGCCGTTGGTGACCAAGCGCGAAGCGATTGCATACGCATTTGCGTAAACTTTGTGGCGCGGCGTTTCGTTATCGAAGGCGAACTCACTACCGTCGTGACCTACCCGCCGCATACCGGCGTCAAACTCACACCAAGTCGAACGGGCGCGCGCCTCGGTTCGATCGGTCGGTCGCTGCTGGTATTCGGGGCGCAATGGATTCATCGCGAATATGTGTTTTATATCGGTGAGTAACAGTTCTTGGTGTTGTTGTTCGTGGTGGACACCAAGGAGCGTGCGCCGCATGACCTCATCTTCGTCAGCCGACGGCATGATGCCCGGCAATGCCTGCAATAAACTCAACATGGCAGCGTCGACGTAGGCGCGGTAATCGTAGATCTCGGCAACCGTAGGTCGCGACAGCAGACCGCGGCGCGGTCGCGGATACGGCTGGCCAACCGTTTCGTAATAGGAATTGAACAAATAGTGATAACGCGGATGGTATGGCGAGTAGTCACGCACGAATGGCGTGAGCACGAAGCATTCAAAGAACCAGGCCGTGTGTGCCAAATGCCACTTCGGCGGGCTGACATCGGGCATAGTCTGGATGCCGTAATCTTCCGTGACCAGCGGCGCGCACAAGCGTTCGGTTTCGGCGCGCACGTCGGTGTACCGTCGCGCAAGATCGGTCGCCTGCCTTGGTGCCGAATAGGCCGACTGCACAATCGCGCCGGTGTCCATTGATGCATTCATATCCAGTTTCCCTGAGGCAACGGCCGCAGCTTGAATTCTAGCTAGCCCTGCCGGTGAATTTCAAAGATAAATTTTGTACGCCTGGTATATCGCGCTACAACAGGATTATGCCGGACTCCGTCCATGGTAAAACGACGCGATATCGAACAGCGGTTCGTATAAGCGCGCGGCGCGAGCACGCGGGCATCATGCGGGTTTACCCGATACGAGGGCCGCCGGCGGCCGGTATTGCAGCCCGTAGAACATCTCGAGGTGCGCGCCGGCTCTCGGAGGTGCGCAGCGCCCCAGTGCGGAGACGGTGCGCAAGGTACCGGGGCGTGCCACTCATTTGGTCTTGCCCGACACTTGCGCCGC
>JASBUN010000019.1 GCA_030147845.1 Gammaproteobacteria bacterium
AGCGTTGGCAATCGACGTGGCCCAATACGCCCAGGCGTAAGGCGGCGCTGAGTAGGCCGACGCTTAGTGTGTATACCGACACCGCCGCAGCGGTCGACAATGAAAACCCCAAGCTGCGCGCGAGTAGTCCTTGGACTACCGGAAGGTGGCCGTGGACTGTCCCGTCGGTGATCAACTCGCGGTAGGATTGGGCGTGTGGTGTCGCCAGTTTTCCGTGAATGTTCAATAATGCCCGGCCGGCTCGTGCAGAGCCTTCGCGCAGCTCACGGCAAAGCGACATCGCCTCGACCAGAGCGTCAATTTCGCCGATGGAACCCAGGTCCGCGCCGAGGCTATGGCAAGCGGCCAGCACCGGACGGTCGAGTGTGGCCCAACGGTAGCGAATCTGGCCTTCAACGAAGCGTCCGACTTGGTCCGCGTCGGAAAGCACACGTGCGGCCACCAAGCTCTCCAGGCCCCAGGAGAATGACATGGCTCCAGTTGGAAAAAGACTGTCACCGTGCTGCAATGCGAGCAAGGTTTCGTGGCTATCAATCATCGATATACCTGGCACGACCGTCGCGCACGTAATCTACCAAGCGTTCCCGATAGGTTTGCACCGGGCCTTCGATGGCGATCTGTATGCGGGCGCCATAAAATTGTACTCGCCAGTGCAGATTGCCAATCCAGTAGCCGAGCTCGAGTGCGGCGGCGGTATCCCGCGGTTCGAGTCGTAGCCAAGTTTGGTCGGTGACGCGCACGACGATGGCGCGCTGGCTTTCGAGTAGCAAGACCGCGCCGTTGTCGAGTCGCTGCGAGCGGTCAATGGCGATCGCGCAATCGGTACCACGGTCGGTCGTAATTCTGATGCGGCGTCGAGCCGTATCATGCGGGTCGAGGGCTACATACTCTACGCCATCGCCGTGCGCGATCAGGTGCAGTTGCTCCGCTATGCCTGGTTCGGTGGCATGACCAATGATGTGCTCGAGTTTCAGCATGCAATGTACAAAATGAGGTTTGCCGTTCTTGGTGTGGTTGCGCGATTTGCAGTACTCGATAACTGCAACCTCCATGCCACATCAAGCAGCGCCCCGTAGTGGGTGCATCGCCTACCTTGGTCGCCATGGGCGCACCAATCAGTTGCGCGACGCCGTATTTATGTGCCGATGCGGTGCGTTGAGGTAGCACACCGAACCTGAATAGTCGCAATGGCCATCCAAGATGAGTGCGCTTGTGCGCTGTTGAGCCGTACGGTGACGTCGCGACTAGGCGCCGACGTGCAACTTCTTTAGGCGGTACCGAAGTTGGCGCGCCGTCAATCCCAAGCTGCGCGCCGCTTGAGCCTGATTGCCCCCGGATTCGCGCAATGCTGCTTCGACCGCATTTCGGTCCGTATCACGAACGCGAAAATAGGGACGTGAGCGCACATTCTCCCGCTGCTCGAACGGTGCGCGGTGCGGGGGCGTGCGGCGAAACTCTTCCGAGCGTGGAGTACAGAGACCTCTCTCCGCTTCCGCACCCAGCACAGCGTCGATTTGATCTACCGTCACCCAGTGTGTATCTGCTTTCAACACCGTACGCTCGACAACATTCTGGAGTTGGCGCACATTTCCCGGCCACGGAAACGAGCACAAACGCTCATGCACGTCATGGGTGAACTTCGCGCTGCGTTCGTACATTTGGCAATAGTGATTGAGAAAGTGCTGTGCCAAGCGCGGTATATCCTCGGGACGCTGGTGCAGCGCCGGTAACGAAATTGGAAAGACATTCAGTCGGTAATAGAGGTCGAGACGAAAGCATCCGCTCTCCATGGCGGCTATTAGGTTTACGTGTGTGGCTGTGATCAGCCGGAAATCAACGTGGCGGGGGCTGTCGCTTCCGATCGGTTGTACGTGTTTGTCCTGAAGCACGCGCAACAACTTGGCCTGTAGATCGAGCGGCATGTCGCCAATCTCATCCAGAAACAGCGTACCGCCGTCGGCCTGCTCGATCTTGCCCTGACGTCGACGGTAGGCACCGGTAAAACTGCCTTTCTCGTGTCCGAACAGTTCCGACTCCAATAAATGCTCCGGTATGGACGCACAGTTGATGCACACAAAGGGCTTATGTTTGCGCCGGCCCTCGCGGTGCGCCATGCCGGCAAACATCTCTTTGCCAGTGCCGGATTCACCCAATAGGAGTATCGGTGCGTCGCTATCTTTGACCTGGTCGATTTCTTTTACCGCCGATAGCAACGCGCGACTGGCGCCGATAATGCCGTGTGCTTCGCAGAGCCGGATATAACGATCGCTGTCACGGTCCAGTTCGCCCGGAACAAAGCTGATATTTTCCGCGCGCGAGCGCATGCGTTGCATGACCGGGCCAATGAGTGTTGCCACCACGCGCAACAGATCGACATCGTCGGCATAGCGGCGGCGCGGGTTGGCTCGGCGCTGCGCAGAGAGCACGCCGACGGTTTTGCCTTCGATTGTGATGGGTACCGAAATAAAGCCGATATGCTGCAAGCTGCCCTCGATGGGCTCGGCGATTCGGGTTACAAACAATGGCTCGCTGGTGACGTCTGTGACCAACGCCACTTGACCACTGCGCCACACATAGCCGGTCAAGCCCTGATTGAAACGCACGCTGTACGCGCGACCGGCGAGCTTGTCGGCGCGCAGACCGTAGTGGTAAGCCACCTCCAACTCACGGCTTTGGTAGTTCGGCAACAGCACGCGCGGAAATTGCAGCTTGGCCCACTCCGACAGTAGGCGCAGTACTTGGGTGATTTTGTCGCCGGAAGCCGCAGGTTTGGCGACCAGTTTCGAGGCCTCGATCAATAGAGCAGCATTGATTTGTCCGGGGTTGGCATCTTTTGGCATCGGTACGGGCTGGTATCGGCTGGAATAGGCCAATGATAGAAAGGCAATATGTGTGCCACGCCAAGTGGCCGCTAAGTGTGTTGAAATGCTTCAAATTGAGTAGCGCGTGCGCTTACGGTCATGCACCCACGCAGTGCGGACGACGCTCGCCGCCGAGTTGGTGGACCACTGTGGTGCAAGTGGCTGGCCGATGACGGGCGTGTGACGGTGGGTTTCGCGGCGCACGTCGGCCGCGGCGCCGCAGGTGCACTTTCTTATATCCACTGAGGGTTGTGCGTTGGCAGGCATGTTCGGCCCTGCCTGCAGGTTGCGGTGAACTGGGTCAACCCTAACGACCGAGGCTCATAAAATGGCGCGCCCGGCGGTTTGAAATAACCGAAGCTTGACTGTCTAGATCGACGGTTCGCGGGTACTTTGCTTCGTCATGGAACCGGGGTATCACCCGATTTGCCGCAACACCCGGAATCCGTGCGCAAGAAGTAATTAAGTCGCGTTGGCGGAATCTTTGGAGATTGCGAAGTTCCGCGACCAGCGCACGGACAGGCCCCTTGCGCGATGGAAGGCTATTAGCCGCGGCGAACTAAATGGGGGTAGTGGCAACCGTTACTGCGCATGATGGCCGCCACTAATCCCCATTCTTAAGCCCGCGCCTGATGCGCGCTAACGCGGCAATCACGCGCCGGATTTGTCCCTCAGTAGGTCCGACCCTTCCAAGGCCGCCAATCCGATCAGCAACAGCGCTATTGTCGGCGGCTCAGGAGGAAATGGGGTCAGACACGATAAATTTCTATATGGCTGGATGAGGAAAGGCAGGCGCAAGCCTGATCCCTACTCAACTCATCTTTCTACCCCACGATCCAACAAGCTCGGCAATTTGCCTTTATCCAGGAACTGGCGATAGGTGTCTTCGGCGTAATTTCTGTCATTCTGCAAGCCACCCCGATTCCGGTGTTTGCCTGATCATCAAAACGGCCGCGCCCGCGAATCGTCCACTGCGCAGGTCGTCCAGCGCACGGTTGGCCTCATGCAGCGGATAACGATGGACGGTGGTTTTTACGGGCACTTGCGGCGCGATTTGTAAGAGTTCTTCGCCATCCTGGCGGGTCAAATTGGCGACTGACCGAATCACTCGCTCTTCCCACAGGAGCCGGTATGGAAAAGCCGTGATGTCGCTCATGTGGATACCGCCGCTGACGACGCTGGCGCCTTTGTTCGTATGTCGCAGTGCTTCCGGAATGAGTGCGCCAACAGGGGCGAAGATCAAAGCGGCATCCAGCTTCTCTGGTGGCGCCTCGGAGGAATCCCCCGCCCAGCAGGCCCCCAACTTCCCCGCCAACGCTTGTGCCTCGACGTCACCCGGTCGGGTAAAGGCGAACACCCGCTTGCCCTGATGTACGGCAATCTGGGCGACAATGTGAGCCGCCGCGCCAAAGCCGTAGATCCCCAGATTTTGCACATCGTTGCCTGCCATGCGGTAGGTTCGATAACCAATGAGCCCCGCACACAATAGCGGTGCTGCCTCGGCGCTGTCATAGGCAGCGGCAAGGGGAAAACAGTACTGAGCGTCAGCAACGGTGTATTCCGCATAGCCGCCGTCGATGGTGTAACCGGTAAAGCGGGGTTGATCACACAAATTCTCCCGCCCGCTTCGGCAATAGCGGCACCGACCGCAGGTGTAGCCCAACCAAGGCACGCCAACACGATCCCCGGTCTTGAACTGGCCGAGCTGACTGACTTGGCTGCCAAGCTCTACCACGGTTCCGACGATTTCATGACCCAGGATCAAGGGTAATTTTGGGTGGGGGAGCTCATTGTCGACGATATGCAAATCGGTATGGCAGACGCCACACGCAGCGACCTTGATGAGTACCTGTTGCGGCGATGGCGTGGGTACATCGACTTGTTTTAACTGTAAAGGGCAGCCTGATTTTTCAAGCACCATCGCGCGCATGGTTTCAGGGTGGGTCATGAGATTCTTCCTCCTCGAGGCCGTGGAGTCCGAAAACCGGGGCACGAGCGGGCCGTAATCGCCGGTCTGCCAGTACGGTCGCCTGGCGCGTTTTGCGCACCGAGCCGGTGGCAACGGCGATCACAGCATTGTGCGTAGCGGTCGTCACGGCTTGGCTACTGTTGAGTATATTCTTAGCACAGCGGAGGCTTGTTTATGCCGCGATGTTTGAGCGTCGTATGGACGCGCACTACGGCTCACCACGCGCGACGCGGCTGTCGGCGCAAATGGTGATCGCGGCGGGTTGGTTGGCATGCAGTTCCGACAGACGGTTAGGATTCGAGCGGACGGGTGCGGGCGATCATGGCGTTCCAGGCCGCGATGGCTTCGGCAATGGCGCTCGCCTCATCCTTGCCGGCGGCGGGAATGGCCGGCCCGAGTTGGCCGCACACGGGACAGGCCACGCGGTAAATGACTTCGTCGCCACCGCCGGCGCAGCGGCGGGTTTCGCGGCGCACGTCGGCGTCGGCACCGCAGGTGCACTTTCTTATATCCACGGATAGCTGTGCGTTGGCAGACATGTTCGGTTCAGTGTATCCGTTCGGGTGCGCAAAGCGAACCCCAGCGGTGGATCTTTCTTTCCTCGACGCACAGAAAATAGGCGTCTGAGCTTTTGTCCCGGCATCCAGGTACCGCACCCATGCCGGACCCCGCTCAGGTTGTGGTAAAGTCGACCTAAATATGACGCCGGGACCGTGCTGGGGGCAGGGAACCCGTCGGCGCGCCGAATCCAAAAAAACACCTGATATAAGGCCCCCGTGACTGCGCCCCAGAACGCCCGGCGGTGGCGGTCTGAAAAAAGACATAATCGGGCAGATAACGGAACTCGGGTCCGCCCGGCAACGACCCGGGCATCAAGCGCGGATTTCGCCAACAAGAGTGGCTACCGAAAACGGCTGTCTAACCCTACTACCTCCGATCCAACAACCAACGGAGCCGCAATGCCAGGGCCGGTTCAATGACCATTGATCTGCCGGGACGTCCACCGCTCAAGCCCTTTCTGAAATGGGCCGGCGGCAAGCGCTGGTTCGTCCATTCGTACAGCGACTATTTGCCCGATCGCTATGATCGCTACATTGAACCATTTCTCGGAAGTGGCGCCGTATTCTTTCACCTTCAGCCGAAGACGGCCCTCTTGGGCGACGCTAACAGCGAGCTCATCGAGACCTACCAGGTGTTGAAGGACAACTGGAAATTGGTGGTGCGTTATCTAAAACGACACCATGTTCAGCACTCCTCCGAGTACTATTATCAAATGCGGGCGACGAAACCCAGGAGTCCGGCGACTCGTGCCGCCCGTTTCATTTATCTCAACCGCACTTGCTGGAATGGACTTTTTCGCGTGAATCGGCAGGGCGCTTTCAATGTTCCGATCGGAACAAAGCAAACGGTCCTGTTTGAAGATGATCGTTTCGATGAAGTCTCTGCCGCCCTACGACACACGGAACTTCACCCTGGGGACTTCGAAGGGCTAATCGACCGCGCTGAATACGGTGATCTAGTATTCGTCGATCCCCCTTACACCGTTCGTCACAACCATAACGCCTTCATCAAGTACAACGAGAAGCTGTTTTCCTGGGATGACCAAGAACGGCTCTTTTACGCCTTGAAGCGTGCAAAGCATCGCGGTGCTCAAATCGTCAGCACCAATGCCTGTCACAAGAGCCTAAGGCAGTTGTATTCGCGCACCTTCAAGCTAGTCGAGGTTAAGCGTAACAGCCCAATTTCCTCCAAGGCTGAGACGAGAAGGCAGTTTGAGGAGCTTTTGATTCTTACGGAGCCAAGACAATGAACAAGAAGGTCGATGAATTTTTTACGGAAGCCGAGTATCAAGACAGCCCTTTGCGCGCATTGACCGACTTCCTGAAACAGGAGAGGCAGAACGAAGATGCCAAGAACTACGACGCTATGCGCTTTGTGGGTTATGTACTCGATCTTGGCTTCGACGAAGCGAAGATCATAACTTCCGATCCTTTCAAGAAGGCGGTCGGCGGCGTGCCTCGGGGCTCATTTCTCATCATGGCTCCCGATTCCCTCAAGGGAGTCCCGCCACACTTCTCGCTTCTACGTGTAACCGATACAGCGCCGACTCCACTCTCACAGGAAGTGCAACAGACTTACTTCGAGTTGCACAAGAAGTCGATGCCTGAATTGGATATCTGGACCAAAGGTGAGCTTCAATGGGGTGCGCTGACAGCCCGTGTGCTGGGCATGTTCTTCCCCGATTCGGCGCAATCCGACCGGGCGGCGTTCTCGGGTGACGTCAACAATGTTGTATCCGCGCATCGATACAAGATTTACGCGCCGACCGAGCCGCTGCTTGACCTAATCGTCAACGGTACGGTCCGTACTGAAAACCAGTTCCCGATTGGGCAGCTGCGCTTCACCGAATGCACTCTGCCATTTGCCCAAGTCCCGCAGCCGGATATTCAGGTAAAAGTCTCCACGGACGATTTCAGGGGGTTCCGTACCGCTATGTTCGGCAAGACCCGCCTCGGAAAGAGTAATGTCGTCAAGATTATTACTCAAAGCCTGATAGAGACCACGAGCAAGGCCCGGAACGTTGGACAGCTCATCTTCGATGTTAATGGGGAGTATGCGAACGACAACCCGCAGGATGGTAGTACGTCGATTCGATCTGCCTACGTTGACCGTTGCCAAGTGTATGCCCTTACCAAACGGTCTGAGACACCCTCAAAACCGCTGCGGCTAAATTTCTATGAACAGCCAGAATCCTGTATCGGCGTAATTAAGTCACTTCTGGAAAAAGACAATCGTAGCTCTGACTACATCCGTAGCTTCGCTAGCGTCGAGCTTCCTTCTATCGAGTCCGTGCTCGCGCTCCCACAGAAGGAGCGAGACAGGCCTGTTAGAAAGATTCAGATTTACTGGGCGATTCTGAAAAAAGCGGGTTTCGCCGCCAAGCCAGAGAAACTCTCTCAAAAGAAGCTCGGTGGATTTAATGCCAAGGGTTTCAATCCTCATTTCAATAAAGACTTGCGGGCTGCGGCATATAAGTATCTAGATGATAGCGAAGTTCCGACGCATCCCTCGACCTTGGATACTTTAGTGGCGGAATTAGAGGTGATCGCGGCGTTTGTTCGCGACCACCCGGCTGACAAGGCCCTCAGATCGGCGTCTTCCGGAGACGATATCTTTGATGCCGAAGATAAAGCGCTCCTGAAATTTCTCTCGCCGAGCTCAGGCTCATCGGGCCCCATCATCTTGCGTGCATACCTTGATCTCCATTCGCCGGAAGCCAGTAATTTCATTGACGAAATCCTCACACTCATAGATGAGGGCGTCACGGTAATCTTGGACTTAGGTAACGCAACGGACGCTATCCGGAGATATTTTGCCGACATGCTTTCCTGGGCTGTATTTAGGCATCAAGAGGAAAAATTTGTTAGCAACCGGCTCGGCGCGCACTTTGTACAGCTCTACTTTGAGGAAGCACACAATTTGTTTCCCCGTGATGACAAGGACTTCACCGGAGTGTATGCACGCTTCGCAAAGGAAGGCGCCAAGTTCCATATTGGGATGGTCTACTCCACGCAGTCCCCATCCACAATCAATCGGGAACTCCTGGCTCAAACAGAGAACTTCTTTGTTGCGCACATGTCGTCCCAAGACGAGGCGAACGCTCTCGCTAAACTCCAAGTGCAATTTGACGGGCTTCAACAAGATATTCTTCGCACTCGAACACCTGGCTACATGCGCATGCTGACCTTCTCAAACCGCTTTGTTATTCCCGTTCAAATCAACAAGTTCGAGGCTGACAGCGCCGCTGGTGAAGGCGATAATCCCAATTAAGGTCGGAGGTTAGTTGATGCCATACCAAGGCGGTAAGCGACTGTCTGGAGAGCGCGCGAGCAAGCTGGGACACCTCGATGTCGTCAAAAGCGATCTCGTGAACGAGCTCGTGCGCCGATTTGAATTACCCGAACCCGAAGAGGTCGACGCACCAGCGCGCTGGCAGTCATTCGAACTCGATGACGCGCCCCTACGTCTTGTCTTTGCCATCGACGGATCTAAACAGACGGTGCGCTCGGATTTTCCGCCGTACAAGGAGCTGTCTTTCATAAAGACCGCCTTATTGCGGTTAGACCAGCACGCCATCAATGAGCTCGATCCGGAGGCGCCCCATCCAATGGCCTTGCGGGATATCATGGCGGACGCTGCGATGTATCATGCCACTGTGCTGCCGCTTAAGGGCGTTCGCGTAGAAGGAGTGAACAACTATGACGCGGTTCGCCAAATCATCTTTGAGTCATTTCAGGACCAATCACTCAACGGAGAACCGTATAAGACCTTGAGATGGCTCTCCTATGAACTTTGGGATGATGCAAAGCGTCGCTCGCCAAGCTTTCAGTGCCCGCACTGCGAACAGGAGGTACACGGTCTCGAACACGGTGCCGACGAGGGAACGTGTGGTCACTGTGGTGGGCATCTCTATCTGACGGACATGATCGGCTTCCACCTCGAAATGGGAGAAGATGCTGCGCCCGACAGTGTTTCAACCGCATACATGCTGATCCATGAAACGCTCCTTCTATTTACCGGGATTCGGTATTTCTGGGAGCGCGAGAAGTTTAGCGTGCTGGCCAATGCCCTGTTTCTCAAGGACGGTCCGCTTCTATTGAGTCGGCAATATTCGAAATTGGTGATCCCGATTCGGAATTTCTTTGAATATGCGCGAAATCGGGGCGTCACGCTCCATGTGGCGGGACAAGAAAAGACCGGAGCGTTCGTCGATCATCTGGAAGTGATTTCCCGAAAGGCGCCGACCAATTCGGTTTTTGCGCCTGACAACGACTATATACGAAGGGAAGTGCAGCATAGGCCCGAGCGCTCGGAGCCGTATGGTTCTCGTACTAACTACGGCAACAAGGTCTTTTTGAAGTTGGATGAATATCATCACCTCGTCTTGAGTGTTCCGACCGGGGCTTACAAGGACACTGATGCGCTAGACAGTCTTATCGGTATTCGGCGCATTCTCGCTACGTTACCCAGCTTCGTGAGTCACAGGCACGAGTGCGCACTCGTTCCCATTGAGTTGGCGAATGGTGTCGCATCGCTTTCGAGTTACCCGTCCGCAGCGATACTGAAGATTTTCGCGGACGTCTAGTGCCCCAAGCGGATATCTCCTTGCTGACTGTATCTCTGAATTCGGTCCGGTTCGTTGGAGCGGATTTCAGAGGGACATCATCAGGGACAGACCACGGTTTCGGACTTCGCAAGTATCTGGAATTCGCGCGTGATCAAGCGTATCTCTTGAATGAAGATTTCGCGGCGTGGCGGCAACAGGCCCGCGTGCGCGCTGAAGAACGGCACTTCCGCGGGTCCATCACAGAGATGAAGCGCCTGGGGCTGTCGCGTAAACGTCGAAACGTCGCGAAACGTCGGGGACAGACCACGGTTTAAGGCCGAATAGGCCGCGGCATTGCCAGCCACTCCAAGCCCTGGCGCGATTGCGCTACCAACGAAGAGCGGCTCGATGGGGAAAACGGTCTCTTGTTGACCCCCAGTATTGATCACTTATTCGACCGCGGATTCATTTCGTTTGAGAATAGCGGGACGTTGCTGGTTTCTCCGGTGGCCTATGGCGACGCGTTGCGCAAGATGGGCGTCCCGGTGGGGGAGGTGCGTAATGTCGGGCACTTCACAAACGGTCAGAAGGCGTACCTCGAGTTTCACCGTGAAAACGTGTTTTTAGCGGCGAATATCAGGCGCTAATTGAGCACTTAGACAGTCTGATATCGTATTACTTGGCTGGCGATTCGAACGGAGCGTCACTTATAGGGAGCAGGACCATGGTTTCGGTTGCAGTGGTAATCGTCATTTTTGTCGTCGCGATGGTTATTCTGGTCGCAGTTCGTCAAAAGGCGCCTGCCGCGTCGGATGGCTATCCGTACCAGATGGAGAAAGCACTCTTTAGCCCGGCCGAAAGATCGTTCTTTGGTGTGCTCTCTCAGGCCGTGGGAGATCGCGCTCAGGTATTAGGCAAAGTCCGGGTGGCTGATGTCATTGCGCCGAAGAAGGGTCTGTCTCGAAGCGACTGGCAAAAGGCGTTCAACAAGATTTCCGCGAAGCACTTCGACTTCCTGATCTGCAACAAGGATGATCTGTCGGTCCTTTGCGCGGTGGAACTGAACGACAGTTCCCACGCCACCAAGAGCCGGCAACAAAGGGATCGCTTGCTCGAGGCGGCCTGCCGGTCCGCGGGGCTGCCTCTCATCCAGGTGCCTGCCAAGGCCGCCTATGTGTTGGGCGATATACGTGGTCTCGTGGATCCTTACGTGGGCGGTGTCGGGATCCCTCAGCCGGCGGCGGAGGTCCCCAACCAACCTGAGCGATCCGACGAGACCAAGTATTGTCCGAAGTGCGCCTCTCCGCTGGTGACGCGTGTGGCCAAAAGGGGCGAGAAAGCCGGTGAGCCGTTCTTGGCGTGTAGCGCATTTCCTAAGTGCAAATACACGGAGGCGTTGAACCCCTCGGCGCCGTGACAACGCTGATTACGGCCGCTTTGTTCGTGCGCGTGTCCAGAAGGGCGGTGCACGCAGGCTCGCTACTGGGGGCCTGCGCGGCAGCCGCAAACTCAAGCGAAAACTCATCCCGATTGATGCTAAGTACCGGCAAAGGGCCGCGGCGTAAGCCCCAGTTTTTTCTCAGGACCAGGGGCGGCCGCATACCCGGTTGTCCAGAGCCACTCGTAGCCCCTGAGTGGGCCTAAAAATGACCATTATAATGGCCGCGAATAGCCTTTGTGACTATTTTCGCGGTCATTTACCCTTGACTTATGCTGAAGAAATGGCTATTAAATTGGTCATAATGCAGCTTTACGACCATTATAATGATCAACTTGGGCAGGTCAGATGACGAAAGAAAGAACATATTCCCGCTATACGCGTGAAGCCGCTACTTTGCTGGCCAGGCAGATCCAACTCGGGCGCAAACAGCACAAGTGGACCGAGCACGAGCTGGCGGGTCGCACCGGTATCTCGCGGGCGACACTGCAGAAGATCGAAAAGGGCGATCTGAGCGTTGCCATCGGGTTGGTGTTCGAGGTGGCCGCGCTGGTCGGCGTGACCTTGTTCGACGCGGAGCGCGGCTCACTTACCGCTCATATCGCGCGCACCGATGACAAGCTGGCGTTGTTGCCGAGCGCCGTGCGCAGGCCCAGAAAGTCGGTGGATGATGAATTCTAAACAGCCCTACAGCGAAGCCTTTGTCTGGGTATGGCTGCCCGACTCCACCCAGCCGGTCGTGGCGGGCAAGCTGACGGCGGATGGCGATCATCTGACTTTCAACTACGGCAAGAGCTATCTCGCCCGCGATAACGCCATCCCGCTCTATGATCCCGAGCTGCCTCTGCAATCCGGACTTATTCCTCTGCTGCCAGGATTGAGCATGCCCGCCTGCATTCGCGATAGTTCACCGGATGCCTGGGGGCGGCGCGTCATCATCCACAGAAAGCTCGGCGCCAAAGGAACTAACGCCGATACGGCCCAGCTTGACGAGCTGACCTATCTGCTGGAATCCGGCTCAGACCGTATCGGCGCTCTGGACTTCCAGCGCTCCGCCACCGCATATGTGCCGCGCGGCACGGAAAACGCGTCTCTTGAGCAGCTTGTGCAAGCCGCGGATCTCATCGAGAAGGGTATGCCGCTAAGTCCGGAACTCGATCAGGCGCTCCAGCACGGTACATCCCTTGGCGGTGCGCGGCCTAAAGCGCAGATCGATGATGGCGAGAAGAAATATATTGCCAAATTTTCTTCGCCGACGGATCTCTACAGTGTCGTCAAGGCGGAGTTCGTCGCCATGCGCCTGGCCGCCTTGGCCGGGTTGAATGTGGCGCGCGTCTCGCTGACCAGTTGCCTGCATAAAGACGTGCTTCTCATCGAGCGTTTCGACCGCGTGCATGCGAAAGCAGGGTGGCCGCGCAAACTTATGGTATCCGCGCTCACCCTGCTCGCGCTCGATGAAATGATGGCGCGCTATGCCAGCTACGAAGATCTCGCGGAACTCATTCGCCATCGTTTTGACGACGCATCCGCCACTTTGCGTGAACTTTTCTCACGGCTGGTTTTCAACATCCTGTGCGGTAACACCGACGACCATGCGCGCAATCATGCCGCCTTCTGGGACGGGCATATGCTTCGTCTGACCCCGGCCTACGATATTTGCCCGCAAAGCCGGACCGGCAACGAAGCTTCGCAAGCGATGCTGATTGCCGGCGAAGATCGCCGGAGCCGGATCTCATCCTGCCTGAACGCCGCCGGGCATTTCCTGCTGTCCCGCGAGCAGGCTATTGCCATCACCCGGCACCAGCT
>JASBUN010000021.1 GCA_030147845.1 Gammaproteobacteria bacterium
GCTTTGATCTGCATGGCGCCACCCGACTCGGGCGCGACGATCAAGTAAAGCACGTCAGGATAACCGACGTGCTCGAGATCGCGAGCCGACGGCACCGCGCGGCCGTGCGGATGGGAATGATAAATGGCGAACAACTCGTGCCCGCGCTCGCGCATTTGCCGCAACGCATCGATTTGTCCGGCCGGGTCCATGTCAAACAAGTGCGTACGATCGTTGCTGACGTTGGCGACCGGGTAGACGTGCATAGGGACCTGATGTACTGACGATATCAGACCGCAGACTTCCTCGTCGGCATGCTGTCGCGCGTGCGCCGTGATCTGCTTGGCGACCGCCAATGGAATGCGTACGGCGCGCATGGCGAATTTATGAGTCCATTGCCGGTGCATTTGCGCGCGCAGGGCGCGAACATGTTGGGCAGTGTGGGTCCTTGCGCAGTTTTAACGTACGCCAGTCCATGTCGCGGCCGTCGAATAGCAGCAGCCTTCCATCCAGGGATTGGCCGAGCCCGGTCAGAACTTTGATGGTCTCCATGGCCTGGATGCTACCAATGATGCCCACCAGTGGCGCCAGTACGCCGTTTTCCGAGCAACTCTGGTCGAGTTCGCCTTCGTCCTTGTACAGGCAGCGATAGCACGGACCGTCGTCGCGGTCGCTGCGGAACACCGCGACTTGGCCTTCCATGCGGATGGCGGCGCCCGAGACCAAAGGCGTGCGGGTCTGTACGCAGGCGTCATTGAGGGCAAAACGGCTAGCGAAATTGTCGCTCGCATCCACCACCAGGTCGGCTTCGCGCACTTCATTGAGCAGTGCGTCGCCGTGCAGGCGGGCATGATGACTGCTGACGCGGACATGTGGATTGAGTCGACGCAGCGTGTCGCGCGCCGAATCGACTTTCGGGCGGCCGATGTCGTCGGTGCCGTGCGCTAGCTGACGTTGCAGATTGGAAAGCTCGACGCGGTCGTCATCGACCAATACCAAGTGGCCAACACCGGCGGCGGCCAAATACATGGCCACCGGCGAACCGAGGCCACCGACGCCGATGATCAAAACGCGGCTGGCAAGCAGCTTTTCCTGGCCTTCGATGCTGAAATCCGGCAATAGAATTTGACGGCTGTAACGCAACAGCTGGTCATGGTCCATAACGCCGGGCTCGGCTTGACTCGAACGATGCTGGCTCATAACGGGAAATATACACGAAGCGTAGCACTGATGCCGAGAGCGGCGTGCTTGGGCGAAGCAAGCCATTCTGACCAATTGCGAATGGTGCCAACGGACGCGCCGGTGTAAAGGCGGAGTCGTGCGGGCGAGCGCGCCGCCTCAGAGATACTTGCGCCAGTATTCCGGACGCTGGTCACGGCAACCGTGGGGTAGGTGTTGATAGCGATTGACGAACACTTTGCGCGTACAGTTGCTCTCACCGACCGGACAGCCGAGATTTTCGCGTTGCACCTCTTCGGTGTAGTGGTGCAACGCGCGCTTGAGCTTGGTGAGCAGGCTGTTGTCGAGATGAAAACCGGTCTCGATCAATATAGCTTCAATTGCCTCGAGCGTGATATTGCGAACGTCGTAACTAATCGCCAGACGCTGCGCGGCCAGCGCGCGCAAATGGATGATGCCGGGCGCGCCAGACAGCAGCAACATGGCACTGTGCGCCTGCTGCGGCTCGGGGTGCAATGGGTTGAATTGCAGCTCCCGGTGCTTGATGGCGTCCTGGGGCGCGTCGCTCATAGTCCCATCCTAGCGCAGCAGTCCCAATAATCAAGCCGAACCGGCCTAACGCAGCGGCGAGCGGTGGAGTCAGTCGTTGGCCGAGCGGGTCAAGCCGAGCGGCGCCCAATGCAGACGCGCGCGTGACCGCCGGCGTCGGCGAAATCGGCTACCGCGCTGTAGCCATGGCCGCGCATCAGTGCGGATACTGCCGGACCTTGGTCGAATCCGTGTTCCAGCAGCAGCCAGCCGCCGGCCCGTAAGTGATCGGGTGCGCAGCAAATGATGTGGCGTAGGTCATCCAGGCCGTCGTCGCCGGCGCTGAGCGCCCGCATGGGCTCGAAACGGACATCGCCCATCTGCAGATGCGGGTCATCGCGGGCGATGTAGGGCGGATTGGCGACGATCATGTCGAACTGAGCATGCCCCAGGGCGGCGCACCAATCGCCGGCGACGAACGCAAGGTTGTCCAATCCCAGCCGTTGCGCATTGTCGCGCGCGATGGTGAGTGCCGCGGTCGAAAGGTCGGTGGCGGTAATGTGGCATAGTGGCCGTTCGCTGCCCACCGCCAGCGCAATCGCGCCACTGCCGGTACCGAGATCAGCCATCTTCAACGCGACGTGCTCGGGTAGGCGTTCCAATGCCAGTTCCACCAGGCGCTCGGTATCCGGTCTAGGGATCAGGGTGTCGGAGCTGACGCGTAAAGACAGAGACCAGAATTCACGCGCGCCGGTCAAGTGCGCGACCGGGTGGCCTTGTATACGACGCTCGACGAGATCGTCAAAGGCGCGCGCCTGCGCGTCGGTGAGCGCGCGTTCCGGCCATGTACGTAGATAGGTGCGCGTTTGCCCGAGCGTATGCGCCAACAGCACTTCGGCGTCCAATCGTGCCGATTCACTGTGCGCCAGGCGTCTGGCGGCGATAAGCAGCGCCGCGCCAATGGTGGTCATGGGGCACGCACATCCGCTGTTCGTAACTGGCGCATGCTGTGGCATTCGCTACCGATCTTACTCCGCCAACTCGGACAATAGATCAGCCTGATACTCGTTTATCAACGGGTCCACCAGTTGGTCGAGATTACCGGCCAGGATTTCTTCGAGTTTGTACAAGGTCAAGCCGATGCGGTGATCGGTAATGCGCCCCTGCGGAAAGTTATACGTACGAATGCGCTGCGAGCGATCGCCGCTGCCGACCAGCAGGCGGCGGGTCGCTGCCTGTTCGGCCTGCTGTTTATCGCGTCGTGCCGATAACAGGCGCGCTTGCAGCAGCGACATGGCGCGCGCGCGATTCTTGTGTTGCGAACGCTCGTCCTGGCACTCGACCACGGTGCCGGTGGGAAGATGTGTGATGCGAATGGCCGAATCGGTCTTGTTGACGTGTTGACCGCCGGCGCCGGAGGCGCGAAAGGTGTCGACTTTCAGTTCCGCCGGATTGATGTCGATTTGTTCGACTTCGTCGAGTTCGGGCATGATCGCAACGGTGCAGGCCGAGGTGTGGATGCGTCCTTGCGACTCGGTGTCGGGCACGCGCTGTACCCGGTGAGCGCCTGACTCGAACTTGAGCCGTGAGTACGCGCCCTGGCCGACAATGCGTGAAATGACCTCTTTGTAACCGCCGTGTTCGCCGACGCTCTCGCTGACGATTTCCACTAACCAACGCTTGTGTTCGGCATATCGGCCGTACATGCGAAACAGGTCGCCGGCGAATAGCGCGGCCTCGTCGCCGCCGGTACCGGCGCGGATTTCCAGAAAAATATTGCTGCCGTCGTGCGGGTCGCTGGGTAGCAGCAACACTTGCAGTTCGTGTTCCAGTGTTTCTATCTGCCGCTGCGCCTCGTCGATTTCGTTGGTAGCCAGTTCACGCAGTTCCGGGTCGCTGTCATGCAGCATGCCGCGTGCGTCTTCGAGCCGGGTGAAGGCTTGGCGATAACGGCTGAAAGTGTTTACCACCGGGTCGAGTTGGGCGTATTCCTGCGATAAATTGCGAAAGCGCGTTTGATTGGCGATGGTGTCGGGGTCGGCAAGCAGCGCCGCGATTTCTTCGAAGCGGGCGCTAAGGTTTTCCAATTTGTTGGCGATGGACGTTTTCACAATCGAAGCTTATGCGCGTCTCGAAGTCTGCCGTGAGTGGCGACTTTAGTTGTCATTCTTTAGTTCGAATAATTCCCGCGCGGCCTTGATGAGCTCCCGGCGTCCTTGATAACCCGCCATCTTCAGATTGACGCTCGGGCGGTGCAGCAATTTGTTTGTGAGTGTGTGTGCGACGTACTGCAATACGTCTTCCGCCGGGCGTCCGGCCGCCAGCATCTGCCGGGCCTTGTTCATGACTTCGGTGCGTACCACCTCAGCCCCGCTGCGCACGGCGCGAATGGTGTCGACGGCGTCCAACGATTTTACCCAGCCCATGAAGTGTGCAACCTGGATTTCAATGATTTCTTCGGCCTGCCGCGCGGCTTCGTGACGTGACTGTAAATTTTCTTCGATGACGTCGTGCAGGTCATCGACTGCGTATAGATAGACGTCGTCCAAATCGCCGACCGCCGCTTCGACGTCACGCGGAACGGCGATGTCGACGATAAAGATAGGGCGGTGCTTGCGCTTTTTAAGCGCCGATTTGACCATGGACTTGGTCAGTAGAGGCGCGCGGCTGGCGGTCGACGAAATAATGATGTCGGCTTCCTCCAGGTGCGAAGCGACGTCACCCAGGGAAATGGCGTAGGCATCGAATTCGGCCGCCACCGTGTGCGCACGTTCGACCGTGCGGTTGGCGACGATCATGCGCCCGATTTGACTGTCGTGCAGGTGCCGGGAAGCCAATTCTATGGTTTCACCGGCGCCGATGAGCAACGCGGTCTGTTGCGATAAGTCACCGAAAATTTGCCGCGCGAGACTGACCGCGGCGAACGCCACTGACACCGGGCTGGCGCCGATGGCGGTGTCGGTGCGCACTTGCTTGGCCACTAAAAAGGTGTGCTGAAACAGGCGACCCAATAGCGTGCCGACCGTGCCGGCTTCGGCGGCGATGTTATAGGCATCCTTCATCTGGCCGAGGATTTGCGGTTCGCCCAGTATCATCGAATCCAATCCCGAGGCGACGCGCAGCATATGGCGCACCGCGTCCTGGCCGGGATGGCAGTAGACATAATTGTTCAAATCATCGATGTCGAGGCGGTGGTAATCGCTCAGCCAGCGCGTGATGGCCGCGCGACTGTCAGGATCGACGTTACAATACAACTCGGTACGATTGCAGGTCGATAATATGACCGCTTCACTGACGCCCTCGACGTCGACGAAGGCGGCCAACGCCCGGCGCAGTCCATCAGGGCTGAATACCACCTTTTCGCGGACCTCGACCGGCGCGGTTTTGTGATTGATGCCAAGTGCCAGAAGGGTCATGTTCAGAGTCGTGCGTCAGAACGAACGAAGGATTTTGAGCCATGGTGCGCTGCAATACAAGACAGCTTGCCCGTCACGCCTCACCCTCGGCCGTCGCCGGTCGGCAAATGTCTAGGATAGTGATATTGTATAGGAATTCGCCCGCCCCTGCTGGTGGCCCGTACACTTCTGGATTGATTCGCATATGAGACGTATATCGTTGGCGCTGTTCCTGATTTCCGCGCAGCTGCTGGCCAGCGGCTGTAGTGCCCTGCGCAGCCGCAGTACCGCGCCCGCCGAGCCGCCCTCGGCAAACGTTCAGATCCGCCACGTTGACGCCAAGGACCTGTCCGATGTGCGTCCAGACATACGCCGCCAGGCTGAGTTGTTATATGACGTATTGGTGGGCGAATTCGCCGGCTACCGAGGCCGGCTCAAGCTCGCCGTCAAATACTATCTAAAGGCCGCTGACGAGAGTAAGGATCCGGCGGTCGCCCAGCGCGCGGCACAGATCGCGCTATATGGCCGCAATGAGGCCGGCGCCTTGGCGGCGACGCGTCGCTGGGCGGAAATCTCGCCAGCCAGCGTCGACGCGCACCGTACCTTGGCGGTGCTCTATTTGCGCCACGGCGAGCTGAAGCGATCAGCGGATCAGCTCGAAATTTTGGTGAACTTGACCAAGGGTGATCCGGGGCATGGTTTCTACCTGATCAGCCAGCTGTTTGCGCGCGAACAAGACCAAAAAGCGGCGCTCACCACCATGGCCATGCTGGTCGATCGGCACGCGCAGGACCCGTACGCACAGTATGCGTATGGCACATTGGCGTTGCACGCTGAACAACCGGAGGTGGCGTTAACCGCAGTCGATCGCGCGATTGCGGACAAGCCGGGTTGGAACGACGCCATCTTGTTGCGCGCCCGTATTCTCATGCAGCAGGGTAAGACCGAAGCGGCGCTGCAGTCTATGGACGCGGCCATTAAGGCCGATCCGGATTCACGCGCGCTGCGCATCAGTTACGGCCGATTGTTGGCCGAAGCACGGCACTTCAGCAAAGCGCGCCAGCAGTTCGACCACTTGCTGCGCAAGTCACCCAAGGATGGCGAACTGCTGTACGCCATGGCCTTGCTGTCCATCGAAGACAAGCAATATACGCTGGCCGAAGGTTACCTCAAGCGATTGGTAAAGACCGGCAAGCGTACTGCGGATGCCTATTTCTACCTTGGCGCCATCGATGAATCGCGCGGCAAGCCCGAACAAGCGATTCGCTGGTACCGCAAAGTCCGTAGCGGAGAGCGGCGCGTCGACGCCCATATTCGTGTAGCGATCCTGACCGCAAAGCAGGGGCATCTGGAAAAGGCGCGCCGCGAATTATTCAAGATGCGGCCGCCCAACGAGGCCACAGCGGTGCGTTTCTATATCGTCGAAGCCGACATGCTGCGCGATGCGGGTCGTGATCAAGAGGCGCTGGACGTCGTCGACAAGGCCTTGGCGCAGATGCCGGGCGAGAATGATTTGCTCTATGCCCGCGCCATGTTGGCGGAAAAGCTCGGCCATCTGGACGTATTGGAGCGCGACCTGCGTCAGATATTGGCAACCGACCCCGACAACACCCACGCGCTCAATGCGCTCGGTTATACCCTCGCCGATCGTACCCACCGCTACAAGGAAGCCTTGGCTTATATCGAAAAGGCATTGGCGCAATCCCCCAACGAACCGGCCATTCTCGACAGTATGGGTTGGGTACAATACCGTTTGGGCAATTTAACCAAGGCCCGAGACTACCTTCAGCGGGCTTATAAGGCTGACAAAGACAGCGAAATTGCCGCCCATCTGGGTGAAGTGCTTTGGGTCTCGGGGGAACATGGCGCGGCACGCGAAGTTTGGCGCAAAGCGCTCAAGGCCGATCCGGCCAGTGTTGCACTGAAGAAAGTCATAAAGCGCTTCGACAAGTGAGAGCCGCGCTAGTTATCGTCCTGACGCTGGTGCTCGGCGCCTGCAGCGTGGCGCCGAAGGTTTCGAGCGAGCAATCAAAGCAATTATGGAGCGCGCGGCAGCCGGCCTTGAAAGCCCTGTCATCCTGGCTCCTTGAAGGGCGCGTGGCGTTCTCCAGCGCCAACGATGGCGGCAACGCGTCACTGCGCTGGCGGCAACACGGCAATGATTTCCGCATACTGATAGTAGCGCCCTTCGGTCAGGGCACGGTGTCGCTACGCGGTGGTCCGGGTGGCGTCGTGCTGCGCAGCAGCGATCATCCGCAGCCGGTGCTGGCACCCGACGCCGAAGCCCTGCTGCAGCGCCAGTTGGGTTGGCACGTGCCGGTGAGTGGCATGCGCTACTGGGTGGTCGGACTGCCCGATCCGCGTGACCCGCCGCATATCGAGCTGGACGACCGCGGCCGCATCGCGCACCTGCAGCAGGCCGGATGGAACGTCGACTTCCGCCGCTACCAAAGCGTCGATGGCTACCAGCTGCCCGAGAAAATATTTATGGAAAATAAAGATTTGCGCGTACGCATGGTGGTGCAGCGCTGGCGCTTGGGAGGTTGAGTGGGCGACGCGCCGTGGCCAGCCCCGGCTAAACTGAACCGTTTCCTACACATCGTCGGGCGGCGCATCGACGGCTACCATCTATTGCAGACCGTTTTTCAGTTCCTCGATGTAAGTGATCAATTGCATATCCGCGTCCGGCACGACGGTCGGATACGGCGACTGCGGCCGCTGCCGCAGGTGGCGCCGCAGCACGATCTCAGCCTGCGTGCCGCGCGCCTGCTGCAGGAACACACTGGCAGTGCGTTCGGCGTCGATATCGATCTGGTCAAGCACGTCCCGCAAGGCGGCGGACTGGGTGGCGGTAGTTCGGACGCGGCGACGGTTTTGGTGGCATTGAATCGTCTGTGGCAACTGCAGTTGCCGCAGACCGAATTGGCGTCCTTGGCACTCAGCTTGGGCGCCGACGTGCCGGTATTTGTCCACGGTCAGGCGGCTTGGGCCGAAGGCGTCGGCGAAAAGTTGACCGCTGTAACCCTTGATCAGCCGTGGTTTCTGGTCCTCAACCCGGGTGTAACTGTGCCTACCGCCGAGGTTTTTGCCGATCCGCAATTGACACGAAACAGCCGCCCCATCACAATATCCGACTTTCTTTCAAACGCTGGCGGTAACGACTGCGAAGCGGTCGTCCGGCGGCGCTACCCGGCCGTGAACGAGGCAATGGCGTGGCTGCAACGCCACGCACAGGCGCGCCTGACCGGCACCGGTGCGTGCATATTCGCCGCCTTTCCGGAACGCCGCGCTGCCGAACAGGTGCTGGCCGGGTTACCGCCGCGTTGGTCGGGATTCATCGCCGCCGGACTGAATCGCTCGCCGCTACTGGCTCGGCTCGAGCAGGAAGGTTGAGCATCCGGTGCGCGTGAACGCGGTGGGTTAGCGTGGCAGTCGCTAACAAGTGTAATTGGGGTGTAGCCAAGCGGTAAGGCACGGGGTTTTGATCCCCGCATTCCCAGGTTCGAATCCTGGCACCCCAGCCATTAGCTTTAGGCGCGCAGTGCGCCCGCTTAGAGAATCATGTGCCGGGAGCACTGCCGGCGCTTCTCGGCTTGATGTTGGTTCGGTGTGGTTGCGCATGATTGTGCGAGCGGCGCGGTTGCCATCGTCGCAGACTACCGGACGGCAAATGTCGAATAGCAGCGATCAGTGGGGGGTCAACGTGTCCGAAAGCGGAATGATGGTCTTTACCGGCAACGCCAACCCGCAACTGGCGCAGGATATCGTCAACCACCTCAACATGCGTCTGGGAAAGGCGATCGTCGGCCGCTTCAGCGACGGCGAGGTGATGGTCGAGATCATGGAGAATGTTCGCGGCCGGGATGTGTTTATCGTCCAGCCGACGTGCGTTCCGACCAATGAGAATTTGATGGAATTGCTGGTCATGATCGACGCCGTGCGCCGCTCGTCGGCGTGGCGGGTAACGGCGGTGATTCCGTACTTTGGCTACGCCCGCCAGGATCGGCGGCCGCGTTCCGCGCGCGTGCCGATCACCGCCAAGGTGGTGGCCAAGATGATCGGTTCGGTGGGCGCCGATCGCGTGCTGACGATCGATTTGCACGCCGATCAGATTCAGGGCTTTTTCGATGTGCCGGTGGATAATGTCTACGCCTCGCCGATTTTGCTGGGCGACATCTGGCGCCGGAAATATCCCAAGCTGATGGTGGTTTCACCGGACGTCGGCGGCGTCGTGCGCGCGCGGGCTTTGGCGAAACGTTTGGATGACGCCGATCTGGCCATTATCGACAAGCGCCGCCCACGCCCGAATGAAGCGCAGGTCATGCACATCATCGGCGAAGTGAAGGGCCGCTGTTGCGTGATTGTCGATGACTTGGTGGATACCGCCGGAACCTTATGTTTGGCCGCCGCGGCGTTGAAGGCACGCGGCGCCGCGCAGGTAGTGGCCTATATTACGCACCCGGTGTTGTCGGGTCCGGCCATCGATAATATCGAAAGTTCGGCGCTGGACGAATTGGTGGTGACCGATACCATCCCGCTGTCGCCGCGTGCGCAGGCCTGTGACCGCATTCGCCAGTTGTCGGTGGCCGAAATGATGGCCGAGACGCTGCGTCGTATCACCAACGAGGAATCGGTCAGTTCCTTGTTCATGGATTAAGGGCGCGTCGATATTCGATCGGCGTGCGCACAAATGCCTCTCTTGGTCGCGAGGGAGGCGAGATGATCGCCGCGAGGTGATCTTTATTTAACTGGAGCAAGCCAATATGAAAGAATCCTTTGAACTGGTTGCCGAAGTTCGTACGGACCTGGGGAAAGGTGCGAGCCGCCGCCTGCGTCGTGCGAACAAGGTGCCCGCGGTGTTGTACGGGGGTCATGAAGATCCCGTATCCCTTACCTTTACTCACAACGAGCTGTTCTTGCACCTCCAGCAGGAATCGTTTTACTCGCACATCCTGAAGATCGGCTACAGCGGCAAGACCGAACAGGCCGTGTTGCGTGACGTGCAACGTCACCCCAGCAAGCCGGTCATCCTGCATATCGATCTCATGCGCGTGTCGGCAAAAGAGAAGCTGCGCATGCAGGTGCCGCTGCATTTCGTCAACGAAGACACTGCCATCGGCGTCAAACAGCAAGGCGGTATCGTCACCCACTTGATGACTGAGGTAGAAGTGTCCTGTCTGCCGAAGGATTTGCCGGAGTTCATCGAGGTAGACGTGGCGGCGCTTGAGGTCGGTGACTCGGTGCATTTGTCGCAACTCAAGCTGCCCGACAACGTTGAACTGCTCGAACTCAGCCACGGTGATGAGCACGACCAAGCGGTGGTCAGTATCCACGTGCCGCGCGGCGCCGGTACCGATGAGGTCGAAGGCGAAGGCGATCAAGAGGCCGAACCGAAGGCCGAAGGCGAGGGCGGCGCGGAAGCCTGAGAAGGCCGTGATCGTCGGAGCGACTGATCTTGCCCGAACGAAATTCCGCCATTGCGCTGATTGCGGGGCTGGGTAATCCCGGCCCCGAATATCAACAGACCCGGCATAACGCCGGCTTTTGGTATGTGGACGCATTGGCGCGGCGTTGGGGCGTCGAGCCACGTAAAGAAACCAAATTTCGTGGCTGGACCGCGCGCGCCGACGTCTCGGGCACGCAGGTCTGGTTGTTACAGCCCGACACGTTCATGAACCTCAGCGGCCAGTCGGTGGCGGCCTTGGCCTCCTTTTATAAGGTGCCGGTGGCGCAGATCCTGGTCGTACACGACGAGCTAGATCTTCCGGTCGGCAGCGCGCGTCTCAAGCAAGGCGGCGGCCACGGTGGCCATAACGGCTTGCGTAGCCTCATTCAGTGTCTCGGTAGCGCCGACTTTTGGCGCCTGCGCATAGGTATCGGTCATCCCGGGCACAAGAACGACGTCGTCGATTACGTGCTCGCGCGGCCTTCGCAAGACGATCGTATCGCTTTAGAACGTGCCATCGATGCCGCTGTCGAGCAGACTTCCTTATTAATCCGCGGTGAGTTCGAGCGCGCCATGAACGTGCTGCATTCAGCTTCGGCTTGAAAGCCGCAAGCGGTGGCATCGAGCGATGCTGCCGACGTTCGTTGTCAACGGCGCGGTCGAGCAGCCGGAGGCCGGGCTTGGTTTTTCGACGCGGTGGAATCTTACCGGTTGGTTGGGGTGAATCGAAATGGGTTTTAAGTGTGGCATCGTCGGTTTGCCGAATGTGGGTAAATCCACGCTCTTCAATGCTTTGACGCGCGCCGGCATTCAGGCCGAAAACTATCCGTTCTGCACCATCGATCCGAACGTTGGTGTGGTGCCGATGCCGGACCCGCGCCTCGAACGCTTGGCGGAAATCGTAAAGCCGCAGCGCGTGGTGCCGACGACCATGGAATTCGTTGATATCGCCGGCTTGGTTGCCGGCGCATCCAAGGGCGAAGGCCTGGGTAACAAGTTCCTGGCCAACATTCGCGAGACCGACGCCATCGCGCACGTGGTGCGTTGCTTCGAAGATACCGATGTCGTACATGTGGCCGGCAAGGTCAATCCGCAAAGCGATATCGAAGTCATCAATACCGAGCTGGCGCTGGCCGATCTCGATACCGTCGCCAAGGCGCTGACGCGCGCCGAGAAGGCATGCAAGTCTGGAGATAAAGAAGCGCTGGCGCAGCGTGAGTTGTTTAATACGGTGTACACGCATCTGGACACCGGCGCGCCGGTACGCGCCATGACGCTCAGCAAAGACGACCGGCGGCGATTGCGCGAGCTGCATTTACTGACCGCCAAACCCACCATGTATATCGCCAACGTTGCCGAAGACGGTTTCGAAAACAACCCGTTTCTCGATGCGGTCAGCGCGCTGGCTGCCGCGGAAGGCGCAGTCGTGGTGCCGGTGTGCGCCGCCATCGAAGCCGAGATCGCGTTGCTGGACGATGATGAAAAAGGCGAATTTCTACAGGAGATGGGGCTGGAAGAACCGGGACTGAACCGCGTCATTCGCGCCGGCTATGAGTTGCTCGGCCTGCAAACCTACTTCACCGCCGGTGAAAAAGAAGTGCGCGCCTGGACCGTGTCCGTCGGCGCCAGTGCGCCGCAAGCGGCAGCCGTGATCCATACGGATTTTGAAAAAGGCTTCATCCGCGCCGAAGTCATCGCCTACGACGAATTTATTGCTCACGGCGGCGAACATGGCGCCAAGGACGCCGGTAAGTGGCGTCTCGAGGGCAAGGACTATATCGTGCGCGATGGTGACGTCATGCACTTTCGATTCAACGTCTGAGCCGGCTGCCGGTGTAAGCGCGTCCACCGGCACCCGCGCTCGCCTGGACATTCGGGCGGGGAAACTCTAAAATCCCGCCTTCCTATGGGTTCCGCATCCGGAACTTTTGCGCAAGCAATCAAGGCTACGTAGCTCAGCTGGTTAGAGCACATCACTCATAATGATGGGGTCGGTGGTTCGAATCCACCCGTAGCCACCAAGTGATCGATCGAGAATGTCCGAAAAAGTCCGCAAGCCCGCATACAAGCGGGCTTTTTTGTGTCTGTAGCATCCGTTTTAGTCCGGGGGTATCCGTTGACAACCGGGGGTAGCTGGGGGTAGCTTCGGGGGTACTAGGCATGCTCACACAGTGAGGTACCCCCAGCATGGCACTCACAGGCACCGCTACACGCACCGCCAAGCCAAAGGCCAAGCAATATAAGCTAGCCGACGAAAAGGGCATGTTCCTGCTGGTAACGCCGTCTGGGGGTAAATGGTGGCGTTTGAAGTATCGGTTTGGCGGAAAGGAAAAGCTGCTCGCGCTCGGCACTTACCCCGACGTTTCCCTGAAAGCGGCCCGCGAGCGGCGCGACGAGGCGCGTACTCTGATAGCTGAGGGCGTAGACCCTGGCGAACATCGAAAGGCTGTGAAAGCGGCCAAGCACGAGCGAGGTGCCAACAGCTTCGAGGTGGTGGCCCGTGAGTGGTATGCCAAGCATTCCCCGAACTGGGCCAAGACGCACGCCAGCCGTACTATCAACCGGCTTGAAAAAGATGTATTCCCCTGGATCGGCGGCAAGGCGATAGCCGACATTGAAGCGCCGGAACTGCTGACCATGGCGCGCCGGGTGGAAGATCGCGGCGCATTGGAAACGGCGCATCGCATTCTGAGTATCTGCGGGCAGGTGTTCCGCTATGCCGTGGCGACAGGCCGCGCCAAGCGCGATCCGACGCGCGATCTACGCGGCGCGCTGCCACCCTACAAGAGCACGCACTTTGCCGCCGTCACGGAACCCGACAAGCTGGCCGAGCTGTTGCGGATCATGGACGGCTATGAAGGCACGCTAACCGTGCGCTGCGCACTGAGGCTGGCCCCGCTGGTGTTCGTGCGTCCCGGCGAGCTACGGCAGGCGCAGTGGACAGATATAGACCTAGACGCCGCAGAGTGGCGCTATCACGTCACCAAGACCGGCACGCAGCACATCGTCCCGCTGTCACGTCAGGCGGTGGAAATACTGCGCGAGGTGCAACCGCTGACCGGGCGCGGACGCTACGTGTTTCCCAGCGCCAGAAACCCGAGAGGCGATCGTGCTATGTCCGAGAATACCGTAAACGGTGCCATGCGACGCTTGGGTATTCCCAAGGAAGAAATGAGCGGTCACGGCTTCCGTGCGGCGGCTAGGACGATACTCGATGAGGTGCTGGGCTTCCGGCCTGACTTCATCGAGCACCAGCTAGCGCACAGCGTGCGCGATCCGAACGGACGCGCTTACAACCGAACGGCGCACCTGCCCGAGCGCCGAAAGATGATGCAAACGTGGGCGGATTATCTGGACGCGATCAAAGTTGGGGCCAACGTGACGCCCATTAGGCAGGCTGCGTCATGAAGAAAAAAAACCCAGACGGCATACCGCTTGAATCGCTTTTCAGTAATGATCATTTTCGGCGTCACGCTGAATTTCTTTTCCACTATGAGGGTCAGGACGCAACCGATCCGCGTTTGAAATTGGCGATCCTAGCGGAATTGGTGCGCAATGCCGGCGATAACGTCAAGAAAAAAGAGCGTCTTAGAAAACAATCCAAAATTGCCGGCGACGAAACGCGCCGCCGAAAGAAACAAGCTAATGAACCAAAGTATAAGAAGATCGCCGCTGATGCTCGGCGGCTTCTACAACGTGGTCATGAAAAACGAGAGCTAAGCGCAACCCTTGCGACGAAGTACGGTCTTTCCTCAGGGCGTATCCGCAGCATTCTGTATGAACAGCGAGTGCTGCAAAAAAAACAGAAGTGAGCCTTAGGCTAACGACTGTTTGGTGTTGAATGATTGTCCTATCGGCCAGCAATGGCCCCAACCAGATAGGAACAATCCGCAATGCACGAACTTCCCGCAACCGGTTTTATCCGCCTGCCACAAATTATCGGCGACGCAAAAGCAGTACCGCCGATTCCTGCTGTTATACCTGTGAGCAAGTCCACTTGGTGGGACGGCGTGCGTACAGGGCGCTTCCCAAAATCCGTGAAGCTCGGTGCACGAGTGACGGCATGGCGCGTTGAAGATATCCGCGCACTCATTGGGCGGATCGGATCATGACCGCGCCTGCTACGCGCGGTGCCGCTATCGCCGCCTTTTGCCAGGGCTGCATCCACGATTCCGCCGCGTTCGGCACTTGGCGCGAACAAGTAGCGACCTGCCCATCCACTGATTGCCCGTTGTGGCGGTTCAGACCATTACAAGATGCGAAGTCTTGCCCGGACTGGATTAAGAGCCACAATCCTGCTGACCTGCCCAACGGTTGGGCGAGGCTCGAACAAGCCGAAACCGTGCGAATGATGCGCGACTGGATAGCCGATAAGGCTTCCGCCCGCGCCGTACAGGCCGACGGCAGGGCGCACGACACCGAAGCAATAGGGCAGCCTACCCTGGCCCCGGGTGCGCCATGAGCGCCGCCATCGAGTTCGCCAGCGTTCCTGACGATGCGACGACTTTGTTAGACCGGCTGGCATCGGGCGAGCAAGTGACGTTCCAGACCTTTGGCGAAGGCACCGCCAAGGGCGCACGCGGATTAAACCGCATCCTTCACGGTACGCTGGCGCAACATCGGCAAACGCTCGCCGCATTAAACGAACGCGGCGCTGGCGTTTTCTGGATGGTGAACGCGGGCGACGGCAAAGGGCGTAAGGCATCGAACGTGCAGCGCGTCCGGGCGCTGTTCGTGGACCTCGACGGCGCGCCACTGGAACCCGTGCAAGCCGTGCCGCTG
>JASBUN010000043.1 GCA_030147845.1 Gammaproteobacteria bacterium
TATTTCGGTTGAGGTCGACAAGGATGGCCTGATTTTTAACCCTGAATCTATCCGGGCTGAACGGATTACTGAAGATGCAGATTATGAGGGGATTCGGGTACGGTTTACTGGCAGTCTGGATGGTGCACGCGTCTATATGCAAATCGATGTTGGATTTGGCGATATCGTGCATCCAGAGCCTGTTGAGTCGGAGCTACCGACCATACTGGGTTCACCGCCACCCAAGTTGCTGTGCTATAGCCGGGAGAGTGCCATTGCCGAGAAATTTGAGGCCATGCTGAAACTCGGTGAATTGAACAGTCGAATGAAGGATTTTTACGACATCTGGCTATTGTCCCGGCAATTTGAATTTAAGGGTCAGGAACTGGCAGAAGCCATACGCCTGACACTTGAGCATCGAGGAACAGAGTTGTCTGAGAAAGTCGTCGCTTTCAGTAGTGCGTTCATTGATGCCAGGCAAGGCCAGTGGACTGCATTTCACAAAAGATTGGCACAGGACTCTGTTCCGGCTGAGTTTGGTGAGATCGTCGCTGGCATAGAGAGCTTCCTCAAACTCATTATCACTGCACTGGCTTCGGGTGCAGAGCCACCAGATCACTGGCCTCCAACAGGCCCTTGGGCCTGGCAATATAATCTCTTAAAATTCCGGCAATAAAAAAGCAGGGCAGATATTCTTCCTCGCTTTGAGGATGGGCCTATTTGAATTTGAAGCTTATCGGCGCTGTAAAATAAGTGACGAAAGCCTTGCGGCGGGCTTTCGGTATTGGCTGGGGGACCAGGGTGACACGGCGCCAAAGGCGCCTGCCCTGCGGGCCAGCTTCGCTGCGCTGCGCTGTTCGCCATGGCCTCCGCCATGGCGTCGAACCTTTTATTGAGCGGTTCGCATCCCAGTCCCACTGATCATAAAAAAGCCCGCCTGACGGCGGGCTTTCGGTATTGGCTGGGGGACTAGGATTCGAACCTAGATTAGAGGAGTCAGAGTCCTCTGTCCTGCCGTTAGACGATCCCCCAACGGCAGCAATCGCGATTAACGTTTGGAGTACTGCGGCGCGCGGCGGGCTTTATGCAAGCCGACCTTCTTACGCTCAACTTCGCGCGCATCGCGGGTAACGAATCCAGCTTTCCGTAGCGACGGCCGTAGTGCCTCGTCGTACACCATCAGCGCACGCGTAATGCCGTGACGTATAGCGCCGGCTTGACCACTGATACCACCGCCGGTGACCGTGATGGCGATGTCGAATGTACCGCCGGCCTGCGCCAGTTCCAACGGCTGGCGCACGATCATGCGTGCCGTCTCGCGGCCGAAATAGATATCCAACGGGCGGTTGTTAATGGTGATATCACCCTTGCCGGGCCGCAAAAATACGCGTGCGGACGAGCTTTTGCGGCGGCCGGTAGCGTAGTACTGTTCAGTTTGTGCCATCGTTCGGTATCCGTGAATCTGGGATGGGAGCGGGGTTACAGTTCAAGTGCGATCGGTTGCTGGGCCGAATGCTTGTGATCGGCGCCGGCGAAAACCTTGAGTTTGCGGAACATGGCGCGACCCAGCGGATTTTTCGGCAGCATGCCTTTGACCGCGATCTCGAGCGCGTGGGTGGGCGCCTTCTGCATTAGCTTGTCCAGGCTAATCGACTTCATGTGGCCGATGTAACCAGTGTGATGGTAATACATCTTATTCTGGAGCTTGGTGCCGGTTACGCGAATCTTCTCGGCGTTGATGACAACGATATAATCGCCGGTATCGACGTGCGGCGTGTACTCGGGCTTGTGCTTGCCGCGCAGACGACGAGCCAGTTCGCTGGCCAGGCGGCCCAGCGTCTTGCCATCGGCATCCACCAGGTACCAATCCCGCGTTACTTCGGCCGGTTTTGCGCTGAAGGTCTTCATCGACGATCGTGCTCCAGTAAACAATTAAAAGAGAGATTTCCCTACACAGGAAAGACCGGGAATACTACAGAAGACCGGCCCAACTTACAAGACGCGACTTACGCCCTCGCCGGACACGGCGACAGGCAAAAAAAAAGGCGCGGTAAGTAGGGACCGCGCCTTAAACCACCAAAGGAGGATGGAGGAGTCAAACTAATCGAACAGAATGCATGCTGATCAATCAGTATGTAAGCATTCTCTAATATAATAACCACCATGTCAACACCCAAACTGAATTATCGCGCTGCTCAGCACAGTATGTAATTATATTAATAACCTATTGTTTATACTAATTAATTTATTATTTTAGTTATTTTCTGATAATTTGCGGACGCAGCCTGTGCGTTACCTCACATATACGGATTCTGCCGCCGGCACCGGACGGCGACCGCGGCAGCGGTGCGGCACGGGTTGGCTCCGGCCAGCGCCCGGTGCAGACGGGATTCGGCAATCATAAAGGGGGAAAATGAATTTGCGGCGCCTTGCTCGCTCGTTGGCGGACAATATGCGTGGCGATTTAGCCACTAGGCTCGGACCTTTCGACCACAGGGCGCGTCCGCGGTCGGACCGTCTTACGTACGACAGCCGCCTAAATACGCAAACGCTCCACGATTCGACCCTTCTGCAGATGTTCGGCGATAATCTCGTCCAAGTCTTCCTTATCCACGTAGGTATACCAAACCTCTTCGGGGTATACCACCACCACCGGCCCTTGCGCACAACGGTCCAGACAACCGGCGGTATTGATGCGCACACCGCCGGGGCCGGCCAAGCCTAATTCCTTCACACGCTGCTTGGCGTAGCCACGCATACCCACAGCATCGTACTGCTGGCAGCAAGCCGTGCCGTCCTCGCGTAAATTGGTACAGAAGAAGACATGGTACTTGTAGTAAGACATGCGTTCGAAATCCCAGCGTCGATCAATCAAGAGTACACAGCGGGCGCGACGATCCGGCCGCCTATCGGTGCCGGCAGTATAGCGCGAAAATAACGCCGCTATTCCCTGCCCGCGCTAGGCCCTTCAGCTACATCCGGCAACCGTACCCTGGGCGGCCGCATGCGATATACTCTTAGACATGGCTGAACGACATTATAATGACATCGACCGCCTGCTTATCGGCCTGGATCAGGCGTTACGTACCGTGTTCGGCAAACCGGACGTGACCGAACGCCGCGATCCGGCCGCAGGCGCGGACGAGCCCGAACTGACGCCTGAACAGGCACGCCGCAGCAGCGCCTTGATGCGCGTCGACCACGCCGGTGAAGTGTGTGCACAAGCACTCTACCAAGGCCAAGCGTTGACCGCCAAATTGCCGAACGTGCGCGCGAGCATGGAACGCGCCGCCGCCGAAGAGAATGACCACCTGCACTGGTGTGCTAACCGCCTGAATGATCTCGGTAGCCATACCAGCTACCTCAATCCGGTGTGGTATCTGGGATCATTTACCATCGGCGCGCTGGCCGGAGTCGCCGGCGACAAATGGAGTCTCGGTTTCGTCGCCGAAACCGAGCGCCAAGTGGTTCGGCATTTAGAGCAACATTTAACCCGTCTACCGGCCGAGGATGTCAAAAGTCGCGCCGTACTTGAACAAATGCGTGATGACGAGTATCACCACGCCACCACGGCGGTGGAAGCCGGCGGCGCTCCGCTGCCGGCGCCGGTACGCACACTGATGTCCATGACGTCGAAGGTCATGACCAGCGTCGCCTATTGGATTTGAACTGGCGTCCGCCACACGGCTGAAGCCACGCCGGGCCCATGCACGGCTAAAGCCGTGCCTACAACATCAGTGGTGTGCAACATTGTACCCGGGTGATTGTGGCGGGGGTTTTGTAGGCACGGATTCATCCGTGCAGAGCGAAGCCACGCCGGGCCAATGCACGGCCAAAGCCGTGCCTACAAAATCGGACGGTGCATTCGACAGCGGCAGTTGTATGTGAATATCACAGCCCGCCTTGGCCGCTACGTCTTCATTCCACGGGTCAGATTGCGTCCATAGAAAATCTCGGCCATTTCGCGCTTCAAACGTTCGCGCACCTGTTTCTGCTCTACCTGAGTCATGTCATCCTGACCGGTACCGAACAGATAATTGTCCAGATCGAATTCCTTCAACATCATCTTGGTATGGAAAATATTCTCTTGGTAGACGTTGACGTCGATCATTTGATAACGCTCACGCGTATCTCGCGATAAATAATTCTGGATCGAATTGATTTTGTGGTCGATGAAATATTTTTTTCCACGCACATCGCGGGTAAAGCCGCGCACCCGGTAGTCCATAATGACAATGTCGGACTCAAAGCTGTGGATCAAATAGTTCAATGCCTTTAGTGGCGAGATGCGGCCGCAAGTGGATACATCGATATCGGCGCGAAACGTACTAATGCCGCTATCCGGATGGCTCTCCGGATAGGTATGCACGGTAATATGACTTTTGTCCAAATGCGCCACCACGGCATCGGGCAATGGACCGGGGGATTCGGTGTTGGATAGCTCTTCGGCGACGATGGCCTCCTCCGAGATCAACATAGTCACGCTGGCGCCCTGCGGATCGTAATCTTGATGCGCTATATTCAGGATATTGGCGCCGATAATATTGGAAACATCGGTGAGAATATTGGTCAATCGCTCGGCGTTATACTCTTCATCAATGTATTCGATGTACTCGCGACGATGCCGTGGCTTCTTGGCAAAGCAAATATCATAGATATTGAAGCTGAGCGACTTGGTCAGGTTGTTGAACCCGTGAAGCTTCAGCCGCTTGAACTGTTTAACCACTGGCGCCCCTCCAATTACCTGTGAGTATGCTGGCACGCCGACGTGCCGATGGACATTCCCTTGCAGCCGCGGAAATAGAGCTATGGCCGGCGTACGGCGTCGCCCTAGCCGCCGACATTAACAAACTCCGGCATATCGACTCGCCTCAACCTACTGGTCCGCGCCGGCCGAGAGCGGCGGGTGGTAGATCACCTGCACGACCGTGCCCTCGGGGTCCTGACAATAAAAACTACGCGCGCCGTCCCGGTGCGTACGCGGCCCGGCTTTTATGCACACCCCTTGTTCGACCAGGAAACCATGCCACGCATCGACATCGTCAAGGCGCTCGACGATGAAACCAATGTGGTCAAGGCGCTGCTGCACAGCAGGGGCGAAGCCATCTGCAGCGCGATGTAGCGCGAGATTGTCGCGCCCGGAGGTCAAATAAACGTTGTCCCGATCCGGCCGCCACTCAACCCGCATACCCATAAGGTCAACATAAAATTGTTCGCACCGCTCGAGATCGCGCACATTCAGTGCGACGTGATGTATACCCGCAGTGGACTTAGGTCTGTTCATCGTTCATCCCGCGCATCTGCGCCAGCGCATTGCCGATCTCTCCGGGCTGGCGCGAAATCCACCAAAGATCTATTACAACGGCCTAGTCGACAGCAAAAACCGCATTTTTGGTCTGCTGCCACAGTTCCGTACCGAAGCCGCGGTCGAGCACCAATGGCAGCGCCGCCGAACCGTTGGCCAATAATCGATCGTGAAAATCTTTCAGCGACATATCCGCGTTCTGTCGCTGCAGACGCGCGCGCGCATCGGTGATAAGCGCCCACCCGGTCGCGTAGCCCATCGGCACTCCGGGCGCGCGAGTATACCAAATCAAATCCGCCATGGCCTGCTCCCGTGGAAACCCCAGCGCCTCCTGCATACGCGTGGCCGCTGCGTCCACAGACAGATTGCCGGTCTGCAGTTCGACATCCAGTTGCACCCGCAGCGCGCGCCAAAGCCGATCACGCAGCAGAATGAACTCTTGCTCCGGGCGACGCAAAAATCCCTGTTCGTGCATAAGCTGCTCACAATACAAAGCCCAACCTTCATATAGCGTCGCGGACGGGTTCAGCAGGCGCGGCAGCGACCGACTCGCCGGCCGGGAATGTGCAGTGACAAACTGCAGATGGTGTCCCGGCCACGCCTCGTGCGCGCAAGTATGCATGAGCGCGGCATGGTTGTGCTCAGCCAATAATCGGTCGTCGTCGGCCGGCGTCACATAATAGTAGCCGCCCTGCTCGGGATCGTTGGGCGCCGGCTGTAGATAGGCGGCGAAAGGAATCTGATGGCGAAGAAAATTCGGTGTCTCGATGACCTCCAAGCGCTCCGTCTCGGGCAGGGTAACCAGATCGTGCCGGCGCACGAAGTCGTGCGCGGCCCGCATCTGTTCGCGATACGCCGGCAACAGATCGGCGGCGCTGGGGTGATCGGCGCAGATACTGGCCGTGAGTGCAGCGACATCGGCATCACCGCGCAAGCGGCGCGTTACGGCGCGCAGTTGTTCGGCGGTCGACGCGAACAGGCGTTGACCAAATGAGTGCAATTCCGGTGCGCTCACGTCCAGGAAATGCCGTTGGCGTAGGATGCGTTCGAAATGCCGCACGCCGCAGGCAAAGTCGCCGGCCGCGTTGGGCGCGATCTCGGACTCCAGCAGCGTGGCGAATTCGTCTAAGCTGCGGGCCGCCGCGTCCAACGCCTGCGTAATCCGCGCACGGCTCGGGAACGCCCGCACCACTTTGGGGTGGGCCGCTAAGGAGCGAAGATAGTCGGCGCCCTGGGCGGCTTCGTTAATGGCGGTTTCCGCCCACAACGGAGGAATTAGCTCCGGCGCCGTGGATAGATGGGCGCGGGCGCTACGCAAATGTGCCGGGATTTGTTCGAGCCGGGCCCGCAGGGCGCTTGCGAAGTCGACGACCGGTCGTACCGTGAGTTGGTATATCGCCTGCACCGGCAGAAATCTGCCCGGATCACGCCAGCGCCAGTCCCATTCGACCAATTCATGATGCTCGATCAACGCCGCGCCATACAGTATGTCAAAATCCATTTGACGATCGGCATCGAGATCAGCGCGCGGCAGCTCATCCAACGCCGACAGAATCATCTCGTTGAGGTTGACCAGTGCTCCGATATCATCGTCGCCATGGGGCGCCAAGCGGTCGGCATAACCCTCCACGCCGACATCGACCGCCGCCTCGGGATGGTAGTGGAACCAGGCCCCATAATAATCACCAACCAAGCGGTCGAATTCCGCGCACAAATCCTTCATCGAGACCCCATCGACGCTGTAGGTAGCTGCGGACCGACGGCCGCGCAGTGTTCAGTCCGGCCGGCGGACTGGTGAAACTCCCGGGAACGGGCGCGCAAAGCGGCTCCCATGATGCCGCGTTCAGTCGGCTTCGACGATCTCGTAATCGTGCGTGATGCGTGCAATTTTACCCAGCATGATAGACGCCGAACAGTACTTTTCCGCCGACAGCTGTACAGCTCGCTTCACGTGCGCTTCCGACAGTCCGCGCCCTTTAACAACGAAATGGGCGTGAATGCGAGTAAAGACCTTCGGCGGTTCCGAGGCGCGCTCCGCGTCCAGCTCAACGCTGCAGTCAAGCAAAGGCTGGCGCGCCTTTTTGAGTATATGCACGACATCAAAAGCGGTGCAGCCACCCATGCCCAGCAACAGCATCTCCATCGGTCGCACACCAAGATTACGGCCACCGTCTTCCACTGGCCCGTCCATCACCACGGCGTGGCCGCTGCCCGATTCCGCGACAAAAGTGGCCTGTTCGACCCATTTAACCCGTGCTTTCATACGCCTGTCTCCGGCTTACCTGCGCGAAGGGTAGCACAGCGCCGGTTTCGGGCGCACGCAGCGCAGCTTACACGTAGAAAATGAACGTTCTGAGTCGCGTTGCCGCGCCGTCAACACGAGGTGAGCGGATTCACCGGTACGTCCCTAGTTCGGAATGCGCCGATCCCCTATACTGCAGCGCATCGGCAGGCTGTGCGGCGGCTGCGTAGCCGCCCCATGCGGTACAATTTGCCCATACCCCCAAACCGATCCAGGACTATTACTGATGCCCGGACGCAATGACCCGTGCCCTTGCGGAAGCGGCAAGAAATTCAAGAAATGTTGCGGCCAGAACAGCCGGTCGACGACGCTGCGCCACTCCTTGCATATGCCCGCGGCGATCGCCGCCTATCGGCAGGGACAACTCGCTGAAGCCATTCGCATCTGCCAAATCGAACTGGGCGAGAATCCCGACAACGCGGACGCTCTCGGCCTCAGCGGCATCTGCCACTATATGTCTGGCGACTTGGCGTCGGCGCAATACGCACTCGAGCAGCAGGCGGCGCGACAGCCCGACAACGCCGATGCGCACAATAATCTGGGCTTGGTTCTACTCGAACGTGGCGATGTGGAAGGCGCGCATCGCCATGGACATCGGGCCGCCGAGATTGACCCGCGTTCGGCTGACGCCCAGAATAACCTTGGCAACATCTACCGCGCCGCCAATCGACTGCAAGAGGCCGCGGAGTTCTATCGGGCCGCCATCGCACTCAACGCCAAGGATGCGCGCTTCCATTGCAGCCTCGGCGCAGTTGAACAAGCACTTGCGCACGATGAGCAAGCCGAACGCAGCTATCGCCGCGCACTACAACTGGCGCCCGATTTCGCCGCCGCGCACAACAATCTCGCCGCACTTCTGCAAGAACGTAAAGCTTACGATGACGCATGGACACACTACCAACGGGCGCTACATAGCGCACCCGACGACGCCGAGATTCTAAGCAATATCGGTAGTTATTGGAAAGACCGCGGCGATCTCGATCAGGCCAACGAGTTTTTAGCACGTGCGCTACAGGCGGACCCCGATTACGCCGGTGCGTATGTCAATCAAGGCCTGGTCGCGGAAGAACGCGCCGATGCCGATGCTGCGCAGCGGCACTATGAAAGAGCGCTGGAATTGGACCCCGAGCATACACGCGCGCATGAGGCCCTGGGCGCGCTGTTCCTCAACCGCGGTTATCATGACCTCGCCGTTCACCACTTCAGGCAAGCGCTACGCTGGGACCCAAACCTGGCTGGGGCTAACGCCGGGCTGGCGCGAGCACTACTAAGCGCAGGCAACCCCAAAGCCCGGGGGCTGGCGCAGAAAGCATATGCCTTACGACCGGATGACCCGTATGTGTGCTCGGTATATGCCGATGTGCTGCTAACCGAACAGCGCCCGCGCGAAGTGGTGTCGCTATGGCGGGACTTCGAGCACCGTTTCCCTGATAGCAGCACCGCTCACATGCGGCTTGCGGAAGCCTATGCCGGCATGGCTGAGTTCGACAAAGCAGCCGAACAGTTCGAATCCGCCACGCAACTGGCCCAGGACCCGCGCCCGATTCTGGCGCAATGGGCCGAAAGCGAAGAAAAGCGCCATGCCATTGATTCCGCCGACTTGCTGCTGCGGCGCGCGATCGGCGAGTCGCGGCCGGATACAAAGGAAACCGCGTTGCTGGCTGTCATTGAGATGCGCCGGCACAACCCGCGCGGGGCATTGAAGATCCTGGCCGACGCCCCGGTCGATCCGGCGACAACGCCGCTACGCCAGCAACTGGATTATGCCTTCGTTCTCGGTGCGGTCAACGACCAATTGGGAAACTACGACGCCGCATTCGAAGCGTTTGCACGCGGTAATGAAATTAAGAATATCGTCTACGGCGACACCTATGATCGGCAAGTCATAGCAGATCATTCAGCTCAATTACGCGAATACTTTCAGCCGTCCCGCCGCGACGCGATACCGCGTTGTCCACCGAGCGACGGCAGCGGCACGCCTACACCGATCTTCATCGTCGGCTTCCCGCGCTCGGGAACCTCCCTGCTGGAACAAATTCTTGCGTCGCACGCCGACGTCGCCGCGGGCGGCGAGTTGGTCTGCATTTCGAATCTAGTGCAGTATCAAGGTGCCCAAATACTCGGCAGTCCGCAAGCGTATCCGGCGTGGTTGCATGACATCACTTCGAACGATCAACTGATTGCGCTGCGTCGGCATTATCTCGAATGCGTCGACGCGGCGCCGGAAAGCTTCGACAACGCTGCCTACTTGACCGACAAAATGCCGCTGAATCTGCCGCACGTGGGCTTGATTCAGATGCTGTTCCCCGAGTCCCCGATTATTCACGTGGCGCGTCATCCACTTGATGCCTGCTTATCGGCCTTCTCATCCAATTTTACCCAGGGCAATCGCTACACTTCGACCATTGAGAATACCGCATACCACTATGCCGCGGTCATGGATCTGACCGACTTCTACCAGACCACCCTCGACATGAAATTCATGCAACTGCGGTATGAAGATTTGATCGACGATCAAGAAACCTCGGTTCGAAGGATATTGCAGTGGATAGGGTTACCTTGGGATGAGAATTGTCTGCGCTTTTACGAAAATAAACGCGTGGTCAAAACTGCCAGCTACGCACAAGTTACGCGCCAGATCTACTCCAGCTCGCGTTTCCGTTACCGGCACTATCTAAAGCAACTACGTCCGGTTGTGCCCATCCTGGAGCCCAGCATCAAGCGCTTCGGCTATACGGTGGATGAATAGCGGCTGCTCAATATCCGCGCAGGACCGGCATGGCGGCGCGACACGAACTGTATATCATTGTAAAATCACGCTGTTATTGTGACCCAGTCAACTTTACGAGCTTGCGTATGATCACAAAAACGTTTATTAACGTAGGAAGTTAGCAGCCATCAGCGCAGCCGACCCCGACAGGACGCGAGAATGACCAAGCTTGTCAAGCAACAAGGCACCGGTAACCCTTCTCTAGACCGATTCATTGAGCATTGTCACCGTCGACGCTATCCGGCCAAGAGCGTGATCATTTATGCCGGCGACACCCCCGACGTGTTGTACTACATCATCGAGGGTTCGGTATCGGTCCTCATCGAAGATTCGGATGGACGGGAAATCGTCTTGGCCTACCTTAATCCCGGCGACTTCTTCGGCGAAATGGGCCTTTTCGACGAAACCCACCGCAGCGCCTGGGTGCGCACCAAGACCCAATGCGAACTCGCTGAGATCAGTTACGCTCGCTTTCGTCAGCTGGCCGAAGAAGACCCACCGATCCTGTTCGCACTGGCCACGCAGATGGCCACCCGGCTGCGCAAAACCAGCCGCAAAGTGGGCGACCTGGCATTCCTTGACGTCACCGGGCGCGTAGCGCGCACCTTACTTGATTTGTGCAAGGAACCGGACGCCATGACGCATCCCGACGGCATGCAGATCCGCGTCACACGCCAGGAAATCGGGCGTATTGTCGGCTGCTCCCGAGAAATGGTCGGTCGCGTACTCAAAGCGCTCGAAGAGCAAGGGCTGATCTCGGTCAAGGGCAAAACCATGGTCGTGTTCGGCACTCGTTAGGCGCCCATCCCTTTTTAAGCTGTATGGCGGAATACCTTAGACGCTTGCTTTCTTTACGCGCCCAGCGTCCTAGCGAGCGATTCAAAACCCAAACCAAACCAAATGATTCTCGCCAAGGCGCAAAGCACGCCAAGGTGAATAGGCTGCCTCGTGTCGTGACCGCTGAATTTTGCACGGATGAATCCGTGCCTACAAAATCAACCCCATACCCTCAATTCACCCATCCAAGCTGGTAGGCGCGGATTCACAGCCGTGCATGCGTTGGCTTTGTGCACGGATACAAAGCATCTCAGCGTTTAGCCGACCGCAGCGGCCCGCGGCGTCAAACAGCGAACAACTGGCTCAGGCAGGTGCCGGGATCATCGGCGCGCATAAACGTCTCACCAACCAAAAAAGCATGCACACCCTGCGCACGCATCAGACGCACGTCATCGGCGCAGGTAATGCCACTCTCGGTCACCACCAAACGATCCGCTGGTATGCGCCCGAGCAGACCGAGCGTGGTATCCAAGCGCGTCTCAAATGTGCGCAGATTGCGGTTGTTGATGCCAATCATCGACACCGGCAATGCCAAAGCACGATCCAACTCGGCGGCGTCATGCACTTCGACCAGCACGTCCATGCCGAGCTCGGCGGCCAGCGCGGCCAAATCGGCCATGCGCGCATCTTCCAGTCCGGCAACGATCAGGAGAATACAATCCGCGCCCATGGCACGCGCCTCATACACCTGATACGGATCGATCATAAAATCCTTGCGCAAAATCGGTAGCCCGCAAGCAGACAGAGCTTGCGCCAAATACTGCGGCGAGCCCTGAAAAAAAGGCGCGTCCGTGAGCACCGATAAGCACGTTGCACCGCCGCGCTCGTAGCTGGCGGCGATCGCGGCGGCATCAAAATGCTCGCGCAACACACCTTTACTGGGCGATGCCTTCTTGATCTCGGCAATTACCGCCGCCTCACCGGCGCCGACGCGCCGGCGCAGGGCGCTGACAAAACCACGCACCGGCGCGGCGGCCTGGGCGCGCCGGCGCACTGTGTCCATATCCACGGCGCGCATTGCCAAAGCGACCTCGTCCGCCTTGCAACGCAAAATCTCCTGCAAGATATCGGATCGATCCACATCCACCATCGTCTCTTTCCTCGGCACGACCGTTTGGGCGCGCAGTCAAGGGAATCAACGGCCGCGCAAAACCCGCGCACCCCGCCCCGTTTAGGTGAAGCTATTGCTGAACCGCACCAGTTGTTGAAATTTCGATGCTGCCGATCCCTCGGCTATCACCGTGACCGCCATCTGCACGCCGTCATGCAAGGAGTCGGTCAAACCCGCCGCATAAATCGCTGCGCCCGCATTGAGACAGACGATATCGCGCGCCGGCCCGGCCTCATTAGCAAACACACGCCCGATCAGTTTCAAACTGGCGCCGGCACCGTCAACCGCCAACGCGGCCGTATCGGACCGTTGAAAACCAAATTCCTCCGGCGTAACAAAATAATCGCGTATCTTGCCGTCCTTCAGTTCGGCAATGTGGGTGCGACTGCCGACGCTGATTTCGTCCATGCCATCCTCGGCATGCACGACCAACACATGATGGCTGCCCAACCGATGGAGTACTTCCGCCAGCGGCTCAACCCATGCGTCGCTGTATACACCAAGCACTTGATTGGGCGCATCGGCGGGATTAGTCAGTGGTCCGAGTAGATTAAACAGGGTCCGCGCGCCCATTTCGCGACGTGGACCGACGGCATGCTTCATGGCGCCATGATGAAGCGGCGCAAACATGAAACCGACGCCGATCTCGTCCACGCAGCGCCCTACCTGCGCCGGGGTGAGCTGCAAATTAACACCCGCGGCCTCCAACAGGTCGGCGCTGCCTGACTTGCTCGACACCGAACGGTTGCCGTGTTTGGCCACTTTGCCACCGGCGGCGGCAACCACGATCGCGCTGGCCGTCGATATATTGAACGTTCCGGCGCCGTCTCCTCCGGTACCGCAGGTATCGACCACATGCGCACCGTGGACCTCGACACGCGTCGCCAATTCGCGCATGACGCGAGCGGCGGCGACGATTTCTACGACCGTCTCGCCCTTCATGCGTAAGCCGATGAGAAAGCCGCCGATCTGCGCCTGCGTCGCCTCGCCGGTCATGATAGTGCGCATCACGTGCATCATGTCGTCCGAGCCCAAGTCGCTCCGCTCGGTTATCGCGCGTATGGCAGATTGCATGTCCATATCATCTCTCCCCAAAACCCGCACCGGCGGATTACATCTGTGACGCCGGCCAGGCCGCTGTATATAACGTCTGTAGTTTTACGACTGCGCGCAGCACGCGAGCAAATACGTACTTCGACCGGGCAAACGAGCGCCTGGACCAGACCGCATACGCTGCAGCCAAACGTGGCGCCGTCGTCAATGGTTCAAAAAGTTGCGTAACAAATCATGGCCATGACGGGTAAGGATGGATTCCGGATGGAACTGCACACCCTCGACGTCGAATTCCCTATGCCGCACACCCATGATTTCATCCACTTCGCCGTCATCACTTTGAGTCCATGCGGTAACTTCCAAGCATGCCGGCAAACTATCTTTTTCGATCACCAGTGAATGGTAGCGCGTCGCCTCAAACGGATTTTCCAAGCCACGGAAAACACCGCTGTCGGCGTGATGCATCATTGATGTCTTACCGTGCATGACCGCGGCGGCGTGGACGACCCGACCGCCGAACGCCTGGCCGATACTTTGATGACCAAGGCAGACGCCTAGAATCGGCACAGTGCCCGCCAATCGGCGGATCGCTTCTACCGACACGCCGGCCTCGTTAGGCGTACACGGACCCGGCGAGATGACAAGGTGATCGGGCCGCAGCTGTTGCATCTCTTCTACGGTAATCTGATCGTTGCGATACACATGCACGTCCGCACCCAACTCGCCAAAATATTGCACCAGGTTATAAGTGAATGAATCGTAGTTGTCGATCATAAGCAGCATGTCGAAAACCTCGATGAAGGGCTACGGCGACAGTGATGCGGTCGAATCCGCCGCCGGATTCGAAGACACGAATCGCCGCTGCGCCGCTCTGCCTTGTCGGTTGGCGTCATATTCATTTATGCACCGCATCCAGACCGGCTTCGGCCAGTGCGACCGCACGGAAAATCGCGCGCCCCTTGTTCATGGTTTCCTTCCACTCGTAAGCCGGCACCGAGTCGGCGACGATGCCGGCACCCGCTTGTATGTACAGACTGCCATCCTTGATTACTGCGGTACGGATGGCGATGGCGGTATCCATGTTGCCACCCCAGGAAATATATCCGACCGCACCGGCATAGATGCCACGCTTGACCGGCTCTAATTCGTCAATGATTTCCATGGCGCGGATCTTGGGCGCGCCGGAAACCGTGCCGGCGGGAAACGTCGCCCGTAACACGTCCATCGCCGTCATACCGGCATGCAATTTTCCGGTGACGTTGGAGACGATATGCATCACGTGCGAGTAACGCTCGATCACCATTTGTTCGGTCAGCCGCACGCTGCCGATTTCGCACACGCGTCCGGCATCGTTGCGGCCCAAATCGATCAGCATCAAATGCTCAGCACGCTCCTTGGGATCGGCCAGCAATTCGCGTTCCCAGGCGAGATCGGCGTCTTCAGTGGCGCCGCGCGGACGCGTGCCGGCGATCGGACGGACGGTGACCACGCCATCTTCCAGGCGTGTCAGAATTTCCGGCGATGAACCCACCACTTGATAGTCACCGAGATCCATATAGAACATGTAGGGCGAAGGGTTAAGACTTCGCAGCGCGCGATATAGGTCCAACGCCTCGGCCTGAAACGGTACCGACATGCGCTGCGACAACACCACCTGCATGGCGTCGCCTTCCAATATATAACGTTTGATGCGTTGTACCGCCTGCTCAAAACCGTCACGCGTAAAGCCGGACACGAAGTCTTCTTCCGCCACGGCGCGCGCCTTGCGCGCAGGGCGATAAACCGAGTCGGTAGCGCGCAAACGCTGGACCAGTTCATCGAGACGTTGCTGTGCACGCGCGAAAGCGTCGCTTTCGCCAGCCTCGGCATGCACGACGACATACAGCTTGCCGGCCAGATTATCAAATACCAGCACTTCGTCGGACACCATCAGCAGCACGTCCGGCGTAGCCAAGGGGTCGGGATTGGGGCAATGGCGTAGGCGCGGCTCGATATAGCGCACTGTGTCGTAACCGAAGTAACCGACCAAGCCGCCGCTGAAGCGCGGCAATCCTTCAACTTCAGGCACACGGTAGCGCGTCTGGAATTGTTCGATCCACGTCAACGGGTCGTCGGTGGTCAGTTCGTCCACCACCTCGCCATCCCGGCTGACGCGGATGGTAGTACCGTAGACTTTGAGAACGGTGCGCGCGGGCAAACCGATGATGGAATAGCGGCCCCATTTTTCGCCGCCCTGCACCGACTCGAACAAATAGGAATACGGGCCTTCGCCGAGCTTTAAATAAGTGCTAAGCGGGGTATCGAGGTCGGCCAGCACCTCGCGCATGACGGGAATGTGATTATAGCCCTGGCGGGCGAACTGCTCGAATTGTTCCTGATTCATGACGACGACTTTCCGGGCAAAAGGTGGATCAGCGGTACGCGCGTTCAGCACCAACGACGGCTTTCACCATCGTGTGCAGGCGCTTCCGATCCAAGACTTCTGCGTCGCTAAGGTCATCATCATGGTCCAATAGTGCCCCAGAAGCCCTCGCTCGGCAAGGGTTTCGGTAACCGAAGCCGGGATTACGCCGCCTGCTCCAGCAGCGAGCGCAGTTCGATCATGCTGTCGATGACGGCATTCGGCTCGGCGTCGCGTATATCAACGCCGTGATTGTAGCCATAACTCATACAAACGATCTGAAATCCGGCCGCACGCGCCGCCTTAACGTCGCTGACTGAATCGCCGATCATCAGCGCATCGCTGGGATCGGTACCGAAAAATTGCGCGGCGTGCAACAGCGGTAACGGATCGGGCTTCTTTTTCTCCAGCGTGTCACCGCTGATGACAATGCTGAAATCGTCGTAGAGACCAAGCGTCTTTAGCAACGGCTCGGTGAACTGCCCGGCCTTGTTGGTGACACAACCAAGCTGATAGCGTGCGGCCTTGAGATAATCCAGGCCTTCGCGCACGCCCGGGTACAGGCGGCTGCGTTTACTGGTGTTCTCGGCGTACAGCGACAAATACAAAGGATAGGCGCGCTCAAACAGCGCATCGTCGGGTTCGCCGTCGAGTTGGCCGACCAAGGCGCGGCGCACCAGACGTTCGACGCCATTGCCGACCCATTCGCGCACGCGTTCCTCACCACGCACCGGCATGCCCAACTGCCGCATCATTTCGTCGGCGCAAAAGGCCAGGTCCGGGACACTGTCCACCAAGGTGCCGTCGACGTCGATGAGAATCATTTTCGGTGTGCGAAGCATAGTTCCAGTACATTCAGGTCAAAGAAATAAAAAATGGCGCAATAAAACCCAAAACACCGCCGGCGCCAGCACCGCGCCGGCAGTCTGAGCTTTCCCGCGTCGCCGAAATCACCAACACCGGCGGCTCAAGCAGGCAGCAATACAGATCGGCCTAGCCATTCCGTACGCCATTGCGACACGATCCGATGCCCCCGCCGGTTGGGCTATTTGCCAGCCTTGGCCAGTTCGTCGCGCATGGACTGGATAACGCTATTATATCGATGAGGGTCGCTTGCCTTGGCGGCGCCGAAGATCGCCGAGCCGGCCACGAACGTATTGGCGCCGGCGGCGGCAATCTCACGAATATTGTCCACCTTTACGCCGCCATCGATCTCCAGACGGATGTCGCGACCGGAAGCATCAATGATCTTGCGCGCCTCGCGCAACTTGTCCAGCGCCGTAGGGATAAAACTTTGACCACCGAAACCAGGGTTCACCGACATCAGCAAAACCATGTCGACCTTGTCGATGACGTAATTCAAGTAATCCAACGGCGTTGCTGGATTGAACACCAAGCCCGGCTTGCAGCCTTCCGCACGGATCAGCTGTAGGGTGCGGTCGATATGCTCCGATGCCTCGGGATGAAATGTAATGTAGGTCGCGCCCGCTTTGGCGAAATCGGGGATAATCCGATCGACCGGTTTGACCATCAAGTGCACGTCGATAGGCGCGGTGACGCCATGCTTGCGCAACGCTTCGCAAATCAGCGGGCCGATGGTCAGGTTGGGCACGTAATGGTTGTCCATGACGTCAAAGTGCACGATATCCGCTCCGGCATTGAGTACACTGGTGACCTCATCGCCGAGACGGGCAAAATCCGCCGATAAAATGGACGGCGCGATCAAAAAATCTGCTGGCATGGTTGAGCCTCTCCTAGGTCCACAGGGCATGCCATTGATCATGCCCCGAACGATGAACTCGGCACTTTACCCGATTGGACGCCAATTTTCAGCAATTGGGCAGCGATCGCGTATTCGCCTATACTGGGAACCGTCGCGCCCAAATCCACACCCGCGCTCAGGGCATAGATTTTGTTTATTCGACAAGTAACTGCGTTTTTGGCGACCGAAGTCTAAGTCGCGGCATCATCAACGCCATTGCCGAGCCATCGTCAGAAGGAGAATCCATGTCTGGTGCCACACTTATGCATCCGCTGCTCAACGCGTTGCACGTACTGTCCGTGGTCATTTGGGTCGGCGGTATGTTGTTCGCCTACCTGGTTTTGCGACCTACGGCGGCGGCGCAATTGCCACCTCCCGAGCGTCTGACGCTCTGGGTAGGCGTATTCCAACGCTTTTTCCCTTGGGTTTGGGCCGCGATCGTGCTGATCCTATTGACCGGACTGGGCATGATGTACGCGTATTTCGGCGGCATGAAATCGCCACCATACGTGCAGACCATGTTCGGTCTCGGGCTTATCATGATGTTCATTTTCATGCATGTATTCTTTGCCCCCTACGGCCGCCTCAAACGCGCGGTGGCGGCGAAGGACTGGCAAGCGGGCGGGCGCAACTTGGCCACGATCCGAAAGTTGGTCGGTCTCAATGCCCTGATCGGCGTGATCGTCATCGTCGTCGCCGCCGGCGGACATTGGCTCGGTATCTAGCGCCAAACCAACGCTCGCGCACGAACCGCGTCACGCAGTTGCGGCGATCCGGTATAATCGGTCGCTCCACCTGCTCTTTAATTTATGCCGCGAGGCAACGGCGACCGATGCAACTCACGCGCTACACAGACTATTCTTTACGGGTGCTCATTTACCTGGCGGTGCATCATGAGCGCTTGGCCACCATAACCGAGATATCCGAGGCTTACGGTATTTCGCGAAACCATCTGGTCAAAGTGGTACATGAACTGGGTATGCTGGGATTCATCAAGACCCAACGTGGCAAACAGGGTGGGCTGCGTTTGGCGCACGCGGCCGAGCAGATTAACGTCGGTAAGGTCGTACGACAGGTCGAGAAGAACCTCGCCATCGTCAACTGTAGCGAACCCATCTGCCCGATAATGCCGGCCTGCGATCTGCGCGCCATGCTGTTCGAGGCCCGCGACGCGTTCTTCGATGTGCTCGATCGGCATAGCTTGGCCGACCTGGTCCGCAACCGTCGGGCGAAATTAGGGCAGCTACTGATCAGCGGCGCCTAGCCAGGCTCAGCGCATCCCGCGCGCGGCTTTGACCTGGTCGTAGGCGGCGCGAATTTCCTGCGTTTTCTGCTTCGCCATTTCCATCATTTCTTCCGGCAGTCCCTTGGCCACGAGTTTGTCTGGATGGTGTTTGCTCATCAAGCGCCGATAGGCCTTCTTTACCCCGGCATCATCGACATCGGCCGACAAACCCAGGATCGCGTAAGCATCTTTGAGTGAGGGGCCGCGCGCAGACGCGGTGCGCCGCCCTCCGCCCGCGCCGGCGTAACGGTGCTGCGCTTGCACCATCGCCACCAACTGCTCGAACAGACTGCGATTGACGCCCAAGCGATCGCATACGTGCAACAGCAGCGTGCGTTCACTCGGATGCAAGGCGCCATCGGCCAATGCAGTGTAAATTTGAATCTCCAGGAACGTCTGGATCAAGGTCACACGTGCACGGCATTCGCGGCGAAACTGTTCCAATATGTCGTCCAGCGGAAAGCCGTCACGCTTACCTTCATTGAACAGCTTAATCGCGGCCTTACGCTGATCCGGCGGTAGTTGCATGCGCGCCATGACCTGGCGGGCCATGGCAATTTCGTCTTCGGAAACGCGGCCATCGGCCTTGGCCAAATGGCCCATTACCGAAAACGTTGCGGTAAAGAAAGCCAACTGGATACGCTCATTGCCCTCGGAAGTACTGGCGTCATGCAATAGCGCCTGCCCCAAACCACGATCAAAATTGTGCCCGAGCGCAGCCCCCAGCACGGCGCCCAACGGACCACCCAACATGAAACCAAAAGCGCCGCCGATCAGTTTTCCCCACCAACTCATTACAATAATCTCAACTTAGATATGCAGATTCGGCCGCCGGCCTGACGACGGTCGGGCCGAGTGGCCGGCATAAGGAAAATAAAAAAACCGCGCCACCCGAAGGTCGCGCGGCTCGGTCGATCGCAAGCAACACGCTTACTTGCAGCCCAAGCTGCTTACGTAGGCGGCAAGATTGGCGATATCGGTGTCGCTCAACGGCTTGGCCATCGGCGTCATCAGCGGATCGGTACGACCGCCGTCGCGAAACGCCTTCAGTTGCTTGACGATGTAGGCGTCCTTCTGACCAGCCAGGTTCGGCCATAGGGGATTATTGCTGACACCTTGCGGACCGTGGCAGCCTGAACAGGTGGCGAATTTTGCCTTGCCGGCGTTCGCATCACCGGCGGCGGACGCCACACTGGCGGCGCCCACCAGCGCCACGGTCGCAACAATTAACGTAATATTTTTCATGTATTGTATCTCCCGTTCTGAGTTAAATCATGACCACAGCCAAATCCCGACATTCGTACCTTAACGGCACGAATCTGAATGAATCGTGAACGCGCCGCATCGTCCGCTCGAGCCACGAAACGATCGGCTCCGTAGGCAGCCTGCGATGCGGCGGGAAGCCCATCCAGCCACTTAATTGATACCCAGCATACCATTAACGATCAACAAAATTTATTAATATACCTTATAAATTCTGCACATAGCCCGGATCCGGTGGGGTATATGCTTGAAATCGGCCCTTGCCAGCGCCCCACACAATCGGCCATAGTGAGAGTGGAGGCATTGGAGAAGCGTGGCAGCCGCTCGCCAGACGTGCGGCACCTAGGAAGTTCGCCAGCAACGGAGATGACTGCCATGGCAAAACCCCTAACCACTCTCGTCGACACCGCAGAACATTTGGTTTCCTTGCCCGAGGTGGTGATGCGCGTCAATGAACTGGTCGATGACCGACGCAGTTCAGCATACGACATCGGCCGCCTGCTCGAACAGGATGTCGCTTTAACGGCGCGCCTGCTCAAAATCGTCAACAGCCCATATTACGGCTTTCCCTCCGCCATCGATACCGTTTCGCGCGCTATCGCCATCATGGGAACCCAGGATTTACGCGACTTGGTATTGGCAACGGCAGCTGTGCCGACGCTCACCGAATTGTGTGGCGAAACCGACGAGCTATGCAATTTTTGGCAGCATAGCCTCTACTGCGCGGTAGTCGCACGCCTACTCGCCGAACGACGCCGCGATCCACACCCGGAACGGCTGTTTGTCGCCGGACTGTTGCACGACATTGGCTGGCTGCTGATGTATCACGCCGAACCCGAATTGGTGCGCGCATGCCGTCAGCGCTTCCAACCTGGCGACACCAGCCCGCTACCGATAGAGCACGATGTGTTCGGTTATACGCACGCCGACGCCGGCGCCGAACTGGCGCGCCGCTGGCGGTTACCCGATAGCCTCATCGCATGCATTCAAGACCACCACGAACCCGTACCGAACAGCCGATATGCCTCGGACGCCAGCATCGTGCACATTGCCAACTGCGTCGCCACTCCGCTGTCAACGGCCGATACTGCCGCCGAACCGGTTCGGTCTATCAACCCGACGGCTTGGTCAATTAGTGGCCTCAGCAGCCAAACCATGCAAGGCCTGGCCACCGAGGCGGCGGAGCGGGCCACGCAGATGCGGCAACTTTTACTGACCGAATCCGCAGCCGCATAAGTTCGCAGCGACGCGGCTTCCCGGCGATGCCTGACTGATCAACCCGCCTTGAGCGCATCGCGCACGCGCTCGAGTCGGCTGCGTACTTCCTTGCCCAAACGGTCCAATTCGTCGCGTTGCACGAGTCCAAGCACGGCCGCAGGGTCCATGAAACCGACCACGGTATCACCCACTTCACTTTCGCGCACGACGACGTTGCAAGGCAGGAGCAGACCGATGTCGGGTTCGGCATCCAGCGCCTGATTGGCCAGTTCCGGATTGCATGCGCCCAAAATTTTGTAAGGGCGCTTATCGATATTCAATTTCTTCTTCAGCGTTGCTTTGACATCGATTTCAGTCAACACGCCAAAACCTTCTTTTTTCAGCTCCTCGGTCACCTTCTCCACGGTTTCATCAAATGGCCCGGTAACACTGACGCTAAATCCATACATAACGCTACTCCTTGAAATGATAGCTGAGTTGGGAAGTTCCTACTGATGCCACGCAGGCGTATGCCGCGCACATCGCTAAACCATAACTCGATCTCGACCGACTCTCGGCTAGGCATGCGGCCGTGTAGTCGCATCCCACCGCCAGGCACGTATCTCCGGCATGTCCTCGCCATGCCGGATAATATAGCGCTTATGTTCGGTCAATCTGGCGTGCATCGCCTGTTTCACATGCGCCGCAGTGTAACCAAGTTTAGCAACGCGATCGATGACGTCACATACCAGATGGAAACGATCCAGGTCGTTGCGAACGACCATATCGAACGGCGTCGTCGTAGTGCCCTCTTCCTTGTAACCACGGACGTGCAGATTCGCGTGATTGGTGCGCCGGTAAGTCAGTCGGTGGATCAACCATGGGTAGCCATGGTAGACGAAAATGACCGGCTTATCGCTAGTAAAGAAATTATCGAAATCCCGGTCCGGTAGTCCATGCGGATGCGCGTCCTCCGGCTGCAACGTCATCAGATCGACGACGTTGATCACACGCACCTTGAGATCCGGAACATACTCTCGCAATAGCTGCACTGCAGCCAGGGTTTCGAGCGTTGGCACATCGCCGGCGCACGCCATTACTACATCGGGTTCCGCTCCATGATCGTTACTGGCCCATTCCCATATACCAATACCGGCCGAGCAATGCGTGACTGCCGAGTCCATATCCAGCCACTGCGGCTGCGACTGCTTGCCGGCGACGATGATATTGACGAAGTCGCGGCTACGTAAGCATTTGTCGGCTACATGCAACAGGCAATTGGCATCAGGCGGCAAATAGACCCGTATGATATCGGCCTTTTTATTGACCACGTGATCGATGAAACCAGGATCCTGATGACTGAAACCATTGTGATCCTGGCGCCAGACATGCGAGGTCAAAAGATAGTTGAGCGAAGCGATTGACCGTCGCCAGGGGACTTCATGACTCACCTTCAACCATTTGGCATGCTGATTGAACATCGAGTCGACAATATGAATGAATGCCTCATAACAAGAGAACCAACCATGCCGCCCGGTAAGCAAATATCCCTCCAACCAACCCTGGCAGGTATGTTCGCTGAGGATCTCCATCACCCGGCCATCGTCCGAGAGATGCTCATCGGTGGACAGCCGCTGCGCCATCCATGCGCGATCGGTTACTTCGAACAGCGCGCTCAAGCGATTGGAGGCCGTTTCATCCGGACCGACAACGCGGAAATTGCGTTGCTCGCCATTGCGGCTCATCACATCACGCAGATAAGCACCCAGGATCCGCGTCGCCTCGGCATCGGTATCACCGGGCGTGCGCAGTTGTACTGCATAGTCCGCGCACTCCGGCAGACGCAGATCGCGTAACAGCAAGCCGCCGTTGGCATGCGGATTGGCACTCATGCGACGCGCTCCGCACGGAGCCAGCGCACGCAGCTCGTCGACCAGCTGTCCCTGGCTGTCGAACAGCTCCTCCGGTCGGTAACTTTTAAGCCATTGCTCCAAGGCCTGCAGATGATCCGGTCGCGTACGCGGATCGGCAATCGGAACTTGATGCGAACGCCATGAACCTTCGACCGGCAGGCCGTCGAGTTCATGCGGACCGGTCCAGCCTTTAGGGGTACGCAATACAATCATCGGCCAACGCGGTCGCTGCGCATCGCCGCCGTTACGCGCGCGGCTTTGAATCCGGCCGATCTCCGCCATTACAGTATCCAACGTGGCCGCCATACTTTGGTGCATAATGTGCGGGTCATCGCCGGCGACGACATACGGCTGATAGCCATAGCCGACTAATAAACTTTCCAATTCATCTGCATCGATGCGTGCCAATACGGTCGGATTGGCAATTTTGTAGCCGTTCAAATGCAGTATCGGAAGTACCGCGCCGTCATGCGCGGGGTTGAGAAATTTGTTGGAGTGCCAGGCGGCCGCCAACGGACCGGTCTCGGCTTCACCATCACCAATCACGCAACAAACCAGCAGATCAGGGTTATCGAAGGCGGCGCCAAAGGCGTGCGACAACGAGTAGCCGAGTTCGCCGCCTTCATGAACGGACCCTGGCACCTGCGGCGCGACATGGCTCGGGAGGCCGCCCGGGAAGGAGAATTGCCGAAACAGACTATGTAAGCCTTCCGTGTCCTGGGACACACTGGGATACAATTCGCTGTAGGTCCCTTCCAAATAGGTGTTAGCCACCAAACCCGGGCCGCCGTGCCCCGGCCCTGTGATAAAAATCGCGTTTAAATCCTGCGCCTTGATGACCCGGTTTAGGTGGGCGTAGATAAAATTAAGCCCGGGAGTGGTGCCCCAGTGGCCGAGCAGGCGAGGCTTGATGTGATCAACGGTGAGCGGTTCATGCAGCAAAGGATTATCGAGCAGATAAATCTGTCCCACCGATAGGTAATTTGCCGCACGCCAATAAGCATGAATTTTGCTGGCGTCGTCACCCGACAGTGGTGCTGTCGAGTCTGTGATTCGATCGGCCAAGTCGGCCATGCGGAAGATCCTCCGGCAAATTCACGGCGTCACGAGTCACTCACGGCTAAGTTCACCGAGCCATCGCGGCGCAATGATCCGTCCAATCAGCATACAGGGCCTATGGTATCTGCCGGCATCGGTATAGCCGCGCATCCATCGTTGCCGCAGAAGCATTACCAAACCCGTTGCAACCCGTTGCGGTTATCACAAGCGCGCCGGCACGTCAGTAAGCTTAGCAGTCTGGGTACACCCGGCAAGCTGACCCAAGCCCCAGACTTGGTATGCTTTTGGATAGCTCGGAAAGGGCCAAAAGCGCGTGTCAGCAATACATCGACCCAGCATCATCGTTCAAGATCACGACGCGTGCGCTCGTACTCGTCCTTGTCGATCTCACCGCGCGCATAACGTTGCCGCAGCAATTCGAACGCTGACGACCTATTCGGTCTGCCGCCAAAACTGCGCGCGAGAAAAATCACCGCTAGAATAATCAAACTCCAGAACAGCACACCGAATATCCAGTGTCCAAAGCCGAAGCCCCAATGCCAGTTAGACCAATCGCCATTCATCATCACGTTATCCTCGACTATTGATACGCCGCATACCGAGCGGCGCCCGCTAACGCTTACGGTGCCGACCGGCATAAACGTCGGTGGGTGAGCTACAGCACGCGCCATTGGAAGTGCCCGCGTTGCGGCGTACGTTGGCGTCGCGGAAGCGGCACCACATCCACCGCAGCCGCGAGCATCCATCTTCGGCCAAGGCATAGCCGGCCGCCTTCAGCTCGTCCGCGATCGCATCGAAGCCAGTGCGGCTGGCGTCATAACGCACGCGCAGCCGTCGCGCGCCGGCGCGGACTCGCACTGCCACAAAGCCATCCAAACCGGCCAAGCGCTCACTCAGCATGGTCACATCGTCAGCCCTCACCGGTGTCGACGTCACTAGGTGGCGCGTCACGTTGAAATCACCCGATATTTGTATTACACCGTGCACCGATCTCGAACTCCGTCATGCCCTTGCAACCTCACCCGGATCAATCGAGACACGCCGCGGCTTCGATCGCCACGGCGTGTTCGCTACCCTAATTTTTCATCATGAGCTGCTGCTGCTCGATCATCTGCTCCATCATCTGCTGCATCATATCCATGCGTTGTTGCATCATCTGCACACTAGGCTGCGCACTCGCCGCGCCGCCGGAACCCATCATGCCGGCTTGCCCCTGACCCATGCCGCCGCCGGAACCCATCATGCCGCCATGACCTTGCCCCATGCCGCCGCCTGGCCCCATCATGCCGCGCATGGCACCCATCTGCTCCTGCATTATGCCCATATGCTGCTGCATCAGTTGGCGGCGTTTATCAGCGTCGTGAGTTCCCTGCGCCTGCTGCATCATGCCTTGCATCTGCTCAAACCGCTGCTGCATCAGCGCCGCGCTTGGGTTCGAGCCGTGTTGTGCAGCCATACCCGGAACGGCGGCAAGCGCCAACGCAGCCGCGGCGATCAACGTGTACATCTTCATGGTGTTACTCCTTTCAGTTTGCGTATACGAAACGGGGGATGAAGCGATAATTCGCATCATCGGTTGAAAATCCGGCCGCACCGGCGGCTTTGCAGTAAACAGACCCGGATCGCGACAATGACTTGAAGCCATGCGCATGTCTCACTGCCCGTCCGGTGGCGTGACCGCGGTAACCAGTTTTAGCAGCGCTTCACCCGTAGGCGACTGATCAGGAAAACTGATCCAACTGCGTAGCGCCTTCTCCATATGCGTTTGCAAGGCCTGTAGCTGCGATAAGCGTTGGCGGCTCTCGCCAACGCGACGTCGAAAAATATCACCTACCCGTGGACACGAACGAGGTCCGCGCTCGGCGCCGTCCAGAATTTCTCGGATTTCGGCCAGCGAGTAGCCCAGCTCCCGACTCTGACGAATGAAGCACAAGCGCGCCAGGTCGGTGTGCGAGAATATGCGGTAACGATTCTGTCGTCGGCGCTGTGGGCGCAACAATCCCAAGCGCGTGTAGTAACGCACCACATGGGCCTCGACGTCCGCCAACCGCGCGAGTTGCGCAACTTGCAGTACCGCGCCATCGGCTTGCGTCGATGCCTTGGCGTCAACATCTTTAATCGCCATCACGGCCGCTTACTCCGGCAGCTCATACAAAGTTGCGCCATGGCCACTGCCGCTGGGCAACCCTAAATCCGATACCGCCCTCATTGCACCACGGCCATCTGATGGCCTTCGCCGCCAGGCAGCTTGATGGTGTCCAACAGCTTCCAGGTCTTCTGGTCCACCACCCAGATCAACGGCTGCTTGCGGCTGGAGACATAGACCTTGCCGGCGCCGTGGACGGTATTCAGGTGATAAGGAGCCGGGGAAAGGGCCAGCACCCTCTTATTACCGGTGGCCGGATCGAGCGCGACCAGTTTGTTTTCGTTTTTTGCGCTGGCGAATAGCGTCTTGCCATCGTCGCTGATATCCAATCCGTGCAGCCCCTTGCCGATCATAAAGGAGCGCACCACCTTGCCCGATGCCACCGAGATCACCGAAATCGTGCCGGCGCGCGGATTGGTCGCATAGAGAGTTTGGCCATCACCCGCGCGCACCAGATGCTCCGGCGATGGTCCGCCCTGCAGACTGCGGGTCACTTTCCAGGTCCCCAGGTTGATTTCGGCGACAGTGCCGTTGCCGCTATTACTGACGTAGGCGGTTTTGCCATCCGGCGTGATAACGGTGTAGTTGGGCACCGGCCCGGTCTGGATGGTATGCACCACCTGATTGCTCTGCAGATCGACCACGCTAACGGCGCCGCGGGTCGGGTGGGTGGAAATCACATAGCGGCCATCCGGTGTGATCGCCTCATGGTGCGTCCAGCCGGACACCGGGATGGTCGACATAACATGTCCATGGCCGGGATGTACCAGGAACAACTTGCTGTTGGGTGTGTCGGCCTTGGCGCCCGAAGGCAAGGGGGCTTCGTTGAGACTGCCGGCGATCAAGTATTCACCATCTGGAGTTGCCACCAAACCATGTGGGTTGTCGACACCGGTATAGGTAGCCGTAATCTTGTCGGTCGCAGCGTCTACGGCAATGACTTCATTGGCGCTTCCCAAGGGGATATAGACGGTCGGTTCGGCTCGCACCACGGAGGCCGACAATAATGTTGCCGCTATGATGGTCGCTGGCTTGAGGTAATGTTTGAGCACTGTGGCAAACTCCTATATGGATCGTGAAGAACGCGTGGCACCGTCACGAAGCGCCGAATCGCGTACGGATGTAGCGCAGCACGGCACGAACGTCCTCTTCGGTGAGATTCGGGTTACCGCCCTTGGCGGGCATCGCCATAGGGGAACCAGGCGCCTGGAAGCCATTCAATATGTGATCGATCAGTACGGCGTCGGTTTGCGACAGCACGCCTGCCTTGGCGCCGAAATCCGGTACGCCGGGTAACGCACCGCTCCCGTCGTCGCCGTGGCATGCCACGCACGTCTGGTTGTAGACATCGGCACCACGCTCGGCCACGGCTGCGGCGGGTGACAACGCAATGGCGCCTAGCAACGCGATCGTCGTTTTGATTTTCATCAGTTGCTCTCCTGCAGGAAGCGCAATATGGCGTGCGCTTGATCGCCACTCAAGCCGGCGCGTACACGCATATGCGCTATTACCGGCCGCCACTGCTCGTCGCGGTAATCCTTCGGATCACGCATGTTGTGACAACGATTGCAGTTCTCCGCCCACAAACGTGCGCCACGTGCGAATTCGGCGGCATTCGCCTGGGCCTTCTGGCTTGGCTTTTCAGCGGCCGCAGACGGCAGTCCGATCGAAAATGCACCGAGCGCAGCGGCGATCAGTGCCGCACGGGCCGCGAAATATTTTTGATTGCTCATGACACCGCTCCTCAAAAGCCGTAGGAAAACTGCAGCAGCAACCGATTGTCATCGGCTACCGTACCGCTTTGTCCCTGGTTGAATTCGTAGCCGAGCTTGGCAATGAGATTGGGGCCGAATAGGTAGTTCATGCCGACGCCCCATTGCTGCTGATCTTGCACGTCATGCGGCGAATCGAAATCGCCGTAGCGCAGCACGCCTTCCCACTTGGTCGGCAGCAGCCGATAGGCCGCCTGCACGTACCAGGTCTTCCAAGTACCACCACGGGGCGCAACGCTGGCGGAGGCATCGCCTACCCTTTGTTGTATATACTCGCCGCGCAGATCGAGCTGCTTGCGCTGATAGGCGAAGTCGGCTCCCAACACGGTATAATCGCGCGCCGCATCGCCGACGATAGCCGTACCGCTACCTTCATCTTTGGTCACCGAGGTCTTGCCACCGCCGGCGGATACACCAAACTCCAAGTGCGGAATGGGTACTATGCCGAGCCGGCCACCGATCACTTTTTTACCATCGGCATCGCGCGTGAAACCGCCGCTTTTGACGCCATCCAGCTCGCTGCCATCCGAGGCCAGTTCCGGGCCGTTACCGATATAGAGCGCGTAGTTAAGCTGACTGCGCGCACCCACACCAAAACCACCACGCACGCCGGCGCCGACGCCTGCTTCCGGCGCCGCGCCGTCATGGCCGAAGCCGATCGGCGCCGACGGGAACTTGTTGATCCATGACGGGTGCAAATTCTGGCGGAAGTAGCCCATCGGGCTCAGAAACTTGCCACCGAACACGGTGATATTGTCGGTGAGGAATAAGTCCATGGTGGCATACTCGAGATTGAACTCGGTGCTCCCGGTCGAACTGATCCCGGTCTCGGCTTCGGCTTCCAGTAGCAACAGATCTTTGTACAGGAAATGGAAAATCGGATTGAATCGCGCCTGATTGAAACTACCCGTACTGTTTTGAGCGTCGGCGTAACCAATATCGGCATAGCCGGCCACATGCAAGGTCGAATTAGTGTCTTTCCAGTCGCCATGTTGTCGCTCGACTCGCGCCACCTTGTTTTCGACAACGGAAACTTCGTCTTTAGAAGCCGCTTGCTTGCGCTGCTGTTTCAATTCCGCCTTGACCTCGGCCAACTCTTTCCTCAGCTCATTGACTTCGCGCTTCAGAAGACCTAAACCGTCATCGGCGATCGCCGCGGAATCCGGCAATACCAACAACATGCCGGCCGCGATCAGCGTGCGTGCGAATGTCGCATTACTCAGTTCCATGCCTTCCCCTCCGCTTGCTTTGCGGTTGATTCATGCGCCGCGCCTTCGAACAATCCAAACTCGTGACGTTGGCGTTAGACCCTTGAGACAAACTGTAAGACCTGTGCGGGGCACACAGGTCAAGGGCGGAATCAGGGAATTTTTCAGATTTTTCTGTCGCCGGCGGCACGGCGATATCGGCGCCGCGCTCATAGGCCTGTTCCATGCGGTTTTGCAACGTGATCAACTGCCGCAGTTGTTTGCGGTTGTCCTCCATGCGCCGCAGCAATGTTGCGCGTACCTTTTTCTGCCACTCCGGCGTATCGCGCGAATGGTCATCAAGCAAGGCGGCGATATCGTTTAAGGTCAAGCCGATATGCCGCAGGCGAAGCGCAATCTGCAGCCGCTGGAACTCTATTTCAGAAAAGTGCTGATAACCGTTTTCCGGATCGCGGCGTGGGCGCAATAGACCTATGCGTGTGTAATAGCGCACCACGTGCGGCTCGACGCCGGCTGCTTTGGCAATTTGATTGACGATCATGACGTACTCCTAAAACTGGCGATAAATGCTCAAGTGCGATCCGCGCGCGCATGCGCGCTCACGCGGCCAGACAGGGAGTACGTCTTAGATTCGGAAACGTTCGGTGGTCAAATAGAGAGGAGGAAACCGGTCTTGCCCGATCGCGGGATACAAAAACTTGGCAGCGAGCCCGTCGCCATAACCTATCGTAGCTGGTAAGGCGTCGGGCATTATCGAAGCCAGAACGCGGTATCCAATGTGCGTTGCGGCTTTGTATACCAGCCCGCTTTTCAGCGCCTCCAGATGCGGACAAGGCGGGGCATCATCGGGTAACTGCGGATAGCAGCGTATTTGGATGGCGGGTCGATCCGCTGCGCGGCTCGCGCCGTGTACCGCGGATAGCACCTGCGATTGCGCAACCAGCGTATGCGACGCATCGGCGCCGCCGGCATATGCAGTGGTCACCATCATCAGCGCCCACAGCGCCAACACTATTACCGCACCAATACGCAAAAGTGCCGGCCATTCGCGCGACCAGATTCGCCAGCTGGATATATTCGGCGCCCCCGGACGGTATGTCGCGCGAGCCAACAACGGCGGCTGCTTGCATGTAACCGTGGACGATCGCACTTTCGCTCCTTCGAGTTCCCAAGTGATACCTGGTTACAAGTTTAGGAGCGACCGCAAACGCGGCCTTGATCCAGATCAATAAAACCGCGTGTTAACGCATCGCTGGCCGCGCCGCATGGCAACCCGATACCGGCGCAGCCCGTATCGCCGCGTTGGTGACCGTCCAGCAGGTCGTTGAAAAAATCTCCGGTGGATGCAGACAAGGCGGAAAACGGCGAGAAAGCGCCGTTTACATGCCAATAAATGAGCTTTTTGAACCGTTTTCCAATGCCGCATGCGCCGCCCGAGGGTGTTTCAACAACCTGCCGGACAGCACACCGGAAGCCTGCACGCCTAAGCTTCACGCGCGGCCATGGCCTCAGCTATAACCTTATTTTTTGTCTTATTGAGTCTATACTATACTTTAAGGTATAGACTTTTTACCGAACTTAATCGGGGAGCAAAACCATGCGTGATCTGACCATCGGCAACCTGGCGAAACAGAGCGGCGTGAGCGCCGAAACACTGCGTTACTACGAACGCCGCGGACTCATCACACCGAGCCAGCGCACGGCGTCGGGCTACCGTTTGTATCAGACTGACGCATCACAGCGCCTGCGCTTCATCCGTCGCGCCCAAGCGCTCGGTTTCTCATTGGATGAAATTTCCGAGCTGCTGAGCCTGAGCGATGATCCGAATCAGAGTGCCGCTGCGGTCAAACAACTCACTCGCACAAAAATCCAAGACATTGATTTGCGCATTCGAGATCTCGAACGCATGAAGCAGGGGTTGGCGGCCCTGGAAACCCATTGCCCCGGCCATGGATCGACCCGTGATTGCCCGATACTCGGTGCGCTCAACCGAGACGACGACTGATGAAATCGGTATCCGCGAGCACAATACCCGAGAATTCCAGAGGACAGAATCATGAGAGAAATTGAAATCGGCATCCAGGGCATGACCTGCGCGTCATGTTCGTCACGCGTAGAGCGTGCATTGAATAAGCTTCCCGGCGTCGACAAGGCCTCCGTCAACTTGGCCACCGAGCGCGCCCAGGCATTCTTCGACGAGGCCCAACTCACTACTGCGCAAATTGCCGATGCCATACGCGAAGCCGGTTACACACCGGTGTTGGCCGAGGATGAAATCAGCATTCAGGGCATGACTTGCGCCTCCTGTACAGCGCGCGTGGAACGCGCTCTGCGACAACTGCCGGGTGTGCTGGAGGCGAACGTCAATTTGGCCACCGAACGTGCGGCGGTGCGTTATCTGCCGGCCATGACGGACACGGCGCAGTTTGCGGCCGCCATTCGCGAGGCCGGCTATGAAGCGCGCACGGTCGACGACGGCGCCGATCGTGAGGACGCCGAGCAGGCTGCGCGCGCGCAGGCGTTGGTGTCCATGCGCCGCGATTTGTGGATAGCCGCTATCCTGACACTGCCGGTGTTGTTGATCTCCATGGGTAGCGCCTTCTTCCCCGGTGTCGAGCACATGCTGCAGGCGGTCGTTCCTTCGGCGAAGTTTTGGGACTGGACCGAGGCGCTGCTTACGACGGTGGTACTGTTCGGACCCGGGCGGCGCTTCTTTCGTCCCGGCTGGATCGCCTACCGCCATTGGTCGCCCGACATGAACAGCCTGGTCATGACCGGCACCGGCGCCGCGTGGTTATATGGCGTGGTCGTGCTGTTGTTCCCGAGTTGGTTTCCGCCCGAGGCGCGCAATCTGTATTTCGATTCGGCCAGCGTGATCATTACGGCCATTTTGCTCGGTAAATTCCTCGAGGAATTGGCCAAGGGACGCACGTCGTCGGCGATCAAGAAACTGATCGGATTGCAAGCCAAGACTGCACGCGTCGTGCGCGACGGCGTCGAACAGGACGTGCCTATTTCCGAGGTGAGCACCGGCACGATGCTGTTGGTGCGCCCGGGCGAACGCATGCCGGTCGACGGCGAGGTGCGTGACGGCGAAAGTTACGTCGATGAATCCATGCTCACCGGCGAGCCGGTCCCGGTCGCCAAGCGCGCCGGCGACCGCGTGGTCGGCGGCACCGTCAATCAGCATGGCGTACTCACGATCGAAGCCACACAGGTCGGAAAGACGACCATGCTGGCGCAGATCATCCGCCTGGTGGAGCAGGCCCAGGGTTCAAAATTGCCCATCCAAGGACTGGCCGATCGCGTAGTACGGGTGTTTACCCCGACCGTGCTTGGACTTGCCACTATCACCTTCATCGCTTGGATGATGTTCGGTTCGTCACCGGCGATTACGCTGGCGCTGGTCAGTACCGTGGCCGTGCTGGTAGTGGCCTGCCCTTGCGCCATGGGACTGGCGACGCCGGCGGCCATCATGGTCGGCACGGGTCGTGCCGCCGAGTTGGGTGTGTTGTATCGCAAAGGCGAGGCGCTGGAGTATTTGTCGCATGTAGACACCGTGGTGTTCGACAAGACCGGCACGCTGACCGAAGGCCGTCCGCGCCTCACCGACATGGAAACCGTCAGCGGCGACCGCGACCAAGCCTTGCGCCTGGCCGCCGCCGTCGAGGCCGGCAGCGAACATCCGCTTGGACTGGCCATCGTCGAAGCCGCGCGCGAGCAGGGACTGAGCTTGCCCCCGGTCAGCGCCTTTAAGGCCATACCGGGCTACGGCATCCAAGCACAAGTCGACGGACGCAGCATTCTGATCGGTGCCGAACGCTTCATGCAACGCGAACATATCGATATCAGTACGGTCACGGCGTCGGCTACCAATGTGGCCGGCGACGGCAAGACACCGATATACCTGGCTGCTGATGGACGATTGCTGGCCATGCTGGCGGTCGCCGATCCGCTCAAAGCGGAATCGGTCGCAGTGGTTTCGGAACTGAAGCAGCGCGGCTTGCAAGTCGTCATGCTGACCGGCGACAGCAAGCGCACCGCCGAGGCGATTGCCCGCCGCGCCGGCATCGAGCGCGTCGAAGCCGAGGTCTTGCCGGACGGCAAAGCGGCTGCCGTCAAGACGCTACAGCAACAAGGCCGCAAGGTGGCTTTCGTCGGCGACGGTATAAACGATGCGCCGGCGCTGGCGCAGGCCGAGGTCGGTATCGCGGTCGCGTCGGGCACGGATATCGCCATCGAGGCGGCCGACGTCACCTTGACGCGCGGCGATCTGTCCGGCGTGGTCACTGCGCTAGACGCCGCCAAACGTACCATGTCAACCATACGCGGCAATCTGTTCTGGGCGTTTTTCTACAACATACTGCTGATCCCACTGGCCGCCGGCGTGTTCTATCCGTCCTTCGGCTGGCACCTCAACCCAATGGTCGCGGGCCTTGCCATGGGGCTATCGAGCGTGTTCGTGGTCAGCAACAGCCTGCGCCTGCGACGCCTGCGCGCCGCGGTACTGCATCCGAGCGGTGATTCGAACCACACGGCGCTCGGCCACGACGCCGCCGAAGCCCGCACTGCGCATTGATTAACTGCTTTTTCCAACAACGTCAGGAGGACCTGAACCATGCAGACTACCATTAACGTTACCGGCATGACCTGCGGTCACTGTGTCGCCGCCGTCACCAAAGCGCTGGAGAAAATCAACGGAGTCGAGAAAGCCGAGGTCGACCTGGAGAAGGAACAGGCCATCGTCACCGGCGACGCCGATCGCGAAGCCATGCTGGCCGCGATCAAGCAAGAGGGTTATGACGCCAGCGTAAAGTAATGTGTGTCCAATCGGCGCGCGTCCACGCTGGGCGCGCGCCTCGCACCACGGGAAATAGCCCACATGCGAAACGATATCCTGATCTACACCAGTCCCGGCTGCCCCGACTGCGCCGCGCTCAAACAATGGCTGACCGAAGCAGGGCTGGGCTATCACGAACGTGATCTGAGCGACCCGAGCGTATCCGATGAAGCCAAGAGTCGTTGCGGCGTACGCGTCGCGCCGGTCACTGTCATCGGTGAGCAATGCCTGTACGGCACCTTCGCCAACCAGTTGCCGCAACTACAAGTATTACTAAAACCGTAACCACCGGGCTGGCAGGCAGCACCAATGAGGCATAACGCGGCACACGAACGACGACTTGTGTACCGGCGCCGAAAACGATGCGCGCTTGGACCGAACCCAGAGGTGCCGCCGTGCAAATGAGCCGCAGCGATTGGCTGCAATTCGGCCTATCATGGTCGCTCGGTCTGGCCGTGCTGGCGGCAACGATCGTTTTGCTCGACCGCTACGTCGCCAACGCCGCACCCATATCGCCTCGGCCGCCAGGCCCGCTACGGCGGTTGTGGCGCACTATCCCTGAAGTACGCCTGGTATTACTCGCGCTGCCGCTGGAAGCGCTTTGGGAAATCGCCCAATTTCCGCTCTACGATGTCGGCCGCACGGGCGACTGGCGCTACACGCTGTATGCACTGGCGCACTGCACGGTCGGTGACGTGCTCATTCTTTTGCTCAGCTACGAACTCGTCGCGTTACTACGCTGGAACCGGCACTGGCTGAACGCGCGCGTACTCGCGCCGGCTTCCAGCTTCGTCTTGTTTGGCGTGGCCTATACCGTATTCAGTGAAATCTACAATGTGCGCATCGTCGCCAGTTGGAGCTACGGCGAACGGATGCCGATGGTACCGATGATCGGCGTCGGCGCCATGCCCCTGCTGCAATGGCTTTTGCTTCCGCCGGTGCTGCTTTGGTTGCTGTGGCTGATAGCGCCGCGCATAGCGGCAGAGCGTCACGCGGTCGACTGACGTAACCGATTACACGGCCCCTAACCACCGGCGTTCGAACGCACCGGCTCAGCACGATTTGCGTTCCTCGATGCGACGCCGAGGCTCACGGCTATCGTACGACCGCGGCCGATCTAGTCACGCCAATGCTTGCCGCAGATCGGCAATCAGGTCGTCGGCATCCTCGAGGCCAACCGACAGCCGCACCATCGAGTCGGTGATACCGCGCCGGCGCCGTTCCGCTGCCTCCATACCGTGATGCGTCGTAGTCACCGGCTGCGTGACCAGGCTTTCGACGCCGCCTAGGCTTGGAGCCAAAGTAAACAGCCTTAGCCGATCGACGACTGCAACCGTGCCTTGGGCATCAGCATCGATGTCGATGGTGAGCATGGCGCCGAAACCGGACATCTGTTTGGCGGCCAGCGCATGTCCAGGGTAGTCGGGCAAGCCGGGATAAAGCACCCGCGCGACGCGCGGATGGTCCGCCATGGCCTCGGCAATCATCTGCGCCGCGGCAGTCTGTTGCCGCACACGGACCACTAAAGTGCGTAGACTGCGCGCCAGCAGCGCGCAGGTCTCCGGTGCCGGCATGGAGCCGAGATTTTTACGCCACGCATTTACCGGCTCAAGCAATGCCTTGCTGCTCATTAACGCGCCGGCAGTTAAATCGCTGTGCCCGCCAAGGTATTTGGTGGCGCTGTGCATGACCAGATCGGCGCCGAAGGCCAGCGGTTGTTGATTGACGGGCGAGGCGAAGGTGTTGTCGACTGCCAATAGCGCGCCGTGCGCGTGTGCACGTGCGGCAAGCTCGGCGATATCGAAGATTTCCAGCGTCGGGTTGGTCGGCGTTTCGAAGAACACCAAACGCACGCCTTCGGCCAACAGCTCGTCCAAGCGTTGCAGTTCGTGGCCAAGCACGAGATGGGTTTTTATACCGAGTAGCGGTAACTGTTGTGTCAACAGCTCCAGCGTGCCACCGTAGGCGTCACCGACACAAACGATACCGCCGCGCCCATGGGCAAGGAATAACGCGGTCTCCGCCGCCATGCCGGAAGTAAAGGCGAGTGCGGACTCTGCTCCCTCCAGGCTGGCGAGTTTTTCTTCCAGCGCCTGTATGGTCGGGTTCAGACCATAACGGGTATAAAGATTGCCGGGCTTTCGCCCCTCGACCACATCCAGCAACGCCGCCGTCGATGGAAAAGCGAACGTAGTGGTGACATACAGTGGCGTCTGCGGGCTACCGCTGGCATCGCCCCACTCGCCGGCGTGGACACAACGGGTCGAGAGCCCTTTATCATCGAACGTACGCACGTGCTGCCTCCCGGAACGGATCACAATAGCCATTCGCGCAAGGATGCCCCTTGCCGCAGCATCCATGATAGGCCAACGCAGCGCTGGTGACGCGTCAATAATGCGCTGATAACGCTATATCGGCACCGCCGTGCGGTCATTTGTACTCAAAATTGGGTAGCCGACTTCCTGCCAGCGCATCATGCCGCCGCGCAACACATGCAGGTCGCCAAATCCGGTCCGCGATAGCATGCGGGCCGCCTTGGCTGAACGCCGATCGGTGCGGCACACCAGTGTCACCGTGCGTTCCTGGTAGTCGCTTAGCTCATCCTGTCGCCGTGCGAGCTGATCCAATGGGATGTTGATGGCGCCGGCGATGTGGCCGAGTTCGCCAACAAATTCCTGCGGCGAGCGCACATCGACCACCAGCACGTCGTCGCCGCGCTCGAGACGCTGCCGCAGCGTTTCGACTTCCATCATCGGTTTTTGGCGTAGCCGCGCAATCAGTCGCGGAAGAAAGGCCAGCACGGCCAGCAGCGCCAGCGCAATCAGGATTTTTTGGATTAAACCCTGCCCACCCGCTACCGTTTCGCGGCCGGCATAACCGAGATAGCTATACGCGAAAGCGCCCGGCGCCATGAAAATAAATGTCGCCCACACATAGTGAGTGAGTTTTATACGCGTTACGCCAAGCGCGTAGTTGAGCAAGTTGAAAGGGAACAATGGCATCAAGCGCACGAAAGCGACAAAACGCCAACCCTCGGACTCCACACCCTGTTTCAACTGCTTCAGGCGGCCGCCGGTTTTTCTCTCCACCCAATCGGCGCCGACATAACGCGCCAGCAGAAACGCTGCGCTAGCGCCAAGCGTGGCACCAGTCAAGCTGTAGATCGTGCCCAGTACGGCACCGAACAGCGCTCCACCTGCCAACGTTATGACCGAGCCCGGTATGAATAACAAAGCCGCAGCGGCATAGATAAATACGAACACCAGCGGCGCGGCGACGCCCGAACTTTGCACCCAACCTTGTAGCGCCGCAGCGTCGAGGTGTCCACGATAGGTGACGGCCAAAGCGATACCCAGCGACAGCGCCAGGAGTAAACCAATACGGACGAACCTAGCCCTGTTCATGTCGGTCCTCCACCGGGCCGTCGGCCCAACGCCGACGATTGATGGCGTAATCGGTGATCCGTCCAATGAAAGGCAACACCAGGATGCCCCACAGCCAAGTGCAGTGACCGCTATCGCGAAACGTACGAATTCCGATCACCATATTGTCATGACCGGCACGCGGCTGTGCACGATAAGTGCCGAACAGGCGATCCCACCACGGCAGGTTGAAGCCGAAATTGCTGTTGGTTTCGTCATCTTCCACCGAATGATGCACCCGATGCATATCGGGCGTGACCACGAACCAGCGCGCTAGCCGATCGACGCCTCGCGGCAGACTGACATTGCCATGGTTGAACATGGACGTGGCATTAAGCAGCACCTCAAAGATCACGACCGCAAGCAGCGGTGGGCCCAGCAATAGAATCACCGCAAACTTGATCAGCATAGACAGGACGATCTCCAGTGTATGGAAGCGCGCCCCGGTAGTAACGTCAAAATCCAGGTCGGCGTGATGCACGCGGTGCAGACGCCACAGTACCGGCACCGCATGCACCATGACGTGCTGCAACCAGATAAAAAAATCCAGCAGAATCACCGAAATGATGACGGCGATCGACAACGGCGCGTCGACATAGTTGAACAGCCCCCAATGCTGTTCGGCCGCAAATGCCGCTACGCCCACCGCTGCGGCGGGAAACAACACACGCAACACGACACTGTTGAGCACCACCAAACCGAGATTATTGGCCCAGCGCAACCGCTTTGACGTGCTCAAGCGCCGCCGTGGCGCCAGTGCTTCCCACGATGCCATGACGGCAAAAATGCCGACAAAAAACCCCATGCGGATTATCGCCTCATGGGTCATGATAAGTTCGGTAAGATTCATGGACGATTCGTGCGGCTTGACCGCTCCTCGCACTCTGCTACTATTCTCATATTGTTGAGAATATTGGATTATACTCATGACTATGTCAAGTAACTCATTCAAACAGGATCTATTCGTCCAGTTCGGTCACGTCGCAAAAGCGCTTGGTAGCGGCAAGCGATTGGAATTATTGGAATTTTTGGCGCAAGGAGAGCGTAGTGTCGAAGCGCTCGCCAATGTCGCCGGATTGTCCATGACCAATGTCTCACACCATCTACAGCAATTGCGGCGCGCCGGTCTGGTCGAGGCCCGTAAAGACGGCCTGCGCGTGTTTTATCGTGTCGGCGGTGACGACGTTGTCCAGCTCCTGAGCGACCTGCGCCGCGTGGCCGAGCGGCGCGTCGGCGAGGTGGACCGCCTGGTGCGGACCTACCTCACGGTCAAAGACGACTTGGAGCCGATCTCGCGTCAGGAATTGCTGGTGCGCGTACGCGATGGCTTGGTTGCGGTCCTCGATGTCAGACCGGCGGAAGAGTACGCATCGGGTCATGTGCCGGGCGCGGTCAACGTACCCCTGGCAGATCTGGAACGGCGTCTGGCCGAAATGGATATCGATCGCGAAGTCGTCGCCTACTGCCGCGGCCCGCACTGTATTTTGGCGTTCGAAGCGGTACAGAAACTGCGCGCCCGCGGACTCAGCGCGCGGCGTATGGAAGATGGCTTTCCCGAATGGAAAGCACATGGATTACCAGTCGAGACGGATTGATACGAAGCGCGTCGATGTCGCCTCGCCCGATTCGATGTCGGTGCAGAAAGGTCGGGCATGACAATGACAGCAAAGACACTCGGCTGACGTCGTACCCATCGCGCGGGCGGCTGCGTTGCGGGTGAAATTCGGCAGGTTTGATACGCCGATGCCCAGAACTTTATCGGGCCTGTCACCGCAAATCGATTGCGACCAGCCATTCATGCCTGAACGCGCGCTGGAGGATCGTCGCCACTATCTGTTCCGCGTCGGCAGCGGATCGACACGGCAGCCGGTCACAGATGGTTTCTAACGATTCACCAGTACGCAACCCGTCGAGCAGGCAACGCTCGTTCTCATCGATGCTTACGGCCATGACGCGTCCGCGGTAACGCCATACCACGATCGCGGCCGACGTCGCCGCCTTTAGCTGCGGCGGATGCCGGCCGGCGCGTACCGCCCGCCATACCGACAGCGCATTGCTGTTCATTGCTGGAAATGACAATGACGGGCTGCAGCGAAAATGCAGTTGTGGCCATTGCTCCGCGGGCAGCGCCGCCAACACCGCCGGCGACAAGGCCGGCGCATCGGCCGCATCGAAAGCAATAAGCGCCGCCCATTCAAGCGCCGCCAGATCCGCCCAAAGCGGAAAGCCCTGGCGTTCCAGCCAGTCGCAGAGGTGGTCGCCGAGATCACGAACGCTAGGTGATGTCGAAGGGCATGCGCGTATATAAGCCGCCATGTGGCGCCCGAACTCGCCTTCGCCAAGCACCGCGAGTAACACCGGAAAATAATAGGCAAGCGCCTCTTCCAGCCGCATATAATAGGCGTTGCGGTAAACTTGCAAGCGTGTGCGCGCATCGGCCATACCAGCCGTACTGATCTGCGCGGCGAGCGCGTCCTCGTTACTACCTTCGATCAAGAAAGTCTTGAAGTGGGTTTGCCACTGGCGTAGCGCGGATGAGTTCACGCTACGCACGCGCCTTGCGCGATAACTCGCGCGCGGTCCAACTCCTGCACCAGTTCGGGCAATGGCGGTATGTGATCATCGCGCTCGATCATGGTTGCCACCGGCCCGAATCGACGTAACGCCTGCACGTATAGCGTCCACACCGATGTCGCTATAGCGTGATCGTGCGTATCGATCTTCAGCGGCCCTTGCTCGCTGTGACCGGCGAGATGCAGTTGGCGTACACGGTCGGCAGGCACGGCGTGCAGATATTGCAGCGCGTCGAAGCCATGATTGTGCGCACTGACGACGATATTGTTTAAATCGAGCAAAATATGGCAGTTTGCTGCGCTAGCGACGGCCGACAAAAATTCCCATTCAGGCATCGTGCCGCCGGCACATTCGGCATAACTGGAAACATTTTCGATCAGAATGCGGCGCCCGAGCCGCCCCTGCACCACCTCAATGCGACGGGCCACATGCTCCACCACCTCGTCCGTATACGGTAGCGGCAACAGGTCATGCAAATAGTGTCCGCCGTGCCGAGTCCAGCATAAATGATCGGAAATACGCACCGCTCCGGCGCGCTCGTCCAGTGCCGCCAGGCGATCGAGGTAAGCTGTGTCCAGCGGCTCGGAGCCGCCGAGATTCATGGACACGCCGTGCAACGCAAGCGGGTAACGGCTTGCTACGGCGTCGAGCACCTGCAGAGCATTACCGCCATCGACCATAAAATTCTCGCTCAGCAGTTCGAGCCAGTCGACCGCCACCTTGCCCTCGGCGGCGTCCTGATAAAACGCCGGGCGCAGCCCCAGGCCGAATCCGCTTGCCGCTCGTTGGCTGTCCGCAGCCATGCGTTCAGGGCAGCATGGACTCGAGATCGGAAGCGCCGGTCGGATAGGCGAAGGTGGCATAAACGAGATCCTTTGCCTTAAGGCCGGAACGCATCGCAAAGCCAAAAAGATTGACGATTTCGACCGCGTCCGGACCGACGACATGCGCCCCAAGTACGCGCTCGCTACCTTCTTCGACCAGCACCTTGAAGGCGTATAAGGACTCGTTCACACGCCGGGCGCTGTACCAGTCCGGCACCGATTCATGCCGTACTCGATATTTCAGACCTTGTTCCTTGGCCTCTTGCTCCAGCATCCCGACGCGGGCGAGCGTTGGAATGGAAAACACGGCGCTGGGGATGCCGGTGTAGTCCACCGTGGCATGATTGCCTTGCAGCAAATTGCTGGCCACCGCGTTGGCTTCCAAGGCCGCTACCGGAGTCAGCGGCAGCGGCGGCGCACCGGCATCGCCGGCGACGTAGAGCGCCGGATTGCTGGTACTTTGTAGATATTCGTTGCGCGCGATACGGTAGCCGTCGTAATCGACCTGCGCCGCTTCGAGATCGAGTCCCGCCACGGCCGGCACCCGGCCGCCGCTGTGTATCACGGCATCCGCCTGAAGCACGACTTCACCGTTGGGCCCGACGGCCCGCACTTCATAACCGGCATCGCGCTTCGATACCGCCTTCGCTTCGTGACCGTTCAGCACTTTTACGCCGAGACGCTCGGTGCGTTCCACCAAGCCGGCCACCAAATCGGGATCGAACGGCTTCAACGGCCGAGCACCGCGATTGACAATCACGACCTCGGCGCCGGCGCGGGCTGCCACATGGGCGAACTCGAAACCGATGAAGCCACCGCCAATCAAGACCAAACGCCGCGGCAGTTGTTCCAATTCCAGAAAAGCATCGCTGTACATCAGGTGTTCTACGCCCTCGATCGGCAACGGCACCGGTTCGGCGCCGGCGGCGATGACGACGTGTCGTCCTTCCAAGATATCATTGCCGATTTCGATTCGTGTCGATCCGGTAAAGCGCGCATGCCCGTGAAAAGTGGCAATGCCGGCGCGCTCAAACATGCTTTCGCGACGTTTCGGCACGGGGTCAGTGAACGAACGTTTAAAGCGTTGCAACGCCGCCCAGTCGAGCGAGATGTCGCCGCGCGCGATACCTTTATCGGCCATACGGGCGACGCCATCGATGACTTCAGCCGCGCCCACCAGCATTTTCTTCGGGTCGCAGCCGCGCAAAGCGCAAGTGCCGCCAAAGGGAAGATGATCCACCACGGCGACCGACCACCCTGCCTCGCGGCAGCGCGTTGCGCTTACCGCCGCGGCTGTACCTGTGCCAATCACGATCAGATCAAATGAAGTAGTCATACACCAACTCCTGAGACGAGGGTCAAGCAAGCGCGATAGTCGGCGGATTATCGCGATGGCGTGCATAGTCATGACGACAACGGCCAACCCGCGAACGCCGCGCTTCGCCGACATCTCCCGCGACATCTATCGATGCCGCAGAGACACAGCTTCACCCTTTGGACGGGTCACCTGGTGAACCCTTGAGCGGTTCACCGCCGCGCGCGTAGCATTCCTTGGCGGGCACATAGATATAGCCCTTGCCTTTGCAACTGTTTTGACCGGTACAAGCGTTGAAGGCGGTGCTGCAAGCCCCTTGCCCCTTGCAACTGTTGATACCCCAGCAAGCAATCTGCTCGCCGTGCGCCTGCGGCGCAATGGCTTGCACTGACTTATACAGTCCATAAAATGCCACCGCCGCGCCCGCGCTCAAGGCAGCGCCGGTCACGGCTCGCCGGCCGGGATTAGCCGCGCCTGTGGACGGCGCTGTCGCCGCCTGATCAGGCGCGCATTGCGGTGCGCGGCGGCCGCGGACGAAATCCCAGACGCTGCCGGCGAACAGCATGGCCAAGCTCGTATACACCAGCCACGCAAGCGGAAAGATTCCGGTTACCATGAACCATAGAGCGATAGACCCCACTACGCCACCGACCAGACTCAACCAAAATGGTTTCAGGTCATCGTGGCGGCGCGCCGAACGGAACAGCAGCCACAAGCTGAGGGCGATAAAACCCACGAATATAGGAAACAAATAAGCGTCATAGGCGACGAATCCGAGGCCCACCGCGCCAACTGCGGCGAGCACTGCCGAAATTCCCAGACAACACGCCGCCGCAATTGCCGCACCGATCATGCCGGAAATTTGTTTTAGCAACTCGATCATCGGGCCATATCCTTACTTTTGGGGTGCAACGCAACCCGTTTGGACACACCGCTTCCGGTCGCCGCCGAACGGCATCGCTAGTGGCTAGACTGAACAGCGCGCGCCGCGTACGACGCGTACGGAGTTTTGATAAAGCGCCAGCGCCAGCAATGCAACCGCTGCCAGCAGCAACTCATTCTGATGGGTCGCGATAAAACCCTGCAATTGCCAGCCAAAAGCGGTAACCACAGATGGGAACAGCGCGGCCAACGCGCCGAGCGCCAGCGGCAGTAACGGTGAGCAGCACAGCACCGGTGTCAACACGCCGACCAGCACGCCGCCGGCTGCCGAGGACTTGCTGGCGCCGCGGCCATTGCGCATCAGATAGACCATCATCGGAATCAACAAAGCGGTAAGCGACGCCATCACCAGCGCGAATAGCGCCATGGTAACGTCCAAAAATTGCAGCGCCGCCGGACCAATTCGTCCGCCGGTATAAGCCGCCGGCAAGGTCATGAGATAGAACGCCAACAGTACGGCGAAAGCCGACAGCGCCAGCCAGCGATTACCCTTGCTATGCAGTACGGTCTTCAATGCCGACGTAATGGTGCGCATGTCATTTCCTCTGTGCAAAGCGCTCGATGGTGGCCCAGGTCGCCGCCGGGGCGGTATCCACGACGCGCACGACTCCGTCGGCGCCGATCAAGTAATAGAGATCAGGAAAATGGCGCGGATTGTAGCGCTGGGCTAACTCCTTAGATGCTTCCGCATAGATCCAGTTCGATTTTTTTAGGGTCTTGGGCGCGAATTTTTGTCCGAACTGCTCGATACTCATACCCGGGTAGCCATCGTTTTGGAAATTGCGCACCACCAATACGGTAACACCCTGGGTCTTGAGTAACTCGCTGTGGCGTTCCAGTGCCTGCACACCGGCGACACAGGTATGACACCACGTGGAGAGCAGCCACAACACCACTTTGTGTCCATGCAGTTGTGCCAGCGTGCGCGTCTGCGTGCCGGCCTGCATCGGTGCATCCGGCGCACTTGCGCCGACCTCGGGGCCGCCGGTCGAACCGAGCACCCAGGCATACACCGCGCCTTGCCACGCCAACAACAACAGCAACGCCACCAACCACTTCGATCCCGGCCTAAATTTCAGATCTAGTATCGGTCGGGTCCGCTCACTTGTCCTTGTATTGCGCATAAGCCGTTTCGTCCTATCGGGTTATCCCGCGCAGCAAGACAGTTGATGAACATCCTTGGTAAACGTCTGTGCGCAAAGTTTAATACCCTCGACCATGGTCAGGTAGGGGAATAGTTGGTCGGCCAGCGCCGCGATCGTCATGCCATTGCGCAATGCCAATGCGGCCGTCTGCACGATCTCGCCGCCCTCGGCGGACAGTATTTGCGCGCCCAGCAGGCGTCCGCTCGAACGTTCGGCCACCAATTTGATGAATCCATGCGTGTCGAAATTGGCCAATGCGCGCGGCACATTCTCCAGCGCCAGTGTGCGGCTATCTGCATCGATACGCTGCGCTTTCGCTTGCGCTTCGGTAATGCCGACCGTCGCCACCTGCGGATCGGTGAACACCACCGCCGGCATGGTGGATAAATCCAGCTTGGCGTCACCGCCGGTCATATTGATCGCAGCTCGCGTGCCGGCCGCCGCAGCGACGTAAACGAACTGCGGCTGATCGGTGCAATCGCCTGCGGCATAGATATGCTCGACGCTGCTCCGCAAGTGCTCGTCGACGGTCACCGCGCCATTGGCGTGCGTCTCGACCCCGGCGGCGCGCAGATCGAGCGTATCGGTATTGGGCGTGCGTCCGGTGGCCACCAGCAGCGTATCACCAACAACACGTTCATCACCGACGTGCACAGTATAACGCGCACCATCGAACTCGACGCGTTGGGGCACGGTGTGCAAGCGTACGTCGATACCCTCGCGCTCGAACACCTCGGCGAGCTGAGCGCCTAACTCGGCGTCATCCTTGGACAGCAAAGTACTACGCGCCAGTAATGTCACGCGTGCACCGAGGCGCCGGAACGCTTGCGCCAGCTCCACCGCCACTACGGAACCGCCGATCACCACCAGGTGTTCGGGCAACTGCTCGGCAGCGAGTGCTTCGGTGGAGGTCCAATACGGCACCCCGGCGAGTCCGTCGATTGACGGTATTGCCGGACGAGCGCCGGTGGCTATGAGAATGCGGTCGGCGTGTAGCCGCTGCTCAGTGCCGTCGGCGCGCGCGATCAACAACGTGTGCGCATCCTCGAAACGCGCCTTACCGCGGACGAGCTCGATGTTTGGATTACCGGCCAGTATATCCTCATACTTTGCTTGGCGTAGTTCGCCGACGCGCGCCTGTTGTTGCGCCAGCAGACGGGCGCGGTCGATGCGCGGCTCCAGATTGGGCAAGCCGTCGAATGGATTGTGACGCTGCAAGTGCGCGACATGTGCGGCCCGAATCATGATTTTGGACGGCACGCAGCCGACATTAACGCAGGTTCCGCCGATGGTGCCGGACTCGATCATCGTCACCCGGGCACCTTCTTCAGCGGCGCGAATGGCGCAAGCGAAGGCCGCCGAACCCGAGCCGATAATGGCGATTTTCAGTGCCGATTGATGGCCCGGCGTGGTCGGCTGAGATTGCAATGGCTGCAAATCATACCCCTTTGGGCGTACCGCATCGCGCAACACTTGCAGATTCGGCTCGCCATCGATTTGCAGCTGCGCAATCGCTTGCGGATAGGACACCAGCGCCGACACGCCCGGAAGCGCATCAAGGGCTTTCTGTACCGTCTGAGCGCAATGCGCACAGGTCATACCGGTAACATTCAGTGTAAGTTTACTCATATTAAAATCCTAGGCTGTGAAGCAACAACGACTACCCACTTCAGCGCTTCTTAAGATGAGACGGATAACCAGCATCAGTGGTCGCTCGCGTCAGCGCTTCGACTGTCGTCTTGGATGGGTCAAAGGTTACTGTGGCGCTGTGCGAGTCCATATCGGCACTCGCCTTGGTTACGCCCGGTACGCGCTGCAGCGCTTTGCGCACCGTCACCGGGCAGACACCGCAGGTCATATTCTCGACCGCCAACGTCACCGTGCGGCTGTGCGCGCTGGTCGAGTCGCTGGCCTGCGCCATCGACCACCACGGAGCAAAGGACAAAATGATCAACAGCGGCGCGAACAATATACGTTTCATGACAAGAACTCCTCGATGCAATGGACCGTCAGAGAATGGCGGTGGCGTAATAGGGAAAAGTAAGCAGAGCCAGCAACAGCGCCGCCACGATCCAAAAAATGACGCGTTGGTTGCGCAAGGTACGCGGCTCCGCACACGTCGTGCCCGGGGTACATGAGCGCGGCAACAGGTAGAGTTTTCGGAACGCAAGGCCGAGAAATATCAGTGTGATGGTGATAAAGATCGGCCGGTACGGTTCGAGCGCGGTCAAATTGCTGATCCACGCGCCGCCGACGCCGAGCGTCAACAACACCAGTGGAGCAACGCAGCACAGCGACGCTCCCACCCCCGCCAAGACGGCGGCGATCAAGGTACGGTTTCCGGTAGTGGCCTGGCTAGACATGCATCGGCTCCTCGCTCATGTTGACGCATGCAAGCTTAGACTCCGTACTATGGTACGGAGTCAAGCGATACGCCGGGACGGGCGCCGATGATCCGCGTCAGCAATAAACGCGGGGTATCCGTGCTGGTATGGAAGTGGCCAATCGCTCGCAGAGCCGCAAAGCGCGCCAAGGAGAACTGGTTGTCTATGTCGTGACTTCTGAGTAATGCACGGAGGAATCCGTGCCTACAAAAACTCCCGCCACAACCTACCGCGTACCGAATGATGTTGTAGGCACGGCTTTAGCCGTGCATTGGTCTGGTTTGGTCCGTCCATGCATGACTGAAAACGCATAAAACCGGGGTTTCTTTGGGTGCCCGGCGAGAGGGACAATCCGCTCGTGATACCCGCAAACTGTTCGAAAGAGCCCGAATATTCACTACCAATTACTGGAAGTGGACGCGAAACCCCAGATGGACAATATAATTGTCTCGCAATGCGTTGCCACGCATACGCTGCGCGACCGGCAATTGCACAGCGGTCTCGAGAACATAATCCCGCGTCACATATTGCAGCCCCGGGCTGAAGAACCACTGGCTGCCGCCGGTATTGGGTACATCGTTGCCGGAAATACGATCGGCGCCGGTACGTACCCAGTTCGCCTCCAATACCCCATAAAGAAAAGCAGGCAGGCCGGTTTTCGGTAACACCCAAGGCCATAGGCGGTATTGGAGCGAAGCGTCCACACGCAACTCGTTGCCCGCCTGATACCCTGCTTTGCGACTGTTGGCCTGATAGGTCAGGTCAGCATCGAACTCATAATCGAACGTTTGATAGGTGGCGATCACGCCTGTTAGCGCGCCCCACGCCCCAGTTCCATTTTGGAAGGACCGAGGCAATCGGCCGTAGCGATCGCTGCGCTGGTAGTCGCCCGTCGGTATCACCACGCCAGCAACCGGGGCGATACGCAGGCTCTTGCCCAAGACGTCGTGTTGATAGGCCACGTAGCGCCCAAACAATTTGGTGTCGCCAAATCCCGCAGTGGAACGCTGAATGCGACCGGCGGTCATGGTTGCACGCAGATCCTTGTCAAGGAGATATGGCACCGCGCCGAACAAAGTTAGCTTTCCTGTCAGTCCATAGGCCAACACATTGCCCAGTGCGGTCACGCGAACTTGGCGGTCCGGCGACTACGTATGGTCGTCCCGGTTACGCACCGGCAGCTGCTGGCGAACCAGCCAGTGACCTTTCGCTACGGGCAGCGCAGTGTTGAAGGTAATTGGCCCTGCCCAGACTGTTATCGGGACAAACGATAAAGCACACAGGACAAAGGCAGCAAAGTAACAGGCATCGGCTATCTTTCGCATTGATTTTATCTTCTCGTGGAATAAGGAAAGAATCCTCGCTGCCGCCCGCGTCGGTCGCGAACTCTCCAACTCTGCGAGATGGAGCACGCTCTATGTCAAGGATTCAACACTGAACCCGGTGTATCGACGTTTCTTGACATGGACCTCACTCCAACTTCTAAGCTTACGGGTATTACGGTCTGAACGCCTATATCGAATAATTCGTGAGGAGTGAAACGATGACATCCAGAACGCTCAATTCCCCCGTGCGCAACATCGCCTATGTGTTAACCGCGTGCGTCCTCCCATTTGCCGCTTGGGCGCATGGCCCGATTTTTTCATTCAACCCCAAAACACTCTACAAAGGCGGTGTAGCGCTGGAGGGCTCATTCAATCGCGACGTCGCTGATGGCCGCGCGACCAATCTCTACCAGCTCAAGGGCCGCTATGGGGTGACGGGTGACTGGACGGTCGGCGTGAGCGCACCGTACGTAGATGCCGGCCCGGCGACGCCAGGCCCACTGGCGGGTAGCGGCTTGGGCGACGTGCACCTGCTCAATCAGTACCGCTTCTGGCGTCAAGACAGCAAAGGCATTCAGCGATCGGCGACCATCGTCAATGATCTGAAATTGGATACGTCCGGCAGCCCCCAGGGTACCGGCTCGACCGACCTCACGACGGGTTTGGTATACGGCTACGAGAGCATTCATTGGTATCACTGGGCCAGTGCCGGTTATGTGTGGCGGGGGCTCGGTCCGGACGGTCTGCGGCGCGGCAATACGACCCTCCTCAATCTGGTCGGCGGCTGGCGCCCGAGGATGCCTGTTTACGGCCAGGCCGACACCGTATTTTTGCTGGGACTCAATACCGAAATTACGCAGCGTACCTCCGACCACGGCCAGGACCTCGCCAACACCGGCGGCACGCGGGTTTTCTTGTCACCGGGACTCATCTGGACAGACAGCTCCAATAGTTTCGCAGTGCGTCCAGGTATACAAATTCCCATCTACTCCAACCTAAACGGCAACCAGCCAAGCACGGACTATCGACTGCGCGTGGAGTTGGAATACCACTACTAATCAGTCCGTCGCTCCGGACCCACGGAGGTTTAATAGCATGTGCAAACGAATCCAGAAAATTTTGATATCCCTTACCACGGCCTTAGTTTTGGTCATACCGCTGACCGCCACAGTCATCGCGATGGTACCGACCGCACAGGCTGCGACGGAAACTCCGGCGAAGGGAAACTACCCACCCGATGCCTATGTCATCCGTGTGGATGGACTTGCCTGCCCGTATTGCGCATATGGCATCGAGAAAGAATTCAGTACGCTTGACGGCACGCGCAGCACCGATGTCAACATTGAACAGGGGGTGGTTGTGGTACACGTCAAACCAGGCACTGATTGGAGCGCGCAAACGATCAAGCAAACCGTCAATGATGCCGGCTTTACTCTCAAGCGCGTCGTACAACGCCCACAGGTGCATTGATCATGCTGCGACGACTCGCAAAATCTATTGGATGGATTGCCGCTGCGGCTGTCGGCCTTGGGATTACACTTGCCCTGATCGTGTGGATTGCCTTTATTCCCAGTCGCAAAGAACCCCCTTATACGCTGACGGCGACTTGGGGAGGCCCCGGGAACGCCCCGGGACAACTCAACGACCCCAATGGCATCGCGGTGCGCGGCAATCGCGTATATGTAGCCGATTCCCGCAACCATCGTGTGCAAATATTTGACCGCCAGGGCAACTATCAGGGGCAGATCGCCGTCGGTACGGACGGTTTAAAACCCAGTGCGCGCCCCATGAATCTCAATATCGCGGGCGGCAAGCTATATGTAGCCGACTATTGGAACGACGTTGTACAAGTCTATTCATTGGACGGCGGCGCACCGACACTCATTGAAACACTGGGAAGCAAGGCATCCTCACCAAAGGGCGCTCATTTCCGCTCGCCCGGCGGCGCCAGTGCGCTCCCCAACGGGGATATCGTGGTGGCCGATTTCTACAATCAACGGGTGCAGATTCTCACACCTCAGGGCCAACTCATCCACCAAATCGGTAAAACCGGGCACAAGGCCTATATCTCCGGCGGCGGTTTCAACTATCCGACCGACGTCGCAGTTAACTCGAGCAACGGGACAATCTATGTGGCCGACGGATACAACGACCGTATTCAGGAATTTACGCCGGAAGGACGATTTATTCGCAAATGGGGCGGTCCGTTCGGCATGAACATCAAGGGATCCTTCAATGGTTGGTTCAGGACCGTCACCAGCGTCGCCGTCGGGCCACAAGGCAACGTATTCGCGGTCGACGAGGAAAACTACCGAGTACAAAAATTCACTCCGCAGGGACGTTTTCTGACCGCTTTCGGCACGCCGTCGAAAGGCGCAGGTTACACCGAGGAAGCGGTGGCCGTTGCTGCCGACGGAACCGTTTATACGACCAACCTGTCAACCAACCAAGTACAGGTCTGGAAACCTGCGCGTAGCCGATAGTATTTCATCCCGACACCCGCGCACCCGGATCGCAGGAACATACCAATGGATACAGCAGTTCTGATCGGACGCTCGCTCGAGCTCGGCCTCGGACTTCTCTACAAAGCTACATGGCCCATCCTGCTGGGCGTATTCATCACGGCACTGATCGAAACCTTGGTCGACCAGGCGCGTATGGCCGAAATTCTCGGGGGCCGAGATTTGATGTCGGTCGGCAAAGCGTCGCTGGCCGGCGCCGCCAGCTCGGCCTGTACCTACGGTGCCGTCACAATCACCCAAACGCTGTTCAAGAAGGGGGCGTCAGCGGAAGCCAGCTTCGCGTTTAGCTTCGCCTCAACCAACCTCGTTTTCGAACTAGGCATTGTGATCTATATATTGCTCGGCTGGCAATTTCTAGCCGCGGAATTACTCGGCGGCTTCCTATTAATCGCCACTATGTATCTGCTCTTACGGGCGACGCTACCACGCCAAACATTCGCTGCCGCGCGCGAGCGCATGCGCGAGCGTACGCCCGAAGACCCGAATCCAGTCCGTTTCACGCAAGCGGTGTCCTCTCATGGTGATTGGAAAGCACAATTAGGCACTCGGGCGGGTTGGGCACGCGTGGCTCGAAATTATTTTCACACCCTCGGCGTTATCTATAAAAGTGTACTATTCGGGTTTCTGATCGCCGGATTCATCGTCGAACTAGTGCCCAGCGGCGTATGGCGAACGCTATTTTCTAGCTCAGGCACCCTACCGGGCGTAATAGAGAACGCTGCTATGGGTGTCACGGCTGGCGTGCTCAGCTTCATCGGCTCGATTGGTAACGTACCGTTCGCCGCCGCACTATGGGTCGGGGGCGTGTCGTTTGGCGGAGTGATCGCCTGCATTTATGCGGACTTGATCACGATCCCCGTACTCAATTTATGGCGCCAATTCTTCGGCTGGAAAGCCATGTTTTACATTTTCGGCGTATTTTTCCTGACCATGGTAACCAGCGCGGTTCTCATGCAGTACGTATTTGACGCCCTGCACTGGATTCCGCCGCGACTGTCGACCGCGGCGTTCGAAACGTTCGTACAAGTGCGCTTGGACACCTCGCTGGCGATGACCTTGATCTCCCTGATCGTTAGCGGCGTTCTGTATATCCTGCTCCGCCGTGACACCGCAACGAGCGACGGCAGCCGCACGGCTCGCTAACTCGAAGCCGAGTTCATCTCGATCGCCGGATCATCACTGCTTCAACGAGATGCCTGGGTCACGTATCACGGCGGCGCGACCCAAATCAGCTTATCACTAGCAAATACTTGGACGCTGTCTGTACACACATATTACTGGCGGCGGCGCGCTTGCCATTAGCCGCTGGCAAAATGGTTGCCGCGAATATTGAACCCATATATACTAATATTCGTTAGATTATTGGACAATTTTCATGAGTGCTTCACGCCAATCCAAGGACCGTTTATACGAACAAGTGGCCCGTATCGGAAAAGCGGTTGCCAGCCCCAAGCGGCTGGAATTGATCGAGCTACTTTGTCAGTGCGAAAAGACAGTCGAGCAGCTTGCCACCGAAGCCGAAATTTCGGTCAAGTTGGTCAGTGCTCATTTAAAAGAGTTGAAATCGGCGCAGTTGGTGGCGGCTCGCCGAGACGGCACTTATATGATTTATCGCTTGGCCGACGCCGAAACCGCCGACTTGTGGGTAGCGCTGCGCTCGGTAGCCGAAGGACGTTTGATCGAATTGCAATCCATTATGCGCGAACTGGCGTCACGACCGCATGAATTGGCGCCAATGAACGGGCGTGACTTGTTGCGCGATGCCAAACGCGGTGATGTCATCGTCCTCGATGTGCGACCGGAAGCCGAATTTCGCAGCGCGCATATCCCTCACGCCCGATCGATTCCGCTGCCCGAACTCCGAAAACGCTTGGGAGAATTACCCGCCGATCGGCCAGTCGTGGCGTATTGCCGCGGACCATTTTGCTTCATGGCGCAGGAGGCCGTCGCTTTACTCAACAAAAAAGGCTTTCGAGCACGCTCGCTCGAAACCGGTGTGGCGGAATGGCGTGCTGCCGCACTACCGCTCAAAAAAGGGACTTAGTCGTCCCTTGGCCGCCGATACCGACATCCTTGCACGCACAAGAGGGCCGTGGATGGCAGTGATCGGTGAGAATACGGCATGCGCATGGCGCGATCTCGGCGCAATACAGAACGATAACGGATAGGGGAGCATCGAAGTGCAGATCGACGATGAATTAGCTGAGGTCGCAAAATTTTGGTCTACGCGCTACCGCAACGAGGGATTCATTTGGGGGCAGGAGCCCAGCCCATGCGCGATCGAAGCCGCGCAGCACTTCCGCCGCGGCGCGGCCCAACGGCTGCTGGTACTGGGTTGCGGCTACGGGCGCGATGCTGCGCATTTCGCGCAACAGGGCTTCGAGGTAACGGCTGTCGACTTCTCGGCAGCCGCGCTGGAGTTAGCCCGCTCATGGACATCAAGTGAACATGGCATCCCGCCCATCAACTACCTACTCGATAACATTGCCGAGCTGGACCAACCGAATTCGAGCTTCGACGCCGTGTTCTCGCACCGCACTTTGCATCTACTGCTGTCCAAAGCGCGCCTAACCAAGGCCTTCGCCCACATGCAACGCGTCCTCAAACCAGGAGGGCTGGCGTGCGTAAGCCTGCGCAACCCTCGCGATCCGACCCGGAAACATGCCGTCACCGGCAGCGGGGAGTCCTCTGATATGTCGTTCCGACCTGGGCACCAGATTTTATTCCTGGCCGACACCGAGCTGATCAACGTCGTGACGCCGTACTTTTCCGTTCTCTCGCATACGGAAATGCAAGAGCGCGAATCATACGCCCGCGATTACGCGACGCAACTGCACTTCCTTACGCTGAGCAAGAGCGCATAGTCCGACGCACATATAACCGCGAGCAGTATCAGGTCGGGCAGTCACTAGGCTTGGTCGCCGTTTTCCACCTTAGCGCCAGCCTCGATCGCGTAAACCGGAGTTTGCTTAAATGTCGCCATTGCGCAGGAACATACAATGATCTTACCCGAATCTTCGACGACTTCAGTAGCCGAGTATCAACGCGGAATCCGGCATAACCTCTCCCAGTTTACCCATCAACTGGTGCAGGTGTTTCTGGTTGGACTCACACTTGGGATGCTACGTACCGTGGTGCCCGCCTTAGCCGAATCCGAATTCGGCGTACCCAAAGGTTCATTCCTGCTGTTAACTGCGTTTGTAGTTGCCTTTGGCTTCGTCAAAGGTGCGCTAAATTTCGTTGCCGGACGTTTGTCAGAACGGATCGGGCGGAAAAAAGTGTTGTTGATCGGTTGGATTTCGGCAATACCGATTCCCTTCATGATCCTCTATGCACCGAGCTGGAACTGGATCGTCGCTGCCACGGTTCTGCTCGGCTTCAATCAAGGCTTTACGTGGTCCATGACGCAAACGGCCAAGCTTGATATTACCCGCGCCGACCAGCGCGGCCTGACCATGGGACTCAACGAATGCTCAGGTTATGTCGGCGTCGCCATCGCGGGAATCATCACCAGCTATCTCGCCGCGGACCTGGGCCCGCGCATGGGCTTATTTGTTTTTGGCTCTGTGGTCATCGGCACCGCGCTTGTGCTGACAGCGGTATATGTGCAGGAAACCATTGCTTGGGCGCACGCGGAAGGCCAGCGCTTGGCGGCCAGCGACTCCTGTACACAAACCGCACGCTGGGACAAAAGCACGTACGAGCAGCCAAGCACGTGGCAGATATTCACGCGCATGAGCTGGCGCGATCGACGCATGGTGGCCATCAGCCAAGCCGGGCTGATCGAAAAATTTGTCGACGCGCTGGTGTGGGTGGTCTATCCGGCCTACCTCTATGGCAAAGGCGTAAGTTTGGTTGATATCGGTTGGGTGGTCGGCACCTATGGCATGGTCTGGGGTGTATCTCAGTTGGTGACCGGCAGACTCTCCGACCACATTGGACGGCACAAACCGATTGTTTGGGGAATGTGGTTGTGCGCGGCCGGAGTCGGCATGATGTTGTTGCGCGACCAAGTGTGGTGGTGGACATTTTCTGCCGCCATAACCGGCTTCGGTATGGCGCTTCTCTACCCGAACCTTTCAGCGGCAATCGCCGATCTCGCGCATCCCAATTGGCGCGGCACCGCTATCGGCATCTATCGCTTCTGGCGCGACATTGGCTACGGCATCGGCGCATTGGCATTGGGCGCGGTCGCGCATCTAAGCGGACACCTGGCGTCGGGGCTATGGTTTGTTGCGCTCGCCATGCTGCTGTCCGGACTCGCCGTTTGGTGGTGGAGCGAAGAAACTCATCCGCAGCTCCGCCCCGGAAAGTAAACCGCTCAGCGTGGCTTGCACGCCGACTGGACTCAACTGCGCCTCAGCGGCGCCGAACACCGTCGTGCTACGCTTATCTCAACGGCCATCAGTCATCACATCCTTGACGCGACCGATCGGCGGTACTGCCGACGAGCGCCGCCGTTGCGCGGGGCTGCAGGTCTGCCGCGGTAGATAAACCCCTGCCTAAGCTCCCGAAGCTTGACATAGAGTCCACTCCAGGTCCTAGTCTTACTCCGACCAATCGATTCAGTAGCGATCAGGGATCAAGCTAGCACGATCGCCGGCAACTTTTTGGCGCCGGCCCAAACGTCGCATACAAGAGAACACACGATGAAAACAGCGACATTCACCGTCGACGGCATGCACTGCAGCGGATGTGCCGCGGCGATACAAGCCCTGCTGCAACGCAGCGCCGGAGTGCACAAGGTGTCGGCGTCGTTTGAGGATGGCCTGGTGCGCGTGCTTTATGACCCACAAGGTACCAACGTCGAGCAGCTTACCGCGACCATCGAGCAAGGCGCTTACCGCGTCACCGGCAACCGGCATGACTGAGTTCGCCGGGCTGCAGCAGATCGCCTTACCGATCGGACTGGGTCTTTTCGGCTTCGTCGAGCCCTGTTCGATCGGCTCGACCTTGGTGTTCGTCAAGACGCTCGAGGGACGTGAGCGTGCCGCCAAAATACTCCAGGTCACGGTCTTTACCTTGGTGCGCGGCCTGTTCATGGGCTTACTCGGACTCGCCGCCGCCGCCATCGGCATGGTCTTGTTCGGCGCACAAAAAATCGCTTGGATCGGTTTCGGACTGATCTATGTCGCCCTAGGTGCAGTCTACCTCGTCGGCAAATCGGCTAGTCTTCTGCGTGCCTTCGGTGGCGGACTCTTGCGACTGTCCGATGTACGCGGTTCGGTCGCGCTCGGTATCGTATTCGCGTTCAACATCCCAGCCTGCGCAACACCGTTGTTACTCGCCCTGCTGGGTTTCACCGCTGCCGGCACGGTAGCGCCGAGTAGCGGCTTCCTGTCGCTGACCCTATTTGGCTTCGCGTTGTCGCTGCCGCTCGTACTCGCAGTGCTGTTCGCGCCGGCCCGGCGCGCGCTGGATGCGCTGGGGGGGTTGTCACGACGCCTTCCGTTTTGGACCGGCGTTGTTCTGATCGCACTGGGTCTATGGTCGATCTGGTTTGGGCTGTTCGTGCCGGTCGGTCCAGCGGCCTAGCGCTTCAACGCGATTGCGAACGTGCGCCAATCGAAAAATTTTCTGGAGGTGTCACATGACTACCATCACATCGACTCCGGACTCCAACTCATTCTGGAGTGAAGAACCATCCAAGCGCCCCGGCCGTGCGCGCATCCGCGCGCGTATTGGCGGACTGCATTGCTCGCTTTGTACCGGCACCATCGAAAAGGCGCTCGGCAAACAGCCCGGTGTCGACCAAGTCTCGGTCAGCCTGACGCATGAACAAGCGCTGATCGAGTACGATCCGGAGGTGGCGCGGCCCGAGCGCCTGCTGCAAATCCTCAAAGATATTGGTTACACCATTTCCGATCCGCGCAAGGTGCGCCCGTTCGAAGAGGATGAAGCCACGCTGGTACGTGAGGGCCGGCGCTTCATCGCCGCGGTCGCCGCCAGCATAGCGGCGGTGGCGTTGATCGCCAATCCCAGCGGCTTCTGGCCCACGCTGCTGGCCGCGTTGGTATTCGTCAGTCTGGTCGGCTTTGTATTCGTGGTCCTGCGCGGACGCGGCACCGGCATCGCGCTCGGCGGCGCTGCGGCTTTGACCGCGCTCGGCGGCGCACTCTATCTGGCGCGCAGCGCCGGCTGGATGAGCGAAGCTGCTCCCTGGCTAACCGGCGCGCTTGCCCTCATCATGGTGTTCGGCGTCGGCCGGCACATTTTGATCATGGCACTGCAAGCGTTGCGCCGCGGCATTCTCAATCAGCATGTATTGCTTGAGATCGGCGCGTTCGCCGGCATCGCGGGTGGACTGATCGGTATGATCTTCCATCCGCCAGGTTACCCGACCGCGCCGTTCTTCGCCGTGTCGGTGATGGTCGCCACCTATCATATTTTCTCGGAATGGTTGTCGCTGATCGTCAAAACACGCAGCTCTCAGGCGGTCAAGAAACTGCTCGACTTACAGCCGGACACCGCGCGCGTACTGCGCGACGGTCAGGAACAGGAAATTGCGCTCGAACAAGTACACATCGGCGACCGTGTCCGCATTCGTCCGGGCGAACGAATCCCGGTCGACGGTCAAGTCGTCGACGGTCACTCGGCGGTCGACGAAGCCCTCATGACCGGGGAACCGACTCCGGTCGAGAAGCGTGCCGGCGCCGCCGTCATCGGCGGCTCGATGAACGGCCTCGGTACCTTGTTGATTGAAGTCACCCGCACCGGTAGCGAGACCTTTTTGCAACAAGTCATTCGTCAAGTCGAGGACGCCCGTGCCCTTAAACCCGGCCTACTGCACTTGGTCGACCGAGTGCTGCGCATCTATACGCCGACCGTATTGGTCGTCGCCGCAGTGGCGGTTGTTGGTTGGTTGCTTGGCAGCCTGCTGATCGGCGGCCAAATCGACCTGCAGCGCGCCGTTTTCGCCGGCTTGAGCGTATTGGTCATGGGCTATCCCTGCGCGGTCGGGATTTCCGCTCCGCTATCGATCGTGCGCGGCGCCGGTGAAGCCGCTGAGCGCGGTATCCTGATGCGCACGGGCGAAGCGTTCCAGGCCTATCGCTTAGTCACCCATGTTTTGCTGGACAAAACCGGCACGCTGACCGAAGGTCATCCGTCCGTACGCCAGGTGGCGACTCTGCACGGCGATGAAAGCACGCTACTCGGTTTAGCCGCGGCAGCCGAGTCGTCGTCGGAGCACCCGTTGGCACAAGCGATTCTGGATCATGCCTTCGAACATGGCATCACGCCGCCGTCGATCGAACAATTTCAGGCCACCCCCGGTCGCGGTGTGCGTGCGCGCGTCGATAATGCCGACATTATCGTCGGCAGTCCGCGCTTCTTGTCGGAGCAAGGCATCGATCTCGAATCGCTTAACGCACGCGTCGAGGAGTGGGAGTACACCGGACAGACGGTCATTGCGGTTGCCCGCGACCAACAGGCACTCGGCATCATCGGCATCGGCGACCGCCTGCGCGAAGACGCCGCCCGCACCGTCGCGGCCCTGCGCAAAGCGCATATACAGCCGGTACTGCTTACCGGCGACAACGAGCGCGCCGCGCGTAGCATTGCGCGCGAATTGGGCATCGACAAAGTGCATGCCGGTGTTCTGCCGGAACAGAAAGCCGCCATCGTGCGCGAGCTGCAGTCCGGCGGCAAGGTGGCCATGGTCGGCGATGGCATCAACGATGCGCCCGCATTGATGCAGGCCGATGTTGGCATCGCCATGGGTAGCGGCACCGACATCGCCATCGAGTCAGCCGATATCATCATCCTCAACGCACGCCTGCGGTCCCTGCTCGATGCGCGCGACATCAGTCGGCGCGGATATCGCAAGATGGTACAAAATATTATCGTCGCCTTCTGCTTCAACGGCATTGGCATCCCCATTGCGGCGACCGGCCTGATCTACCCGGTCTGGGCCATGGCGGCCATGGCGGCCAGCGTTACGGCCATCTTCTTCAATTCACTGTGGGGCAAGCCAGCGCTGTTTTTCGATGCCATAATGAGTGTTGGAGGATCAGCAAAAGCGTCGGCGCGCTCGACGTAGCGGCGGATAGATGCGATTCGAGCACGTCAGCGCTTGTCCGTTTTGCTCACTCAACAATAAAATGCGCGTGCGCTGCAGCCAATGCCCCTGACCGAAAAGGAGGATTTAATGCTACGACCGTCAATCCAGATACTCGCCGTGATGGCCGTCTTGTTGGCTACTTTTGGCCTCGTCCGTGCCGCGGAGCCGGCCGCACCGGCATTTCCCAATGTGCCGGATATTCCGGTTCCGGCCGGTATGGGTTATGGCGACTATTTCAAGAACCACAACCCGGTGCGCATCGTGTTTGGCGTTTCCGACGCCGGTAGCGGGCTCAAGGAATCGCTGACCAATGCCGCCTATACGATCAAGTATCTGGCGCCGCGCAAGATCCCGTACAAAATTCAGATTGTTTTGTATGGTAAAGCCGTACGCGCGGCCAGCGAGTTCAGTAATGAATATGCGGGTTACGGTCCACTCATGCATGCACTGCATACCAAAGGCGTCGAGTTTCGCGTATGCAACAATTCACTCGCCGGCGCCGGCGTACCCGCCTCCGACGTATACTCCTACATGAAGATAATCCCGGCGGGCATTCTACAACTGACCAAGAAACAAATGCAGGGCTACGCATATATCACAAATCATTGAGCCTACGCCGTCGCCGCTCACTTGGCGCGATAGTACAAGCCCGGCGAGCGGTAAAAGCGCAGCGCCGAACACCATTTCGGCGGTGTTCGGCGCTGCGCTCGTCATAACGCACTATCGAAAGTAAGCGGCCCGCTAGCGCGTCGCAACCTTGGCCGCATAGCGCTGAATGATTTCGCCGACGCGCTTCATGATCTCGCCTTGCATTTCCAGTTGCAGCTTGGCGTTACCGGGCGGCAATTGCGGGATGACGATGCTATTTGTGCCGGACTTGCCCATCATTCCGCCGCCCATCATCATGCGCATCATCGGGCAACCCATGCCCTGCATGCCGCCCATACCCTGTATACCGCCCTTCCCGTGCATACCACCCATACCACCCATGCCCTGCATGCCGCCCATACCACCCATGCCTTTCGTATCTGACTGGCCTTGCGCCGACGTCATCGGCATCGACCCCTGATCGTCGGCGGCGAAGGCAGCCGGCACCGATGCCAACGCTGCAATCAATCCCAGCGTGCAAAGCGAACGTTTCATCATGATCATTCTCCTGTAAGTGTTGTGCATCAATCTGTCAAATATGCCGGCACACAAAGTCGCGGCGTATCCCGAAGCAAACGCTACTTTACGAAGACTAGCCCATGGAGTGCGGATTAGAGTCAAGTAAAAAGTTCGCGCGATCACTCGCGTCAATCGCAGCTCGTCGATGTTGCGAACAATCCCACCGCCTTTATCGACTAGGCCAAGCTCGGTCAGACGTGGATTCGTGCGGCGCGGACACGACATTACCGTGTCGAAAAAAAGTGCTTGACCTCGACTTCACTCCAGCTTGTAGGCTTTCCATCATGGGCGGTACGGGTACCGCGGATCGACTTTGACCTAGGAGGAATACGACCACATGACCACATCCCGCAACCTCGGCTTGGCCCTGTTGGCAACGCTCAGTGGCATTGGTATCAGCCTGCCTGCCGCTGCGCACGATCCGGTATTCGGCCTCGGCCCGCACGTCCTATTTCAAGGCGCCTATGAAGTACACCTGAAAGCGATGCGCAACAAGGCCGGCAACGAATCCAGCAACGAAGGTGCGGTCAGGCTCGCCTACGGCCTTACCGGCGATTGGGTCGCCGGCGTCGAGACGCCCTATCAATATCATTTCGACAATGGTGCCCGCAACCAGGGCCTGGGCGACACCAGTGTATTTACCAAGTATCGCTTTTGGCGTCACGACCGCCTCGGCCTGCAGGAATCGGCCGCGGTATTGTTGAAGGTCAAACTCAACTCCGGCGATAACAGCCTGTCCCCCGCCCTCGGCACTGGCACCACCGATACCGTGCTGGGTCTGACCTACGGCTATGAAAGCTTGAAATGGTATCGCTGGGCGGCGGTTCGTTATCGTTTCAACGGACGCACGGCTGCCGGCTTGAAACGCGGCGATAAGGTATTGGTGGATTTGGTTGGCGGCTGGCGTCCGACGCCGCCGAGTTACTACAAACCGGACTTGGTGTGGATGCTGGAACTCAATGGCGAATTTACCCAGCGTGCCGATTTCAATGGCGCGTCACTGGCCAACACCGGCGGCAACGAGTGGTTCGTCTCGCCCGGATTGATGTGGACCTACCGCAATTTCGCGGTCAAAGCCGGCGTGCAACTTCCGATTGCATCCAGTTTGAACGGCAATCAAGCCAAATCCGACTATCGCACCAAGCTCGAACTGGAATGGCACTTGTAGTCAGCCATGCCAGAAAGTGCACTGTTCCAATCGATACTTTTCGAGGAGTTGTAACTTATGAAAAAACAAAGTATTCAATCTCTGATTGTCGCACTCGCTTTACTATGGACGACTGGAAGCTGGGCCGCCGCCAGCATGCAGTACACGATGCGCGTCGACGGCTTGGCCTGTCCTTACTGCGCTTACGGTATTGAGAAGAAGCTCAACCAGATAAAGGGTGTTGAGCATGTCGATGTCGATCTGAAAAAGGGCATCGTCATCGTCGATGTCGCCGAAGGCGTGAAGTTGCAACCGGAACAAATGAAGAAGCTGTTCAAAGACGCCGGCTTCACTTATCGCAGCATGGAGCGGAAACCATTATGAGCGGCGAACAAACCTACCGGAGCGAGAGCGGCGTTAGTTGGCTGACGCTGTTCACCTCGACCGGGACTCTAATCTGCTGTGCCTTACCGATAACATTGGTTACGCTCGGCATGGGCGCGGCGGTCGTTTCGCTGACCAGCACGTTTCCATTTTTAGTCGTCTTGAGCGAACACAAGATCTGGGTTTTCATTTTCTCGGCAGTCATGCTGGCGATCTCGGCATGGACGCTCTATCGACCGGGTCGCGCCTGCCCAAGCGATCCGGAAACCGGGCGGCTCTGTAACCGGGCCCAAGTCTGGAACCGCCGCATCTATTGGGTTTCCGTAACTATTTGGGGCATCGGATTTTTCGCCGCATACTTAGCGTTACCATTGCGCTTGTGGCTGAATCCGTAGCGCGCAAGGCTTGACAGCCTGCCCGCCGCCGTCCGTACACTGTTGGCAGTGAAGGTGATCCAGCATGGTAATGCGGCTTGAATTATTTTCGGCGCCCAATTGCAACCGCTGCGGCCAAGCCAAGCGTGTGGTCGCAGACGTGGTCGACGAATTGGGCACCGACCGGATCAGTGTTCGCGTGGTGAACGTGGTCGAAGAAATCGATTATGCCGTCAAACTGGGCGTTATCGCCACGCCCGCTATTGCTGTGGACGGCACGCTGGCATTTACGGGCTTGCCAAATGCGCGCGCGCTGTCCGAGGCATTGAGCGCCCGGCTCGCCGCGCATAAAGACGATAGCTGCGCGTAAGCGTAAGCAGGTTCGGCGCAACGACGGGCAGGCCAATGCCGTTGGCCTGAGCACGCGAACGAGGCGCAGCACGCACGGACTTTGGTTTTACACCATCGGGGAGACGATCCTACATGGCGCATGGTCAAACAAGCTACCGCATCGGTGAAGTCACCGGGCTCACCAACTTGAGCGCCGACACATTGCGCTACTATGAGAAAATTGGCTTGCTGCCGCCGGTGCAGCGCACTGCGTCGGGTCTTCGCGTCTACGATGAACGCGACTTATCACGCCTGCGCTTCATCCAACGCAGCCAGAAAATGAATTTCTCACTACACGAAATCGGCACGCTACTCGACATGCGCGAAGACCCCCAACATGCCCGCGATGAAGTACGCCAGCTTACTTTACATAAACTGTCCGACGTCGAGCAGCGCCTACAGGAACTGACTACGCTGCGCACCGAACTACAACTTTTGGTCAATCTCTGCCAAGGCAGCGAGCAAGGCTGTCCGATCATTGAAAGCATTGACGAATCAGGAAATTCCAAATCAGATTGAACTTCGCCGTGACCGGCGGGTCTATTGCGTTGTTGCGCGCGCCCGGTTTATAGTCTGCCGGGCCTTACCGGCTCGGAGACGAAAATAACGCTATGAAGGTGTTTCGCAGCGAGACGCTTCGCCGCATTGCCGCCCTGGCATTGCTGCTCGCGGGCGGCCTGATTCAGGCCCAGACCGTGTTTGCCTGCACCATTACAGGTGCCCAAGCGAACACGGCGTGCTGCTGTGAAGGCGAAAACACATCGCAACATTGCCATTCGTCCGTAACCTGCACGGACGCGAACAATGTCTCGCAAGCTACGCCCTGCTGCACGGTATCGGTACAAATTCCGGATCATTTGACCGCCTCGGTCGCCGCGCCCGACCGTCACACGGTCGATCTGCTCGACGCGCCCCAACCGCCACCGGCCGTTCCAGAATTGCTAGCCGCGGCCATCGATGCCGATTCGAGGCAAGCATCCCCGCCTCAGCGCGTCGACGCCCGGATCGGCATCGGCAGCAGTATCTACCTCGCCACACAACGCTTCCGTCTCTAATCACGTCTCCACGGTTGCCGCGCTCGGCACTTAAGCAGATGGCCCGACGCCGTCCTGTCTAACCGCTGGAGAAAGTCCATGTTCCGAAACCATTATGTGGCGCGCGTCGCCGCATGGGTGCTAGTCCCCTGGCTAGTACCGCTGATATCCGTGTCCACCGCCGTTGCGAGTCCATTCGAGAGCAGCCGCAGCCTGAATGCTGATGCGTTGGCTGAAGCCGTGTTGGCACGTAATCCCGGCGTAAAAGCGTTGCAGAGCGCGGCTGATGCGGCACGCTTTCGCATCGCGCCCGCCGGCACGCTCGACGATCCGATGTTGAGTTACGGTGTTCCGCCCAATACATTCGGCGAGCGCGTCGGCAAGGTTGAAATCAGTCAAGCACTGCCGTGGCCGGGCAAACTGGCGCTACGTACGGATGCCGCACGCGAACGCGCGAATGTCGCACGCGAAGAGGTCAGCGCGATGAATTTACGCCTGGCTGCAACCGCCAAAATGTTGTTCGCCGAATGGGCCTTCGTACGCAGCGCGTTATCGATCAATGCACGTCACCAGTCGCTGTTGAGCGAATTGCGACAGGTCGCCGAGACGCACTACGCGGCCGGCAGCGGCAACCAGCAAGATGCGCTGCAAGTGGAAGTGGCGCGCGTCGGCTTGGAACGCGATGCCATCACCTTGGAGCGGCGCCAACGCGAAGTTCAAGCGCGCATCAATGCCTTGCTCGACCGTCCGCCGGAAGCTGCATTGCCCGCGCCGGCTGCACTACCGTCGCCAACCGCGCTGCCGTCGCTGCGGCGCTTGCAAGAAGCGGCGACTGAGCAACATCCGGAGCTCCGTCAAGTGCGCGCCCACATACGCGCCTCGAGCGACCAATTAAAGTTGGCCGAAAAGGCGTTCTATCCGGACTTCCGCGTCAGCACCGGCTACAACAGTTTGTGGGACAATGTTGACAAGCGTTGGACGGTGGGTGTGTCCATCAATCTACCGTTGGACTATGGCAGCAAGCGCAGCGCCGCTGTCGATGCAGCGCGTGCCGACGCGCGCCGCGCTCAGTGGCAGCTCACCGACCGCGCGTCGCAGCTACGTTCAGAAATAGACGCAAGTCGTGCTGCCGTCGTCGCTCAAGCAAACATCATCCACCTCTACGATGGTCAACTCTTACCACTAGCCAATGACAATCTCGACGCTGCGGTCGCGAACTATCGCGGCGGTGGTGGCGCATTCATCAACGTACTCGATGCCGAACGTCAAAAACTTCGGACCGAGGAAGGCTTGGCGCGGGCAAAAGCCGATTACCTGCGCGCGCGCGCTGTACTCGAACGCTGGGCCGGTGGTCCGCTGTCTCGGTTAGCTGTGCAATCGTCACAACAGGAAAAAAATCCATGAGCCGTATACTCATCATACTTTTCAGCGCCGCGGCGTTGTTTGCGGTCGGCGCCGTGGCCGGCTGGCATCTACAATCGCGCAACCAGAACGCACCGACTGCGAAAGACGCGCCAGGGCCACAACCTGCCTATCGCTCGGGAGCGTTTCAAGTTGGTGTGCGATTGCAACCGCAGACGCCCAAGGTCGGCGAGAACCGCTTTGAGCTAGTACTTAACGATGCCGGCGGCGCGCCGGTGGCGGGCGCGAACGTGCGCGCGGTAGCGGAAATGCCGGCCATGGGCAGCATGCCCGCCATGCAGGCGCCGGCCGATCTGCGCGAAACGGCACCCGGACGCTATACGGGCCGCTTCGAGATTCCGATGGATGGCAGCTGGCCGCTAACGCTGGACATCGCGCAGCCAAAACTGGGCAAAACACGCATCACATTGGACATGGCCACCGGTCGCGCGGGTTTGCAGTTGGCCTCGGGCGGCGTCGCGCTGGCGGCCCATGAATCAAACACAGCCAACGCCGGCTCTGCCGAGCCCGCCTTTCGCAGCGGACCCTACCGCTTTGACGTCACCGTGGAACCGAAGACGCCGCAAGTCGGAAGCAACACGCTGACGCTGCGCTTGACGGATGCCAACGGTAAGCCGGTGCGGAGCGCACAGATCGGCGCCGTCGCCGAGATGCCGGCCATGGGCACGATGCCGGCCATGCGCGCGCCCGCGACCATGAAAGAAGTCGAAGCCGGTGTCTATCGCGGCAGTTTCGAGCTGGCAATGGATGGCAGTTGGCCCTTGAGCCTCGCCATTCAAGCGCCGGGGAAACCGCAACGTCACATCAGTTTTGATCTCGCCACCGGCCGTGACGGACTGCAACTCGCTTCCGGCGCGATTTCCGCCGGCGGCGGCGCCGATGCCTCGGCACAGGAAGCACCGCCCGGTACCGTCACGCTGGACTCGCGTCGGCGCCAGTTGATCGGCGTTACCACCGCCACCGCCGAGATCGCGCCGCTGGTGCGCAGCATACGCGCAGTGGGCAAGGTGACCTATGACGAACGCCGTTTGTCCGACGTCAGTCTGAAATTCAACGCCTGGGTAGGAAAACTGTATGTTGATTATCTCGGTGCTCACGTACTCGAGGGGCAACCACTATTCACCGTATACGGCCCGGATCTACTCGCCGCGCAACAAGAATACTTGGACCTCAAGCGCCGCGGCAGCCGTGTCGGCGTCTCACGTACGTTGTTGGCCGCGGCACGGAAGCGCCTTACTTTGTGGGATATGTCGTCCAAACAAATCGCCGCGCTCGAACAACGCGGCGAACCATTCGACTACGTTCCGATTCATGCGCCGCGCACCGGCACGGTCGTAAAGAAGAATATCGTCGAGGGTACAGCACGCAAGGCCGGCATGACGCTGATACGCATTGCTGACCTGTCGCGTGTATGGGTAGAGGCGCAGGTGTACGAGTCTGAGTTACCGTTGATTCAACCGGGCATGACCGCCAAGGTAACCCTACCGTATCTCCCCGGCCACACCTTGGTCGGAAAAGTCAGCTATGTCTATCCCTATCTCGACGACGCCAGCCGTACTGCGCGCGTGCGTATTGCGCTCGATAACGCCGACGGTGCGCTCAAACCGGATATGTATGCTGAAGTGCAGTTGGAAGCCGTTTTGGGCGATCGCCTTACCGTGCCCGCGCAAGCCGTTATCGTCTCCGGCGATACGCGCGTAGTGTTCGAAGATCTCGGTAGCGGACGCCTGGCACCGCGCGTGGTCAAGACCGGTCAACATGCGCAGGGGCACATCGAAATAATCAGCGGCCTAAAAGCTGGCGTCAAAATCGTCACTTCCGGGAATTTTTTGATTGCCTCCGAGAGCCGGCTCAAATCGGGGCTTGATCAATGGTGAACGGAACGCAAAGTAACGACCATACGCCGGGTGTCGCGCCCAAACTGAGCGTGTTGCAGCGCCTGATCGGCTACTGCGCCCGCAATCCGCTATTGACCGTGGTGGCGATCGCGGCGCTTGCCTTTGGCGGTTACCGTGCATTGATACAAGCACCACTGGACGCCATACCGGATCTATCCGATGTACAGGTAATCATTTACACCGAGTGGCCGGGGCGCAGCCCGGATTTGGTCGACGATCAAATCACTTACCCGCTGACCACTACACTATTGGCCGCGCCGGGCGTGAAGTTCGTGCGCGGACAGAGCTTTTTCGGCTTGTCGTTCGTCTACGTCGTCTTCGATGATGGCGTCGATATGTATTGGGCGCGTTCGCGGGTATTGGAATATCTCAACAGTGCCAGCGCCAGCCTACCGGAGGGCGTGAATCCGATCCTCGGGCCGGACGCCACCGGCGTCGGCTGGGTGTATCAATACGCGCTGCGAGACACCAGCGGTAAACATAGCCTCGATCAATTGCGTGCGCTACAGGATTTCAATCTGCGCTACGCGTTGGAGTCGGTCGAGGGCGTATCCGAGGTCGCCTCAGTCGGCGGCTTCCAGCGTGAGTATCAAATCAATCTCGATCCCAATCGGCTCGCTTCTTACCATATTCCGCTGACGCGCGTAATCAGCGCGGTACGCGAATCGAACAACGATGTCGGCGGCCGCATACTTGAAATAGCAGGTCATGAGCAATTCATCCGAGGACGAGGCTATGTACGCTCGGTCGCGGACCTGGAAAACGTAGTACTGAAGACCACGCCGGGCGGCGTGCCGGTGACGGTGCGCGATGTCGGCGTCGTCTCACTGGGGCCGGCCATGCAACGTGGCCAAGCTGAGCTCGATGGAGAAGGTCTTACCGTAGGCGGCGTGGTGGTGATGCGCTACGGACAAAATGCGCTGCAAGTCATCGACCGCGTAAAAAAGCGTCTCGCCGAACTCAAGCCCGGCTTACCCAAGGGCGTAGAGATCATTCCGGTTTATGATCGATCGACGCTGATCAAGCAAGCCATCACCACCCTGAAGCGGACTCTGATCGAAGAAATGATCATCGTCTCGCTGGTCATTATTGTTTTTTTGCTGCACATACGCTCTACCTTGGTTGCGGTCATCACGCTGCCAATCGCAGTGTTGCTCGCCTTTATACCCATGTACTACCAGGGCTTGACCGCCAACATCATGTCGCTGGGCGGCATCGCCGTCGCCGTCGGGGCTATGGTCGATGCTGCAATCGTCATCATCGAAAACATTCACAAACGCCTGCATCGCTGGCAATCCGAGCAAGCACCGGCCGACGAAAAAGCGAAGACACGGACACAGATCATTATTGAAGCCATGCAAGAAGTGGGACCGAGTGTCTTCTTCTCGTTGCTGATCATCACCGTGTCCTTTATGCCTGTGTTCGCTCTGCAGGGCACTGAAGGCCGTATGTTCAAACCGCTGGCGTTTACCAAAACCTACTCCATGGGTTTCGCCGCGTTGTTATCGGTGACGCTGGTACCGGCACTAGCCGTGTGGCTGATACGCGGCCGCATTCATGCCGAACGCGGGCGTCTCAACCGCTGGCTGGTGGCGGCCTATCGGCCGGTGGTCTCGCTGGCCGTGCGCGCGCGCTGGTTTATCGTCGGCTTGGCCGTCGTTGCGTTAGTGGTTACGGTCATCCCGTTTCGCATGCTTGGCAACGAATTCATGCCGCCGCTGAACGAGGGCTCAATCCTGTATATGCCGACTGCGCTACCCGGCATGTCGATTACCGAAGCAACGCGCACGCTGCAAACCATGGATCGCATTATCGCGAAAATTCCCGAAGTCGAGCACGTATTCGGCAAAGTCGGGCGCTCGACCAGCCCCACTGATCCGGCGCCGTTATCGATGGTGGAAACCGTGATCACGCTCAAGCCCAAGGATCAGTGGCGCGCGGGTCTGACCTGGGATGGGCTGATTCAGGAGATGGATCAAAAACTGCGTTTCCCCGGCATGCCGAATATTTTCTGGATGCCGATCCAGACGCGCACGGAGATGCTGGCAACGGGCATACGCTCGGCGCTCGGCATTAAAGTACTGGGACCCGATCTCGGCACCATCCAGAAAACCGGCGTCGCTATCGAGAAAGCATTGCAAAATGACCCGCGCACGGCGCGCTATACACGCAGCGCGTTTGCAGAACGCACCACCGGCGGTTATTTTCTCGACTTTACCGTCAAGCGCGCCGCCGCTGCGCGCCTGGGTCTCAATGTGGGCGACGTCGAAAACGTGGTCATGGCCGCCATGGGCGGTACCGTCGTCTCGCAAACCGTCGAAGGGCGCGAGCGCTATAACATACTGGTGCGCTACGCGCGCGACTACCGCGATAATATTGACGCGCTTAAACGCGTACTGGTGCCAACACCGAACGGCGCACAAATTCCCATCACGCAAGTCGCCGATATCAACTTCCGCACCGGACCGCCGGCCATACGTAGCGAGGACGGCCAGTTAACCGGGTTCGTGTTTGTCGACGTCAATAACGAAATCGGCATTGCCGACTACGTGAATTTGGCCAAACAAGTAGTCGCCAGCAAAGTCACGTTACCGCCTGGATACCGGCTCGACTGGGCCGGGCAGTTCAAATATTTCGAAAGCGCCAAAGCCAAGCTCAAGATCCTGGTGCCACTGGCGGTGTTCCTGATTTTCTTCATGCTGTTCATGCACCGCGGTTCATTGATTGAAACGCTGGTGGTGATGCTCAGCGTGCCGTTTTCCTTGAGCGGCGCAGTATGGCTGCTATGGATCCTCAACTACAAGCTCAGTGTCGCGGTCTGGGTCGGCATGATTGCGGTTGCAGGCCTGGCGGTCGAATTGGGGCTGCTGATGATGGTCTATCTGGACATGGCGCATCGTCAGCGCATCACGGAGCGGCGCATGAACAGCCGCGCCGACCTGAAAGAAGTCATTCAGGCCGGCGCCGGACAGCGCATCCGCCCGATGATCATGACCGGCATGGCGCTGTTCGTCGGCTTGGTGCCCATCCTGTGGAGCACGGGCACCGGTGCGGATGTTATGAAACGCATTGCAGCACCGATGGTCGGCGGCGTGGTCTCGGCGCTGCTCATGGTATTGCTGGTGTTTCCGGCAATATTCGCGCTATGGAAAGGGCGTCGCTTATCGGCAGGCGGACCGACGCCCGCATTACCGCAGCCACCCGCACCTGCCGGCGGCGATACTGCATCTGCACCTTCAGCGGAGGTCAAGCAATGAAACGCAAACTGAACATGATCCGTGCCACGCTAATTATTGCTTCGGGTAGTTTTGCGGTGACCCTAGTGATAGCCCCCGCGCAGTTAGACACAGTGGCCGCACCGACCGCAGACGACGTAGGTAGCTGCTAAGATTAATTGAAGGGTGGCGGCCTATCGCGCCTCCACCGCAACCGGCATAAGGAGTAGGAACATGATGAATTCGATCGCGAAAATGAAACGAGGGTACG
>JASBUN010000013.1 GCA_030147845.1 Gammaproteobacteria bacterium
CGACGCGCCGACATAGGGCGCCAGGTCGATTTTATTGATGACGAGAAGATCGGAACGCGTGATGCCGGGCCCGCCCTTGCGCGGAATTTTTTCGCCGGCAGCGACATCGATGACATAAATCGTCAGGTCCGACAGTTCCGGACTAAAGGTGGCGCTAAGGTTATCGCCGCCACTCTCGACCAGTACCAGATCCAAACCGGGGAAGCGGCGACCCAGTTCGTCCACCGCCGCCAGATTCATCGAGGCATCCTCACGTATTGCAGTGTGCGGACAGCCGCCGGTTTCGACACCGATAATACGGTCTTCCTCCAAGGCCTGATGACGAATCAGAAGTTGTGCGTCCTCGCGCGTATATATATCGTTGGTAACCACGGCGATGTTGTAGCGCCCGCGTAATGCCTTACACAGCGCCTCCAACAACGCAGTCTTGCCGGAGCCGACCGGACCACCGACGCCGACACGTAGGGTTTGTTTGTCATTCATGCGCTGCCTCACTATCGATTCGGTTCTTCAATAGGCCTATCGGTACTTGCCGACGGGTTTTTAATTTCCGCTTGCCCGGGCTGCACGAACGTCGCTTGGCTATGAACGGAACAAGCGCGTGTACTGGGTCTCGTGGAGGGCGCTTGCGAGCGCCAACCCCGGCGCCAAGGCGCCGATCTCATCATCGCTCAGCGTCAATCCCCGCGTGGCCGTCTCGGTAATGGGGCGCATCAAGCGCATCAGCAAACGCTGGCCGGCGGTTTGACCCAGTGGAATCAGCTTGATGGCGGCCGCCACTTGGTTCTCACACCAACTCCACAAGTAACCCTCGACGCTGTCAGACAAGGCGATATGCCAACGTTCGCAGGCCAGCGCAAACACGCATGCATAGGTTGCGCGCCGCGCACCCGGCCACGAAGCGAGCCCGGCAACACCGAGATCATTGAGCAGCCGCGCCAGCGCCGAACCTAAATGCAGATCTTCGTCGCGTATCTCGCTGGTCTCGCGCGCGGCCAGCAGCAGCGCATTCCAATATTCCACGGCACCGACGTCATCGTCCCGCCAGGCGGCGCGTAAGCGGCGCAGTAGCGGCACATCGAGATGGGCCAGCGAGTGACCAAGCAAACCTTCGATCCACTCACCGGCGCTGTCCTCGTCGGCCACCCAGCCGACCTGTACCGCGTACTCCATGCCTTGCGAGTAGGCATAGGCGCCGACCGGCAGCGCCGGGCTGATCAATTGCCACAGGCGCAGATGCGCCAGCGCATCAACCGATGCGGTGGAAGACATGCGCGTGCGCAGCATCGTTTGCGGGCTCGCTCGATGGCGAATGTTCGTGCTCGTGATGCGGTAGCGCTGCGCTGCCGGCCGAATACGCGCCGGCTTCCGGCTCGAACTCGGCCTGCTCCTCAAACACACGCAAACCCAGTGCTGCGCTCAACTGATCCAACACATGGTCGTGTAGATAGCGCAGCCAAGTATCGCCAATTTGCAGTGCAACATGCCGATTACCCAAGTGGTAGCAAGCGCGCGCCAACAATACCGGGTCCTTGGTGAACGCTGTTGTCACCCATTCAGCGGCGGCAATAATGCGAATTACGCTGTCATCTTCCGCGCGCAGACAATCACCGCCGCGCAATGGCGTGCCACGCGGCAGCATTAAAGCCACTTCGCGGCCGTCGTCGAGGCGCGCACGCTGACGCGCCTTTTGCCGCAAGGCGAACGGCAGCGTCAAGCTGGACGATGCGGGTTCTATCGATTCAAGTCGCTGTAGTATTTTCAACATCACCATACCCATTTTCATATTCGAGCAAACTGAACGCGCCCTTGGTGAGCTACACCTAGAACAGAAAGTACCGTTGTGCCAGCGGCAGTACGGCCGCCGGTTCGCACACCAGCAACTGACCGTCGGCACGCACCTCATAGGTCTGCGCATCCACTTCGACGTGGGGCCGATAGTCATTCAGCACCATGTCCTGCTTACCAATCGTGCGTGTGTTTCGCACTGCCACGGCGCGCTTATTCATGCCAAGGCGATCGACGATGCCATCGCTCAATGCCGCCTGCGATACAAACGTCACGCTGGTCGCGTGGCGCGCGCCACCAAAACCGGCAAACATGAGCCGGTAATGCACCGGTTGCGGCGTCGGTATCGACGCATTCGGATCACCCATCGGCGCCGCGACAATCATGCCGCCTTTGATGATCAAGGCCGGCTTGGCGGCGAAGAAGGCCGGCTTCCAAAGCACAATGTCGGCCAGCTTTCCGGCTTCGATCGAGCCGACCTCGTGCGCGATACCGTGAGTGATGGCCGGGTTGATGGTGTATTTGGCGATATAACGGCGCACGCGAAAGTTATCGTTGCGATCGCTATCATCGCCGAGCGCGCCGCGCTGGATTTTCATTTTGTGCGCGGTTTGCCAGGTGTGCGTAACCACTTCCCCGACGCGGCCCATGGCTTGTGAGTCCGAAGCAATCATCGAGAACGCGCCGAGGTCGTGCAGAATATCTTCCGCAGCGATGGTTTCACGGCGGATGCGGGACTCGGCAAACGCTACATCCTCCGGAATCGCCGGGTCGAGATGATGACAGACCATCAACATATCGAGATGCTCGTCGATGGTATTGATGGTGTAGGGCCGCGTCGGGTTGGTACTCGACGGCAATACGTTCGACTCGCCGCAGGCGCGAATGATATCCGGGGCGTGTCCGCCGCCGGCGCCTTCGGTGTGGTAGGTGTGAATGGCGCGGCCCTTGAACGCCGCCAACGTATCTTCGACAAAACCGCTCTCATTGAGCGTGTCGGTGTGTATGGCCACCTGTATGTCGTGATCTTCAGCCACCGACAGGCAGGTGTCGATCGCCGCCGGTGTAGTGCCCCAATCCTCGTGCAGCTTGAGCCCCATGGCGCCGGCCTCGACCTGCTCGACCAGCGGCGCGGTGGCGCTGGCGTTACCCTTGCCGAGAAAACCAAGATTCATGGGAAAGGCGTCGGCGGCTTGCAACATACGATGGATGTTCCACGGACCGGGCGTGCAAGTGGTGGCATTGGTGCCGGTCGCCGGTCCGGTACCGCCACCGAGCATGGTGGTGACACCGGACATCAGCGCCTCTTCGATTTGCTGCGGGCAGATGAAATGAATGTGCGCATCGATGGCGCCGGCAGTGGCGATCAATCCCTCGCCGGCAATAGCCTCGGTGCCGGGGCCGATGATGATGTCGACGTTCGGCTGCACGTCGGGGTTGCCGGCCTTTCCAATCGCGGCAATGCGCCCGTCTTTGATGCCGATATCGGCCTTCACTACGCCCCAATGATCCAGAATCAGGGCGTTGGTAATGACCACGTCCACCACTTCGGCGTATTGGCGTTGGCTTTGTCCCATGCCATCGCGGATTACTTTGCCGCCGCCGAACTTCACCTCTTCGCCATAAACGGTGCGGTCGCTTTCCACCTCGATGAACAGTTCGGTATCACCCAGGCGCACACGGTCGCCGGTGGTCGGACCGTACATCTCGGCATAGGCATCGCGCGTAATGCTGTTCATGCTTGAATCCTCACAGCGCGCCCATGACGCGGGCGTTGAATCCATACACCTGTCGCAGACCGGCGTACTCCACCAGCTCGACTTGTCGTTCCTGACCAGGCTCGAAACGTACCGCGGTACCGGCGGGAATGTTCAAGCGGAAGCCGCGCGTCGCCTCGCGTTCAAAGTTCAGCGCGCTATTGGTCTCGTAGAAGTGATAATGCGAACCAACCTGCACCGGGCGGTCACCGCTGTTGGCTACCGTTACCGTCACCGTCTTACGGCCGACGTTTAATTCGATTTCGCCGTCATCTATTTTGTATTCGCCAGGAATCATTGGCTTCCACCTTCCGTTTGTTCATTGATTATCGTCGCCGCCTGCACAGCCACTAGATGATCGGGTTATGCACCGTGACCAGCTTGGTGCCATCGGGAAAAGTCGCCTCCACTTGTACCTCGGCCATCATCTCCGCGATACCTTCCATGACATCACCGCGCCGCAACAAAGTCGTGCCATAACTCATCAGCTCGGCAACGGTCATGCCGTCGCGCGCACCTTCGAGAATCGCCGCCGAAACGTAGGCAACCGCCTCCGGGTAATTGAGTTTTACGCCGCGCGCCTTGCGCCGCTCCGCCAGCAAGGCGGCGGTAAATAGCAATAATTTGTCTTTCTCTCGTGGTAACAATTCCATCCTGTCTCTCCATACTGTGGCGGTGCGCCACCGCGGCCGGCTTTATGTCTTCCAGATGCGCGGTAGGCATGCCGTACGCCCGAGTGTCAGTGGTCGCAACACCGTCCAGGCCTGTACAAACGCGTTGTGCGCCGCTTGTGCATGGACGCCAAGGTAACGACACACCAGCAACTCATCGATCAGGCTGGCGGTAAACACGCCGCCGTCTTGGTCGGCGACCGCATCGCGGACGCATTGCAATGTTTGCCGGTTGGCGCCGGTCGCCATCATGGTGCCGGTAACATTGGCATTACCCAGACCCCAACGCGCCGATAACACCGGCGCGTTGCCGTCGAACTGCGCACGTTCCAGCATCAGCGGCACATCTTCGCGCCAAAGTTCGAAACGCGTTCGACATGCGCCACGCCTAAAGCGTTCGCCGCTCGCCGGCCGCCCCAAACAAAGTATCTCCCAGCCGATAAAATGGGCATCAGCGGCCAATTGCACGCGCGTGTCACTACGCATATTGCAACCTTCGAAGGCGATACTGTCTTGCGGCAACCATTCCATCGTTGCGCCAGCGGCCAGCCGCAGGGTCTGGCGTTGCAAGGAGCAAGCGCCGCCGGAACGGTAAAATTTGGCTGACGCGGGCGTGGTCAACAGCGCGTGCGCATGCGCGCCCACATTCACTTCGATATCGAGTTCATCGCCGCCGACAACACCGCCGGGCGGGTGCAGCACATAGACGTGACACGCTCCGCCTTCCGGATAGAAAGGCTTTTGTACGCGCAACGGGCCAACATGACTGCGCCGCGCCAACACCGTACGCGCACCCTGCATCTCAAAGCCGAGCGCGAGGCGCGCACGCCAACTGTTGCCGACGCGGACCGCCGCCGAGCCGTCCATCTACAGCACCCCGTGCAACAAATAGACACCAAACGAAATCGAGCTCAGCGCCACGCCGACGCGCAGGGTGCGCACGACGGCGTCGCCCCACCGCGCAAGCACGGTGTAAACGCCTCCCAAGAGGCCGCCAAAAATGAGCATCGACAGGATCACACCGAGGCCAAAGACCAACAGGTAGAGCACACCCCACCACGGCGAACCGAGCCGCGCCAGCGGCAACAGCGCCAGCAGCGGCGCCGAGCCGGCCGTGCCATGCAGCATGCCGACCATCACGGCACGATGGCCGTGCCGATGTGACCGATCACGCGCATACACACCGGCGCCGGTTTGGTGTTGATGCCAATGCGCGTGTGGCGGCAGACTTTCGTGTCGGTGAAAGTGCAAATGCGCGCGTTTGCGTAACAAGTCGACCAGCACCCACACACCGATCGCCACCAGCACGACACCGACCAGTTGTTCGGCATAGGCGCTCAAACGGGTCGGAATGGCCATGCCCAGCAACAGCACACTCATGCCGATGGCGGACAGCGACAAGCCGTGGCCGATTGCCCAGCGGCCACAAAACGCCAGGCTGGTGCGCAAGCCCGGACGCGTACTGGCCAAACCGGAAACGGCCATGATGTGATCGGCGTCGAGGGCATGCAGCATGCCGAGGCTGAACGCCAGCGACAGCAATGCAAACAAACTATGGCTGTCCATGCCTATTCACCCCAGCCGCGAATGATGTGGCGATGCGATCCCATTTTGCCGTGTGCGACTACAGCGCCGAGCACATCGACCACGGCGCGCGTGGCCATCAAGGCGGTGATGTCGGAGGTGTCATAGGGTGGCGATACCTCCACCACCTCCATGCCGCAAATGCCTTCGCGCGCCACCCGCCCCAATAGATAAAGTATCTCGCGCGGCAAAAAGCCGCCGGGTTCTGGCCAACCGGTGCCCGGCACGAAACCGGCATCGACGCAGTCGATGTCGAAACTGAGGTACACCGCGTCGGCATCTTTCCAGGCCATTTCCAGCGCAATCTCCGCCACCTTTTCCAAACCGAGCTTTTCGACGTCGGTCATAGTGATGATGGTGGTGTTACGCTTGCGCGCTTCCTTCACCGCTTGGCGTGGCACCTGCCAACCACCGATACCGACCTGCACCAGATTGGTGGCCGGTACGTTGGTCAGGTTGGTGGCATGATACCAAGGCGTGGTATGCATACGCTCATCCAAATCTTTTTCCTGGATATCAGCGTGGCGATCGAAGTGGATGATGCCGATTTTTTTATCGGTCATATTGGCGATGCCGCGCACGGTCGGAAATCCGATGGAATGATCACCGCCTAGCACGATCGGCATGGCGCCGCTGGCGAACACATGCGACATAGCCTTGGTAATCTGGTCGAAGGTCTTCTCGATATTGGCCGGAATGGTGAACACATCGCCGGCATCGCACATTGTCATCTGTTCACGCAGGTCAACGCCGATTTCATAGTTGTACGGCGTGTACAGCGCCGATATCTTGCGGATGCCCTGTGGCCCGAAACGCGTGCCGGGACGATAGGTGGTGCCGCCGTCGAACGGCACCCCCATGATGGCGACGTCGTATTTACCGACGTCACGAATGTCTTCGCAGTAAGGCGCCTTCATAAAGGTATTGATGCCGGCGTAATGCGGCAACTCACCGCGGGCGAACGTGGGTATAGATTTGTCTTCGATACTATCCGCGCCTTGCAGCCCCAGTTCCAGACAACGTTTTTCCTCCGCCTCCCAACCGCTGTGGGACAGTTCGGCTTCCTTATGCGCGCACTTCCAACCGTGCAGCGCGGTACGGTCGAACGACGGATGATGGCGGCGTGCGCAGGTGCGGGCGTTGAAGGCGCTGCGACGGTTGGTACGAGTCATGCGGCGATTTTTTTCGAACATGGCGTAATCTCCGATTGGCTGTTGGCGTTACACATAAAAATCCTGAGAGTGCTACTCGTCTCCCGGGCTTTTATCCCGCCGTGTAACCTCGCAACCGGAGGCCGGTAACCCTCGGACCAGACACCTACGTCGCCGTAAGTCGGAACCCTAGTCACCCAATGTCATGGATCAACAGGTCGGCCTGCGTAGATGTCGGCATACCTGCGCCTGTATGCGGTGCAAGCACCGTGCCATAGACATGCATTTGCACTGAAGCGGCGCATGCGCAGCGCTCACAGCCGCGCATGCCGCAGTGTGCTGCGACGACCGGCAGGGCGAACAACCACGGCAGTCGCGCCGCCGCCGCACGCATTTCGCCCCATCGTGGTTCGCTGGATTGCGCTTACGCGCCGACATGGTGCGCATTTGGCACGCTCGAGCCAGGTACGGGTACGCTGGCGATGCAATCGACATTGCACCGGCGCTTACACGCTGCGCTAGAGCAGACGAATACGCGCGCTCGCCGGCATGAATGCGTGGTTCGGCATGCTACTTGCAAAACAGTTGCGCAGCACAAGCAGCATCTAGGGTTCCGACTTACGGCGACGTAGGTGTCTGGACCGAGGGATGCAATCCGGCGCGCCGATGGCAGCCGGACACACGGCGGGATAAAAGCCCGGGAGAGCACAACCGCGGAGCGTGATCGACCACGGTGTCTCTTCGTATACGAGCCCGTCGATATCGCCCCGCGACATCATCGTTCGCATCAACGACCGAGTCCAAGGGGTATTCCATGAGCCAATTGCTGAAACGCTTCGCCCGATCGCTGGGGATAGTAGTACTGCTTACCAGCGTGTTTTTCAGTGGTCCGGCAGCGGCCACACAAAAATCCGAGTTCCGTATCGCCTGGAGTATCTACGTCGGCTGGATGCCGTGGGACTACGCCGCCAAACACGGCATCCTGAAGAAATGGGCCGACAAGTACGGCATCAAAATCGACTTAGTACAAATCAATGACTACGTCGAGTCGATCAATCAATATACCTCGGGCGGTTTCGACGGCTGCGTCATGACCAACATGGACGCACTGACCATCCCCGCCGCCGGCGGCGTCGACTCGACCGCGCTGATCGTCGGCGATTTCTCCAACGGCAACGACGGCATCATACTCAAAAACGCCAACAAGCTCGCCGACATCAAAGGACGCCGGGTCAACTTGGTCGAGTTATCGGTATCGCATTATCTACTCGCGCGCGCGCTTTCAACCGTCGGTTTGTCGGAACGCGACGTCAAGGTGGTCAACACCTCGGATGCCGATATCGTCGCCGCCTTCGCCTCGCCCGACGTCAACGCTTTGGTGACTTGGAATCCGCAACTAAGCACGGTCAAAGCCATGCCGGGCGCGCATGAGGTATTTGATTCGAGCAAGATCCCGGGCGAGATCATCGACCTCATGGTGGTCAATTCGAAAACGCTGAAGGACAACCCAAAACTCGGCAAGGCACTGGTGGGCGCGTGGTATGAAACCATGGCGCTGATGTCCAAGCACAATGCCGCCGGCAAGGCCGCACGCACGGCCATGGGCAAAGCCTCCGGCACGGACTTGAAGGGCTATGACAGTCAGCTCAAGACCACGCGTATGTTCTATAAACCCGCCGCGGCGGTGAAATTCGCTGACAGCGCGACACTGCCCAAGACCATGGACCACGTACGCAAATTTTCCTTCGCGCACGGCATGCTCGGTGAGGGCGCGGCGAGCGTAGACGTGGTAGGCATCGCCTTTCCGAGCGGCAAGGTACTCGGCAACCGCAATAACATCAAACTACGCTTCACCAGCGACTACATGAAAATGGCGGCGGACGGCAAACTCTAAAACGGCGCCGGCGATATGCGACGACTCATCAATCAACAGCCGGGAAGGGCGGGCGCTTTGCTACTGGGCGCGCTGCCCTTCCTGTTGGTCGTCGTGCTCTACTTGGTCGCCTCGGATGTACGCCTGGCGGCCAACGCCGGTGATAAACTGCTGCCTTCGGTGAGCACGCTGGCGGGCACCATCACTCGCTACGCCGCCGAACCCGATAAGCGTACCGGCGAATTTTTACTTTGGGTCGATACCGCCGCCAGTCTCAAGCGGCTCGGACTGGGGTTGGCGTTCAGCGCCGCGCTTGGCCTGCTGTTCGGCATGGTCACGGGCATCATTCCCTATGTGCGCGCCGGACTTGCGCCGTTGGTGGCGGTACTTTCGATGGTGCCACCGCTGGCGATTCTGCCGATTCTGTTCATTGTCTTCGGACTCGGCGAACTTTCCAAAGTCGTCCTCATCGTCATTGGCGTGACACCTTTTATCATTCGCGATTTGGCACAACGCGCCAGTGAGTTGCCAACCGAGCAGATCATCAAGGCACAAACCTTGGGCGCCTCGACCTGGCAGATTTTATTACGCGTGGTGTTGCCGCAGATGTGGCCGCGCTTGATCGATGCGGTGCGCTTGGCGCTCGGCCCGGCGTGGTTGTTCCTGATCGCCGCCGAAGCGATCGCCGCTACCGATGGCCTCGGCTACCGGATCTTTTTGGTTCGACGTTATCTGTCCATGGACGTGATTCTGCCGTACGTGGTGTGGATTACCCTGCTCGCCTTTGCCACCGATTTTATCCTCAAGCAATTCTCGCGCCGCGCCTTTGCCTGGCATCATGGGGGCGGCGCACGATGAGTCTGATCACGGTCCGCAACCTATGGAAGGAATACGGCGAGCAGGTGGTGCTGGAGCGCATGAACCTCGACATCGGCGAACACGAATTCTGCACCTTGGTGGGCGCCTCGGGCTGCGGCAAGACGACTTTTCTACGCATGTTGCTGGGTGAGGAAACACCAAGCCGCGGCCAGTTGCTGCTCGACGGCGTGCCGATGCCGAACGAACCCGGCCCCGATCGCGGCATTGTTTTTCAACGCTATTCGGTGTTCCCGCATTTGACCGTATTGGGCAACGTGCTCATTGGGCTGGAGTTGCGCGGCGCGCGCCTGCTCGGACGCCTGTTTGGTCGCGCGCGCCGAGAAGCCGTGCGGCAGGCCGAACACATGCTCGACGCGGTCGGCTTGAGCGCGCACCGCAACAAATATCCGTCGGCGCTGTCGGGCGGTATGCAACAGCGCCTGGCAATCGCGCAGGCGCTCATGATGCGCCCGCGCGTGCTATTGCTCGACGAGCCGTTCGGCGCCCTCGATCCCGGCATTCGCGCCGACATGCACCGGTTGCTGCGGCAGTTGTGGCAGCAAGACCGCATCACCGTATTCATGGTCACGCATGACATCCAGGAGGCTTTCGCGCTTGGCACCCGGGTGCTGGTGTTCGACAAAGTTCGCCTCGACACGCAAGCGCCCGGCGCTTACGGCGCGACGGTCACCTACGATATCCCGTTGCTACGACGCTCCGAGCACATCACTCGTGAAGTCGAGGCGACGCGGCGCAAAACCGAACGATTCCAACACAGCTTGCCGCACGGCGCTTCGGCAACGTTATAATTGCTCCTGACCCAAACACCTCCGAGCACCCACTTTGTGATTCAAACTTCCGTACTGGCGAACGGTATTCATGTCATCAGTCAAGCTCTGTCCGGCAGCCGCAGCGCGGCGTTGGGCATCTGGCTGGTCAACGGCACGCGCCACCAAGGCGCGGCGCAGTCCGGCTACGCGCACCTGATCGAACACCTGTTGTTCAAGGGCACCGACAGCCAATCGGCGTTGCAACTATCCATGCACTTCGACGCCATGGGCGGACAGATCAATGCCCATACCGGCCGCGAGCTGACCGCGTTACACGGGCTGGTACCGGGCGAGCGGCTGGGCGAGCTGCTGCATATATTCACCGATTTATTCATGCGTCCGGCGTTCACCGAGCAAGACCTGGCGTTGGAACGCGAAGTGGTGTTTCAAGAAATGGCCATGGTGGCGGATACGCCGGACGAGGCGGCCGAAGACCATGCCGTCGAACACGCCTGGAACGGCAGCGCTATGGGCGAGCCCATTCTCGGGCGCGCGGAACACCTGCGCCGGGCCACAGCCGAGGATGTGCATCGCTATCTGCGCGGCTGCGTGCAAGGCACGCGGCTGCGCGTGGTGGCCGGCGGTAATGTCGACCACGGCGAACTGCTGAAGGCCTGCGCGGGCCTGTCGGATCTCGCCGCCGGTGTACCGCCGCTAACCACGACGCCCGTGTTCACCGCGTTTCGGCAGCACCAGCGGCGTTCCACCGCGCAAGCGCAACTGCTATGGCTGATGCCCATCGCACCGCCCGCGGACGCCGATCACGGCGCGCGCGTGGTCGCCAATACCTTGCTCGGCGGCGGGCTATCGTCGCGCCTGTTCCAGGAACTGCGCGAGCAACGCGGCTTGGTCTATGACGTGCACTCGCGCCTGGAAACCTATTCCGATACCGGTCTGTGGATCATCCACACCGCCTGCGAAACGCAGGACGTCGCCGCCTGCCGCACGGCCGTGGAACAGGTCGTCGGCGAGCTGGCGCAGCGCGGCCCGCAGGCCGCCGAACTGGCGCGCGCGCGCGAACACATCGGCGCCGGACTGATCATCGAGAGCGACGACGCCGAAGCCACCGTCGAGCGCCTGGCGCGCGATAGCCTTTATCTGCCACAGATACCGGCGGTAGACGACTACGTACAACAGCTGCATGCAGTCAGCGCCGACGACGTGCGGCGCGTACTGGGCCGCGCCTGGGCGCAGGCGGCGCACCTGACCTGGGGGCCGTGACCTGCCGACAATGGTGTACACTAGGCAGCCCGATAGGCGTGTCCTGTGGCGCGCTCGGTGCGGTTTATATCCAGGAAAAATGCAATGTCATCGATACGGCAACACTTTGTTGGCGGGCGCTTGGTCGACGATCTCGGCGGCCGCAGCAGCCCGATATTCAACCCCGCCACCGGCGAAGTCAGCGCGCAGGTCGCGCTCGCCAACGCCGAGCAAACGCGCAGCGCCATTCAAGCGGCACGCGCAGCGCTGCCCGGCTGGGCGGCGACCACACCACTGCGGCGCGCGCGCGTACTGTTTCGCTTTCGCGATCTGATCGAAAAGCATAAGGACGAACTGGCGGCGCTGATCACCGCCGAACACGGCAAAGTGCTGAGCGATGCCGCCGGCGAAGTGACGCGCGGCATGGAAGTGGTGGAATTCGCCTGCGGTATCCCGCATCTGCTCAAGGGCGAACACTCCGAAAACGTCGGCACCCACGTCGATAGCTGGTCGCTGAACCAGCCGGTCGGTGTCTGCGCCGGCATCACACCGTTCAATTTCCCCGCCATGGTGCCGATGTGGATGTTCCCGATCGCATTGGCATGCGGCAATACTTTTGTCTTGAAGCCGTCCGAACGTGACCCCTCCTGTCCGCTGCGACTGGCGGAACTGTTACAGGAAGCCGGGCTGCCGGACGGTGTATTCAACGTCATCAACGGCGACAAAGAGGCGGTCGATGTGCTGCTCACCGACGCCGATGTGGCCGCCGTCAGTTTCGTCGGCTCGACGCCGGTGGCGGAGTATATTTATCAGACCGCCTCGAAGCACGGTAAGCGCGTGCAGGCATTGGGCGGCGCCAAGAATCACATGGTCGTCATGCCCGATGCCGACATCGGCCAGGCCGCCGACGCCCTCATGGGCGCCGCCTACGGCTCGGCCGGTGAACGTTGCATGGCCATTTCGGTGGCCGTGGCGGTCGGCGATGCCGGTGACCGGCTGGTGCAGGAACTGGCGCC
>JASBUN010000056.1 GCA_030147845.1 Gammaproteobacteria bacterium
ACGAATTTCGGCAGCTTTCCGCTGCAGGTACGAGTCGAGTTCCTCGATCGCTCTTAATATCACTTCAAGTTGATAAATAATGAAATAGGTTAAATCGTTGTCGTCTGTTTCCGAATACAGATACGACTCGCTGTAACGGGCGGGCGCTTCTTTCAATATTCGTGATATCGATACGTATTCAAACAACCAATAACCTTGCGAGAGTAGTGCCCAGTAAAACAACGCGCGCGCGGTTCTGCCGTTACCGTCCTCATAAGGGTGGTCATAGGCGAGCCAGAAATGCAGCACGATGGCCCGCACGATTGGATGCATGAACGTTTTGGCGGACTGCGCGTTATTTGCGAACTCACACATGTCGTTAAGGCGCTTAGTCAGTTGTTCGGCCGGAGGCGGCGTATGCAGCACTCGATGGCTTTGATTATCAACCACCTGTACCCGCTCTTCTGTCGGAGTTTGGAGGCGCCCCGCCGCATCGGCATTTTCCAAGGTATGCGCGGTCAGGGTACGATGAAGAGACGATACCAGGGCGGGGGTTAAGGGCTGATTTCTTAGTTCGCGAATCTGGTTTATGGCTTCGTAGTTGTTGAAGATCATCCGCTCGCTCTTGTCTTTTGGACTACGGCCGTACCGAATCATGTCCGCAGCCGCTTGCCGCGTAGTAGATGCACCCTCTAGCTGACTCGATGTAATAGCCTCTTCCACAAGTGACTTGAACAGATGACGATCACGGGTATCCGGATTCGTAACCTCTTCCGGTAACGCTATGCGCCCCCCGGCTCTGCTATCGACCTTGTGAAGCATTTCAAGAACCATGTCGGGCATGGTGTACCAAAACGGTTTCCCGTGTGCATCTTGCAGTGGGGTTTCGCGTGCTTGCTGATGGCGGGCGAGTTTGATGCCTAACCACCATTGTTCGTGGTTCAGGCCTTCAGGGGGCGTAAGGTGCTTGATTTTGTCCCAGTGCCGATATTTGCCCTTGGACAATACCGTGATGCCGGCGGCAATTATCTTGGGAAGATCGCTCGGGTACTTAGCGAATAGCTCTGGTAACGACTTCGGCTTTTCGGGAAGTTTCATAGCGCACCACCGAGCTATCGGAATTGTCTTTATTGATAATACCTGAATTCATCAATTTATACAAAACTGATAAATATTTATCAGGCTGATACATTCCTCCGATGTGATGAAAAACGTAAAATTGATGTATTTTGATAAAAATGTATCAACCCAATAACTTTTCAAACTAGCTGGTTACTCAAGAGGTTAGAACGGACGCAACACACAAAACATCCGCCCTACCTTGCGGCTGGGGCGGATTCATTTCCAACAGGTGTTTTGAGCGTCCCGCTCTTTAGTAAGCCAAAAATATAGGGCATCCACGAAATTTTGCGTTGGTCCATGGACGGGCTGCTTCACTGTACACGTCGTCCCCCAACTACCCTCTCGACACGATGCCGAGGGATCATGGCCGCGCTTCCTGCGCTACAAATTGTGGGTGTCTTTATTTTTGCTCTCAATAAAAAGCAGGGGAAAGTCTTGCAACCACGCGTCCCCGACGACAGATTGCCTTCGATGCTTTTTCACCACGACGTGGAAGTGCCTATCCATTAAACGATAGGCGTGGCAACGCCCCACTGTAGTGCTTGAAAACCTGACCCCATTTTTTGGGTGTGGTCGAGTTTTTGGTTAGGCGGGTTGTGACAATCTATCTCTTTATTGTGACATCAAACAGCTTTCCATCGTTCCGTTGGCATTCGCCAATTCCGGTATTTGAAAACGAGTTAAAGTTAAAAACACACCGTAAATAGCTACCCGAATCACCATGCATCGTCATTAAACCATTGCCCGACGCCGATGTGGTAAAACCGCTAACGGTTCCGTAGGAGGACGAATACCCGGCAGGTCCTACTGCGGACGAATTCATAGACCCTATCGTGTAACCACCACCTGATGGCGTATAAATCCATTGGCCCGCGTAATGTTCACCGGCAATATTTGCGTGTAGTTCGCCACTACTACCAACGGTAGCGCCCGTTTGGCCGGTATAAGTCACTCCGGTTTGCCTGTCTGTGAATTGAAGATTCGCCGCACAGCCACTAAGTAGAACCAACAGCGACAAAAACATGAGGTGTTTCATCTGAGCTCCTGATTTGCCTAATGCAAAACTGAGAGACTCGCCCACTTCTGGCAAGTCCCGCTCGAATACCTAGTTAGGCATCCGGTTCAAAGTCAGCGATTTGCACTGGATGCAGAGCAAACCAATTTTGGCTATAAACAGCCTTTCGGCCAGTCGGTAGATTTTTGACGGTAGAGAGGCGTGCACCTAACAACCCCGTCTTTTGTTTTACTATCAAACAGGTAAGTAGCGGCTAACCAGTGGCCTTACAGTAGTTCAACAAATCTAGGACACTCACAGAATTTGACGTTGGCCCATAGACGGGCTGCTTTACTGTACTCGTCGCCCCAACTACCCTCTCGACACGATACCAAAATATCACGGCCGCGTTTCCCAGCGCTACAAACTATGGATGCCCTGTTTTCGCTAGCCCGCTTGGTTAGGTGCCCCGCTCGTCGAATCTGAACGCTGCATTCTTATTAAGCCTCTCCGTCGAATATGCTTTTGCGGAATCGATCCATATCCGGTAAATCAGCAGGCGGCTGTTCAGGCTGTCATTCACAATGGAGTCGTTTGTTACACTTTTTGGCAATCCAATGCGGACACCGATTCTTGGCAAGCGACTCGAATCAGATAAGTCTAGGACTTCTGATATAGCGAGCCACTCTCGGCTGCGAAGATACAAATGCCATTCAAAGACAGGCAGAACATCTTCTTCGCCCGCACCCCTTGGTGTGTAGCGACCGTTTAATATAGCTTTTCCAAATATCCGAATTTGATCATCGCCGCTCAGGAGACCGTCGTTTTCCATATTAGGGTGAAAATCATTGTAGCCCGCGTCATCCTCACCCACAAAGTAGACCACCACTGGGACGTCTATCTCTGTCGCACGCTCACCCACGCGCAGCCGGATTGACCCGTATGCCTTCCTCTCAACATCGAAGTTGTTTGACTCGAGCGCATATCCATCCAGAACCGCTTCGTAGTCTTTGCTCGGCACTTCCAGATTTCGCTGTGCAGCGTATTCGGTGACAGCCGCAATGGTAATCCCCCCATTTCTGGCCGCAGTTAGAAGTAGAGCTAAGCCATTAGGGCCAACTTCTGTTTCGGGGTGATGCCTCCCAACGCCATATTGGGCCGTTCGTTGTTATAGGTCCATAGCTAGCGAGTCGCGTAGTCGCGCACTTCTTCGATCGTCTCGAACAGGTATCGCGATAACCAGTCGTAGCGCACCGTGCGGTTGTACCGCTCGATATAGGCGTTCTGCTGTGGCTTGCCGGGCTGGATATAGGCGAGGTGGATGCCATGTCTTTCCGCCCAGGCCGTTAGCGCGGCGCTGACATATTCCGGACCGTTGTCACAGCGAATGACCGCCGGCTTGCCGCGCCATTCGATGATCTGTTCCAGGGTGCGGATGACCCGTTCGGCGGGCAGCGAGAAGTCCACCTCAATGCCCAGCCCTTCGCGATTGAAGTCATCATTGACGTTGAGCAACCGGAAGCTTCTCCGGTCCGACAGGCTGTCGTGCATGAAGTCCATCGACCAGGTCTCGTTAATCGCTTGAGGTTGGGTCAGTGGCTGGGGCTTCTCGCGCACCAGCCGCTTCTTGGGTTTGATCCGCAGGTTCAGCTCCAAGGCCCGATAGATGCGATACACGCGCTTATGGTTCCAGGCAAAGCCTTTGACGTTGCGTAAGTACAAAAAGCACAGCCCGAAGCCCCAGTTGCGCTGGTTGTGCGTCAGGCGGATCAACCAATCAGCAATGCGCGCGTTTTCCGCCGATAGCCGCGCCCGGTACCGGTAACCGCGCTCGCTCACCGCAAACAGCCGACATGCCCGGCGGATGGATACCGCTTTGTCCTTCACCGCCCAACGCGCCATCTCCTTCCGTTGGGATGGCGCTACCATTTTTTTCCCAGCGCCTCGCGCAGGATCTCGGCATCCATCTTCGACTCGGCGTACATCTTCTTCAGCCGCCGGTTCTCTTCCTCCAGTTCCTTGAGCCGGCTCATCATCGAGGCGTCCATCCCACCGTACTTGGCGCGCCATTTATAGAACGTGGCGGAGCTGATCCCGTGCGTGCGGCACACCTCCGGTACCGCTACGCCGGACTCGGCCTCCTTCAAAATCGCCAGGATCTGGCTGTCTGTAAACCGCGATCTCTTCACCGTAGAATCTCCTTTCAGTAGAAAATTCTACTTCTAATCGCGACCATTTTCCGGGGGGATTACCATACTCTTTACGAGAGATGATCTCAGAATATTGGTCCTCGTAAAAAACATCAGCCTCAAGAAATTTGCTTTCGAGCCACTCTCGCACCGTCGCAAGAGCTTTTTCTTTCTCCAACCGCCTTTTTTCTTTTTCGATTCGTTCTTCTTTTGCTCGCTGTTCCGCTAGCAATCTTTCTTGCTCTTTTCGTTTTCTCTCTTCTTCTTTAGCTTTACGCTCTGCTTCTTGGCGTAACTTTTCTTGTTCTATCTCTCGTAATTTCCCCTCACGCTTTTCTCTAATCAAAGAAGGAAGACTAAGCCATTCATCATCATTGAGTATTCCTCTCAATGTGTTAAGAATTGAGCGTTCTGTGTCATCGCCAGATTCAGGCGCTTTTGTTAGCTGGGGCGCGAGGGTTTCAAGATAGAATACTTCGTGTCGCTCCCAATCACACCAGTGCGAAATCAGCATGCCAAGTAAATCGTCTACCGTTTGTTCCTGCTCCATTAGTTCACGCTTTTTTATGCATAACGACAAAGCTGTGCGGCGCAAACGAAGCGCAGCGTAGTTTGCGTCCGAACAAGCGCATTGTTAGATGCATTAACCATCTACCATGCTCGGAAACTCATAAATAAAACGAAGTAGCATTTCAACAAAATGCATTATTTGCGCCGCGTCTGCTTCCGTCATTAATGCGATCTCGTGGTTTGCTTCATTTCCTTTTTGTCTGATTCTATCAACCCATTCCTTGCCATTGGGCGGAACGTACCCAGATTGTTCAAGATGATTTATATATGAAACAAATGACTCGCCCTCCTTTGCACCGTGTTGGACAGCGATATTCATCAATATTTTTCTACATAGAAGAACTGCGGCCGTATGCGCTCCTGTTGCAGTGCAATCTCTCGCCTCGTTGTATAGTTTCTCGACTCCCGCATCGGTAATTCCCGAAACATCACGCCCCAAACGCACATTAGGCAATTGCGTTTTTTCCTCATCAAAAAAGGTGGGCTTGTTACATGTTGGGCATATATAGATAAACACCTGGACCCCACCGGGCTGAACGGAGCCATAGTACCCTAGGTTCGGACCTACCTTGTTGCCACAATGACCACATGTGTACGTGGTACGGCTAATGGATGTCGGATTGTTCCAATCGTATCTATCTGCCATTATGGGTTATCTCGTTTTTGCATCTAACAGTAAGTAGACGGACATTGTCCGTGATTAAACACGGACGCTGTCCGTATATTGTTCAGCATAGTGTTTTTGTATCTTGCGCCGACAAACGACGGAAGGTATAGGCCCGTGAAGATTGGCCGCATACTCGAGCTGCGAGTGAATGATCTCAACTTCAATCACCGTCTTTGTATTGCGGCGTTATGGCCAGGACGGCAGGATCGCAGTCACGCTACCGCTCTGCAAAACACGAAATCTCCGTGGCTCGCATGGTCCATGGCGTCAGCCGATCAAGCGATAGTGACATATAAAGGCAGGTTTTTGAAGTGTTAGGGAATAGACGGCAGGCACCTTCGAAGGCGGGAAAGCGAACGTCCGATGAATCGGGGGTTATGCACGGATGAATCCGTGCCTACATGGTTCCAGGTATCGAGTACGCGATTCGGGTAGCGGGAAGGATGCAGCGGCCGAGCGAGCCGCATCCAACACATCGAGCAATCCGGGTACAGTGAGGCGCACGCACGAATCCGTGCCGACACAAACCGCCCGCGCTTACCTCACGCGGCCCAGCCGAGTTCGCGCGCCTTGGCGCGTGCTTGTCGTGGAATGTCGGCGGCGACGAATTGTTCGTGCAGGATCTGCACACCGAGCATGTGATTGATGACGGCGTCGAGTTGCACTTGCGTCGAGGCGCTGGTGTTGGCGTTCTGGTGCAGTTCGAACAGTGCGGCGACACCGCCGACGTCGAGTAGTCCGGCGGCTTCGATTTTGTCCTTGGCCAGATATTGATCGGCGAGCGCGTGCATGGCCGCCCATTTCTTCGGGTCGGTATGCGCCGGGGGCGCCATGAAGGCGAACTTCTCGCGTTCGTACAGCACCTTCGGCAGCACGCCTTTCATGGCTTCGCGCAGTACGTATTTCTCGGTGCGGCCTTTGATGCGCATGGACGGCGGCACTTGCGTGGCGAACTCGGCCAGATGGTGGTCGAGGAAGGCCGGGCGCGCTTCCATGGAGTTGGCCATGTCGACGCGGTCGCCACCCCAGGTCAGGATCTGGCCTTCGAGCTGGGTCTTGATCCAAACGTATTGCGCCTTGTCGAGCGGGTGGCGGCCGTCGAGCATATCGGCGTCGAGTGCCGCGGCGATAGCTCGGCCGGGGCGATAGTCCTTGAGCGCCTCGCGCTTGTCGGCATTGAGCAGGCCGGGCACGTGCGCGGCGGAGGCCAGCCACGGTTGCAGGCAGGCGGGCGTGAAGCCGACCAACTTGTCCAGCGCCGGGTCGTGCAGTTCGTCTTCGGCCAACATGGCGCCGGTAAACAACTTGTTGCTCTCGGACAGCATCTGTTCCCAGGTGGCGCGCTCGGAATCAGACAAGGTGTCGAGTCCGTGCAGAAACATATCGCGCCGAAACGCCGGGTAGCCGGCGAACAGTTCATCCGAGCCTTCGCCGGTGACCACGACTTTGTAGCCGGCGCGGTTGACGTGCCGACTCATGAGCAGCTTGGCCACGCCCAGGGTGTTGTAGATGGTGCGTTCGGCGTGCCAGACGGTCTCGACAAAGTTGTCGTACAGGTGGCTGGCCTCCAACATCATGATGTCATGGTCGGCGCCGACCGACTCCGCCATCTCCTTGGCAATGGCGGTCTCGTCGTAGGCGGCGTCGTCGAAGCCGATGGTAAAGGCTTTGACCGGCGACTGCTGGGCGGCGGCCGACAAACCGAGTATGGAACACGAGTCGATACCGCCGGACAAATAACACGCCACCGGCACGTCCGCTTCCAAACGCAAATGCACAGCACGCATGACGCGCTCACGCACACCTTCGATCCAATACTGCTCGGGTTGATCGTCGTTGCGCTCGCTCATGAGCGGGAAGTCCATATCCCAGTAGCAACGCTGGCGAATCTGAAACTTGCCGTGTGCGCGCTCGATGATGACCGCGTGCCCCGGTTGTACTTGCTGCACGCCGACGAACGGCGTACTGCCGGGGACGATGGTCTGCATGAGTTGGTGATAGACGCCTTCGGCGCTGAGCGTGCGCGGCACGTCGGGATGCGCGAATAGCACCTTGAGTTCGGAGCCGAAGACGATGGTGCCGTTGACCTCGGTCCAGTACAGCGGCTTGATGCCGAAGCGGTCGCGCACCAGCATCAGGCGGTCGTGTTGTTTGTCGTAGAGGGCGAAGGCAAACTCGCCGCGCAGGTGCTGCATCATGTCGTCAAGACCGAGGCGCGGATACAAATGCAGCACCAGCTCGGAATCGCTCTTGGTGCGAAAGCGCGCACCATCCAAGGTCAGTTCGGTGCGCAGGCGCTTGTAGTCGTAGAACTCGCCATTATGGGCCAGCAGCAGATTATCGTCGGCGTCGCGAAACGGCTGGCGCGCGCGGTCTTCATCGAGATCGATGATGGACAGGCGCGCGTGCGAAAAGCCGACACCGCGGCCGTCGATGATCTCGTAGCCGAAGCCGTTTGGCCCGCGATGATACTGAATGGCGGCCATGGCCACTAAAGTATCCGGATCAACAGGACGTTTGGGATCGGCGTGTATGTAACCTGCAATGCCACACATAAAGGTTTCGCTTACCTCTCGATTGATTCAATGATTGGGGACACGGTGGCGCGCTGGTTTGGCGCCGCGCCGATGATGACGCCATCGGCGTTGCAACATCGCCGCGTGCGCTAACCGCCTTGCGGCGTATCCATGACCCGGTGAATGCGCTGCGTGAGCGTGGTCAACAATGCCATGCGAATAAACACCGCGCCGCGCGCCTGGGCGAAATACCAGTTGTGCGGCGTCTCGTCCAGATCGGTGGCGAGCTCCTCACCGCGCGCCAGCGGGTGCAGAATGATCGAACCTTTTTTAAACGGCGAGGCGGCCGACAGGCGCAGATGCTTGCCGAGCTTTTCGTAGGTGTCGCCGACCCAGGCGATGGAGTTGATATAGACGATGTCCAAGCCCGGCAGTTCGGCGTCGAGATCACGCGCCAGACGCAGCTTGAGGCCGGTGGCTTCCAACTCTTCGCGTTGACCCTCGTCGAAATTGACGTCGTTTTCGGTGATGACGACCACCTCTTCGAACGCGTTCGGGAACAGCGCCAGGAACAGCAATAGGCTGCGCACGGTGCGCATGCGATTGGGCACGCCGATGATGCCGATGCGCGCGCGGCGCGCCGCCGGCACTTGCGCGTACAGCAGTTCCGGTCGCCACTTGAAGATGGCATACATATCCGACAAGGCCTGGGTCGGATGCTCATCGATGCCGTTACCGGCGTTGATGATCGGAATGCGCAGCGCTTCGAGCATTTCGTACACCGACTGCTCGTTGGAATCGCGCAGCACGACCAGATCACCGTAATTGTTGAACATCTCGGCGACATCGCCCATCGACTCGCCCTTGGCGATGCCGGTGCTGGATGGGTCGGTGATCGACATGATGTCGCCGCCGAGGCGATGCCAGGCGCTTTCGAACGACAACCGCGTGCGCGTGCTCGGCTCATAAAATGCGCTGATCAGAATCTTGCCGGTGAGCGGCAACTGCACCAGCGCCGGCGTGGTTTCGTACAGCGCCGCCAAGCGGCATAGCTGCATGACGGTGTCGCGGTCAAACTGACGCCCGGACACTACCGGGCGGTTGGCGAGATCGACCAACGGCTTGGGATCTTCCTCGAGTTCGTCCAGCAGCGCCTGTGGGCGCTCGATACCGGCGGTCCAATCTTTCGGCTGAACCGGGTCTTGCAACAGCGGGTCGAGTTCATTCACCACAGCGTTCCTTTACTCCAGTCGCGCGCCAACATCCATAACAACAGGATAGGAGAGATGACGGTAAATACGACCATGACAGTCACCAAAGTGGACAGAAATCCGGTCGATGCGGTCATGCCAGTTCCTCCTTGGGCGGCTCGTTGAGCAAGCGCCAGTCGAAGTCATGCGGCCACAGCCAGGTACTCAACAGCACCACGGCCATGGACACCGCCGCGCCGGTCAGGGCGGCGGCGTAGAAGCCGATTTGAAAGTAGGCGGTCAAGCCGCTGGCGGTGCCGAGCACCATGGCCCAGGCCGCGCCCTGCGGATTGACCTTGCGCCAGTACAGGCCGGCTGCGATCGGCCAGATGGTGCTGGCGACGAATGCGCCCATGAAATACAGCAAGGCGCCGAGCGTGGAGATACGCGGGTAGCAGATCAGCCACGTCACCACGCCGAGACCGAGAATGATGGCGCGCGCGGCGACGCGCATTTCGTTGGCGCTGGCCTCGGGGCGCAAGTGGCCGCGATAGATATCCTGCGTAATCAGATCGCCGGTCGCCGCCAACAATGAATCGAGGCTGGAGGCCAGGGCCGAGAACACGACGATGAAAACGACGATGGCGCCGGCGACGCCAAACAAGTGCGCCGCCACCAATGGCCCGACCATATCGGCAGCGGGAACATTGATGCCGAGCGCCGGTGCCGCCAGGGCGACGAAGCCGGCGACGATCGGAATCGGAATCCACATCAGCCCGGCGGTCATGTAGGCCTTGAAACCGACGCCTTTGCGAAACGCGAAGGCGCGGCTCCACCAGACATTGGAATGAAAAATCTCGCCGACGCCGAACAGCAGATTGTTGAACAGGAACATGATGGCGGCCGGCATGAGCAGATTGAACAGCTCCGGGCGGCGCGCCATGACGGCATCGTGCATGGGCGTGAAGCCGACGCGGTCGATGGTCAGCCAGGCCAGTATGGCGACACCGACCAGAATCAATATGGTTTGAATGAAATCGGTGCCGATGACGGCGCGCAAACCGCCGAGCAAGGTATAGGCAACGCAGATCGCCAGAATGACGGTCATACCAACGCGATAATCGATGCCGGTGAGCGCGTTGATGAGCACGCCGCCGGCCATGCCGAGGCTGATCAACCAGCCGAACGCGTAGCATAGCGAAATCACCAGGAACACGCGCCAGGCGGCGTTGCCGTAACGGATGCGGATGAAGTCGCCGCTGGTGTAGCCGCTCGGCATGAGATCGTGGATGCGCCGCGCCAGCGGCGCGAACAGCATCAGGCCAACCGAGCCGAGCGAATAACCGACCATGCCCCACATGCCCAATTGCAGCGCCATCTGTGGCGCCACCATGGTGGTGTTGCTGGTCACCCAGGTGGCCATGGAGGTCGCCACCGCCAACGCCATGCCGATGTTGCGCCCGGCCAGCATGTAGTCTTCCAGGCCTTCTTGTTTGCGCCCCCAGTACCAACCGAGATAAACCCACAGCACACTGAACGCGGCCAAGATGCCCCAGCCGATATCGGGATCGAGGATGGCGTTGTTGACTACACTCATGCCGCGACCACGCGATTGATTTCGCTGATGGCTTCATCGGTGGTCATGACCCGCGCATAACGATCGCGCATGGTGGTAATCGTGGCGTGTTGCAATTGCGGCGTGACCGTAGCGCAGCCGTCTTCGATCAGGGTGACAAAGAAACCCAGATCACAGGCATCACGGATCGCGGTGGAGACACACTCGTTACTGTAGACACCAACCACGAACAGTCCGGTGATACCGATGTTGCGCAGTATGTATTCCAGGTTGGTGGCGTTGAAGACGCCGCTGGCGGTCTTGCTGATGACAATCTCGTCGCCCTGCGGCGCCACCGATTCGATGAACTCGGCTTCCTTGGAACCCGGTGCGGCGTGCAGGCCCAGACGCTTGTGGCCGGGGCTGCGGTCGCGGCCGTCCTGGGTGTGCGACTGGATACGCGTATGGATCACTTCCATGCCGTTGGCGCGAAACGCGCTCTGCAAGCGCGCCACGTTCGGTAGCACGACCGTCTCGAGCCGATGGAAATAATATTCCTGCGCCTCGACCGGCACACCGGATTTTTCGATGTCGGCGAACACGCCGTACCCGGGCGCGGCGTCCAGGTATTGCAAATCGATCACCAGCAGCGCGGTATGATGCTGCGCCAGCGACGTGCGCACCGCCGGCGGTTCGGTGATGGCCTCGCGATAGGTATCGCGCAGCGGATCGACATTGAGATAGGCCGGTGAAGGCAGCGGGTCTTTATCGCTCATGAGAGGATCCTGCGAGTCGGTTAACTTGCCAATCGGTACAGCGTATTGAGCAGCACGTTGGCGCCGGTTTCGATATCTTCCCACGGCGTCCACTCGGCCGGTGAATGACTGCGGCCATCCTTGCTCGGCACGAACAGCATGCCGGCACGCGTCAGTCCGGCCATCATTTGCGTATCGTGCGCGGCGCCACTGGCCATGACGGTGGCGTTGATGCCGAGATCGCGGGTGACGTTTTCGATCACGCCGACGATGCCCGGATCGCACTTTACCGGCGTCAGTTCGGACAGCACTTCAAATTCGAACATCAGGCCGCGTCGCCGCGCGATGGCGGATATGGCCTTGCGGAAAGCCTCCGCGAGCCGCTCCAGCATCAACGGGTCGGTATCGCGCACTTCCAGCGAAAACTCCGCCTTGCCGGGCACGACATTGGCGGCACCGGGGAACAACTGCACCCGGCCGATGGTGGCGACGCTGCGCGGGCTGCCGTCTTCTTCCAGGATGCGCGGGATCTCGCCGCTCAGTTCGGCAACGCCGCCGAAGGCATCGTTGCGCATGGTCATCGGTGTGGTGCCGGCATGGTTCGCGCTGCCCAGCAGGCGCACATCCCATTTGAACAAACCGGCAATGGCATCAACCACGCCGATGGGCGTGTGACTGCGATCCAGGATCGGTCCTTGCTCGATATGCAGCTCGACAAAAGCGTGCAGACTCTCGGGCGTGCGGCGCGCGCGCAGCGCGTCGTTGGCGTTGTAACCGCACGCCTGCATGGCATCGACCAAGGTGATGCCATTGAGATCACGCGCGTTGAAAATCGTTTCCGGTGTCAGGCGGCCGCTGATGGCCTGCGAACCGACCATGCCGCCAAAGCGGCCCTCTTCATCGGTGAAGGCCACGGCTTCGAGCGGATAGCGCAGCGGCAGTTGCAGCTCCTGGATGCGGCGCAGGCATTCCAGGCCGACCACGACGCCGAGTGCGCCGTCCAAATGTCCGGCGCCGGGCACGCTATCGAGATGTGATCCGGTCATGACGCTGGGACGCTCACCGTCCCACGCCAAACGCGCGTGCGTGTTGGCGGCGCCGTCGACGTACAGCTCGAGACCGGCGTCGCTGATGCGTTGACGAAACCAGGCACGGCCGGCCATATCGCCTTCCGACAGCGCCATGCGATAGATGCCGTGGTCGCGTTCACTGCGGCCGATGGCGCTCAGCTCATCGAGGTCGTGTTGCAGACGTTCGCTGTCGACGCGAAGTTCGGGCGCAGTCATCAAGATTCCTTTTGGCCGCGCAGATTGCCGACCACAACCAGGCCAAGCGTGGCCAGAAATACTACCGCACCGATTCCGAAGAACAGAAAGGCGCGCGCCAATGGTTGGTGTTCGACGGTCACTTTAACCGGCGCGCTCCAGGGCCCGGCGCCGCTCGGCGCATCGACGCGCACCCGATAATAATAGACCCCGTTACGGCGTCCGCTCAGCAGCGAGGCTTCGTCCGTGCCTTTGTACACCGGGTGGATGTGGTTAAAACTTGCGCTCGGCGCCTCTTGCAGCTCGAACACCGGCGTACCACCGTTGGGCGCCGACCATTTGAGCTGGTAGTAACCGGCCGCCGAGACGGCGGTATCGCTGTGTAGCGCCGGCGCGTTGGCGCTGGCCGTCGCCGCAGCCGCGAGCGCCAGCGATAGAAAAGCAGCCAGTAGAGGGAATAGCCGTTGCGTGCGTAGGTTTGCCATGCTTAAAGATGCCGGGTCCATCCGCCGACGACTGATCGACGCTGCCATTGCAAGGTGCAATGATGAATTGCCGCAAAATGAATTTGTACAATATCATTTTTTTTCGGCCGATGCTATTTGCAAACCGCACCGCCCGCCTAAATTGTATTTTAATCTATTGATTTATAATAACTTTAGCCCGCGTATGACGGTCGCATAGCGGCGTCGGCGATAGCCCTGCTACAATCAGCAGCCGTTTCAGACTTGCCGGAAATCGACCCTGTGTCCGACCTCAATGCGCGCCAGCGCGCCGCTATTCAGCACGTCGACAGCCCGCTGCTGGTGCTGGCCGGCGCCGGTAGCGGCAAAACCCGGGTCATCACCGAAAAAATCGCCTATCTGGTTCGTGAGCGCCAGATCAGCGCCGAACACATCGCCGCCGTCACCTTCACCAACAAGGCCGCGCGCGAGATGAAGCAGCGCATCGGCCGGCTGCTGCGCGGACCGGCCGCGCAAGGCTTGCGCGTGTCCACTTTCCATACGCTCGGCCTGAATATTCTGCGCAGCGAGTATAAAAAACTCGGCTACCGGCGCGGCTTTACCATTTTCGACAGCCAGGACAGCGCGACGCTGGTGCGCGAGTTGGTGCGCAAGGAGCTGGGTGGTAAATCAGACCAGGAAGACGCCTTGCGCTGGCAAATTTCGCGCTGGAAAAACGCCTTTCTGACCCCCGAACAGGCCCTGGCGCAGGCCACCGACGCCCAGCAGACGCACGCGGCGGTACTGTTCGAGCGCTATAACCACTATTTGAAAACCTATAATGCGGCCGACTTCGACGACCTCATCGTACAGCCGGCGCTGCTGTTCGAGCGTGACGCCGACTGTTTGGGCGGCTGGCGCGAACGCATCCGCTATCTATTGATCGACGAGTATCAGGACACCAACGCTTGCCAGTATCGCCTGGTGCAGTTGCTAGTGGGCGAACGCCGTGGCCTGACCGTGGTCGGCGACGACGACCAATCCATCTACGCCTGGCGCGGCGCACAGCCGGAAAATCTGGCGCGCCTGGCGCAGGATTTTGCCGGACTGAAGGTGATCAAACTGGAGCAGAACTACCGCTCCCTGGGCCGTATTCTGCGTTCGGCCAATCACCTCATCGCGCACAATCCGCATCAGTTCGAAAAACGCCTGTGGAGCGAATTAGGCATGGGCGATCCGCTGCGCGTCTTGACCTGCAAGGATGGCGATCACGAAGCCGAACGCGTGGTCTCGCAACTACTGGCGCAGCGCTTCCGCCAGAGCGGCCAATACCGCGACTACGCCATTCTCTATCGCGGCAACCATCAGGCGCGCGTGTTCGAACGCGTGCTGCGCGAACACAGCGTCCCCTATCACCTCAGCGGCGGACAGTCGTTCTTCGACCGCAGCGAGGTCAAGGACGTCATGGCCTACCTGCGCCTGCTGGTCAATCCCGACGACGACGCCGCCTTTCTGCGCGTCGCCAATACGCCGCGGCGCGGTGTCGGGCCGGGCACCATGGAGCAGCTCAGCGACTTGGCCGCGAGCCGTCGCCTGAGCCTGTTGCGCGCCAGCCAGGAAAACGATCTGGCGGCGCAATTGAACGCGCGCGGCGCCAATAGCCTGCGACAATTCGCGCAATGGATGGAGCAACTGAGCGAGCGTGCTGCGCACGGCGACCCCATGGTCGCGGTCAATAATCTCATCGACGAACTCGGCTATGACGCCTGGCTCAAGGAGCAAAGCGCGGACCTGCCGGCGGCCCAGCGACGCATGGAAAACGTACGCGAGTTGCTCGCCTGGCTCGGCCGTCTGGCGCGCCAGGGCAACGCCGATACCGCGCTGGCCGATCTGCTGGCGCAAATGGCGCTCATGGACATGCTCGAACGCGACGACGAAAACACCGGCAACGCCGTCAGCCTGATGACACTGCACGCCGCCAAAGGACTGGAATTCGAGCACGTCTTTCTGGTCGGCATGGAAGAGGAATTGCTGCCGCACCGCAACAGTATCGAGGACGGCCTGGAAGAGGAGCGCCGACTGGCCTATGTCGGCATCACGCGCGCGCGCAAGAGCCTGACGTTCTCGTTCGCGCGCCGGCGCAAGCGCTACGGCGAAATGATCGTGTGCGAACCGAGCCGTTTTCTGCAGGAACTCCCGAGCGACGACCTGGTGTGGGAAGACGACGGCAGCGTCGACCCCGAGCAACGCAAGGAACGCGGCAAGGCGCATCTGGCGCAGTTGCGCGGCCTGCTGGCGAAGTGACGCGCGGCCCGGCTTGTCGCGACTGCGCGCCCGACACCGATATTCGTGCCTCATTCCGATCCGGCACGGATGAATCCGCGCCTACAAAACCCACCCCGAACCAACCGCGTATCGTACGGCTCTGCGCGGAGAATCCGTGTCTACAAAACCCGCCCCAATCAGCCACGTACCATACGACCTGCACGGATGAATCCGTGCCTACAAAACCTATCCCGAACCAACTGCGCATCGTACGGCTCTGCGCGGAGAATCCGTGTCTACAAAACCCGACCGCGGTCAACCGCGTACCGTACGACCTGCACGGATGAATCCGTGCCTACAAAACCCACCCCGAACCAACCGCGTATCGTACGGCTCTGCGCGGAGAATCCGCGCCTACAAAACCCGCCCCGAACCAACTGCGTATCTTACGGCTCTGCGCGGAGAATCCGTGCCAATACAACCCCGCGGTCAACCGCGTACCCTACGACCTTGTAGGCACGGCTTCAGCCGTGCACAAATCTACAGCCGACGCCGCTATCCCTGATTCGCCCGGTCAGGTACAGCAATAAAAAAGGGCTGCCGAAGCAGCCCTTTTTCGTGCCATCGCAACGGCGACGCTTACTTGGTGACGTCGATGCCGCTCTCGTGCAGCATGTAGCCGATGGCGTCTTTCATTTCCTGATCGTTGTAACTGCTGCCGCCGCGCGGCGGCATGGCGCCCTTGCCGGTCTCGGCAATTTTCAGCACTTCCGCTTTGCCGGCCTTATAGCGTTTGGCCCAGGCGTCGTGATCGCCGATCTTGGGCGCACCGGCGACACCCGACACATGACAGGCGGCGCAGACTTTGCCGACCAGCTCCTTACCCTTGGCCAGATCAACCTTCCATGGACCGCCGCTCGATCCGCCACCCGCGGCCTTGGCTTCACCACCACCGCCGCCGGCGACCTCGATGCCGGTCTTGTGCAGCATGTAGACGATCGCCGCCTTCATCTCATCATCTTTATAGCCACCACCACCGCGCGGCGGCATGGCGCCCAGACCGTGGATCGCGACCTTGAGCAGATTCGGTAGACCGCCCACTTTGAGGCGCTTTTCCCATTCCGCCTTGTCGCCAATCTTGGGAGCTCCGGCCACGCCCGAGACATGACAGGCACCACAGGTTTTGTTGACGATCGCTTCGCCGGACAAGCCACCGCCGGCGCCACCACCGCCGGAGGCCGCGCCCGCCACATCGACCTGCCCAACCGGTTTGAGTTCTTTGGCGATCTGCGCCTGCGCCATCTTGTTGCCGTTGGCGGCTGCGCCTTGCGGCTTATACGGTTCGCTGCCGCCGAGGCTGTTGGCCAGTATGAAAATCACGACGGCAAATACCGCCAAACCAATCATTACTCCAAATATGGTTCGAACGAAAACATCATCTTGGTGGCTCACAATGCTCTCCCACTATTCTAGTTCGCACCTATTCGCGCCGCGCCACTATGCGTGACGGACACGAATGGCTCCATTAGGGCCGGCCCGGCCTCGGACAGAGGCGGAATTTAGTCAGACATCCGGGCGCAGCAGCGGAGTATACCGAGATTCGGCCACCGCGGAAACTGCGGAACGCGTGGCTAGACGCTGAGATAGCGCTGAACCAAGCTGTCGCTCAGCTCAGACATGACATCACCGGCGACGCAACGGCCGCGGTCGAGCAGCAAAAAGTGTTCACCAACGCGGCGCGCAAACGGCAATTTCTGCTCCACCAGCAGCACCGTCAGGCGCTCCTCGCGATTGAGCCGCCTGATGATATCGCCGATTTCGCGCACGATATTGGGTTGAATACCTTCAGTCGGCTCATCAAGGATGAGCAGGCGCGGCTTCAGGGTCAACGCCCGACCGATCGCCAGTTGCTGCTGTTGGCCGCCGGAAAGGTCGCCGCCACGGCGTTTGAGCATTTGTTTCAACACCGGGAAAAGATCGAAAATACGCTCCAGCACGGCGCGATCGCTACCGATTCCCAGTCCGACCTGTAGGTTTTCCTCCACCGTCAGGCGCGGAAAAATGTCGCGCCCCTGCGGTACGTAACCGATCCCGAGACGCGCACGTAGCTCAGCCGCGCGGCCGACCAGTTCAGTGCCGCCAAAGCGTATGCTGCCACTGCGAACCGGCAACAGGCCCATGACGGTCTTGAGTAAGGTAGTCTTACCAACGCCATTGCGGCCCATTAGGCACACACACCCACCCTCGGGCACCTCCAGATCGACGTCCCAGAGGGTATGGCTTTCACCATAAAATTGATTTAATCCGTGGACACTCAGCACGGTGCGCCCCCCAAATAAACCTCAATCACGCGCGCGTCATTCTGCACCTCGTCCATACTGCCCTCGGCCAAGACGCTGCCTTCGTGCAACACCGTTACTTTGCGGGCAATGGAGCGTACGAACTCCATATCGTGCTCGACGACGACGACCGAATGGGCGCCGGCCAAGCGCGTTAGCAATTCACCGGTCTGGTCCATTTCCTGATGCGTCATACCCGCCACCGGCTCGTCGACCAACAACACGCGTGGGCTCTGCACCAACAACATGCCGATTTCGAGCCACTGCTTCTGGCCGTGTGAGAGCTGACCGGCGTACAGCTGGCGCAGATCGTTCAGACCGTTGGTCATCAGTACCTCATCGATGCGATAGCGTTGCTCGCCGCTCAAGCGCGCTGTCAAACTCGTCCACACACGCTTGTCAGCGCGCATGGCGAGTTCGAGATTGGTAAACACGGAATGTTCGGGAAACACGGTCGGCTTCTGGAACTTACGGCCGATACCGGCGGCGGCAATCTGATATTCGGTCATGCGCGTCAGATCCATGGTCTGACCGAAAAACACCTGCCCGGTGTCCGGACGTGTCTTGCCGGTAATGACGTCCATCATGGTCGTCTTACCGGCGCCGTTGGGACCGATGATGCAGCGCAACTCACCGTCGTCTATGTACAAGGTTAGATTGTTGAGCGCTTTGAAGCCGTCGAAGCTGACCGTGACGTTTTCCACATACAAAATAGGACCGTGTGTGGTATCGACCTCATTCGGAACAGCGGTGTGCATTCCCTCGGCTGCATTCGTCGCTCCGCGTTGGCCTCGTAGCACACGCCCGACGCGTTTGAATACGCTGCCATTCATAGCGAATTCACCAAATTCGTCGGTGCCGTTTTACCCATACGCCGACGCCGCAGAAGCCCGACGATGCCGCGCGGAAGAAACAAGGTCACCAATACAAACAATGCACCCAACGCGAACAGCCACACGTCCGGCAGCGCGCCAGTGAAATACGTTTTGGCGTAGTTGACTAAGATCGCACCGGCGATCGCACCATAGAGCGTGCCGCGCCCACCGACTGCCACCCAAATAACCAACTCTATGGAATTCAACGGCGAGAATTCGCCGGGGTTGATAATCCCAACCTGCGGCACATACAGGGCACCGGCGATACCGGCCAGGACGGCCGAAAACACGAAGATCCATAGCTTGTAGCTCTCGGTCTTGTAGCCGATGAAGCGGGCGCGATCCTCGGCGTCACGTACCGCCACGACGACGCGGCCAAGCTTCGAACAAACCACGTAGCGTGCGGCCAAGTAACCCAGCGCCAGGGCGAGCACGGAGGCTAAAAACAGGCCTATGCGCGTGGCATTGGATTGCAAACTATAACCAAGAATATCTTTAAAATCGGTCAAGCCATTGTTACCGCCAAAACCCATCTCGTTACGAAAAAAAGCCAGCATTAGCGCGTAGGTGAGCGCCTGCGTAATGATGGAAAGGTAGACACCGGTAACGCGTGAGCGAAATGCAAACCATCCAAACAAATAGGCCAATAACGCCGGCGCTAGCATCACCATTAGCGCGGCGAACCAGAAATGCTCGAAGCCATGCCAATACCATGGAAGCTCTTTCCAATTTAGAAAAACCATGAAGTCGGGTAGATTGGGATTCCCGTATACGCCGCGGTCGCCGATCTGACGCATTAGATACATACCTATGGCGTAGCCACCCAAGGCAAAGAACGCCGCGTGGCCGAGACTGAGAATACCGCAGTAACCCCAAACCAGATCGAGCGCCAGGGCTAACAACGCGTAACTGAGGTACTTTCCGAACAACGCTACCGTGTAGGTGGACACATGCAGTGCGGAGGAAGCCGGCACGACCAGGTTCAAAATAGGCAGTGCTACGGCGATCACGGCTAAGCTCGCAAGCAACGCCTGACCGCCACGGTCATCGGCCAACAGGCGCTTGAACAAATTTTGCTCGTTCATATTCAGCCCTCGGCGCCTCGACCTTTTTGCGGAAACAAGCCGCGCGGGCGTTTCTGAATAAACAAAATGATAAGGACGAGCATCAGAATCTTGGCCAGTACCGCACCCGACCAGGGCTCCAGCACCTTGTTGAACACGCCCAGCGACATCGCGCCGACCAAGGTTCCCCAAAGATTGCCGACACCGCCGAACACCACCACCATAAATGAGTCAACGATATATGATTGGCCAAGGTTGGGACCGACATTGGTCAGCTGACTTAACGCCACACCGGCGATGCCGGCGATGCCGGATCCAAGACCGAAGGTCATGGCATCCACCCATCCCGTGCGCACGCCCATCGCGCGCGCCATTTCGCGGTTCTGGGAAACGGCGCGTACCTGCAGTCCTAGCGCAGTCTTCTTCATCACCAGTTGCAACGCCGCGAATACCAGCAACGCAAAAATAAGTACATAGAGTCGATTGTTGGTCAGCGATAGAGCGCTGTTAATCTGTAGTGACCCACTCATCCATGACGGCGATTCGACGGCACGGTTGAGCGGAGAGAAAACGGTTCGCACCAACTGCTGTAGAAACAAACTAATACCGAAGGTCGCCAACAACGTTTCCAGCGGTCGGCCATATAGAAACCGAATGACACCACGCTCGATGATGATGCCGGCCAACCCGGAGACGGCGAACGCCGCCGGAATGGCAACGAATAAGGAAACATCAATGTGACTTGGCATCATAAGCTGCACGACGTACGTCGTGTAGGCGCCCAACATCATCATCTCGCCGTGCGCCATGTTGATCACCCCCATGACGCCGAAGGTGATCGCCAAACCGATCGCGGAAAGTAGTAAAACGGAACCGAGACTAAGTCCGAAGAAGCCGGTTTGCACGATGGTGTAAAACTCGATACGCCGCTCGATGGAAGCCAGTGCAGTACGCGCCGCGGCGCGCACTGTTGCGTTGCCTTCGACGAAGCCGCCGTCGGGATTTTTTCGTAGTAATCCGCGCAATCGATTGCGCGCGGTTTGATTCATTCCGCCTGCCAAAACATGAATAGCTGCCAGCCGCTGAGCGTCGCTGCCATGATTTAAATCCGCCAGCGCCAATCCGGTGCGGATCTTGGCGAGCACAGCCGGATCTTTTTCGCTCTCACGCATGGTGCGCAGCAATCCGACCGCATGCGGCGTCAGATTGTCGAGCATCTCGTCGACCGCCGCTAGGCGTACACGTCTATCTTTGCTATACAGGCTGCGTCTGGCGATCGCTTCGCGCAGGCTGCCGCGCATCTGATTGTTGATGGTAATTTTAGTCAGGCCATCCTTGTCTGAACTGCCCAATAATTTTCCGCTTACAGCATCGCGCACCGCATAGGCGTCGCCGCTTGGGCTGAGGACCAGCACCTGCTTATCGCTCTTTCGATAATACAAGTGACCGCTCAGCAAGGCCTTCAAAAGGACCAAAGTACGCGGGTCATCGACGTTCGCAAGCGCGTCGGACGCGGCTTTCTTCTGCATAAAACTACTAACTGTCAGGCCCCGCAATACATCGGCCAGGTTCGGCGGACTGGTAGCGTCCGCGGCGCGGGCCGAGTACCCTGGGGCCAGCGCCGCACCAATGAGCAGCAGCGTAGCGGCAATGCGCAAGTGACGCCAAAATGTAAGTGGGGTATGCATCAGTGTTTAGCTTTGGCGAGGGGAGGCCGGGCATTAACGTGCCACCCGCAGTACCCGGGTGTCGTCGTGACGACACCCGGGCGTGAAGTTAATGCTAGAAATTCTGCCCGGAACACTTACCCGTCTTGACGTTGTAGTTACCGCAAGAAAGCGGTGCGCGCCAATCGGAGATTAAGTCTTTGCTACCCGGCAGATAGTCCGACCAGGCATCGCCGGCTACTTCTCCAGGCGTTTTCCACACCACGGCAAACTGGCCGTCATCCTGTATCTCGCCGATGAGCACCGGTTTGGTGATGTGATGATTGGGCATCATGGTGGCATAACCGCCGGTTAGATTCGGTACCGTCACACCGATCATGGCATCAATCACTTTCTCGGGATCGGTAGTGCCGGCCTTCTGTACTGCTTTTACCCACATATTGAAACCAATATAGTGCGCCTCCATCGGGTCGTTGGTGACGCGTTTCTTGTTCTTGATAAACGCATGCCATTCTTTGATGAACTTATGGTTGGCCGGCGTATCGACACTCATAAAGTAATTCCACGCCGCCAGGTGTCCTACCAACGGCTTGGTATCGATGCCGGACAATTCTTCCTCGCCGACCGAAAACGCGACGACCGGAATTTGATCCGCCGTGACGCCTTGATTCGCCAGTTCCTTGTAGAACGGCACGTTCGCGTCACCGTTGATGGTTGATACGACCGCCGTCTTCTTGCCTTGCGAACCGAATTTTTTAATGTTGGAGACGATACTCTGCCAGTCCGAGTAACCGAACGGCGTATAGTTGACCATGATATCCGAGGACTTTACGCCCTTGGACTTGAGATAGGCTTCCAGGATTTTATTGGTGGTGCGCGGGTAGACATAGTCCGTACCGGCCAAAACCCAGCGTTTTACACCGAGGTCATTCATCAAATAATCGACGGCGGGAATGGCTTGCTGATTGGGCGCCGCACCGGTGTAGAACACATAGCGCGACGATTCTTCGCCTTCATACTGAACCGGGTAGTACAGCGGTACG
>JASBUN010000008.1 GCA_030147845.1 Gammaproteobacteria bacterium
GACGTCACCCAGGCGGCCTACGAGGGACCGTGGCTGTGGAAAAAAGCGGTCGAGATGGCCGGAAGTTTTGACACCGATAAAGTCGTCAAGGCCGAAGAAAGCGGCAAGATCAGTTTCGATGCGCCTGAGGGTATGGTCTATCTTGAACCGAATCATCACCTGAAGACGCGCCTGCGTATCGGGCGGTGGCGTGCCGACGGACAGGCGGACATCGTTTATACGTCTCCGTACATCATGCCCAATCCATTTCCCAAGGGCTATTGATCGTCTAAAGCACTTGCATGGGACCGTGGCGGGTCGGGACGAAACTACGTCCGCCGCGGTTCCTCCACATGCAGTGAATTGAGTATCTACTAGGAGATTCGCCCATGTTGCTCGGGTACTCGTTTTCGGATTGGGGCTCAATCCTAGCCATGCAGGGATTCGCCGGCTTGAGTCTATTTAGTGTGTTACTGCTAATGGCGCTCGGCTTAGCGATCATATTTGGTCAGATGGGCGTGATCAATATGGCGCACGGCGAGTTCATGACCATCGGGGCATATACCATTTATGTCACTTCCAAACTTACCGAACAATATTTCCCCGCGTTCATGCCTTACTACTTCGTGGTTGCAATTCTAGCGGCATTTATTATCGCCTTCGCGGTCGGCTATGCGGTCGAATTTCTTTTGATACGGCGCCTGTATAAGCGACCGCTCGATACGTTACTGGCGACTTGGGGCTTGAGTCTGATTATGCAGCAGGTTTTTCGATCGATCTTTGGCGGTCGCGAGGTTAGTCCGACGCTGCCGCAATGGCTGATGGGTTCATGGTCGCCGACCGCGACCATCGATATACCCATCAACGGCCTATTTGTCATGGCTTTGACCATCGTGGTTACTACCGCCGTACTCCTATCACTGTATAAGTCCCGCTGGGGCCTTAAAGTGCGAGCAACTACCCAAAATCGCAGCATGGCGGGCGCAGTAGGTATCAATACGAAGAAAATCGACCGTATAACGTTTGCGGTCGGTTGTGGTGTAGCAGGGATCGCCGGCGCGGCATTTACCACTATCGCCTCAACCGGGCCCACCAGCGGCTCTCAGTATATCGTCGATACCTTCCTGGTAGTTGTGTTCGGCGGCGCTGCAAGTTTGCTCGGCACCATTGCCTCGGCTTTCAGCATCGCACAAGCACAGGCAATTCTTACCTTCTTCATGACCAACGCGATGGGAAAGGTGGCGACACTGCTTACCATCATCGTGATTCTCATGTTACGGCCAGAAGGTTTGTTCACAAGCAAAATCAGGAAGTAGGGAGCGGAGGAACAGAGCGATGTACACTCTTTATGAACGTTGGTTAGGTGGCAGGCAAGGCGCGATCGGGCTGCTCATACTAGCACTATTAATATTTGCGGTGATGCCTGCAACGCTTGACGTGTTTCGCCTAAATCTCGTCGGCAAGTATCTGACGTATGCCTTTGTGGCGGTGAGTCTGGTGATGTTATGGGGACACGCGGGCGTACTGAGTTTAGGCCAGGGCGTGTTTTTTGGACTAGGTGGCTATTGCATGGCCATGTTCCTAAAGCTCGAAGCCTCCGACCTGATTAGCACCGCGCGCCAGACCACGCCCGGCATCCCCGATTTCATGGACTGGAACCAAATCACCAGTTTGCCGGCCTTTTGGCAGCCATTTCATAGTCTAACGTTCACAATCATCGCAATTTTCGTTGTGCCAGCTGTGTTCGCTTATGTCATCGGTGCGGCAATGTTTAAACGCCGCGTTGGCGGCGTGTATTTTGCCATCATTACGCAAGCGATAGCGGCCATCTTGACCATTTTAATCGTCGGACAGCAGGGTTATACCGGCGGTACCAACGGTATAACCAATCTAAAAACCTTACTCGGCTGGAACATCAATACAAACTCAGCGAAATATCTTCTCTATTATGTAAACGGCGCGCTACTCGTCGGCGTGATAATGATATGCCGCTACATCGTGACGTCGAAATTCGGCCGACTGCTCCTCGCCATGCGTGACAAGGAAGACCGGGTACGCTTTTCCGGGTACGACGTATCCAATTTCAAAATCTTCGTATTTTGTTTCGCAGCCATCATTTCAGCCATCGGTGGCGCGATGTTCACGCTGCAAGTGGGATTCATGTCGCCGTCGTTCGTCGGTATTGTACCGTCGATCGAAATGGTTATCCTCGCCGCCGTCGGTGGCCGCATGTCGCTCATAGGTGCGGTGTACGGCGCCTTGTTGGTCAACTACGGTAAGACCGTGTTCTCCGAATCTTTTCCACAACTGTGGTTATTCCTGATGGGTGGATTGTTTATCGGCGTCGTCTTGTTCTTTCCCAATGGCTTGGCTGGCCTTTACCAGACTTACGCCAAGCCGTATGTCGATCCGATGTTGGACAAAATGAGCGGCAAGAGATCCGCTAGCAGTCGAATACAGGTAGGTGAGAAAGAGAGGGCCGTAAAATGACCAATACGGACTTCGTCCTAGCCATCGAAGATCTGACCGTCTCCTTCGACGGGTTTAAGGCGGTTGACGGTCTGAACCTATACGTCGACAAGAACGAATTGCAGGTAGTTATCGGCCCGAACGGTGCCGGAAAAACGACTGTTCTCGATCTGATATGCGGCAAGACCAAAGCCGCGAGCGGATCGATCAAGTTCAAGGGATTGGAGTTGACCAATATGGTTGAACACCAAATTGTGCGCGCCGGCGTCGGTCGGAAATTCCAGACACCCTCGATCTATGAAAACCTTTCCGTATTCGACAATTTGGAAATTTCCTATCCGAAAGGCAGAACAGTTTTTGGCGCACTGATGTTCAAGCGTACACCGGAAGTCAAATCACGCATTCATGAAATCGCCGACATGGTGTATTTGGCAGACCTATTGACCACCGAGGCGGGACTGCTAAGTCACGGACAAAAACAATGGCTCGAGATTGGAATGCTGCTAATTCAAGATCCGGAATTGTTGATGCTAGATGAGCCGGTAGCGGGCATGAGCGTACGTGAACGCGAGCAAACTGCGGAACTACTCAACCGAATTTGTAAAGATCGTTCCGTCATCGTCATCGAGCACGATATGGAATTCGTCAAGCGTATCGCGCACAAGGTCACGGTACTGCATCAAGGCAAGATTGTCTCTCAGGGGACGATGGATCATGTGCAGTCGGATGCGCGTGTCATAGAAGTGTATCTCGGTCATTAATCGGAGGCTGCCAACAATGCTCGAGGTATCGAAGTTATCAGTCAGGTACGGCGAAAGCGAGGTTGTTCACGCCATTGATTTGACTGCCGTGAAAAACGAGACGGTAGCGATCATGGGCCGCAATGGCATGGGTAAGACCACGCTATTCAAGGCATTGATCGGAATTTTGCCAACCGGAGGCGGTTCGATCCGCGTCGACGGCGTCGAGGTCGCGCAAATGGAATCGTATTTGCGAGTGGCTAACGGCATTGCCTATGTGCCGCAGGGGCGCATGATATTTCCAAACTTGAGCGTCATCGAGAATATCGAGACGGGACTCGAGCGAGCGGCCGACAAAACGATCCCAGACGAGATATTTTCACTGTTTCCGGTGTTGCACGAAATGCGCCACCGCAAAGGTGGCAATTTGTCTGGCGGACAGCAACAGCAACTTGCCATCGCGCGCGCCTTAGTTACCAACCCAAAAATACTACTGCTCGACGAACCGACCGAGGGCATACAGCCTTCAATCATTAAAGATATCGCCAACGTATTGAACGAAATACGCAAGCTGCGCGATATCACCATTATTGTGTCTGAGCAGGTACTGAGTTTCACCATGGCGGTGGCCGATCGCATTATCGTCATCGACAAGGGTAACTTCATTCATGAGGATCTACGTGAAAACGTCGATACCGAGCAGATCAGTCGGTATCTGTCAGTTTGACGCTTCAGCCAAACAGGCGTGAACGGCGTTGGTGTTCTGCCTATTGGGTTGGCAGGCGGTACCCCGGTTACACGACGTCATGGTGTGGATCACGGGGACGATTCGAAACTTTTAAAACCAGAGGAAAACGTTCATGCGACATGGTGATATCTCTTCGAGCCAGGACACGGTTGGCGTGGCCGTGGTCAACTACAAAATGCCGCGGCTGCATACGCGCGCCGAAGTGTTAGACAACGCCCGCAATATCGCCGACATGGTGGTCGGCATGAAAAAGGGATTGCCGGGCATGGATCTGGTAATTTTTCCCGAGTACAGCACCCATGGCATCATGTACGACCCCAAAGAGATGTACGAGACTGCTTCGACCATCCCGGGTGACGAGACCGAGATCTTTTCCGAAGCCTGCCGCACGGCTGGTACCTGGGGCGTGTTTTCGCTGACCGGGGAGCGGCATGAAGAACATCCAAACAAGGCTCCCTACAATACCTTGATCCTGATCAACGACCAGGGCGAGATCGTGCAGAAGTATCGCAAGATCATGCCCTGGTGCCCGATCGAAGGTTGGTATCCGGGTGGTAAAACATACGTTACGGAAGGACCGAAAGGTCTACAGGTTAGCCTGATCATCTGCGACGACGGCAACTACCCGGAAATCTGGCGCGACTGCGCCATGAAGGGTGCCGAACTCATTGTTCGCTGTCAGGGCTACATGTATCCCGCCAAGGATCAACAAATTGTGGTCGCCAAGGCCATGGCATGGATGAACAACTGCTACGTGGCGGTGGCCAACGCGGCGGGTTTCGACGGTGTCTATTCCTACTTCGGTCACTCCGCCATCATCGGTTTCGATGGGCGAACTTTGGGTGAGTGCGGTGAAGAAAACTTCGGTATCCAATACGCCGAGCTTTCTGTTTCGCAGATTCGCGACGCGCGAAAACACGGTCAATCCGAAAATCATCTTTATAAACTCCTGCATCGCGGCTACACCGGTACCATCAATTCCGGCGATGACGTCAACGGCGTTGGCGAGTGTCCCTACGATTTTTACAACACCTGGATCACGGACCCCGCCCTGGCGCGTGCCAACGTCGAGAAGATCACGCGCTCGACACCCGGAACCGCCGAATGCCCGATTGCAGGAATCCCGAATGAAAAAACCCTGGGCGAACATAAGTAATCGACCCCGAGACGCTAGATTTATCACATGGATCCATCTGAATATTCCGCAGTCACTACCGTGTGGTTGCTGCGGCCACTGAGGGATACGCAAGCGCCATGACCCAAAAAGTCGAAGTGAACGTAGCCGATGAAGTGGGGCACCATTATGGTGAAAATTTAATCGATGAATTCAAACAGGTTGAGGAGGAGATCGAACACGCCTTAGGAAGCGAATATGAGCACTGTGCCGTGCCTGCGGCTGCTAGGCGCAGCATGTTCTCAGTCAGTATGGTTTGGCTCGGGTTCCCGATGATTATTACCGGGGCCATGACCGGATCTCTGCTGGTGCTAGGAATGGGATTTATCAATGCGCTTTGGGCGATGTTGATTGGTAACCTGATTATGTTTGGTTACGTGGGTCTACTCGGATTGATAGGCACACGTAAAGGTTACAATTTCGCACTGCTCGCCAGTATCGTATTCGGACGCAAAGGTTATGTGTTGGCGTCCGGGCTATTGTCGACGCTGCTGCTCGGTTGGTATGCCGTACAAACTGGCATTGCAGGGTCACTAATCAGCAGCGCGTATCACATCAATTACGTTGTTATGACGATTATCGCTGGAGCGTTATTCATCGGAATAACGTTTGTCGGCGTGCGTGGTCTGCATTGGATCGGCGTGGTGTCGGCACCGCTGTTCGTTGTCCTTGGGCTATGGGTTGCAATTGACGCGGCGAGTAAAACATCCATGGATGCCATACTTTCCTATCCTGGCAACGATACCACCAACTTGCTTCCATTCGGCGTTGGTTTAACTATGGTAATAGCGCTGTTTATCGATGCAGGGACAGTGACTCCAGATTTTAGTCGCTGGGCCAAAGACAAGAAAAGCTCACTAGTAGCGACCTTCAGCGCTTTTCCGTTTGCCAATATCGCTGCGATGCTGGTTGGTGGTGTGATGACGGCGGCGCTCGCCGTTCCAAACGCGAACCCGTTTGGGCATGACAATATGTTCGGCTACATGATGGCGGCCAATATCGGCCTGCTCACGGTGCTTGCTTTCGTTTTCCTCCTCGTCAATCTAGGTTCAGTTTGTTCGCACTGCCTCTACAATGCCGCCACCGGCTGGTCACGCGTTTTTCGTAGCGAAATGCGCCTGATGGCGGTCGTCCTGGGTGCGATAGGGATTGTTGTGGCTGCGTCCAACGTCTGGGCTTTTTTCATCCAATGGTTGAGCCTGCTTGGCATCATCGTGCCGCCGATCGGCGCCATCATCATCATTGACCAATACGTGAAGCGGCGTGGAGCAGAAATCGACACCGACTGGCGCCCGCTAACATTCATTGCTTGGGCGGCCGGGTCTATAGTGGCATTTGTAGTCGAGCACTCCATGCCGGGATTGTCTACCGCGATCTCGTCGGCATTGGTGGGCGGCGCGACGTATTGGATTTTGATGGACGTGTTCGCCGGTACCAAGGCAGTGGCTAATCGCAGTACGTGACTTAGGGGGTATACCCATGCACATTTACAGTACGGATGGACCAGGCGACATAGCACCGTCATTTGCGCAGCCAAGTGCCACTATAGACCGCACCATGCGTTTATTCAGTGCCAACGGCGGCAGTGCTGCGATGACCGAGGGCAACCTGTGAGCGGTTTGGGCGGGTTGAATAAATCGCCGCACGGCGTCGTCCTCGGTCTCGTGCAATTGCAATTGCCGGTGGTGAATACGCCTGCGGATCTGGCGCAGCAGACTGAAAAGGTCTGCGCCATGGTGGTTAAGGCGAAACGTGGCATGCCAACGTTGGATCTAGTGGTGTTCCCGGAATATTCGCTCCATGGCCTGTCCATGGCCATCAATCCCGACATCATGGTCCGCATGGACGGCCCGGAGCTGGATGCGCTGCGCTCAGCGTGCGTGCAGAACGGCGTGTGGGGCTGCTTTTCCATCATGGAATACAACCCAAAAGGCAATCCGTACAACACCGGACTGATCATCGATGGCAGCGGCGAGATCCGCCTGAAATATCGTAAGCTTCACCCATGGGTGCCGGTGGAACCCTGGGAGCCGGGCGATTTGGGCATTCCTGTGTGTGAAGGTCCGAATGGCAGCAGCCTGGCGCTGATCATCTGTCACGACGGCATGTTTCCGGAAATGGCGCGTGAATGCGCCTATCGCGGAGCGGACATCATGTTGCGCACCGCCGGTTATACCGCGCCGATTCGGCATGCCTGGAAGATCACCAATCAGGCCAATGCCTTTTGCAACCTCATGTACACCGCCAGCGTGTGCATGGCGGGGACGGACGGCGTATTCAACTCGATGGGCGAGGGTATGGTGGTCAATTTCGACGGCACCTCGCTGGTCGAAGGGAATGGCGTGGCCGATGAGGTAATCGCGGCGGAGGTGCGACCCGGGTTGGTCAGGGAGGCTCGGCGACGGTGGGGGGTTGAGAACAATATCTACCAATTGGGCCATCGCGGCTATGTCGCGGTCGATGGCGGTGCCGGCGATTGCCCTTACACCTATATGCAGGATTTGCTTAAGGGCCGCTATCGCTTGCCTTGGGAGGGTGAGGTCGAGGTTACCGATGGCAGCAGCTGCGGCTTTGCGAAACCTGTGCGGAAGTACGCCCGTTAATGTGTGTTGTCGGCCGAATGCCCTTCGGGAGTCGCGCGCGGCTTCGTGTCCATGTGGGGTGCCGAAGACCATGCCCACTGATAAGCGGATTTGCGTTGATCGCAACAATGAACCAATAGGAGACACTTTCGTGCAAGACTACAAGATCTTCGAACTGGGTAATGTCGTGCTGCAATCCGGTGCCACCATTCGTGAGGCTAAACTGGCGTACAAGACCTTCGGCGTACTCAACGAGGCCAAGGACAATGTCATTGTCTATCCGACCTGGTACTCCGGTCAGCACTATGACAACGAATGGCTTATCGGCGAGGGCATGGCGCTCGACCCAAACGAATATTTTATCGTCATCCCGAATATGCTCGGCAATGGTTTGTCCTCTTCTCCGAGTAATACACCAGAGCCTTACAATTTATCCCGCTTTCCGGCGGTGACACTATATGACAACATTCTACTGCAGCAGCGCTTGATCACCGAGCGGTTCGGCATCGAAAAGATCGCGCTGGTGACTGGCTGGTCCATGGGCGCGCAGCAAACTTTCCAGTGGGGCGCCGCCTTTCCCGACATGGTCGAACGTATTGCGCCGTTCTGTGGCTCGGCCAAGACGGCCGTGCACAATTTCGTGTTTCTGGAGGGCGTCAAGGCCGCATTGACGGCCGATGCGAGTTGGAATAATGGCTGGTATACAGCGCCGCCTAGTAAAGGTTTACGCGCCATGGCGCGCGTCTACGCGGGTTGGGGATTTTCTCAGCCGTTTTACCGCGAAAAGCTTTATCTGCAATATGGATACTCGTCATTGGAAGATTTTTTAGTCGCTTTCTGGGAAGGTTTCTTTTTGAACCGGGACGCTAACAACTTATTGGCTATGCTGCAGACTTGGCAAAGCGGTGACATCAGCGCCAATCCGATATATGAGGGCAATTTCGAGGCCGCACTAGCTGCCATCAAAGCTAAGGCGATCGTAATGCCGGGGCAGACGGACCTGTATTTCCCTCCCGAAGACAATGAGTATGAAGTTAGCTGTATGCCGAACGCTGAATTTCGCCCAATACCTTCGATCTGGGGGCACTTCGCTGGCGGCCCCGGCATGAACTTGGCGGATGTTGGGTTCATTGACAATAGCTTGAAAGAGTTGCTGGCGAGTTGAGCCACAAGACGAAATCGATGTGCCGAGGGCAACTTCGTTAGCCGCCAAGAGCTGACGTAAGGGGCCACCCGCTTGCATACTCGATCGAGCGCTGATGCTATGCAGGCAATTTCTGAAAACGATCGCATTGACGCCGAGGCAGTTTCGTTCACTGAGATCCGGCAACGCCTACACCTATATCTCATTGCGCTATGGGGACGGACATTCGCCTTGGAGGCTGCCGGACTTGACGTAGCGAACGGCTCGCGACCCCGTATCCGCGATGGTATTGTTTATCTTCCGGCTTCCTTGGATGCGTCCGGCGCGGTCGCGCCTCAGGCGATTTATCGCGCCGCCGCCGCGCATGCAGCGGCCCATTTGGTTTATTCCGAACCACTGGATCCGACGGCTTTAAAGCCGCGCCAACAGTTGCTGATTGGCTTGATTGAGGATGCTCGGATCGAGTACCTCGCGTTCCGCTGTTTCCCGGGACTGCGACGATTGTGGCTATCGTTGCACCCGCCCGAACCTTCCGATCCGGCGCCTTTTCCGTCGCTCATGTGGCGATTATCACGCGCTCTACTGATGCTGGAGCAGTCCAGCGACGGCGACTTCTGGATCCAAAAGGGCGTACGTTTACTGTTAGAGCAGCGTCATTGTATGCACGATCCGGCGTTGGCGCGTGATATTGGATTGCGATTGGCGCACGACATCGGTCAGATGCGGTTGTCGATGGACGAAGGAAGCATCCCGCCCATGGCACCGTATCGCGACGACAATTGCCACCTGTGGTATGAACAGCGCACCGAATTGGACGCCGCGGTTACCTCGGAAGATGCGCTCGCGGCGCAGCGAACCGGTACACAATTGCAGGAAGCCGTCGCCGGTAGAAGCGTGGCGTTTACGCCCGATCGCGTCGCGCAAGCCGCCGGTCCGAGCGGCTATCGCATCGAGACGGTGGCGGACGGGGCGCGCTTGCGCTATTTCCAGGTTGCCCCGCAGTCGACCGAGGCCGATACGTTCCGCTATCCGGAGTGGTTTGAAGCCATCGGTGTCGAGCGCGAAAATTGGTGTGCGGTACACGAGTACAGGCCCACCCGCAGCGACTCGAGATGGGCGGAAGCGGCGCTGGCATCCAACGCCAGGCTGCTCATGCGGCTGCGGCGGGTCATCGGTGCGCTGCGCGCGCGCCATAGCGCGCGGCTACGCAGGCAAAAAACGGGCGACGAGATCGATATCGATGCCGCCGTGACCGCGCGCGCCGACATGTGCGCCGGTCGGGAGCCTGATCTGCGCGTGCATAGCAGTGCGCGGACTCGGCGTGAGCCACCATTGGCCATGTCCCTATTGATGGACCTTTCCGCGTCGGTAAATAGTCTTGATCCATCCAGTGGAGTACCGGTGCTGACATTGGCATGCAACGCGGTTCTATTGTTGGCGCAGTCGATCACCGAATTGGGCAGTCCATTGGCCTTGGCGGGCTTTCGTTCCAACGGCCGGCATGAAATTTCCTACTTGCGCGTGAAGGGATTTGGCGATCCTTTCGATATCGCCGCCAAGCAGCGATTAGCGGCTCTGGAGGGTAAACACTCGACGCGCATGGGCGCGGCAATTCGACACGCCGTGACAACACTTGCCACCCAGGTGGCCGCACATCGTCTGTTATTGGTCGTCACCGACGGTGAACCGGCTGACATTGATGTATTTGACCAAAATCATTTGACCCATGACGCGCGCCACGCCGTTATGGACGCCAGGCGAAAAGGGGTACACGTATTTTGCGTTAGCCTGGATGCGCAGGCCGAGCCGTACGTAATCCGAATATTCGGTGCCGGATGTTATTTGGTACTGGACAGTCTAAAAAATTTGCCCGACAAGCTATCCCGACTTCTACTGCGTTTGGTGCGCCAAGGGTTCTGACTATTCGAGCCGCGCTACAACAGTCAGGCTTGCCCATGGCGCCGCACTTCCGTTCCTGGAAGCGATGACATCGCCACGACAACCAACGACAGTGCGCTATCTTCATGCGCCCATCTAAGCTGCACTACTTGCGCCGTGGGCCAGGCTTCAGCCCGGTCAGTGCGAATCGTGCAGCGCACCACCCAGCGTGCAGGGCTTGGCGCAACGTCACCGCGTTGTCCGCGGCGATCCGGGCCACCGCGCCGACTCCGTTAGGTAACGTGGAGGCGCCGGCGAATACGCCGTCAACTTTGCTGACCGCGTTATGCAGCTGTTCGGCGAGCGCCGCCGCGACGATCTTTTCGCTAGCGACAAATAAGTTGCCGTGCGCCGTCAGCGTACCCGTAATGCCTGGCAAGGCCGCTTGCGCGGTCGTGCCATCTAGCCGCATACGATCGGTGACCAGCGGTTTGCCTGTTTCAGATTCGAATACGGTTTCGTTGCTAAGGTGGTCGAAGGCCGTCCTACCGGCGTTCGGATCATGCATCAAGAAACAGTCACCGACGATGGCTGTAGCGCCGGGATGCAAAACGATTTGCGTCTGCGTGTATACGCGACTATTTGGGAAAAGGATGAGCGGATCCGCCATCATTTCCAATGTCGCATCATTGCCAATCACAACGTGCGTACACTGCGACGCGTGCCCGCGCTCCATGCTATGGGCTTTGGTGGATGCTTGAGTCGTGACATGCGCTTGTGCCTGGGGTTCCACCGTGATCGATAGCTGTAGCTCGTCGCCCTGGAACAAGCCGCCGGAGGCTGATTGTAAGTATAACGTCGCCATGCCTGGGAGATGGGGGTCGACGTAGAACGGCTTGGTTATGTGGAACGGGTAGCTGGCAAACTGTTCGGATAGGAAGGTGCGTCCGTGGAAATCGCGGCGAAACGTTAATGCGGCGTGACCATTACGCTGTTGGCGTAGGCAAGCGCTCATGGCAGCATGAGAACTTGGCGTTCAAGAAGCGTGACAATTTCATTGACCCCCTCGCCGGTCTTGCAATTAGTAAAGTATACCGGCTTTCTGTTGCGCACCTCTGCGGCTTCGCGCGCCATGCATTCCAGATCGGCGCCGACGTAGCCGGCAAGGTCGACCTTATTTACGATCAGCAAATCCGCTTGCACGATCCCTGGTCCACGCTTGCGCGGAATATCGTCGCCGTCGGCCGCGTCGATGACGAACAGCCAGTAGTCGACCAGGTCTAACGAAAACGTCGAGGCGAGATTGTCGCCACCACTCTCAATGAGAATTAGGTCGAGCCCAGAAATTTTGCGCTCCAGTTCGTCAGCAGCTTCTATATTGAGGGTTGGGTCTTCTCGGATGACGGTATGTGGGCAGGCTCCGGCCTCCACCGCCGCCACGTAATCCGGGTCGATCAAACCACTGCGCTGGAGCCGAACCGCGTCCTCGCGTGTGACCAAATCATTGGTAACGACCGCGAGTGTTAGGCCTCTCGCATGCATTCTCGGGATCAATTGTTCTACCAGGGCGGTCTTCCCGGAGCCGACCGGGCCGCCGATGCCTATGCGCGCTGCGCTCGACCGGTGGGTGGCTTGGGTCATCGCAGCATGTACTTTCTGGTCAGTGGTAATTCGTGAGCGGGCTCGCAGGTGGCGAGTTCGCCGTCGACGTACACTTCAAAGGTCTCGGTATTGACCTCGATGCGTGGACACGCATCGTTATGCAGCATGTCTTGTTTGCGTAGCGTGCGCGTTCCGGACGCCGGCAGCACCGGCTTGGTCAGTCCCAGCTTGGCGCCTATGTCATTGTCGACCGCGGCGCGCGCGGCAAAGTTGACGCTTAGTCCTTGTTTCGCGCGACCGAATGCGCCCCACTGAGGGCGCATCATGATCGGCTCGCAGGTCATCAACGACGCCGCGCTGTCACCCATTTGCGCCCAAGCGATAAAACCGCCTTTAATAATTAATTCTGGTTTTATACCGAAGAAGGCTGGGCGCCACAGTACGACATCGGCGATCTTCCCAGGCTCTAGTGAACCGACGTAGGCATCGATGCCGAAGGTGCGTGCGGCGTTGATGGTGTATTTGGCTAGAAAGCGTTTGATGCGCTCATTGTCGCCGATGCGGGTTTGCTCGTGCGCAAAACGTCCACGCTGATCCTTCATTTTGCTGGCCAACTGCCAGGTGCGGCAGATCACTTCGTTGACGCGGCCCATACCTTGACTGTCGGAGCCCATCATGGAAATCGCGCCCAAATCATGTAGCACGTCCTCTGCTGCAATGGTTTGCGCCCGTACCCGGCTCTCCGCAAAGGCGACGTCTTCCGGTATAGCGGGGTTCAAATGATGGCACACCATGATCATGTCCAGATGTTCATCAAAGGTATTGACGGTATACGGATTGGTGGGGTTGGTCGAAGACGGTAGGCAGTAGCTTTCACCCGTGACGCGGATGATATCGGGCGCATGTCCGCCACCGGCGCCTTCGGCGTGATACATATGAATCGTACGACCGGCAATCGCCGCGAGCGTGTCTTCAAGAAAGCTGCTTTCGTTGAGTGTGTCGGTATGCAGTTGTACTTGGAAGTCCATATCGTCGGCGACCTTCAGGCACGAGTCGATCGACGCTGGCATCGCGCCCCAGTCCTCGTGAATTTTCAGGCCCAGGCAACCGGCCGCGATCTGTTCCACCAGGGACTCCGGTTTGGACGAATTGCCGCGGCCAAGGAAGCCAAAGTTGATCGGCCACTGCTCGGCCGCTTGCAGCATCTTGCCGACGTTCCATGGGCCGCCGCAATCAATGCCGACGGTTATGGGGCCGAGAGAGCCGCCCAACATGGTGGTAATGCCGGATGACACGGCATGCTCGACCAGCTGCGCGCTGTCGAAATGTACATGCACATCAATGCCGCCGGGTGTGGCGATCAAGCCCTCGCCATCGCGCACTGTCGTAGCGGCGCCGCAAATCAAACCAGGATGCACGCCATCCATGATGGCGGGGTTTCCCGCCTTGCCAATGGCAACGATCTTGCCGTCCTTGATGCCGATATCGCCCTTGACGATGCCGATCACCGGGTCCATGACGACGACATTGCTGATCAGCATGTCGAGCGCGCCAGCGCTACTCGTATAGCCGGGCGCCAGGCCGAGGCCGTCGCGCAGGGTTTTGCCGCCGCCGTGCAGACATTCGTCGCCGGGAACGGCGAAGTCATGTTCGACTTCCGCCAGCAGCGAGGTGTCGCCCAGTCGTACCGCGTCGCCGGCGGTCGGGCCATACATGGCGGCGTATTCTTTACGACTGATCTTTGCCATGTCTATGCTCCTTTGAATCCTTGCGCGCGTGCCGTCTCGAGCGCGCGCGCCCTGACCTCGTCCGCAGCCACCGCGCCATTGGTCAATGCGTTGAGGCCGACTATCTCGCGCCTGCCCCCGAAGCCGACAACGACGACTTCCTTCGCCTCGCCAGGCTCGAATCGAGCCGACGTCCCGGCAGGAATATCCAAACGCATACCGAACGCGGCGGCGCGATCAAACTCCAGCATGCGGTTGGTTTCAAAGAAGTGAAAATGGCTACCGACCTGGATCGGGCGGTCTGCGGTGTTGGTAACCCGCAGCGTCGCGGTCGGGCGACCGGCATTGAGTTCGATGTTGCCTTCGAGCGTGATTGTCTCGCCAGCGATGGCCACGTTCTCGGGCGGCTTGACGCCGGCTCGAATCGGGTCATGCACCGTTACCAATTTGGTGCCGTCCGGAAATGCCGCTTCGACCTGAATGACCGGCGTCAGGTCGGCAACGCCGGGCAGGACATCGTCGGTGGTTAAAATCCGGGATCCCTCGCCGATGAGCTCGGCGACGGTCTTGCCATCGCGTGCGCGTTCCAATATTTCGTCGGCTATGAAAGCGACCGCTTCAGGGTGATTCAAGCGCAATCCGCGGCGCATTCGCTTACGCGCCAGTTCCGCAGCGGTAAATATCGTTAGGCGTTCTAATTCGGTTGGTGACAGTAGCATGGTGCCCTCCCCCTATTTTCAATTGACGAACAACCGTACGCTCTGGGTCTCGTGATGCATCGCGGCGATTTCCGTCTGCGCGGCGTAGGTTCGAATTTTTTCCAATGGCAATGGCGCTTCGCGCAACAGCGATTCGGTAACCGGGCGCAACTGATTCAACAAGCGTTGGCAATCGACGTGGCCCAATACGCCCAGGCGTAAGGCGGCGCTGAGTAGGCCGACGCTTAGTGTGTATACCGACACCGCCGCAGCGGTCGACAATGAAAACCCCAAGCTGCGCGCGAGTAGTCCTTGGACTACCG
>JASBUN010000017.1 GCA_030147845.1 Gammaproteobacteria bacterium
CCGGTACGATGGTCAGCGGCGTCACCCCAATCTCGACGCCTGACGCGAGTACATGCGCGCCGCTCGGCGTCGATGCGATCGTGATGGACCGGCTATTTTTGATTGGATTGGAGCAGCCGACCACGGTTATGGCAAGGCCAAGAAAAACCGCTCCATGCCGCAACATGATAGTAAAATTTCGACGCATACTCCCCCCATCATTCCGTTTCGCCGGATTATTGTCGCTATTCTCTATTTTCCTTCAAGCTACAAGACGCAAGGGACCGAGCATCTATTCCCTCGCATCGCTCCATACCGGCGCACGCAATGGACCGATTTTGGGCCGACCTGTCTCTCTCGCCAAGACGTTATGCTTTTGTAGGCACGGATTTATCCGTGCATCACTCAAAACCCGGGCACGAGGCAATCTATTCTCCTTAGCGAGCTTTGCGACTCGGCGAGAGTTTCAGGCGAGCCGGCTGAGCTTAATCTCTCGCAAAGACGCTGAGCACGCAAAAGAAACATCGGTTCTATGTGTTTTCAATGATGTATGGGCAGACCAGTGCACGGCTGAAGCCGTGCCTACAAAACCGGGTGGCTTCATTGAGTCCGTGGGGTAGGTTGTGCCGGCACCGATGTGTCAGTGCCGGTCGGCCGGAAGATGGACGCGCGTGCGCGGCTGAAGCCCGCACACAAGCCGGGTGGCTCGCCGTGGCGAGCGGAGCACACCGCGCGCCGGCACAAAAAAAGCCCCGCCGAAGCGGGGCTTGATACTCATCTAACAAGTGCTAAAGACAGGCTTACATCATGCCGCCCATACCACCCATGCCACCCATATCACCCATGCCTGGCGCACCACCGTCGGACTCTTCCTTCGGTAATTCGGCCACCATGCATTCGGTGGTGATCATCAAGCCGGCTACGGACGAGGCATTTTGCAGCGCCGAACGCGTGACTTTGGTCGGGTCCAGAATACCCATGTCGATCATGTCACCGTACTCGCCGGTGCCGGCGTTGTACCCCAGGTTGCCCTTACCGTCCTGAACCTTGTTTAAGACTACAGACGGCTCGACGCCGGAGTTGGCAACGATCTGACGTAAGGGTTCTTCCATGGCACGACGCGCAATGTCGATACCGACGTCTTGGTCGTGATTGTCGCCCTTGAGCTTCTTGATACCCTGCAGGGCACGGATCAAAGCGACACCACCGCCCGGGACAACGCCCTCTTCGACCGCTGCACGCGTGGCATGCAACGCGTCCTCGACACGCGCCTTCTTCTCTTTCATTTCCATCTCGGTGGCAGCGCCGACCTTGATCAGCGCAACACCGCCGGCCAACTTGGCGACACGTTCTTGCAGCTTCTCGCGATCGTAGTCGGAAGTTGCTTCCTCAATCTGGGCGCGAATCTGCGTAACGCGCGCTTCGATGTCGTTGGCTTGGCCGGCACCGTCGATGATGGTGGTCTCTTCCTTGGTGATCTGTACCTTTTTGGCACTTCCCAGATCGTCCAGGGTGGCTTTCTCCAGGGAAAGGCCGACTTCTTCGGAAATCACAGTGCCGCCGGTGAGGATGGCGATATCCTGCAACATGGACTTGCGACGATCGCCGAAGCCGGGCGCCTTGACGGCGCAGACCTTGACGATGCCGCGAATGGTGTTGACCACCAATGTCGCCAGCGCCTCGCCTTCGACGTCCTCGGCCACGATCAGCAGCGGACGACCGGCCTTGGCCACGCCTTCGAGCACGGGCAGTAGTTCGCGAATGTTCGAGATTTTCTTGTCATGCAGAAGAATCAGCGGATTTTCGAGCTCGGCCGACATCGACTGCTGGTTGTTGATGAAATAAGGCGACAGGTAACCGCGGTCAAACTGCATGCCCTCGACGACGTCGAGTTCATTGTCGAGACCGGAGCCTTCTTCAACCGTGATGACGCCTTCCTTGCCGACCTTGGCCATAGCGTCGGCAATGATGCGGCCGATGGCCTCATCGGAGTTGGCGGAAATCGTACCGACCTGTGCGATGGACTTGTCATCAGCGCAAGGCTTGGACAGTTTTTTGAGTTCCTCAACCGCTGAGGTAACCGCCTTGTCGATACCGCGCTTGAGATCCATCGGATTCATGCCGGCGGCCACTGCTTTCAGACCTTCACGCATGATGGCTTGAGCCAACACCGTAGCGGTGGTGGTACCGTCGCCGGCGATATCGGAAGTCTGTGAAGCGACTTCCTTGACCATTTGTGCGCCCATGTTCTCGAACTTGTCTTTGAGTTCGATTTCTTTGGCCACGGAGACGCCATCTTTAGTCACGGTAGGCGCGCCGAAGCTCTTTTCGAGCACGACGTTGCGGCCCTTCGGGCCGAGCGTTACCTTCACCGCATTGGCCAGAATATTGACGCCCTTCACCATGCGTTGGCGGGCATCATCACTGAATTTTACTTCTTTCGCAGTCATGGATGATTTCCTCTTGATTCTTTCGATAACTCGATTGGTGCGTGCGAACGTTTAACCTTCGATGACCGCGACGACATCTTCCTCGCGCATCACCAACAAGTCTTCGCCGTCAACCTTGACCTCGGTGCCCGAATACTTACCGAACAGCACCTTGTCGCCGACTTTGACATCCAAGGGACGCACGTCGCCATTGTCCATGAGCTTGCCTTTGCCGACGGCCAAAACTTCACCGCGGACTGGCTTTTCGGCTGCGCTGTCAGGAATCACGATGCCACCGGCTGAGGTGCGTTCTTCTTCCATACGTCGAATGATCAAACGATCATGCAGGGGACGAATATTCATCGAAACCTCTCCTTCACGATGAAGCATATTAATGAACCAGGCAGTTAGTACTACCGTAGTGAATACCGGAGGGCGCCGTTATTATTAGCACTCTCCCCAAGTGAGTGCTAATAATAACGGCGAAACTCAAAGTGTCAAGAATCCCGGAAAAAAAATTCCGCCATCGGGGCAGTGTTTTCGACCTTAGTCTTCGCGCCTGTATTCGCCCTCAATAGTACGCGGAGCACCCCCTTGAGCGGGACCACCACCGCCACGATTGGCGCCACCGGGACGTACCCGGACCAGGGAACGACGCAGAAACAGCGTCACCAATGCCCGCCGCACCGGCGGTACAAGCAACAGCAAGCCAATGATATCAGTGATAAAACCCGGCAACAGCAGCAAGACTCCGCCGATCATCAGCGCCACGCCTTCGAGCATGGCGGCGGCCGGCACCTCACCGCGCGCGAGGCTGGCGCGCACTCGCGTAAGGGTCTGAAAGCCCTGATGGCGAACCAATAATGTGCCGAGCACGGCCGAAAATACGATCAACGCAATGGTAGGAATCGCACCGATCAACGAGCCGACCTTAATCAGTACGTAAATCTCTACGATCGGTATACCGATAAAGATCAGCGCCAAGGGCAAAAGTGGATTCATAAGACTGTTATGGTGGTGATTAGCGCCCGATTCAAGCGGCCGTCAAGCGGATTATTGCCGGACACCGCAGTCGTTCTGTGTAAATCAACAGTGACAGCGGAAAGGGGGAACGATACTCTCATAACGGTTCGTATGCGAGCGAGAAGCCGAGGGCTGTTCCTTTGGGGGGAAAGTTGGCAGGCCAGCGACTTATGGTGCTGTGTACCGTACCGGATCAGAGCGTCGCCGAAAGCATCGCGACGGCACTGGTCGGCGACGGCTTGGCTGCCTGCGTAAACATCGTTGCCGGTATCGGCTCGGTGTATCGCTGGCAGGGCAAGATCGAGCAAGCTACCGAACAGCTATTGATCATAAAGACTACCGGCGCTGCCTATGCTCGACTCGAGGAGCGCATCGTGCGGCTGCATCCCTATGAACTTCCTGAAATCATTGCGGTCCCAATCGAGACGGGGCTAGCACAATATTTGTCTTGGATCGATCAAAGCACTACGGGTGTGAATTCATGAAACGAATCTTGTCGATTTGCTTGGCGGTTTTCCTGGTGCTACCGATGTTGGCAAGCGGGGCGGAGCAAGAACCGTTGCCGCCTGATCAAGTATTCCATTTCTCTGCCAAGGCCACGGACGCCAATACCATTGAGGCACAGTGGACGCTGCCCGACGGTTACTACATCTATCACGACAAGATCCACTTTCGTTCCGAAACGGCCGGTATCACACTCGGTCAACCGCAATTGCCGAAGGGCCACATAAAGCAGGATCCGACCTTCGGCAAGGTCGAAATCCATCGCGGCACAGTCACCATCCGGGTTCCGGTGCAACGCAGTGCCGGCGCCGGCGATACGCTCAAATTACAAGCGATGACGCAGGGCTGCGCCGATATGGGCCTGTGTTATCCGCCTTATACGACCGTCGCGCAAGTACAACTCCCGGCCGCCGCCCCGGCGACAGACGCGGCCGCGAAAGGCGGCGCCGTCAAGGCAATCTCTAAACTCGGCGACAGCCTCGGTCTGCAGGACGCCGGCGATGAATTTTTGCCGGTCGACCAGGCCTTCGCGTTGTCCACGCAGGTACAACCCGACGGCACCATCATTGCGAGCTGGAAAGTCACCAAAAGCTATTACCTGTACCGCGACAAATTCCACTTCAAACTCGAAAATGCGCCGCCGGGCGTCGCTCTCGGCGAAGCCGTATTACCGCCGGGCGAAGCCAAGGATGATCCTTCGTTTGGCCGCGTCTTTGTCTTCCATCATGATGTCAGCGCCAAGGTTCCGGTCACCGGACCGGCGGGCGGCAAAGATCTGAAGCTGCAGGTGCGCTACCAAGGCTGCGCCGAAGCCGGCTTATGCTATCCGCCAGTAACCAAAACGGTCAGCCTGAAAATGCCGGCCGGTGCCGGTGGCGGCAGCGCAGCACCCGCACAGCAGACGCAAGCGACGGTGAGCGCGAATAGCAGCCCGCCAGCAAGCGCTGCTGCCGAGGCCCCGGCAGTGGGCCAGGACCGCTTCTCGCAGATACTGGCGCATGGCGGCATCACGGCGGTGGTATTGGCGGCGCTCGGCTTCGGCATCCTGCTGGCTTTCACCGCCTGCATGTACCCAATGATCCCGATTCTGTCGAGCATCATCGTCGGTCAAGGCGAAAAGGTCAGCGCCGCCAAAGGCTTTGGCTTATCGCTGATCTACGTCGAATCGATGGCACTGACGTTCGGTGTCATTGGCGTCATCATGGGCCTGTTCGGCGGCGGCATCGGTATCCAGGCGGCGTTCCAAACACCCTGGGCGCTGATTCCGTTCGCCTTGTTATTCGTGGTACTGGCATTTTCCATGTTCGGCTTTTTCAATATCCAGATACCGAGCGCCATCCAGAGCCGCCTGAATTCGTTCAGCAATCGCCAAAAGGGCGGCACGTTGATCGGTGTCAGCGTCATGGGCATTTTGTCGGCGCTGATCATTGGACCTTGCGGCGGGCCGGTATTGATCGCCGCACTTGCCTACGCCGCCTCGTCCGGCAGCGCGCTACACGGCTTCCTGGCCCTATTCGCGTTGGGCAATGGCATGGGGCTGCCGTTGTTGCTGGTCGGCGCTGCCGGCGGTGCACTGCTGCCGCGCGCGGGCGACTGGATGAACACCGTCAAGGCGGTGGCCGGGGTCATCCTGCTGGCGGTAGCCATCGTCTTCCTGGAACGCATACCAACCATCTTCCCGCCCAGCCTGACCATGCTTCTGTGGGCGACGCTGTTCATCGTTTCGGCTATTTATATGGGCGCTTTGAGCCACCTTGGCATCGACGCCAACGGCTGGCGTAAGCTATGGAAAGGCCTCGGTTTGACCGCCTTGGTATACGGCGTGGTGGTTATGCTTGGCGGCCTGACCGGTGGCGCCAACGTCGCCGATCCGCTGCACGGCTCGCAGCTGCTGGCCGGCTCCGGCTCATACCAGGGCGTCGCCGCCGGCACGCAAGCAGGCGCCGGCAGCGCAACGGCCAACCAGGCACCCGAATTCAAGCGTATCAAAACCGTGGCCGACCTGCAGCGTGAGGTGGCCGCCGCCAGCGCCGCCGGCAAAACCGCCATGCTCGACTTCTACGCCGACTGGTGCACCTATTGTATCCAATACGAACGCTATGTATTCCCGGATCCCGGCGTTCGCAGTGCGCTGTCAAACACGGTGCTGTTGCAGGCCGACGTCACCGCCACTGACGCGCAGGACAAGGCGCTGATGAAACACGTCGGCGTGTTTCTGCCGCCAGCCATCCTGTTCTTCAACCGCGACGGCAAGGAAGAGCGCAAATACCGCGTCATCGGCTATATGAAAGCGGACTTATTTGCACAGCACGTGCGGGATGCGTTCAAGGGCAAACCATAATGAACAGAACGCTTGCGATTGTGCTCGTCCTTTTGGTCAGCATTGCCGGCGCCGCGGCCGGCTTCCGGCTCTACCATTGGACGCATCAGAGCGACGCGACCGCGACCGGAGACGGCGTGCCGACGTTGCGTGGCCAGCAGCGCCCGGACTTCAAACTGGCTGACCTGGACGGCAAAATGCGGGATGTTGCCGAATGGAACGGCAAGGTCGTGTTGCTAAACTTTTGGGCCACCTGGTGCCCGCCCTGTCGGCATGAAATTCCAGCCTTTATTCAACTGCAGAAAACCTATGGCGCCAAAGGCTTGCAAATCGTCGGTGTCGCGCTCGATCAACCCAATCTGGTCGAAGAATACCGCGACACCATGAGCATGAACTATCCAGTGCTGGTCGGCGAAATGCAGGCGGTGGCCGTGTCCAAGCAATACGGCAATAGTTACGGCATGATACCGTACACGGTGTTTATTGACCGTAAAGGCCACATTGCGCACATTCAGCGCGGCGAAATCAGCACAGCCCAGGCCACGGCGATCATCAAGTCGTTGCTATAGCCCTCAAACAAGCACAATTTAACCAAATTCTCTCCATCCACATTGGCTTCCCACGTGCCAAGCACGCCTGTGGGCATGCCGCCACGGCGCATGCAAAATCGACCCGCGGGCGCGTGATTCTCGCGAATCTCGCGCCCATTTGCGCCGATTTCCCGAAAACCAAGCGCTCATCTGGACATTCCACCACGGCTCATGCAAAATCGATCCGCGAGCACTTGAAAAGCCGGCCAGTGACAGATAATCCGGCACAAATATGTCGGCAACGCGCAGCAATATGCGCGTTAAACGTCCGCATTGAACGCCAAAACGAACATCATAATCGTATCCCATGGCCACTATTCTGGTATTGAACGGACCGAACCTGAATTTGCTCGGCACACGCGAGCCGAGTGTTTACGGTCACACCAGCCTGGCGCGTATCGATCAGCGCCTGCAAGACATCGCCAGCGCCGCCGGTTATCGGTTACAGACGCTACAGAGCAACGCTGAACATGAATTGGTGGCGCGCGTACACCAAGCCGCCACGGATGGGACCAATTTTATCATCCTCAATCCTGCCGCCTTCACGCACACCAGTGTCGCATTACGCGATGCGCTGCTCGGCGTCGGTATCGATTTTATCGAGATTCATCTTTCTAACGTCTATAAACGCGAAGAATTTCGCCGCCGCTCTTATTTTTCCGATATCGCCGTTGGAGTCATCAGCGGCCTCGGCGCACACGGATATGAATTGGCCTTACAGGCCGCGATTCAGCGGCTGGAGCCAGGTCAATCGAACTAAGCTGTCATACACGCTGCAGGAATCTCTAGGTATGGATATTCGAAAAGTAAAAAAACTCATTGAGCTTCTGGAAGAATCGGGCATTGCCGAGATCGAAATCCATGAGGGTGAAGAAGCGGTACGCATCAGTCGCTACCCGCCCGGCGCACCGGCGGTGCAAGCTGTCGCACCGCCGCTCGCCGCCATCGCGGCGCCAGCGGCTGTAGTCGATGCGCCTGAAGGAGCACCTGAACTCCCCGACGGCCATCGCATTTTGTCGCCCATGGTGGGGACGTTTTACCGCTCGGCCTCGCCGGGCAATCCGCCGTTCGTGGAAGCGGGGCAACGAGTGGCGGCAGGCGACACACTCTGCATCATCGAGGCCATGAAGATGTTCAATCAGATCGAGGCCGACAAATCCGGCACCATCGTCAGCATATTGGTGGAGAACGGCCAGCCGGTCGAATACGGGCAGCCGCTGTTTGTCATCAACTGAGTTTCCGGCAGGCGCACTGCGCCTGCCGAGCTTACGTAAATCCCTCCACGAGCGTTGAATACGGATCACTGAGATATGCTGGAGAAGATCGTCATCGCCAATCGCGGCGAAATCGCCCTGCGCATACTGCGCGCCTGCCATGAACTCGGCATCAAAACGGTTGCCGTACATTCGACCGTCGATCGTGACCTAAAGCATGTGCGCCTGGCCGACGAGACCGTGTGCATCGGCGGCCCACCATCGGTGGAGAGCTATCTGAATATTCCCGCGCTGATCAGCGCCGCCGAGGTCACCGACGCCGTCGCCATCCACCCGGGCTACGGCTTTTTGTCGGAGAATGCCGATTTCGCCGAACGCGTCGAGGAGAGCGGCTTTGTCTTTATCGGCCCGCGCCCGGAGACCATTCGGCTCATGGGCGACAAAGTCTCGGCCATAAAAGCCATGAAAGCAGCCGGTGTACCGTGCGTACCTGGTTCTGACGGGCCACTAACCGAGGATGCCGGGCGTAATCTAAAGCTGGCGCGCGATATCGGCTACCCCGTCATCATCAAGGCCGCCGGCGGTGGCGGCGGACGCGGCATGCGCGTGGTGCACAGCGAAGCCAGTCTACTCGGCGCTATCGCACTAACGCGCATGGAAGCCGGCGCGGCGTTCGGAAACGATGTCGTCTACATGGAGAAATTCCTCGATCACCCGCGCCACGTCGAGTTTCAGGTGCTCGCTGATACGCACGGCAACGCGGTGCACCTTGGTGAACGGGACTGCTCCATGCAGCGCCGCCATCAGAAAGTCATCGAAGAAGCGCCCGCGCCCGGGATCACCGCTGACCAGCGCCAACGTATGGGCGCTGTATGCACCGATGCCTGTCGTAATATCGGTTACCGTGGAGCGGGTACTTTCGAGTTTTTGTATCAAGACGGTGAATTTTATTTCATAGAAATGAATACGCGTGTGCAGGTTGAGCACCCGGTAACGGAAATGATCACCGGCGTCGACATCGTCCGCGAACAAATCCTCATCGCCGCCGGCGAGCCACTTTCGTTTCAACAGCAAGATATCGGCTTTCGCGGGCACGCCGTCGAGTGCCGGATAAACGCCGAAGACGCAGTGACCTTCATGCCGTCACCCGGCACGATCACGCAGTTCCACTCGCCCGGTGGCCCGGGTATCCGAATCGACACCCACATCTACGACGGCTATCGCGTGCCGCCCAATTATGACTCCATGGTCTGCAAGCTGGTCGCGCACGGAAACACGCGCGCGCGCGCGTTTGCACGCATGCGTCAGGCGCTTAGCGAAATTGTCATAGAGGGCATAAAAACCAACATCCCGCTGCACCTCGAGCTGATCAATGACACCGCCTTCCAGGCCGGTGGCACCAATATTCATTATTTGGAGAAAAAGCTGGGGATTTGAACGGGCATCTGCATACGTTTCAGATAATCGGTGTCGACGCTGCCAACCACTTGCAAAAACGCTAAATTCTTTTGTAGGCACGAATTTATCCGCGTCGGTAAGTGGAGGACTGATACGTGCACGGCTGAAGCCGTGCCTACATGGGTGCGCGGATAGATTCCGTGTGCGGGGTTGAGTTTGTAGGCACGGATTTATCCGTGCGGGTAAGGTGGAAGGCTGTTATATGCACGGCTGAAGCCGTGCCTACAAGGTCGGGCGGGTAGATTCCGTGTGCCGGGTGGATTTTGTAGGCGCGGATTTATCCGTGCGGGTGAGTGGATGGCTGATACGTGCACGGCTGAAGCCGTGCCTACAAAGGTTGGGCGGATAGATTCCGTGTGCGGGGTTGATTTTGTAGGCGCGGATTTATCCGTGCAGGTGAGTGGATGGCTGATACGTGCACGGCTGAAGCCGTGCCTACATGGGTGCGCGGATAGATTCAGTGTGCCGGGTGGATTTTGTAAGCGCGGATTTATCCGTTCGGGTAAGGTGGAAGGCTGTTATATGCACGGCTGAAGCCGTGCCTACATGGGTGCGCGGATAGATTCAGTGTGCCGGGTGGATTTTGTAGGCGCGGATTTATCCGCGTCGGTAAGTGGAGGACCGATACGTGCACGGCTGAAGCCGTGCCTACAAAGATTGGGCGGATCGGTTGAGGTACGGGGTGGACCTTGTAGGTACGGATTTATCCGTGCAAAATTCAGACGTCGCGGCACCACGCAGCCTCTTCACCCCAGCGGGCTTTGCGCCT
>JASBUN010000025.1 GCA_030147845.1 Gammaproteobacteria bacterium
ATGGAAGGGCCATCGCTCAACGGATAAAAGGTACTCCGGGGATAACAGGCTGATACCGCCCAAGAGTTCACATCGACGGCGGTGTTTGGCACCTCGATGTCGGCTCATCACATCCTGGGGCTGTAGCCGGTCCCAAGGGTATGGCTGTTCGCCATTTAAAGTGGTACGCGAGCTGGGTTTAGAACGTCGTGAGACAGTTCGGTCCCTATCTGCCGTGGGCGTTGGAGATTTGAGAGGAGCTGCTCCTAGTACGAGAGGACCGGAGTGGACGTATCTCTGGTGTTCCGGTTGTCACGCCAGTGGCACAGCCGGGTAGCTATATACGGACGGGATAACCGCTGAAAGCATCTAAGCGGGAAGCCCCCCTCAAGATTAGATCTCCCTGGGACCTTGAGTCCCCTGAAGGGCCGTCGAAGACTACGACGTTGATAGGCTGGGTGTGGAAGTGCGGCAACGTATGAAGCTAACCAGTACTAATTGCCCGTGAGGCTTGACCATATAACACCCAAATAGTTTGGGTCCGGTAACCTTAGTTGATTGCTGAGCATAGGTAGCATACCCATCGCCTGCTAACTTTCCCTAACAATGAAGTTTCGGTTGACCCGACGTGGCCGGAACTTGATTTACCAGTTTGCCTGGCGGCAATAGCGAGTTGGAACCACCCGATCCCATCTCGAACTCGGAAGTGAAACGGCTCTGCGCCGATGATAGTGTGGGGTCTCCCCATGTGAAAGTAGGTCACCGCCAGGCTCTAATTCGAACCCCTGCAGTCGATTGACTGCAGGGGTTTTTTCTTTTGTACGCCTCGTTAATTATATTATCGGTCGCCGGTGACGCCGGCCGTGCCTCCAAGTTCCGGCCCCGATACACTACCCTGAGTGGCGCCGCGCTCGATATTAATTCCACGAGTTGGTGGTAAAGTTGTAGGTATCCACCTTGAGTTGCTGATCCCGAAAATCGAATTCGATGATGAGACCGTAACGGCTGCCGGATAACGACCACCACGGTTCGACGCGTTTGCCGGCGCGTTGCCCGGCCGGGGTTTTCAGTAGGGCATTCAGGTCGATCGTCTTGCGGAACACCTTGCCGGGGATGGGAATGAACGTGCAGCCGGTTTTGCGGGTATAGCGTTCACTCGGGTCGGCGCCTGGCGCATAACTTCGAGCTTCGCGCACCCCAGTGCATTTTTCGAGTGCGGCCAATTGCCAGACGACCTCGACTTGGTCGGGTAATGAGTCGGGGTAATGCTTGAACGGCCCTTTCTGGTAGATATCGTCGCGTACGCCGGGGATGCCGGGATGGATATTCACGGGCCGATTAAATTTGACCGGCAATTGGCGCAGGATGATGCCACTATTCCCGTAGTTAGCTACCGACACCGAGTACAGCAGTGTGTGGCTACAGCCGCCTAGTCCGTTAAGAGTCACAGTTAAAAAGACTACAGTTAACTTGTTTTGAGTCCGATACGACGTATTCATTTCGCTAACGCCTCCTGCTCCCAGTTCAGAAAACTGTGGTCAATGGAAATATCGAGCCCGTAATGTTCCTTTAGCCAGGCGCTATAGGCAGGCGCAACCGCGCCGATCTTGGTTCGATCTCCACGGAGATCCTTGCCCTTGACGTGACACAATACGTCTCTGTCGCAGCACCGTATCCATTCCATGAATTGTGTGTCATGTAGTGCGTCGGTGGATTGGTGCCAAAATTGTACGAATCGACTCATCGCCAGGGGTTAGTGCGATAGTTGTAGGTGTCAATCGTGAGCTGGTCTTCACGAAACTCGAAGTCGATGGAAAGACCGTAACGGCTGTTGTCCAGTGTCCACCACGGTCCGGTGCGTCGACCGGCACGCTGCCCCACGGGCGTGTCTAGTAACTTCGTTAGGTCGATGGTCTTGCGGAATAACTTGCCCGGGATCGGGACAAAGGTGCAGCTTACTTTGCTGATGTAAATATGGGGATCATCGTCGCCTTTTATGTGCGTCTTCGAGGGAATGACGCGTTTGCAGTCTTTTGTCTCGGCCAATTGCCAGATCACCTCGACTTTGTCGGGCAATGTGTTGGGGTAATGCTTGAACGGCCCTTTCTGGTAGATGTCGGCGCGTACGCCGGGGATGCCGGGCCGGATATTTACCAGACCGTCCAGTTTGGTCGGAAAATGTTTCAGAATGATGCCGTGCTCGCCATAGTTGGCGGCGGACACCGAGTACAATAGGGTATGACTGCAGCCGCTGAACAGGACTGATAAACCCAGTACCGATACAGCTTGTATTATCCTGTTCACGGAGCGCCTCCTTGCGCAGCAGCGCGTTCCCAATCCAAAAGGCTATGGTCAATCGAAATATCGAGCCCGTAGTGTTTTTTCAGCCAAGCACTATACGCGGGCGCGACCGCGCCGATCTTGGTTCGATCTTCGGCTAAATCCTTGCCTTTGACGCGGCACAATACGTCCTTGTCCCGACACAGTACCCATTCCATGAATTGGGTGTCATGTAGTGCGTCGGTCTCGGCCTGTGCCATGCCAATACCACTCCAGTTTTTTTGCGTTTCGAGGTCGATGGAATTGAGATAGCGAATTTTCCGGTCCGGTCCGCCGAAGCAATACAGTCCGGCAGCCGCGCAGACGCCGACGCTATCGTGCAAAATCGGGTTGTTGACAATGCCCCACTTCTCGGAAGCGATCACCGGCTTGTTTGTTTTCACATCGGCTTGCGCCGCTTGGTTGACCATCCACATAAAGGCAACATTGGACAAATCGCCTTCGCCGTAGCCGCCGCCGATGTCGGAATGCGCGCCAATAAAGCCGACTTCGACGCGGTTCGAGCTGTTCGGCGTGGTCGCGGCGTCGTGTATGGACACGGCGTCGAAGTCCCGGCGGTGTTCGTTGAGTGCGAGCGCGTGGGCGGTGTAATCGACTTCGGCGGGAATGCGCAGTGGCAGCTGCTGAATATCGTTGTCCTGGTCGTAGCCGTAGTGTGGCACGGTGTCGAAGAGTCCCAAAAAGCGTAGGTTCAGGTGCACGCAGCTATCTTGTAGGTATTGAAATCGTTGCGCGACCCAGTCGAGCGTATGCTCGATGTCGGGTTCGGGTACGTCGCCGGTTTGCCGATAAACACTTTCATCACCGAGCCGTTCCCAACGGTCACTGAGCTGTCGGTAGACGCCGTCGAAGCGCTTGACGTCGTTAGCCGACCATGCCGGCAATCGCTTCGATGCCGATAGCGCGATAATGTCAGCGACCGTATTGGCAAAGATGCGTGCGTTGGCGGCGCCGCGGCTGAATCCCACCATATCGATCTGCAAGGTCGTACCGGCTACGCCCAGTTCCTGTAGTTGGGCGAGGTATTGCATCAATCGGTTCACTAAAAAATAGACGCGTGCGTACGCGGAGGTGCCGAAGGCCTTATCCAGTGTTGGTTCCGCTCCAAAGTCGGGATCCGAGCGCCCAGCGCCGGTGATGTAATAGAAGTGATTACCCTGGCTGGTTGCGGTTTCGCCAGCGGGCGGCAAATAGCTATCGCGGAATCGAACCACATTACTGATCGTCGCTTTGTCCGCCCGTAGTTCATCCAGATTATCGGTGTTACCGGTGCCGTCGAATGCAAACAACAGCAGACCATGTGGGTCGACGTAGCGAATCGGGTTGGCTGCCGCGTACAGATAGGGATTTGAACCGGCTGCAAGGCCGAGCGGGTCGGATGACAAATAGCGCCCGGACTGTGGATCGTAGTAGCGGTAATGGTTGTAATACAGTCCGGTTTCGGCGTCTTCATACTGCCCCGGCAAGCGCAACTGCAGCGCGAACGGAATACCATCGCCGTCCCAATCGGCGTTGATGGTTGCCGCGCCAAACGGCGAGTAGCGGGCGCGCCAGATGACACGTCGTTGCGCATCGGAGACCGCAATCGGCGCGCCGAGATGATTGCAATGTACGTAATAGGTGGCTTTGCCTTCGACTATGGCGACCGGTCGGCCGCGGTAGTAGACATACTGACGCGTTATTTGGCCGTGTCCGTCTGTTTCCGCGACCAGCAAACCGTTGTCGTAGAGGAAACCGGTGCGGTGTTGCTTTCCGTCGCGGTCGTAGACCGTCTTGCGCGTACGCTGCGCGAAGGCGTCATATTGATAGGTGGCAAGTGTGTGCCCATCGCGCCGGATCGCAAGCGGTTGTCCGTTGGCGTTCGAGTCGAACTCGTAGGCGCCCAGGCTCTCCAAAACGCCGTCGGCGCGGTAGTTTAATGGGATCTCCCGATCTAGATACGAAAAGCCGAGCAGGCGGTTGCCGCCGTTGGCGTAGCGGAAATGAAAATGACGTCCGTTAACGATTTTTTCGACACGATTGCCGTTGGCGTCATAGTTAAAGCCGAGCAATTGCCGCCGTGTAAGCGCAAACGCGAGCCGGCCGGCGGCATCATACCGATAGCGGTGATAGAACCGGCCGTCGAGGTCGATGGCCGACATGCGACCGCGTTTGTCATACCCATAGCGCCAGTGTGCGATGCCGTCGGTGTCGATGGCTCGTAGGCGGCCGTTGACATAGCGCCGCCGGGACGTCAGTCCATTGCCGAAGCGCACGCCGGCGCTGCTTGAGTTGCCTGCTGCGATGATCGGCGTGGAAGCAATTAAGTCATCGCGCAAAATCGCGATCGGCTGCGCCGAGTCGGAGGCGTGCGGGTCGTAGCGATACAGCAGCGCAACGCCGCCCGCTAGCGTCTTGCGTATTACGCGTCCGTGCCGATCATAGTCATAACGCGCGCTGAAACGCCCGTCGCCGGCGTGTTCGACGATGCGCGCGAGTGCGCCGCTGTCGGCGCGTTGCCGGTACTCACTACCCTGCGGCCAACGCACGACCCGGCTGCGGTGCGAATACTGTACGCTGATGTTCTCGTCGCTTTGCCGGGCGCGCACGATGCGTCCGTGGCGGTCATAGGTCAGCACGTTGCGCGCATCGGTTGCGAGCCGCTTGCTGGACAGTCTGCCGTCGGGGCCGCGCTCATACACGGTGACGCCGCTGTCGGGGCTGTCGATAAACGCCACACGACCGAAATCGTCGATGCCGTAACGGGTCTGATTTTGGTTTTGGTCGGCGACGACGACGATCGCTTGCGGTTGGTCGCCGCGAAAGTGACTGGATCCGCCATCAGCGGGAGTCGAACGCGCCGCGTCGTCCATATGTCCCGGCAGCGGTAGGGTAACTTTTGCATGGCTTGGTTGCTGTCGATGCGCTAACGACAGCGCGGTAAGCGCATTGGCCCGGTCCCAAGTCAGGCCGATCAAATCGCTTCCTAAGCCGACTTGCGTCAGCCGCCCGGCGTCGTCGAAGTGGCGACGAAAGCGCTCGCCGCGTGGTAGTGCGATGTCGGTTACATTACCGGCGTTATCGCGATCGAATTGAATACGCCCCTTTTTGGTTGAGAAAGCGCGCACTTGGCCGCGCCGGTCGTATTCAATGTGGATCGCCGGGCTGCGATCGGTGCGCATGATTTCGGGACGCCCGAACAAATCATAAGCGCTGACCTCATAGAATCCCCCGTCGGCATAGGTGATGCGTCGTAGGCGGTTGTGCTCGTCCCAGTCGATGCGTGTGCGGTCGTCAGAGTCATTGCGAACACCGTCGATGATACGTAACCGATTTTTCTCATCGTAGCTGTAGCGGACTTCTCGGATGATGCTTGAGAATCCGCCGCCGGGTTTGGGCGCGAAACCGCGTTCACGTACCTGGGTAATTTGCCCGTGATCGTTATAGGTCAGCGTGATTTCGCGCTGTGCACCGGTGTTCACGCTCGGCAGTACGATCTTTATCAGCTCGCCGGTCGATCGCGAGTAGCGGTAACCGGCCAGCAGCGCACGAAGATGATTGCGGCGACGATGGATTGCCGTGAGTCGTCCTTGGTCGTTATAACTGCGTTCGATGCGGTCGCCGACTTTGTCGACGGTTGCGATCCATTGACGCCGCGCGTCGTATTCGTACTGTACGTTGCCGCTGGCGCAGGCCGAGCAACCGGGGCCGTCGACGCGGGTGACCAGGGGCACACCACCGTCGATACGATAATAGTAGATGCTGGTTCGGCCGAGGCTGTCGATAACGCTACTGCGGCCGCGTGCATAGCGCACGCGGATCTTGCCGACAGCGCCGATATGGGTGCTGAGGATGGCGCGATCGCGCTTATCGTAGCCGTAGGTGGCCAAACGAACGCCGCGTGCGTCGGTGATCCCGGTTAGGTTGTGGCGGTCGTGAGCGTCTTCATAGTGGTAGATGCGGCGCGTACCATCGGCGTATCTTGCCTCGGAGAGATTGCCGCGGCCGTCATACCGGTAGCGTACCAGCGGCTTGTCGTCGGGGCCGGTGATGGATTGCAGATGAGCGTTCGGGTAGTAATCGAACCGTAGCGTTCGGCCTTGCGGATCGCTGACATGGGTCAGCAGGCCATCGCCGTCGTAAGCCAGATCGACGCCATACGGGGCATAACGACGTGCGCGGTCGTACGCGATTAACTGGCGCTTGGCAGTTAGCGCCGGGGTGTGCGAACGCGACCGTCCTTGCTCGACGCGCGTCAGTCGTCCATGCGCGTCGAACAACAAGCGCCGCCCGGAAGGCCAATGCCAGACATAGGTTTCGCCGCTGTGCACGAGATAACCGTCGGCGGCGTGACGGGCGCGATAACGCGGTTTGCGCTTGCCGGGCGTGAATTCGAACACCACCATGCGCCCGTCGGCCTGGCGGATGTACGCCCGACTGGCGGTGGCGTGCAGCGTTACATCGTAGCTGTGTCCCCACCCGACGCCGAGTGCGCGGCGGCTGCTGTCTTGGCTGTTGTAATGGCGCACGAAACGCAGCCCGAGTGCGCCGGGTAATGCGCTGACGTCGACTTCGCGTTGATACTTGTTGCCGCTGACGACGTGAATCGGGTTACCTACACCCTGACTCGGTAACGCGGTCGGTTGTGCGGCTAGCGTGGTTGCGCAAAACGCCGGGTTGCCGGTGCCTTCGGGTACCAACGGCGGGATTTGTGCCGATCCTTCCCAGGGCGAGCCGGGTCCCGACGCCGGACCGTTGTCCTGACCGGTGGCGGGATCGCTGCTGTTTCCGCCGTTGGCGCCAGCGCCGCCCGTGCGCGTGGCTTGCCCGCTCGGGCCGGACTGCCAAGGGCGCTGCGCGGGGGTAGAACCCAGAATTGCGCCGGCCGGTGCCGCCGATGGTGTACTGGCCTGGACCAGTTGCTGTTCGACGGTGGCGCGTGCCAATACCGACCCGGCTTGGCGTGCGGCGCTCTGCATGCGAACGATGGCTGTGGCCAAAATCGGCAGCCGCCCATCGCGCAGCATGGCCCGTTTCACCGGGTCGGTGGTCAGCCAACCCAGCAGCCTCGTCAGCACTGCACCGACGAACGGCACGCGCAGTTTGTGTCCGTACAGGACTTTTAGCTTGAGCAGATTGGCGTCTTGGATATTAACGCCGCTACGCACACCGAGTGCGGCAGAGCGCAGGTGTAGTCGGTCGTTGGGAATTTCGACGTTGCCGTCGCGGTTGACGCCGAAATCACGGAATGCCTCGGCGGTCGGGTTGAGGATATGCAGCACGGCATAGCCGGGCGCCAGGTCGGTCGCCACACGGGCGTAGGTACGCGCCAACCCGGCGGTGGTTTTATCCGGTGAATAGAGCGGCACCAGGGCCCGGTATAGCGCCGAACGCATGGTGTCGGTCGAGGCGTGGTGTACCGCGCCGGCGCGTGCGGCCATCAAGGCAGCGTAGTTGAGCGTCGCTTTGGCTTCGTAAATGCGGGCCCATTGCACCGCGCCGAGCGCCAATAGCAGCAACGCCGGCAGAATGATCAGCGTTTCCGTCAGAGCTGCGCCGTGCTGAGGCGCTCTTTGTCGCGTGGCTTGACGGCCGCAACGATACTGGCGCGGATCCATCCGCTTTCCCCTCATCGCACCCGGTTCCGTGGGTGCGTTTATTGTGATGTAGGCGCGTTGCGGGCATCGTACCGCGAGCGCCGCCTACCGTTGGACGGCGGGTCGAACAGTAATGGTGCTTGGAGCGAACGAACGGTTGGCAGAAAAAGTCAGAAGAATTGCGCGAGCGTCCGTTGCCCTATATCGCTTTCCTGTTGGCCGCACGCCTTGTCGTGCCAGCGCCGCCACCCTGTCTAAACGCTAACCGCGTCTGTAGCCCGGGTCAAGCGCGCATTTTAGTGGCGCAGCGAAATGACGTGGAATCCAAGCACGCGCCGGTCATTCATGTCATGGTACTCGTGCGAAATTCGGTGGCGACCCGGCGCGCATGCGCGATCTTGGCGCAATAAAAACCCCCGGCTTGGCAGCCGGGGTTCAAGTGTCGTTCGCTTTGTCGCAAACGCTGCGTCTTTCTTCTTAGAACGCCTGTTGGCGGCGGCGCTTGGCCGTTAGGGCCAGCCCCACCAGGCCTAAACCAAGCAGTAGGAGCGTCGGCGGCTCCGGTACGAAGCCGGTTCCGCCACCGGTGAAACCGCCACCGGAAATTGTGCCACCGGCCAAACCGATGGTGAACGGCTGGTTTGTTAGAGTAGCCCCGCTGCTGCTGGTGCCCGTATACGACTCGAATACTTTGAACAAGGACGACAAACCGCCTGTGCCCGGGAACGGAAAGTAATTATGCGGGAAATCGCCGTTCACCGCGGGAACCCCCGCGGATACGCCATCTGCTGTCTGCGTGAAGCAGGTCGAGCAACTCACCGTTCCTGGGACCGCAGCGGGCACCGGCAGAAAATCGAAATAACCGCTGTTGGTGGCTGCCGCGAAGGTCACAATACCGCCGCCGTCATTGAAAAAGTTGGCGATGGCGCTGGATGCACCGGCAAGATTGGTCGAACTCGTGGTGCTATTGTCACAGCCGCCGCAGCTTGCGTCGGAGGCCACTGCGATGGCGCTGTATTTAGTGACGTCAAAATTACTCGCGGCGGGGACGCCGAGGTTCGGATTGATGTTGGTATAGCTGATACCCAGGTTGGTCAACAAGGTGGTCAACTGGCTACCCGCATCGAAGGTCAATACCGGCAATGTGGCGTTGGGCGCACCCGCTCGCGCGAATGCGAACATGCCGCTGGCTTGCGCCTGTGCTTGGGCACTTCGGTGGAGATCGTCATCGTGACCGGTGAGTACGATATTGCCCGCCAAGGCGGGTAAGGCCAGTACCGACAAAGCCGTCCAGACGACGAATCGGCGGATGATTTTCATGATTTTTCTCCCTATCTTGTGTTCGCCGGATAGGCCAATAACGTAGTGGTTATCAGAAATACCCGGCATACGGACATGTGTTCGATTGCCTCGCGTAGTCGTGACAAGCAGTGGGTGTTTGCCACCGTGGACTCCGCCGGCTGCCCAAATAGGTATGGATGTTCCGCGGGATTCGGAGCATAAGCTGTGCCAGCGGTTAAATTTGAATGCTGAAACAGCCGGTTGATCAATTGATAGCAACGGCGAGGGGTATTCGTGTGTAAAGCTAATTGACATGACTTTTCCGGGGAGAATTAATAAAACACGTTTTATAACAATATCTTATAATATTTCTATGTCGACTCGAGATGCTTGCAGCCGTCAACAAAGTTGACATAGAAAATGGAAGCGCGCTCGGGCAGTGGACACAGATGGATCGCCGCGTCCGTGTTGTTGGTCGCGGGTTTTGGTTTTAATGTTCACGCGAATGCGACTGGAGTTGTATTTCTGATTGGCAGTGATGTGATTTCGTATCATCGGGACACCAGCTACATCAATCCGGTGTTCGACCAGATGGCGAATTTCGGCACCAAGAAGTTGTTGTTCGTAAGTGACTACGGGCAGTCCTCGTCGGCCTACACGGCCGGCAATATCTCGATCGACTTCGCGGCTCTTTCCGCGCTCGGCACCGGGGCCGATCTTTCGCCATATTCCGGCGTGTTTGTTGACGCCTCCGGTGGCTGTTGTTCTGACGTCGGCGGCTCCATGCCGGCCGGCAGCGCGGCGGTGTTGTCGTCGTTTGTCGCCGCCGGCGGCAGCCTCGGTGTCGGTGACTACCAGGGCAACGCGTTCTGGGATTCCATCCTCGGCTTTACTGGGTTGCCTGGAGTGACTTCCGGTGCCGGTGGCGTTCTGTGTGAAGACCCGGGTGTGTCGACGGCAAGCGGCTTGTTATTCGGTTTCAATGCGTCCTATTCCGAAGGCTGCTTTGTGCATCAGACCTACGACCCGGCCTTCTGGGGCGCCAAGGGCTACTTCGCACTGCAGACGGACGGCAACACGACGGGCGGCCATTTCGGCGACTGGGTGACCATGGCCACCGGCTTCGTCGAGCCGGGCACCGGTGGCACGGTACCGGAACCGGGTTCCATTGCTCTGTTGGGTATTGGATTGCTTGGCCTGGGTGTTGCGCGTCGCAAGCTGCGCGCCTGATTCAGTCGGTAGTTGAGCAAAACGGCAGCTTCGGCTGCCGTATTTTTTCGTCTATGGTGCACACCGGCGCATACCCGCGTATGTCAGCGGCCATCGGCACTAACCGCAGCGGCGCGCTCCTCGCGCGCTGCATAACTTGCGTCACGCGAAAATTCCTATACGCTGTGCCGCATGTCTATATCCGCCGTTGTTCGCTATCGAATCGAAGTCTTCGATCCTGCCGCTCATCTGTTTCGCGTCACCTGCGTCGTTGCCCAGCCGGACGAGGCCGGGCAGACGGTTTCGCTGCCGGCCTGGATCCCGGGCAGTTACATGATTCGCGATTTCGCCAAGAACGTCGTCTGGCTGCGGGCGCGTTGTGGCGAACATGCAGTCGCGGTGGATAAGCTCGACAAGCAGACTTGGCGCTGTGCGCCCGCAGCCGGTCCGTTGACGATCGAATACGAGGTCTATGCCTGGGATTTATCCGTCCGCAGTGCGCACCTGGATACTAGCCACGCCTACTTCAACGCCTCGAGCGTGTGTCTGCGTGTGCATGGCCTGGATGGCCAGCCATGTGAAGTGGAACTTTGCCGACCGCTTGGTGAGGCCTATAGCGAGTGGCGTGTCGCTACCACGCTGCGGCCGAAAACTGCTCTAGCGTACGCCTTCGGTATTTATGAAGCCGATGACTACGACGAACTGATCGATCATCCGGTCGAGATGGGAAACTTCAGCCTGGCGAGTTTCGAGGTCGCTGGGGTGCCGCACGATATCGCCATCACCGGCCGCCATCGCGCCGACCTGGCGCGGCTATGTGCCGACCTGGAACAAATTTGCACCTACGAAGTAGCGTTGTTTGGCGAGTTACCGCCCATGCGGCGCTATTTGTTTCTGATCATGGCCGTGGGCGAAGGCTATGGCGGCTTGGAGCATCGTGCATCGTGTAGCTTGTTGTGTTCGCGCAATTGCCTGCCGCGGGCGGATGACGCGGCGGTCAGTGACGAGTACCGCGACTTTTTGGCGCTTTGCAGCCACGAGTATTTTCATACATGGAACGTCAAACGCATCAAGCCGGCGGCATTTCTACCCTACGACCTGCGGTCCGAAACCTATACCCGGCAGCTGTGGGCGTTTGAAGGTATCACTTCCTATTACGATGAGCTGAACTTGGTGCGCAGCGGCCGCATCACGCGCGAAAGCTACTTGGAAATGTTGGGTCAGGCCATGACCCGAGTGCAGCGCGGCAGCGGACGGCTCAAACAATCGCTAGCCGATTCCAGTTTCGACGCCTGGACCAAGTTTTATAAGCAGGACGAGAACTCGCCCAATGCCGTGGTCAGCTACTATGCCAAGGGCGGCCTGGTGGCTTTAGCGTTGGACCTGACCATTCGCCAAGCGACCAATGGCCGGCGTTCACTCGACGACGTCATGCGCGAACTTTGGCTGCGTTACGGTAAACCGGGTATCGGCGTGCCGGAAGATGGCGTCGAGCGGGTGGCGGCCGAAATCGCCGGTATCGATCTGCGCGGTTTTTTCGATCAAGCCTTACGTGATACCGCCGATCTGGATTTAGCCCCCTTACTCGAGCACGTTGGCATCGCACTGCGTCGTCGCGCGGCGCAGTCGGCCAGGGATAAGGGTGGCAAGGCCGGCGAGGGCGAAAATCGCAAACCGCTGCTGGTGTTGGGTGTGCGGCTGGTCGCCAATGGTAACGAGGGGGCGCAACTGAGTCATGTGCTGGACGGCGGTGCGGCGCAGGCGGCGGGTCTTGCGGCGGGCGATACAATTATCGCTATCGACAATATTAGGGTAAACGCAAAAAATCTTGAACAAACCTTGCAAACGTTTTCCGTTAACCAGTATGTGCGGGTGCATGCCTTCCGGCGTGACGAGCTGCGGGACTACGACGTGCAGCTGCGTCCCGCGCCGCTGGATACTATATATCTAAGCATGCTCGAAGCGGCGGATGAAAGCCTGCGTCAACGGCGCGACGCGTGGTTTGGGGATGGCCGCGAAGCGGTCGGGCGGTCGCTTTAGCGCGTCGTGACGGCTTTGGCGGTCGTCGTTTCGCGCGTGTAGCGTTCCTGCGCGAAATTGTCGTTTACGCATTCGATGTTGTTGTCGTCTTTAAATTTGCAGCGCAATACCGTGCGTGGTTTCCAACCGGGTGTCGGTACATCCTCTTCGCTCGGATTTTTGTTGGTCGGGTCGTCCGCGCGTACCGACAACACCTTAGAACGGTAACTGCCCATGAATTGACCGTTCTTGCTGAAGCGCCCGAACTTAGCCTCGACCATGTAGGTCACCTCGGCGAACAGGTTGCTGCGTTTCAGCGTACCGGAACGACACACTATGGACTGCTCAGTGGCGGTACAGTGCGAGATGTCCGACGGCATATGCTTGGCCGCGACACCGCCTTCGTTGAGCCAATGCCCGGCTAGCAGTAACGCGCGCGGGCCGCTCTCGACCTTGGTTGCAGCTACCCGTTGCGCGTGCGCGGCCGGTTTGGCTTTTACTTTGGCCACGCGCGCGGATTCTCGATGCTCACGCTTGGACGGCTGCTGTGCATGCGGTTTTGCCGCTTTTGCTACCGTATGCCGAGCTTTGGGCTCGCTCGCCTTGGCGGATTTGTCGACGCTTTGTTTTGCCTCGTCACGTTGAGCTTTGGCGATTTGTGCCGACTGTTCCGCTTGGCGCGCGAGCGCTGCTTCGGCCTGCGCGGATTTCTCTGCTGCGCGTTCGGCTTTGGCTTCGGCCTGGATTTCGGCTTGCGCCTTGGCTTCGGCGGCTTTTGCGGCGTCGCGCTCCGCCTGGATCATGGCTTGAATTTTCGCCATTTCCTGTTTGGCGCCGTAATAGTTGTCGGTCGATGCTTGCTTGACCCAGTACAACGCGCGATGGCTGTCATGATTGACGCCACGTCCTTCCAGGTAACACTCCCCGAGGTAATACTGCGCTGGTGAGTAGTCCTGTTTGGCGGCTTTTTCGAACAGCGAAAATGCTTTGTTGTAATCGCGTTTGACACCCTTGCCGGTGTAATACAGATAGCCAAGTTTGTACTGTGCCTTGGCGTATTCTTGCGCCGCCGCCTTGTGCAGGTAGCCGAGCGCTTTGTCGACATCGCGATCAACTTCGTTGCCGCGCAGATAGGCGTTGGCGAGGTTGTATTGGGCGATGGCGTCGCCCTTGTCGGCTTCCTCGGTCCATTGCTTGAAGCGCTGATCGTAAAGTGTATCTACAGCGAATGCGCTTGAAGCGGCCAGTCCTAAAGCGGCCGTGAGCAACAGCAGGCGTACTGTGCGGGTCCGTGTTTTCATAGCAGCGTCTTCATGTCGGCAGTAGTGGCAACTATCCGCATTTAGCGGCCTATTGAGACGGATACTTTAGGGAAATTCTGTTTTAGAATTCTCTTATATAATTAATTTCTATTGAGTTTGTGCGAACACAACGGCTCTGGCTCGAACCAAACCGCGCTTCTCGACCGTAGCATCGCCGCGCCGCACGGGGCGTGACGGTGATCGGAACTGCCCCGGTTGCTATAGGACTTGGCAAGCGTTCTGATAGAATTGAGCGGATGGACACCCGTTACCAAATCCTGGCGCTACTGGCGGACGGGCATTTTCATTCTGGCGAGGTCATCGGCGCGGCGTTAGGCATCAGCCGCGCGGCGGTGTGGAAGCATCTGCAGGGGTTGCAGACCTTGGGCGTCGATGTTTTCGCCGTGCGTGGGCGCGGTTACGCCCTGTCCCAGGCGCTGGAGCTACTCGACGCCGAGCGTGTGACCGCCGAGCTCGAGGCCGGCGGCCCGCGTTTGAGTGGCATCGAAATCCATCCCGAACTCGACTCCACCAACCGTTACCTGGCCGCACGCGCACAGACCGGTTTGCCGTCGGCTTACGCTTGTCTCGCCGAACGCCAGACCCACGGCCGTGGCCGACGTGGCCGTGCGTGGGTATCGCCGTTTGGCCGCAATCTCTATTTGTCCCTCTACTGGTGTTTTCCCGACAGTCCGGAAACGCTGGCGGGATTGAGCCTGGCGGTGGGTGTGGCGGTCGCTCGGGCACTGGCCGAAATCGGGCTCGCGGAAGTCCGGCTTAAGTGGCCCAATGACCTGTTTTGGTCTGGCGCGAAACTCGGCGGCGTACTGTTGGAAATGGCGGGCGAGTCGGCCGGCCCGTGTCACGTCGTCATTGGCGTCGGAGTGAATATCAGCATGCCGGATGATGGCAGCGCTGCGTCGATCGATCAGCCGTGGGCGGATGTCAGCCGCGCCATGGGGCGCACCGCGTCACGCAACCAGATCGCCGGCGTTGTTCTACGGCACGTACTGCTGGCCGCCAGCACCTACCAAGCGGACGGCATTGAGCCGTTCTTGGATGAGTGGCGCGCACGCGATCTGGTCAACGGTTTGGCGGTCGAGTTGCGCTTGCCCGATCGCACCGTAAACGGAACCGCGCTGGGCGTCGACGCGCAAGGCGCGTTGTTGTTGGAGCATGGCGGCGGCGTTGCACGGTTTGCAGCAGGGGAAGTCAGTCTGCGTCTGCCATCATGAATTTACTGCTGGATATCGGCAATTCCTCCATAAAATGGGCGCTGTACGAACGCGGCGTGGCCTGCGCGCGTGGGCGCGCCACTTGGATTGGTCGCGACCCCGTGCTGGTGGCGGATGAACAGTGGGGCGGGCAGACTGCGCCCGAGCGCGTGCTCATTGCCAGCGTCGCCGGCGCCGAGGTGGCCGACGCCTTGTGTGCATGGATGGATCGAAGCTGGAAAGTGAAGCCTGAGATGGTGCAATCGCAAGCACACGCTTGCGGCGTAACCAACGGCTACGTCGAACCGCAGCGGCTTGGCATAGACCGTTGGCTGGCATTGATCGGCGCGCGTAATGTGGTCAACGGAGCTGCCTGCGTGGTGGATTGCGGAACCGCGGTTACCATCGATGTATTGGCACAGGATGGCGAGCATCTCGGCGGCCTGATTCTTCCCGGCTTGGGTTTGATGCGCGACTCCTTGGAACAGCATACCCATATCGAGCTTGCCGGCGATGGCGAATCGGACATCACTCTGCTCGCGCGCGACACGGTCGGCGGCGTACGCGGCGGCACACTCTATGCCTGTGTGGCGTTCATCGACCGAGCGGTTACCGATATTCGTGCCGCGCTCGCCTGTCCGGTCGAGCCGATCATTACCGGCGGCGACGCGGCAGTGATCTTGCCGTTGCTTCCATCGGGTTACCGCCACGTGCCAAATTTGGTGCTCGACGGTCTTGCATTGCTTGCCGAGGCCTGACCGTGAGAGTGGTTATCGTGGTACTGCTGGCGCTGCTCAATGTGTCGTTTCTGATGTGGCAATTCTATCGTCCGCGGCAGTTAGCGCCGCATTGGGCGGCTACTGATCCGGGCGTGCCGCTGCTGCAAATCGCGCCGCCCGATCCGCCGCCGGTGCGCGACGCGTCGGCTTCGCCACCGCGTGACGATGCGACCGCTACGACGACTGGCGCGGCTGCAACGCGTGCGGCGCCGCCAGACCATCGCGCCATCAACGATGCGCGTGTGCCCGCGGCCGATCCGCAGGCGGTTACGACGGCGACGGACAAGCTGCAATGTCCGGCCTTAGGCCCGATCAGCAGCCAAGCCGATGCCGCCACGCTGCAAAGCCGCTTTTTGGGCTTAAATTTTCATCCGACCATCGAGCAGGGGCGGCAATCTCCCCGGCGCTATCGCGTTCTACTGCTGGATCAAGCCGACCGCTCGGCCGCCTTGCAACGCATCACCGCTTTAAAACAGAAAGGTGTTCATGACATACAACTGCTGAGCGGGAACGCCGACGACAGTCGCATCTCGCTGGGCGTATTCCGCGATCGGGCGACCGCCGAGCGCCGCGTGAATCAGATCGCCGCGCTCGGCTACGCGCCGCAGTTGGATGCACGGCCACATGCCGAGCGCAGCTATTGGCTGGTGTTCGCGCCGGCGTCGCGCGCCCGGCTTGCGCAAGCGCAAAATGCCGAAACCGAGGCGCTTCAGTTCGAGGTGCCCATGACTGAACGCCCGTGCACAACGGTCGCCAAGTCCGCGCGTTGAAATTGCGCACACGCTCGCGATTCCCTACAATCGCGCCAAGTCAGATATGCCGGCATAGCACAACTGGTAGTGCAACTGATTTGTAATCAGTAGGTTCCGGGTTCAAGTCCTGGTGCCGGCACCATTAAATCAATTACTTGCGCGAACCGGCAGGGGTTCTGGTATGTCGTGTCGGGTTTATGTAGACGGCCGATCGCGTCACGACGCGGCAAATCGATCGGCGCTGCTGCATACATGGCACGTTGGCCCACTCGGCCGCGTACTTCATTCGGCCTTCCATTTCAGCCGGTCCGGGCGCAGTGAAGCCACTCGATGTGCCGGGTACCTGGTGACTGCCGGCATGCTTGTCGCTTAAGCCTTGCTTTCCCCTATTGATTGACGGCGCGACCGCGCCGGTTGTTAACTTGTATGTAAGGACTCATTCCCGGACCGTTGTGCGCTTTCTCAACTGAGGAGGGATTGAAATGGATTCGTCTGCTAACGCCACCGTAAAACGGACAATTTTGGACGTAATAGAATACGGCAGCATCTACGACGTGGAGAAATTGGATCAACTGTACGCGGATAACATGCGAATTATCAGAATCGGTAAAGATGGAAAAACAAGCGTTATGGAAAAAAAGGACGTACTTAGTTTTTTTAGTTCTAAACGCGCCAAAAACGACGAGCCACTAAGCAAGGAGGCGTACTTCAATCACGTCGAGGCCACGGACGACAAGGGTCATGTTATCGTGACGCGGGTAACGAAGTTATTCGGTAATCCCGAGAAATCCATTTATAGTATTTGTCTTGCGAAAAACAACGAGGCTTGGCGGATAGTAAAAGAGACCGTGATTTCGGTGTAACTCAACATCAACATTAGCGCGTTACTCAAGCGGGCGGGACGAAGCGGCTCACCACTTAGTAATGTGTCCTGTGTCGAGAAGTAGCTAACACAGTGTGAGCTGAGCCTGATGCCTGTGTCGAAAGAACAGAAGGAATTCGTATCGTATGTCGTCGACTTGATGCGTTCGCTCGGGCCGGTGCAGGCCAAACGCATGTTTGGCGCCCATGGTATTTATCTTGATGGGTTAATGTTTGGCTTGGTTGCGGATAGCGTGCTGTATCTGAAAGCGGATGCTGAAACCGAAAATGACTTCACGGTAAAAGGGTTGCAGCCGTTTACGTACAGTAAGAAAGGGCGACTATGCAAGTTGTCGTACTACCAAGCCCCAGAAGAAGCATTGGAGCACGGTGAAGTAATGCATATTTGGGCGAATCAGGCCGTTGCGGTAGCGCTCCGAGCGGCGGCGAAGAAGCAGGGACAGACTGAGCTAACCCGCATTCATCGGACACGTTAATGTAGCATCATGCCAAAGCTGATCCACTTCGCTGGGTGTGCGGTAGCCCAGGGATTGATGGATTCGTTGGCGGTTGTAGTAGCGTTCGATGTAATCGAAGATTGCGGTACGAGCATCCTCACGGGTTGCAAAATCGCAGTGGTGAACGAGTTCGTTCTTTAAGGTCGAGAAGAAGCTCTCCGCCACCGCGTTATCGTACGCGCTCTTGCGTCCGCTCATACTCGGTAACATGCGGGCTTGCGCCATACGCGCCCGATATTCACTTGCACTGTAGGTCGAACCGCGATCCGTGTGATGGATCAAGTCCGCTTGCGGTTGTCGTGTTAGTATTGCCATGTCGAGTGCGCGCCGTGCGAGCGGTTGATTGGGCTGGGATCCCATCGCCCAACCAACCACTTGGCGCGAGTATAAGTCGAGTAAGATCGCCAGATGTAGCCACCCTTGGCGTGTGCGCACAAAGCTCATGTCGCCGACCCAGATGCGATCAGGTTGGTCGGCGTAAAAGTGTCGGTTGAGCCGGTCCGGTGCTGGCGGGGGTGTATGGTGGTGTTCGGTGATCACCCGAAAGCGGCGCTTGCGCCGCGCCTCGATACCATGCTCCCGCCGAAGGCGTGCTACTCGATGTTTGCCACAAGCGATGCCTTCGCGTTGCAATAACCGCCAGGTCTTGAGCGCACCACACGCTTGGCGATGAGCGAGGTGCACACGACGTATATCGTGCAACAAGCCGGCGTTCGCTTGTGCCCGTGGACTGGGTTTCCGATGGCGCCAACTGTAAAAGCCACTGCGCGATACGCCAAGCACCGCACACAAGCTACGTACCCCATGCTCGGGGCGGTGCGCCTCGATAAACGCGTACTTCACGGCAGATCCTTCGCGAAGTACGCGGCCGCTTTTTTTAAGATATCGCGTTCCTCCGTGACCTTCTTCAGCTCGCGCTTAAGCCGCTCGATCTCGCTTTGCTCATCTAGGCGCCTCGCGCCAGGCCCGCGAAAGGCATTGGTCTCGCCTTTACCTCGAAGCTGTTCTTGCCACTTATAAAGTTGATTGCGTGCGATCCCAAGCTCCAATGCCAACTGGTTCGCTGGCGTCTGTCCTAGCTCCAACAAGCGTACAGCCTCGAGCTTGAACTCTTTCGTATAGCGCACCCGACGACGCTGGGGGTTCTTTTCCGGCTCGGTTCCCATCTGACACCTCCTGCGGTATTGTCTACCTTCAAAAGTGTCCTAGGAAAGCGGGTTAGCTCAGACCACGATTTAGGCCGGATTTTTGCGTAATGCGTGGTCTGTCCCCGGCGTTTATGCCGTGCGTCTGATGCCGCGCCCGATGGCGTAATAGGCGATCTGGTGCGCGGCCAATACGTCCGGGTCGTAGAGGTTGCGGCCGTCGAAGATAACCGGCTGTTTTAGTGTGCTTTGGATGAACTCAAAGTCGGGGCTGCGAAACTGGTTCCATTCGGTCAGTACGACCAGCGCATCGGCGCCTTCGAGCACGGCCTCGGGTGCGTCGCACAGGGTCAAGTCGTCCCGTTCACCGTAAATTCGTTGAGCCTCCTGCATCGCTTCGGGATCGAATGCGCGGACGTGGGCGCCGGCATCCCACAGGCTTTCCATCAAGTTGCGACTCGGCGCTTCGCGCATGTCGTCCGTGTTCGGCTTGAAGGCCAAGCCCCACAGCGCGAACGTGCGTCCGCGCAACTGACCCTGGTAATGCGTGGAGATTTTCTCAAATAGCACCTGTTTTTGCCGGTCATTGACCCGTTCGACCGCCTGCAGCAGTTCCGCCGGGTAGTCGGCTTGCCGCGCAGTTCGCTCTAACGCTTTGACATCTTTAGGAAAACAGGAACCGCCATAGCCGCAACCGGGGTATATGAAATGGTAGCCGATGCGCGGATCCGAGCCGATGCCGATACGCACTTGCTCGATATCAGCGCCGAGTCTTTCGGCCAATCCGGCCAATTCATTCATAAAGCTGATTTTGGTGGCGAGCATGGCGTTGGCGGCGTATTTGGTTAGCTCGGCCGAACGTACGTCCATGTGAATCAAGCGATCATGGTTGCGGTTGAAGGGCGCATACAGCGCGCGCAGTTGCTCGGCGCTGTGCTCCGTGTCGGCGCCAACGACGATGCGCGCCGGGCGCATGAAATCGTTGATGGCATCGCCTTCCTTCAAAAATTCCGGGTTGGATACCACATCGAATTCAAGCTCTGCGCCGCGTTTGGAAAGCGCTGCAGCTACCGCCTCGCGTACGCGATCGGCGGTGCCTACCGGCACGGTCGATTTATCAATGATGACCTTGGGGCGGTCCATATGCTCACCGATCGAGCGCGCCACCGCCAGGACGTGCTGCAGATCGGCCGAACCGTCTTCGTCGGGCGGGGTGCCGACGGCGATAAACTGAAATAAGCCGAACCGCGTGCCTTCCGCGGCGTCGGTGGTAAAGCGCAAACGTCCGGCGGCCATGTTTTCGGCGACCATTTCGGCCAGTCCGGGTTCGAAAATGGGTACCTGACCGCGCTTTAGGGCGTCGACCTTGGCGGCGTCTATATCCACACAAAGTACGTTATTTCCGACCTGAGCAAGGCAGGCGCCGGTCACTAGGCCGACGTAGCCGGACCCATAGATTGTCACTTTCATTGACTTCCCTCTGATATTGGCAAACGGACGCGATTTTTCCCACAATTTCGCCACGCGCAACCATACCAGAGCGTACCGTCCAGAGTCATCTTACCGTATGGTTGCCATGCGCGTGTTTGCCATCCGCGCTACGCCCGAAATACCCCGATACGCCGGTGCGGTGCGGCGCTGGGATACGCGATTTGCGCGCCGACCGCGGTTGACAGTGGCGCGGCTCTTGCGCACAATACGCAGCTTGCGTTTCGCGGAGGGGTTCCCGAGTGGCCAAAGGGATCAGACTGTAAATCTGACGGCTCAGCCTTCGGAGGTTCGAATCCTCCCCCCTCCACCAGGTCGGTGTGTGGGTACGGCCGTTGGAGCGGGCACCCTTGCGGAATTCGGTGGATATCTCCCGGAGAGAAGTGCCTAGCGACGAGATTATATCTAGGCACTCGCTTGATCGCGGGTGTAGTTCAGCGGCAGAACCTCAGCCTTCCAAGCTGATGACGTGGGTTCGATTCCCATCACCCGCTCCATAGTCAAAGGGCAGGGATGAAGGATCAGGAGATTCAGAGGCGCGCGTTCACGTATAGCGGTTTGTTGCGCGCCCCTTGTGATTTCGTCTTTGGATCTTGTATCTGGCCCATATAGCTCAGTCGGTAGAGCACTTCCTTGGTAAGGAAGAGGTCACCGGTTCAAATCCGGTTATGGGCTCCATATATATAAAGGTTACACGCACTACCGGGCCGATGGCCTGGCAACTAACCACCAAATCGGCGTAGCAAGCTGGAGGTCGCCTCATGTCCAAAGGAAAATTTGAACGTACGAAGCCACACGTGAACGTAGGCACGATAGGTCACGTGGACCATGGTAAGACGACGCTGACGGCGGCGATCACGAAAGTGATGGGCGAGAAGTTTGGCGGGGAGTAC
>JASBUN010000039.1 GCA_030147845.1 Gammaproteobacteria bacterium
AGCCTCAGAGCGCTGGACGCATCCGATACAGAACTGGAATCTGACGTTGTCGCAGCTGACGATACACTTCCCGGGCAGACTGGATGAGTACATCAGCCTCTGATGACGACACAGCTGACACAGAGTTTTGAACACCCTCCCGCGTTACGCAGGAAACGGGCTGTTTACGTTACGCAGGAAACGGGCTGTTTATAAATATAGGCAATTGGCAAATCAGTTGCCGAGCATGTCAGCGGCAGTTGTATTCATAGCGGTGCTGTCGTGTGGTCTTCAAATGCGGTGGCCTCGGATCTGCTTATAGTTATAACTAGTCTCAATAATATATTATAACTATTTGTTAATTTTAATATTTTTTAATATATCATGCGATAATAAACGGCCGTATATAATGCACGAGAACGTGGCGCAACGACACGTTCGTTCAAGTTCGATATAGCCGGGTGCAATCACTTCATTCGCCTTTTCGGTGCAGTAGCGCGACCGGTGGCGCACCTGACGATCGTGACTTCAGGCATTCAACGCGCCTTGCGCCGTCGCGGCCGCATATCAGGCAACCGGGCAAGCCCAATGTAGGGTTATTTTAAGTGCTACGGCCACGTCCGTCTGGCGGTTATGGCAAAATACGTAGCGGCTCATACAGTTTTGCTCAAGTCTGCCGCCAACCATCATGTTACTAAATCTTTTCACCCGCCGCAGGAGGTCTCAAATGGCTATTGGTAGTATTTCCGGTGTCACACCGCCAGCACCACAAGTCAATACTAATGCGGTGAAACCGCGTAAGGACAGCGATGGCGACCACGATAACAGCAAAGCCGGCGAAGTTGAAAAAGCGGCTGCGCAACCGGCGAACATATCCTCTTCGTCGACCGTGGGGAGCCTGATTAATACCAAGGCATGAGTGAGTCGCGGCGGACGTTCCGCTTGAGACCGGCCCACATTGGCTCGGACTTGAGCGGAATAACGCACGCGGCATTTCCGCTAGCCGGCTCGGTTACATGCCACGTTTTCAGCCCTCAGCCGCGTCTGGCACTGTTATCGTCGTTGCATATGAGCGCGTAAGCGCTATCCAGGCATAGCCGTATCGTTGGGTGACTGTTTTATCTTTTATCCACCTGAGTATCCTGCCAATAACCTGCCAATAACCTGTCAGCCAAGCACGTTCGCTGGACACATTGGCTTAGCGAGTATGTGGTTTTTTCGCTCAGCGCGTGTCGATCACGTAGTTCCACACATGCATAGCGTGGGTTGATACTCGCCGGAATGCTAACGCCCCTCCCCCATATCAGCCCGGCCTGTTTTCATCACACCCGTTAGCGCGCCCTATTTTGTTGGTCGGCACCCTTGCCATAACAGCCAACCGTGTCTAAATTTTTATATATGTAATTTACATATATGTATCATTGACATTTTTTAAGGAGGGCATTTCCGATGAGCCAAAATACCCCCACACGTGAACAAGATCTGATCCGAGTTGCCGATGCGCTTTGTCAGCGGGGCCTGCTGTTTCGCGGCGCGCACGCTAACCTTTCCGCTCGGGCCGATGATCGCGTGCTGATTACCCGCGGCGGGTCTGTCGCCAAGCTGCGCACCGAGGACCTTGCCTGGCTACCGCTTTCGACCCAGGACAGACATGAAGATTTCGATGCCAATTACCGCGAAATCATTAACATGCACACCAAGTTATACCAGCACCGTAATGACGTCGGAGCGATCATCCATTGTCATCCGGCGCATGTGGCAGCGTTCGCCGTCGCTCACCAACCGATTCCAGCGGTATACGAACCGTTGTTGCGCCAGGGCATACACACTGACGTGCCGGTCGTCGCCTGGGCACCACGCGGCTCGGAGGCGTCGGTTAACGGCATTATCGATGCCTTTTCTGCGCCCGAAACGGTTGCCGTACTGTTGGCCAATCATGGCGTGTTGGTTACTGGCGCCGATATTGAAAACGCCCTCGACCGTCTGACTGCCCTCGAAGAGACCGCAGAACTGGTGCTGCATGCGCATGCGCTCGGCGGCGCCAAACCGCTGCCGGAAGCCGCCTACCATGAGGTAGCTGAGCGCATGCAACAGTACCGGAAGGCTTCGTGAGCACGAAGGAGCGGAATCGCCAAGGGCGCCATCTCGCCAGCTTCGCGCTGCTCCTCCTGGCGGAGGAGCCGGCGCACGGACTGGCCCTGCATCGTAGCATCCATAATCTATTACCGACGGGCCTCAGGGTTGACGCCGGCAACTTGTATCGGCTACTGCGTGAAATGGAAGCACGCGGATCGCTACGTTCCCACTGGCGCACCGATGGCAGCGGAGCCGCCCGACGCGTTTACGAAATCACCGATGCCGGCCTCGAGGAACTTGGCGAATGGCGCCAAGACATCGCTCGGCGGCGTGAGGCGTTCGATCTATTTATACAGCGCTATGACGCTCTGCCTGCAATGCCGGACTCATCGACCGAGGAAATCGCAACATGAACGAATCTGCCATAGAAGCGCGCTACCGCGACCTGTTCGGCAACGTGCCCGACGGCGTGCGCCAACGCATCGAGCTGGCTCGTCTGGCCGGCCGCGGCTCGGCGCTCGAGGTGATTGAAAATTTCCGCGACACACTGATTCACCACAACCCACTCGAACGGAAAATCCAGCAACTGGTCCATCTCGGCATGCTGTTGGCGCTCGGGCATGAAGCAGCCGCCCGATTGCACGCGCATGCGGCCGTCAGCGCCGGTGCGAGTCCAGCCGAGTTACATGGGGTCTGCGAAACTGCCGCCGTTGTCGGCGGCATGCCGGCCTATAGTCTCGGCGTGCAGGTGGTGAGCGCCGCACTGCACGCAGCGTCGACCACGATGGGAGAGAACACGGACGGATAAAAGTGTCTGCTTATCCGTCGCCCGCGGCGTGGACACGATATACGGCGCATGAAATCACGATTGCCGGATACGATTGCTGTTTTCGCCTGTGACTCTGAGCGACTCAGTCGTCGTGGCGTCCGTTTCCACGCCCTTCCCCACGGCCACGATCATGCTCGTTTCCACGGTGGCGCTCATTATCGTAGCCACGCTCATCATGGTTATCGCCCTGTTCATAACGGTGCTTTCTACCTCTGTCATCGTGGTCGTGGCGGTAACGCGGCGCGTACACATTAGTGTACCAGTCGTCCCGTACGAAATAGACCGGCCGGCCGCACGCTTGGTAGCGATGGCAGTATCGGCGCCAATGTTTGGCGTGGCCGGGTGGTACGCGCAGATAAATCGGCGCTAGACCACGGTGATGACGCTCGATCACGATCGGTTCTGCATAAATCAGCCGTGGGCGTGGGTAGTTGTTGCCGATGGTGATTTGCCCGTAAAAGCCCGGTTGCCCGATGCTAACCGAGACGCCAACGTCGGCCGCCAGCGCCGGGCTGGTTGCAAGTACGATAATTGCAGTGAGCAGAAAGCGTTTCACAAATAAACTCCTAAGTGACACTCGTGATACCGGGTGAAGCTTGTCGACGTACCAACCGCTAGCATAAGCGCGGAGCCGGGCGGCGTATACGGCCACAATGCTGGCGAAGCGAAAATCGTGCCGCCGCCATCGCGGCGGACGGGTGGCGTTCAAGAGTTACGTTCTAGAGTCGGATGTTATCTATTATATTTTTTAAGAATCTATTTTAACTAATTGTAAATAAATAATTTATTATAGTTCACATGGCCACCGGATCGGGCGCTATCGCGCCGATAGTTTACGACCTATACCGATTAGCAACGGGCGATCTATTCATCCGTTTTTGGGTACATGGACCACATAGTTTCCCGAAAATACCACGGCTGGCTGCTCGGGCGCTCCGATCGTCACTTCGAGCAGCAGGCGCGCCCTGTCCCGCCGCGACAGCGTGCCGAGAAACTGCGCTACCGAGTCGTCCCCCGGCAACACACAAGTTGCTTCAAAATCATCCTCTATGGCGCGTTGGTACTGAATCGAGGCATTCTGTATGACAATCTCGCCAGCCTGACGGGAGTCCGCCAATAGCAGGCTGATCAAGCCCCACCCGGTCAGCACTGCAAGCGAATAGAGGCTACCGCCAAAGGCGGTGTGTTTATGATTGATGTTGGCGGCCAGCGGCGCACGCAGTGTAAGCGCGCGCGCCGAGTAGCTCGATACTTCGATTTTCATACTGTGAGCCAGGGGAATTTCCGCGTGTAGTCGCTGTTGGAGTTCAAGCGCGCGACGCTGCCAATGGTCCTCGGTGATGTCGTAGTCCACGCGTACTCTTCGTGCTTGGTGTAGATGAAGGAAACCGCGATTAATCCGCCGATGCGGCCGGCACCGCGATGATACGGCTTCATTATAGGTTACGCGCGCGTCAAACACCGCATCGGCTATAGATGCGTCTGAGCTAGGAACGTGGGATAATCACGGCTTTGGCCTCGTGGCGACAAACGTGTTTTCCGCCAGGGGGTTAGCTAACGATTGAGTCGCGATAGCCAACATGAAGACCCAACCTGAGTTTGTCGGATTACGCGCACACCTGGAGCAGGTCATCGTTGGCCAACACGCGCTCGTCGATCGCCTGATGATCGGATTGCTGACCGGTGGACACTTGCTGCTGGAGGGCGTTCCTGGCTTGGCCAAGACCACGGCTGTCAAAGCCGTGGCCGGCGGCGTGCATGCCCGCTTTCAGCGTATCCAGTTTACGCCCGATTTAATGCCGGGCGATTTGACCGGCACGGACATCTACGACCCGAATGACGGCCGCTTTCGATTCGTGCCCGGGCCGGTGTTTCACGAGATCGTATTGGCCGACGAAATCAACCGTGCACCGCCCAAGGTGCAATCGGCGTTATTGGAAGCGATGCAGGAGCACCAGGTCACGGTCGGCGGCGTCACCCATGATCTACCGGCTCTCTTTGTCGTTATGGCGACCCAAAACCCGCTCGAACAGGCCGGCACCTACCCGTTGCCGGAAGCGCAATTGGATCGGTTTTTGCTCCACGTGCGTTTGGACTACCCCAACGCCGACGACGAATTGGAAATCCTGCGGCGCGACCGCAGCCTGCATTACGGCGCGGATAGCCCGGGCGTCGATTCGCGCCTGCATCCGGAGACGGTACTCAGGGCGCGGCGTGAAGTGGCCGAGCTGCATGTCGAGGACGTGCTGGAACGTTATATTGTTAGCCTCATATCGGCGACCCGCAGCCCCGGCGATTGGCGATCTGATTGGGCCGGGTACGTGCAGGTGGGTGCATCGCCACGCGCATCGTTGGCGCTGTTGCGCGCCGCCAGCGGCTTGGCTTATCTGCGCGGACGAGACTTCGTTATTCCTGAGGATGTGATTGAAATGGCGCCGGATGTCTTGCGGCATCGCATCATTCTCGGTTTCGAGGCACGCGCGGCGCAACTGAGCGTCGACGAACTGGTGGCTGGATTGCTGCAGCAAGTCCCTATACCGTGATCGATGGACCAACCGCCTTGCATTGGATTCCCGATTTTGCCAAGCCCGATCCGCCCAACCGGCCGCTGCTAGATACCCGCGAGCTGCTCGCCATAGAGTACCTGGTTCGGGACGCCCCGGACGTCGGAAGCCGTTATCGGCGCGAAATCGAGCGTTCCGTAATCGGCGACGCCAATACCCGGCGCTTGGGCCACAGTCTGGATTATGAGGAAAGCAGAGCCTACCAGAGCGGTGATGACTCGCGCTTCATAAATTGGCGCTTGACTGCGCGTACCGGGCAGCCTTACGTGAAGATTTTCCGTGAGCAAAGTCAGCCGTGCCGTTTCGTTCTTATGGACCGGCGAACTTCGCTACGATTCGGAACGCACGTGCGTCTTAAAGTGGCACAAGCCGCCGTGGTTGCCGCGTTGGTGCTATTTGAGGCTGTTGCAGAAGGCGCCAATATCGCCGGACTATTATGCGAAAACAGCCTATCCTGGTTACCCGAACGCGGTAGTCGAGCGGCTGCCTTGGAAAGCTTACGCGCGATCACGGCGCCGTGCCCACCCGACTTCTCTGGCGTGCACGAGTTATCGCTCGGCGCAACGTTGCGTCAAATGGAAGCCGCGTTGCCCGCCGGCGCGGTAGTGATCCTGATCAGCGATTTTTTTGATCTGGTCGACGCGGATCGCGCCTCTCTCATGCGGCTTTCTGCGCGTCACCATGTTGCCGCGGTGCAGATATTGGACGCGGCTGAACTGGCCTTACCCGATGCCGGTCAAGTCGATTTGTCGACGGCATCGACATGGATGCCCGTGGGCCTGAACAGCAGCGATGCCTCGACACGAGCCGCCTATACACACGCGGCTGAAGGGTTTCTCGCACAGCGCCGTCAATGGTTCAAAGCCGCCGCCATACCTTTGCTGCGCATTATGGCCGATGATGCGCTCGAGCAGGTCGCCGCACGAGTCCTGGCGATGCTCGCCGCGATCCGGCAAAGCGTTTCATAGGGTCGCGTGGTGGCCATCAGCGCTAACACCAATGCCGCGGCGACATTAATCGATTTGGCCGCCCTACCCGCGCCACCGCCAAATATCGGTCTGTGGACCCTATGGATACTTATCGCGCTACTGAGCACGATGTTGCTCTGCTTGTTATGGTGGCGGCGCTGGCGCCAACCTCAACGTCGGGCCATGTGCGGGCTGAAGCAGGTAGACAAATTTTTACGTCAAGGCCGAATTGATACCCGCGCCGCGGCCTACATGATTTCACACTCGTTTCGCCAGGGTTTAGGAATCACTCGATTGGATTTTCAGCAACCGCCAGCGGGGGTCGGCATGCCCGCTTGGCGACGTGTTGTGGTTGCCTTGCGGCAGGCGTGTTATGCGCCGCCTCGACCATCAAGGGACGATGTACTGCATTTGATCCGCGAGGCGCGGCGGCAGCTGCGGCGTGCAGCGTGAACGTCTCTCATATCGTTCTCGCCGCGCCGCAATGGTTGTGGCTGGGCGTACCACTGGTAATGCTCGGCGTGTGGCGCGCCGCCGGCGCGGCGCACATCAATGATCGATTGCAAGCGGAATCGGCCAACCACTTTGTACATCCTCTGGCCGGCCGGTTGCCGCTGGCCGATCTGACGGCGCGTCGACTTCATGCACCGCGATTAAGCTCCAGCGTACAGTGGTTAGCGTTGGCCTGTTTAATACTTGCGTTGGCACAACCGCAGCGTGTCGGCCAACCCCTGCCGCAGGCACCCGCTAGCCGGGACATCGTCTTGGTCGTCGATAGCTCGATCAGCATGGCCTTGCGCGACTACCTCGTCGACGGCAAGCCGGTCACGCGTATGACATTGTTGAAAGGGATACTAGGTCGTTTTGTCGCAGGCCTGCCCGGCGACCGCCTATCCGTAGTGGTTTATGGTGATCACCCATTCGTGCTCGTGCCGCCGACCAAAGATCACGCCTTGGTCACGCGTATGCTGGCCAGGATCCGAATCGGCATCGCCGGGCGAACCAATGCGATCGGCGAAGCGGTGGCGCTCGCCGTCAAGCAAGCCCGAAGTGACCCCTCTCGGCGTAAAATTATCATCCTATTCAGCGGCGGCGCGCGCCCGACTGGCGACATAGGACCACAACAAGCAGCCAAGCTGGTAGCCGAAAATGGGATGCATCTCTATACCATCGCCATTGGCGCAACCGGCAAGTACGACAACACCAACACGCCGATGCAATTGCTTTACGATCCAGCCGACCGCCAACGCTTGCGACGCATGGCTGAACGCGCCGACGGCCGTTTCTACTGGGCCGGTGACACTGACACCCTCGCGCATGCGATCGCCGACATATCGCGTTTGGAAACCAAACCGCCGACCAACCGGGTGCGCTACATCACCGAACCTTTGTATCAATGGCCGCTGCTGCTGGCAATGCTACTGCTAACCGGATCGCGCATGTTGCGCATTGGTCGGGGTTAGGTATGAACTACGTTTGGCAATGGCTGCAACAGATCGAATGGCGTCAGCCGTTGTGGTTATTGTTGGCCGCGCAGCCAGTCTTGCTTCTGCTGTTTCGGCGCCTGCGCGCGCAGCGGAAATTCTTGCGCTATGGCGAGTCCCACTTGTTGCCGTGGTTGAAATGGTCCAGGCCGAGGTCCGGCCGGCGCCGGCTGATCAATCCGTGGCTGCTGTATAGTTTGGCATGGTTGCTATTGTGCGCCGCCCTTGCCGGCCCGCGCATCGCCGCCAATGTGCCCGGTGACGAGTGGCGTTCCGGCGCCGATATCATGGTGGTGGTGGATGTTTCGCGCTCCATGTCGGCGCAGGACGTTCGGCCGTCACGAATGGGGCGCGTTACTATCGAGCTGCATGAGCTGCTGGACCGCCTGCACGGAGACCGAGTCGGTCTAGTCGTTTTTGCCGGCCGTGCACATCTACTCGCACCGTTGACCTTCGATACCCGTGCTATGGGGGCCTATGTCGATTCTCTACACACCGGAATCATTCCCACTGCCGGCAGCGTTATCGCGCCCGCGTTGAATCTCGCACGTCGTGAATTACTGGCGCACGGGCGCAGCGCGCGGGCTGTTCTGTTGGTCACTGACGGCGATGACGGTTCCATCCACGCAGGCACCAAACAAGCACTGGACGACGCTGTGCACGCACTGCGTACGGCCGACATTCCGCTGTATGTCCTCGGCGTAGGAACGGTGGAAGGCGCAGGCATCGCGACGGGCTCCGGTCGTTGGCTAAGCGTCGACGGTCGACCGGTCGTAACGCGTCTGAACGAATCGTTGCTAACCCGACTGGCACGCTCGGATCACGGCGTCTATGCGCGCACGACCGACGACGATAGCGATTGGATCGACCTCTATGATCACGGTATGCAGCGCTTATCGGCGCATGACCTGAACGCGGAACAAGCCAAGCGCATTGTCTGGCACGAACTATATCCCTGGTTGCTGCTGCCCGCCCTTGTGCTGCTGGTGTTCCTTTATATACCGCTACCGCGGAGCGCCGCGGCCGTCGGGCTCGGCTTGCTAGTGGCGGGCATGCTGGTCACACCACCGCCAGTGCGCGCCGCAAATGCCGATGCACTGCGCCAAGCCTACGCGGCTTATCAACGCCAAGACTTCGCCCGCGCCCACAGCATTTATGCACGCCTGCGCGGCTACGCGGCGCGCATTGGGCAAGCCTCGAGCGCCTATCGTCTCGGTGATTTCGATAACGCCGTTCAGCAGTTCACCCAGGCGGTTCTGGTCGCTGATAACGATGCCGATCGCGCCGTAGCGCTATACGATCTGGGCAACAGTCATTTTCGGCTGGGCGACTATGGCGCGGCTGTGCATGCCTATGCCGATGCACAACGTTATCGCCGTGCTTATCCGCAGGCGCGGGCCAACGGCGAGCTTGCCGCACGGCTAGCGCGCTTGGTCGCGCGGCAAATGGCGATGGCCGGCGACGGCTCGGGCGCCGGGAGCGGTCGGGGTAGCGGGCGATCCGCCACCGATGACTCGGGCGTCGCCGGCGACATGCGCCTGGGGGAATCGAAATACGCGCGCGCGCCGATCGTCGGCGACGGCGAGCGAGCGGCGCCGGGAGAAGCTTTATCGGAACTCATCGCTCGCGGCGTTCGACGTGCTCGAACGGTATCACAGGCGGACACGACATCGAGCACGGACCAAGCGACCGTGGGATTCGCGACCATGGCCGGTACGCGCGCGGCCATGCAGCGTCTCGGTAACGATAACCGTCCGTTATGGCGTGGCTTATTTGAGTTTGAAGAGGGGTTCCCAGCTCCTGTGACAAAACCGCAACGGCTGCCGGGTGTGCCGCCATGGTAGCCTGGCTGCGCCGTTACTTAATCCTAACACTGATATTTTCGCCAACCACGGTGCTGGCAGAGGTGCCTAGTCTGCAATGGCAGAACCTCGCCGGTCAGACGCAACTGGGGCAAGCGCTAACCGCTCAATTGACCGCGACCGGCGTGCAACAGGCCTTGGGACGCATCGACTTAACGGCGTTGCGATCGGCGTTCGGCGTCGTCATCGACAACGTACGAAAAGACACCGTCAATGGCCGCAGCGTGCAGCGCCTTACATTAAAATTGTATCCGCGCACCACCGGCACGTTGACTATCGTGCCGCTGCAATTGGATTCCGCGCATACCGAGCTTCGCCACGTCACCGTCACGGAAGCAAACCTCGGTGACGGCCCGGTACGCGTAACGTCAACGAGTTCTGCTACACGTGCTTGGGAACGCCAGCAGATAATCGTACAAATGGAGGTGCGCTCCCGACAAGCGTTCGACACGTTAGAGAGTGATCAAAACGACTTCCCCGGCTTCAAGGCCATACGTTTGCCACCAAGTCATGACAAGGAAATTGACGGCGGCCTGACCTATTTTGTTCACCGTATCGCTTGGGCGCTGTTCCCACTGCGCGCCGGGCGACTGCCGCTGGTGTTGCCTCCGGTACGGTACGTTCACAACGGCCTCACCCAGCGCGTCTTCTATGCGCCTTTGAATACGCTGACGGTGCGCGCGCTGCCGGCCTATATAGCTCCCGTCATTCCGGTCGGCGCCGTGCATATCGACAGCTCGGTCACGCCCTCCTCGCCGTTGCGTACCGGCGCGTTTGCCTATTGGAATGTCACCGCGCGTGGCAACGGTGTACCGGCGCAGTGGTTACCGCCGGTGCTGGGCGATATGAGTAACACTCCGTCGATTCGATATTTCCCTGCACACAGCCAACGCACTGACCGTCTTACCGCGCAGGGCGTCGAAGGGCAATTGCAATTAAAAATTCCGTTCAAACCACTACAAAGCGGTCGTGTTGTATTACCAAAATTGCGGATGCAGTTTTTCGATCCGCTACGGGGTCGGCTGGTGAGCCGGCGAATTGACGCTCCAAGCCGCTTAAGTATCGGCCTGTTTATATGGATAACGACCTGCCTGACACTAACGCTGCTGCTGGGGTGGATTTCTCTACAAACGATACGTTGGCTACGGCAACAACGCCGCCGCAGGAAGCTGCGCCAACGTGCTTATAGTTGTATTGAGAAGGCGCGCGATGCGTTTCAGTTGCGTGACGGGTTGCGTCTATTGGCCGATGCCGAGTGCTGGAATCCAAACGTAACGGTTAACGAATGGCGTGCAAAATGGGCCGCTCGCTACCGGCTCGACGCACGCCTTAGCGAGGGTTTGATGCAACTATCCCGCGCTTGCTACGGTCCGAGATCCGAGAATACGGTGACGCTGGATGCAATACGGCGCACGCTGCTGGAAACGGCACGCCCCGCACGATTTCACTGACCATCTATCCGGCTGTGGCGTCGAAGCGAGTTGTCGCGTAATCGCCGCTAGCTTTATCCGCGACGTAACTGCTGCACGCGGCGATACAATGTGCGTTCGCTGATGTCGAGCATGCGTGCCGCGCGTGCTCGATGTCCATGCGAAAGACGCAAAGCATCAATGATCGCCTCATCGGTGAGGCGGCCGCGCCGAGATAACAGTTCCGGAGGTGGGCTATGTGCCGGTGCCGGCACCGCGGAGCGCGCGCCTTCAAATACAATATGTGAAGGGCTTATGACTTCCTCACAGGCAAGAATCGTCGCGCGTTCGATAATATTACGAAGTTCGCGCACATTTCCGGGATAATCGTAGCTCAACAAGCGCTCGATCACCTCAGCCGACAACGGCACATGGCGATCACCTTGCTCCAAATGGGAAAGAAAATGCTCCGTGAGTGCCGCAATATCGTCCTTACGCTCGCGCAAAGGTGGAATATTTATTGGGAATGCCGTCAAACGATAGTACAGATCTTGGCGAAACTGCCCTTCGGCGACCATCTCTTGCACGTTACGATTGGTTGCGGCGATGACACGTACATCCACTTTAATGTATTCGGTGCCGCCAAGGCGGCGGATGGTACCGCTTTCCAGTGCGCGTAACAGTTTGGTCTGCAGCGACAAGGGCAGCTCACAGACCTCGTCGATGAACAACGTGCCACCGTCGGCCGCCTCGAACAGTCCTTTTTTGCGCGACACCGCACCGGTGAAGGCGCCTTTTTCATGTCCGAACAGTTCGCTTTCAATAAGGTTTTCACCCAGCGTGCCGCAATCGACTACCACTAGCGGCTTATTGGCGCGCTTCGAATAGTGATGAATATATGCGGCAACGCGCTCCTTACCCACCCCACTTTCGCCAAGCAGTAATACGGTAGTCTGAGTTGGGGCCACCCGCTGCAATAAGCTGGTCAAGCGCAACAACAAACGCGAGCGACCAATCAGGCTGCAGTCGTCATCGCTCGACTGACTAACCGCCTGGATGTATTCGCCCATATATAACACTTCGCCATCGTCGCCATGAATGGGCGCCGCCTGAATTTGTACGTACTCTTCCTTGCTTTCCCGATCGTAATGAACGTGCATGACGTGCAGCGGTTGACCCGTTGCGAACACGGACTCCAATGGGCAATGCTCGCCGTGTTGACTACACGGCACGTCTGATCGATGCGAAATGGCATAGCAGTGATGCCCAACGACGTTGTCGCGGCACTTTCCGTAGCGTTCCAAATAGGCGCTATTGGCCGCAACGATGTTGTAATTGCGATCGATCACCACGAACGGCTCGGGTAACATATCGATGATCTGTTCGCAGTTGGGTTTGGCAGAATCCGTCATGTGACATACCCCGCTTGGCGGTGAGTGTCATGACCGGCATGACAACGGCGTCAGGCTGTCACAGTCGGACTACCAAATCAAGCGGCTGGTTCGAGTTCAATTGCACCCTCTCGTCCGCCATGCACGGATGAATCCGTGCCTACACAAGCGGGCCGGATTCCGTCATTCTTCATGCATGGATAAATCCGTGCCGAAAACGGCGGCGGTAGCGTCGTGAAGGCGGCCATCCTCAAGGCTTGAGCGTACGTCCTCGTCGCAGCGCGCCACGTCCAAAACGGGCGCTGATGTCGTCAGACAGGCGGTCTACGTCTTGCCGACGGATATCCCGCGCTTGCGCGAACAAGTCGGTTTGATTGGTTTGCGTAGACTCCAAGGCGCTTACCCCCACTCCGACCAATCGTACCGGCGCCGACAGCGGCAGCAATCGTTGATCCAATAAGCGATTGGCAGTCGCCCACAATGCGTCGGTAGCATGGGTCGGTTGTTCCAGCGTGTGAGCGCGCGTCAGCGTGTGAAAATCAGCATAACGCAGCTTCAGGGATACTGTGCGGGCGCGCAACTGAGCTTGTCGCAGACGATAGGCGACTTGCTCGGTCATAGTCAAAAGGTTTGACTTCAATACGTTGACGTCGTCAATGTCATGTTCAAAGGTAGTTTCGTGCGAGATCGACTTGGCCTGACGATCAGGTACGACGGTACGTTCGTCACGACCGTGTGCCAGCTGCCATAAATGTTCACCGAATTTTCCGAATCGTCCACACAGCCAGTTTTTGGATCGCTGCCGAAGCTGACCAACGGTATGGATACCGAGTTCATCGAACACTCGCGCACCCACTCGCCCAACGCCCCATAAGCGCTGCACCGGCAGCGGGTCCAGGAACGGCTGGATATCCTGCTCATGAATCACGACAAAGCCGTTCGGCTTATCGAAATCGCTAGCCAGTTTGGCCAAAAATTTGTTCGGCGCAACACCGACGGAGGCTACCAAACCCAACTCGGTCAGTATGTCGTTTTTGATTTGGCGGGCAATGGATTCGGACGACCCGAATAACCTTTCGCTGGCGCGCGCATCCATGAACGCTTCGTCCAGCGACAGCGGTTCCACCAGCGGTGTATAGCGTTCGAATATATGCCTGATTTTCCGCGATACATCGGCGTAATATTTGATGCGCGGCGGGAGAAATACGGCTTGTGGACACAATCGGTACGCCTGTGCGGCCGGCATGGCGCTGTGAATGCCAAATGTACGGGCGGCATAATTGGCGGCCGCGACGACGCCACGGCCGTCGGCTGATCCGCCGACAACTACCGCACGGCCGACCAACTCAGGGCGATCCCGCTCCTCGACCGAGGCATAGAAGGCATCCATATCGACATGGATGATCATGCACGCCTACGAATCATGCGCGCTTTGAACTGGTTCGCGGGCATAGTAGATAACTTTTTTCTATCAATGCGGAAATGCCTTTATCGCGAAGGTGCGGGTTCGCCGCCAAGACATCCCGTTGCGCCAAGTTTTCCAGCGTGTACGTATCGTCATATAGCGCACGGACTTCTGTCTCGCCTACCGAGAACGGCGGTCCCTGGACATGCTCATCAGGATATTCGAGCGTTACCAGCAGCGTCCGCGCCTGCGGGTCCAGCAGATGTTTGAGATGTGCGACGTAGCGTCGGCGCAGATCGGCCGGCAACGCAATCAGCGACGCACGATCATAAACAACCGAAACACCTTTCAAATCGGCCGGCCGTAGCGCAAAGAAATCCCCGCACAGGATGTTAACCGCGCCATTGCTGAAACTGGTGTGATGATCGTGTTCGACGATGTCAGGAATCAGATCGTTTTCACGGAAAAAGGCTTCGGCCGCAATTGGACTCAGTTCGACACCGACTACTTCGTAGCCGTTTCGAGCGAACCACAAAATGTCGCGGCTCTTGCCGCATAAAGGTACAAATATGCGTGCTCCGGCAAGCGCACCAACGCGCGGCCAATATTCCCGGAGTTGCGGATTAACTTCCTTTTGGTGAAAACCAATCTGGTCGCGTTGCCATCGTTCCTGCCAAAACTCCGGTTCCATAGTGCCCGCCTTCAGACCTGCGGTTATACGATAGTTTCATGAAAAAACTTGCTGTTTGACGTCTCGATAATGTGACACGAAGTGTACCTTCATCCCGTCTCGAATAAAATCCGGTAGCTCATCGAAGTCGCGTCGATTTGGTTCCGGCAAAATCAATTCCATGATCCGGTTTCGACGCGCAGCGATCACCTTTTCGCGAATACCACCGACCGCCAATACCTGCCCGGTCAGCGTTAGCTCGCCGGTCATAGCCAAAGGCCGCTTGATGCGCTGACCGCGGGCCAGCGAAAGCAGCGCAGTCGCCATGGTAATGCCGGCGCTGGGGCCGTCCTTCGGCGTGGCGCCTTCGGGTACGTGCAAGTGCACAAAGGCTTCGTCAAAAAAAGTCGGTTCGCCCCCGAACTCGTGCAGATGAGAGGAAATGTAGCTATACGCGATCTCGGCAGACTCCCGCATCACTTCACCCAGTTTGCCGGTCTGCTTAAACCCACGATTCTTTGTGTGAACTTTGGTCGCCTCGATTACCAGTGTCGCGCCACCCATTGCCGTCCACGCCAAGCCGTTGATAATGCCAACGCCTGTGCGTGATCTTTCGCGCTGAAAGAATGGCGGTCCGAGATATTCTTCCAACTCCTTGATGCCGATGCGGATCGGTTCCTTGGCGCCGTCCAGTAATTGGACCACCGATTTTCGGACAATCCGTCCTAAGCGCTTTTCAAGTGTGCGCACGCCCGCTTCACGTGCATAACCATCGATGAGATGACGCAGGGCCGCATCTGTAATTTTCAGCTGGCGAGCCTTGACGCCGGCGCGCTTGAGCTGCCGGGGCCACAAATGATGGCGGGCAATCGCAACTTTTTCCTGTGTGATATAACCGGCCAGGCGGATGATTTCGACACGATCGAGCAGCGGACCGGGAATCGTATCCAGTTGGTTCGCAGTACATACGAACAACACCTTGGAAAGGTCGAAACGAACATCAAGGAAGTGATCCAAAAAATCGCTGTTCTGTTCCGGATCGAGTACCTCGAGCAATGCCGATCCGGGGTCACCATGATATGAGGCACCGATTTTGTCGATCTCATCGAGCATGATAACCGGGTTGGCGGTGCCGCTTTCCTTGATGGCCTGGATGAACTTCCCCGGCATGGCGCCTATGTAAGTGCGTCGATGCCCTTTGATCTCGGCTTCGTCGCGCATGCCACCGAGGCTGAATCGGTAAAACTTGCGGCCAAGGGCATCGGCGATGGAGCGACCGATGGAAGTTTTTCCGACCCCAGGCGGTCCCACCAACAGTAATATGGAGCCCGCAACCTCACCGCGTAAGGCGCCGACCGCGAGGAATTCGATGATCCTGCCTTTGACGTCCGCCAAACCGTCGTGATCGCGGTCGAGCACCGTGCGCGCACGTTCGAGGTCAATCTTGTCTTGCGAATACTTCCCCCACGGCAGCGCGGTCAGGACGTCGAGGTAGTTACGGGTAACCGCATACTCCGGCGAACCGGACTCGAGTATGGAAAGTTTTTGCAATTCGTCTTCGATCCGTTTGCCGGCATCGGCGGGCAATTTGAGCCCTTCCAGGCGTTTGCTGAACGCTTCGACATCGGCGGTGCGGTCATCTTTCGCAATACCCAGTTCCTTTTGAATTTCCTTGAGCTGTTCACGCAAAAAGAACTTGCGCTGTTGTTCAGTCATACTGTCTTCGACGCGCTTCCGTATCCGCGTCTGCAGACGGGCGACTTCCAGTTCTTTTTTTACCAGAACAAGCACCTTCTCCATACGCGGCTTGACCGCCACGGTGTCGAGTACGGCCTGCAGTTCATCACCGCTCGACGAGGTCATGCCGGCGGCAAAATCCGCCAGCATGGACGGCTCGTTGGGACTGAAGCGGTCAAGGAACGCCTTCAGCTCCTCGCTGTAGAGAGGGTTCAACGGGATCAATTCTTTGATGGTATTGATCAACGCCAAGGCAAATGCGCGCAGCTCATCGGCATTTTCATCCGGCTGCTCCGGATACTCCACACGCGCCACGAAAGGCGGTTCCCTTCGAATCCACTTGATCACACGAAAACGGCGCAAGCCCTCGGCGATAAACTGGATTCTGCCATCGACCTGGCCGGGATGATGCATGCGCACCAACGTGCCCGTGGTGTGGAAATCCCCGGGGCCGGCTGCGTCGGCATTGTCCGTTTTGACGAGACATACGCCGGTCATGTGATGGCTGGTCTCGCCGATTTCCTGTACGGTCGGCAACCAGGTATCACCGTTAATCACTATCGGCATCGCTTGCCCCGGGAAAAACGGCCGACCCACCAGCGGCAAGAGATGAATGGTACCTGGCAGGACTTGTCCCGGCACCACCAGCTCAGATGAGGATGCGACGTCCGATCGCTCGCTCGCGGGTTGGCGTTCTGATGAGTCGTCGGTCATGTCAAGAGTGTCCATTCGATAGATGCCATTTGCGTATCCGATGATAGTGGCGGCGGAAGCGATTTCAAGCGCCGTTGGCGCGCCGACATAGCGCCGATGCCAGGGCAATAGCGCTTGAATTCTTGTCGTACTGGTCGTATACAAGGTTAGATCATTATTTCTTTCTAAACCTAAATAGGCTTTCAAATGTCTGTCCGTTCCGTACTGCGTATGGGCGATCCCCGACTTTTACAAGTCTGTGAGCCGGTTGCCGCGTTTAATACCCCGGAATTACACACCCTGGTGAGGGACATGTTCGACACCATGCGCGAACAGCGCGGCGCCGGGCTTGCCGCCATACAGATAGGGGTCGCATTACGGGTGGTGATTTTCGGCTTCGAAAGCGATACGCGAGCCGGTGATTGCGAGTCGGTTCCTGAGACGATCTTAATCAATCCGCAAATAAAGCCACTATCGACGCAGCAGGAACTCGCCTGGGAGGGCTGCCTCAGTGTACCTGGCATGCGGGGCCTGGTGCCGCGCTACTCGCATGTAACTTATCGGGGCTTCGATGTGCGGGGAGATGTGATTGAGCGGCAGGTGCGTGGCTTCCACGCGCGCGTCGTGCAACACGAGTGTGATCACCTGGATGGCATCCTTTATCCGCGCCGCTTGCCCGATCTGACCTACTTCGGTTTTGTCGAGGAATTAGACGCCAGCGGCGTCATGACTGCCGGCGTTCTTCCTTGCGAAGATGATCGGTGCCAACCGACGCGCGCCGACCCGTTACGGTGACGGTAAACGACAGCATGAAGCGCGCCGTTTTTTTGGGCGCATCCGGTAACTTTTCCAATGTCGCGTTACGCACCATGCTCGCCGCGGGATGCCCGCCGGTTGCGGTCGTATACGCGGATCCTTCGGCACTCTCGCCGGCATCGACAGCGATTCCGGTTCGGGTTGCTGGACGTGAAACCATAGCGGATATCGGCGCGGCGGCCGAGTTGCCCGTACTTCACACGCGCGACGCTGAGCCCGACGCTCTGCAATGGATTGCCGCACATTCTCCGGAGCTCCTCATCGTCGCCTGCCTACCCTGGTATTTGCCGCAATCGTGGTTAATGTTGCCGCGACGCGGTTGCCTGAATGTGCATCCATCACTATTGCCGCGTTACCGCGGTCCAGCACCCCTATTTTGGCAGTTTCGCAATAACGAAACCGAAACCGGAGTCAGTGTCCATTATATGACCGGCAGCGCCGATGCCGGTGATGTGATCTGCCAGCAGCCGTGGCGGTTTGCCGATGGTATCGACTACGATACGGCAAATGCGGAGCTGGCACGCCTCGGCGCGCAACTATTGCTAAAGCTGCTACGCCCCGGTGTCATTGATATGCCGGTAGCCACGCGCCAGGATGAAACAATGGCGAGCTATTTTGGCTGGCCCGGAGCCGACGATTTCCGCATCAGTACCAGTTGGCCGGCGCGCCGAGCTTTCAATTTCATCCGCGGCGCGGGCGCGTGGCATCGGCCGTTCCATATTTATGGCCCCGATTTATCGGTCTGGGTGCGCAAGGCCATTGATTTTGACGATCGGGCGAGCCAAGCGCCGCCTCTTGCGACACATGCAGGTCTGCCTTGCATACGCTTCCGGCCAGGCGTCGTGCGTGTAGCTGAGCTAGTGGAATACTGAGCTCCGGGAGCCGGAGCGGCAGCACTAGCGCCGGCATTGCACCAGATCCTGTCGCGACAACGGAGCCAAACCACTGGTTCTATGCCAACGGTAGCTCGACGCCGAATATCGTGCCGCCACCCGCGCGCGTTTCGAACCAGATGCGCCCGTGCATTTTCTCGACAAACGATTTTGCGATACTCAAACCCAACCCGGTCCCGCCGTGCGTCCGAGATGGCGATGAATCCGCTTGCGCGAACCGCTCGAACACCCGGGAGCGGAATTCCGCTGGTATACCTGGACCCGAGTCCGACACATGCACGAATAGACGTTCAGCATCGGCGCTCACAGTAACATCGACCTGGCCGCCGGACGGCGAAAATTTAGCCGCGTTACTCAAAAGATTCGTCATTACTTGAATAAAACGATCACGATCGACTTGCGCATATAACGCTTGTTGAGGCCGCGGATATACATATCGCACGTCAAATTCGCGCGCGTAAGCATCATTACTTTCTACCGACACACTAACCAGTTCGGTAACATCCAACCGCGCCAGCTCAAAGGTGACCTGCGGCATTTCCAAACGTTGAATATCGAGAACCTGGTCGATAAGCTTGAGCAAGCGATGGCAATTTTTATCGGCGATTTCGACTAAATTAGCCGCTTGCACAGGAAGTTCCCCCACCACATTGCCTCGCAGTAAGCCCAATGCGCCGCGTATTGAAGTAAGCGGCGTTCTCAATTCGTGGCTGACGGTGGAAACAAATTCCTCCTTAATGCGGTCCAAGGCTTTGCGTTCGGTGATATCTTCTGCAGTCCCCACCACCATTGAAATTCGCCCTTCCTCGCGCAGCGGCGCAAAGCTGATTTGGAAAGTGCGCTGTGCGCCGGATCGACAATCGCACTCGGCTTCGTGCTGTTTTACGGTTTCACCTTCAATCGCGGCACGCCTGAATCGCTCCTCTACGCCGCTTTGGAACTCGGGCCTGACCATGGTAACGAAGACGCGTCCAATAAGCTCCGACGAGGCGTATTCCGTGGCGCTCAGCAAGGCGTGATTAAAGCGCATCAACCGACCGGACATGTCGAGTACGAATATGGCGTTCGTAGCCGTATCCATCACCTGTTCCAGGAACGCATTACTCTCTTGAAGCTTTAGTTCCGCACGGTTGCGTATCTCGATTTCGCGTAGCAACCTGTCGTTACTCGATCGAAGCTCCTCGCCGGAAGCCTGTAAGGTGGTCACCAGGTGTTCGTTTTCGTAACGCAATTGCAGCGATTCGGTCAAATTTTCGAACATGCGCCGGCCGGTTAAAATTAGCACCCACAGCAAAATCAACGCCATGACACCAACATACGCGTGCGGGAGGTCGTCTCGAGTCAGCAGCCAGAGGCCGACTGGAAAAAGCGCCGACAGTAGATAGGCCAACATGGCGCGCGGAACCGGCGATAAAAACGGCACCGCGCCCGAACTCATTCCGGCCAGCACCACCAACAGAAACATTTGATATACGACGTCGTTATCGGGAAATAACACGATCGCGCCAACGCCCCAGCCGAGTCCCGCCAAGGCGGCGCCGACGGTATAGCGGTTTGACCATACCACGTAGGCTTTATCTCGAACTTCGGAGTGGTCGCGGCGCCGCACCAACAGGTAGCGCAGCATGGTGACAACGGTCATGTAGACGAGCCAGCCAACCAGCAATCCTGTGTCCGAAATAGACCAAAGCACAATGCCGGTGGCATAGGCATTGATTAAAGTAGCGGCGAACCCAGGATACGACTGTCTGTAGAGCAGATCGACGCGCGCGCGTGCAATACGCTCGTCGTTATGTGCATATTCTGCCACTGGGGCGGAGGCTTGCTCGTTCATCGCCTAACGGATAGTCCTGCGGTAGATGTCCGAAACTTTACACGGCAATTTATGTACGTCGCTGACGGCAGCAAAACCGGTGAGCCATACATACGGGCAAGATAATCCATTGCTCCGTCGACATTCGGCGTGCACGCCTTGGTAGCGCACTTCGATCGGCACTTGGTGCGCGTCTTCTATTCCATAACGACTGCGATATCCATTCTGATCCTCAGGGTGCTGGTCGGAGATGGTCACCAACCGCTTAGTACGGGCGCCGATGCCGCGGCGCGCGGAAAATACCGTATCGACGGTCTTCCCCATGCGCTCGAAAATGGCCTCGTAGTCGAGCGAATTCCGATCAACACGGGTATTCATGTCTGTACGCGTCCAGCGGGTGGAATTTGGGATCCATGTCTAAACTATACAGGCACGCGCAGGACAAAGCACCGCCGCAAGAACGGCGCACCCCGCTCACTGCACTTCGGCATAGATACCCGTATCGTAGGCGCAGGCGACATCAACACTCGGGTGAAGACGCGGTTCATCGGTCCTGATACCGGCCACACAGCCGGCGTCACACGTCAAAGTAGCCCATGCCGTCAACGGCGAGCCAATTTCAATGTCCGAATCAGGATATCCTCGAAATTGCGTACGCGCGCGACGTAGCGCACCGCTTCATTACCGCGCGCATAGCCGTTTGGTAACGCTTTATAGTAGTGCTCCTTGGACAGTAAGGGTAATACCGTTTTCAGGTCGTGCCACGAATCGGCATCAAGGCCGAGTCGCTTGGCCAGTTGCTGTGCATCGCGCACATGCGCCATTCCCACATTGTAGGCGGCCAGCGCTATCCAAGTACGGTCGGGTTCAGCAACTGAATCAGGGAGCCTTTTGCGCAGTTGATTCAAATATTTCGCGCCGCCGAGAATAGACTGTTTGGGCTGCAGTCGGCTGTCGACGCCTAATTGCGCCGCCGTGGCTTGGGTTAGCATCATGATGCCGCGCACACCACTCGGACTGGTGGCGAGGGGATTCCAGCGCGATTCCTGATAGGCCTGGGCGGCCAATAGCGTCCAACGGATGTGAAAGCGTTTCCCGGCGGTCTCGAACAGATCGCGAAAATCCGGTAAACGATTTCGGATCCGACGCATGTAGTGACGGATATCGACGTAATCGAAAACACGCACAAAACCATAGTAGCGCTCCAGCATATTCGCTAAATCGCCGTTGCGCTGATACTTGACGAACCAACGCTTTGTCGCCGCCTGTAGTCCGTGTGCGCCTTTCGGAAAATACCAAACCAACGGCTGCGCCGGCGTCAAGTCAAAGGCGACCGTCAGTTCCGGGTGATAGCGTCGATTAATTTTTACGATGTTGGAATCCGCCACCGTACAGTCAATCTGGCGGCGCCAGACACGTTCGAGCATCTCCTCGGTGTCGGCGTCATTAACCACCTTCCAACCCAGCTTCGGAAAACGCTGCTTTAGCTTCACCAATTCATCGATGTAGCTACTGCGCGCCACCACCGCCAATTTGAGGCCAACCAATTCGCTGACATGCCGCGGTTGTTTGCCACCCCGGCGGCAAACCACTTGCTGGCGCACGCGTTGATAGCTGGGGCCGGCCAAGAAGCGCTGCTTACGCGACTTTGTTTCAGTCAAACCGGCCGCAGCGAGCTGCCCTTTTCCCGCCTGCAGCGCCACAAGGATATCGTTGATGTTGTCGAATATTTTATATTTGACCTTGACGCCGAGATAAGCCGCCAATGCGGCGGTCATATCGTGCTCGGGACCTTCCACGTGATCGCGACCGACATAGTAGATGGTCGGCGCATTGCGCGTCAGCACGACCAACTCTCCCGATTTACGGATGGCGTCGAGGACGTGGCCGGTCGTGGGCGCTTGGCCTGATTCGGTGCCACAGCCGACCAGGGATAAGGCACAGAAGGCAGCGACGATACTAACCGGTGCTGCGTGATGAAGTATCCATCGAAGCATGCGGGTCGGATGAATTTCGATTTCAAGCGGGTGATCTTACATCATAACCAATCCCATTGATTTTTGCATGGTCCCGGCTGGAGCCGCTATCACGCCTTCGGACGCGTGCATAACCTATTCGCACGCCCGAGCGTGCGTGATAAATCGGCGATCAGGCTATCGATCATCTGTGCGATAGCACGATTGCTGGCGATGACGCCGGTGTACGGTCCGCTTCCCGCCGGCAGTTTGACGTCGATCACATGGTTCAGCAGCAAACGGTGCCGATTCATATCAATCAGCTGCACTCTGAGGCTGAATTCAACGTGACTGGTGCCTTGAGCAAAGACCTGCTGCAAGCGCTCGATTTCGGTGTCCAACCGTAGCGGCGCGACGATAGGGGCCGGACCACTGATCACGGCGGAAAATAGGCCGCTATGCGCTAAGGCATTGACAAGTATCGGACGAAGCATGCGTGCCGGGGTGTCGGCCCATCGGTGTTTGGCGAAGTAATCCAAGCGATAATCCTTGGTTACGTAAGCCATGCCGGTGCCATTATAGCCCGGTACCGCGCTGGGTGGACTTACGGTCAGCGTACCGCAATGCAAGGCGGACGCCTGCTTGAGCAGCGGTGGTGCATGCCATTCCAACAGATAAATAGCCGGCGGCCGGGCGTTGCTATGATCAGGAAATGGCGAACATGCCGAGAACAACAGTGACAGCACGCTCAGCGTCAATGCGGCCTTCATGCCGTTGGATATTCCGCTGCGGTACGCTGGCGTCATGCGACTACTCTCCGGGTCCAGGTGGTGCGGATGGCGCCCCATAAAGTAACATACTTGGATCGCGTTTCAGCTCCTCGGTTAACTGACGCACGTTCTCGCTGGTCTGACGAAGCTCGTCGAGTAGTGCATGCGCCTGCGGTATCGTATCGGCGGCGATCTGCCCGACATTGTTGCTGGTCGCGTCTACCGCCTTACGTACACGGGTGCTAGCGGTGGCAACCGAACTGGCCATGGTTTGTAGCGAATTCGCGGCATTCGAGATATCCGAAAGTAAATCGGGCAATTGTCGACTCGCCGTGCGCGCGTTGCGCATCGTACCGGCGAAGTCGGCTAGCGATCGCGTCAGCGTCTTCGATTGAGCCGCCAGCGCCGTGGTGATCACGTTCAAATTTTTCAATGATGTTGCCACCAATTTACGATTATCAGAACCCAAAAGATCATTCATACGGTTGGACGTCTCGGTCAGATTTTCGAGCAGCTTGGACAACGTACGGTCAAGTCTTCCCAACAGTGACGGCCGGCTCTTGATGACTGGATAGCGCTGACCCGGTGCGGCTTTCAACGGCGGTGCGTCACGGCTGCCGCCGGTCAGATTGATGTTCGCCAACCCGGTGAGCCCTTGCGTTTCGAGCGTAGCGACCGTATCGGTTTTGATCGGCGTGCCTTCCCGTATCCCCAGCAGCAAACGCACCCGCTGCGGATTATCAGGATCCAGCGTGATACTACGTACGTTGCCGACGTTGACACCACGATATTTGACTGCCGCATCTTTGCTCAACCCCGACACCGATTCACTCATGTAAACGATGTAGGAATCGTAGTCTTTACCGGCCTGTCCTGAGCCCAACCAAAGGATGCCGCCGATCAAGGCAGCGCCCAAGACAAGCACGAAGATGCCGACCAGAGTGTAGGTAGCTTTGGAGTTCATGTTTGGCCCTGCGCTGCTCGGCCCCGAGGCCCCTGAAAGAAATCCATTACTAACGGATCGCTGGACTGTACCACTTCACGGACGGTCCCCTGCGCCAGTATTTTCGCCTGCCCCAGCAACACCACACGGTCGGCAACGCGCGAGATCGAATCCATGTCGTGCGTCACCATGACGATGGTCAAACCCAAGGATGCACGCAGACTAAGCACTAATTCATCTAGACCGTCAGCGCTAATCGGATCGAGGCCCGAACTCGGTTCATCCAAGAACAGCAACTCCGGGTCCAGCGCCAGGGCCCGCGCCAGGGCCGCACGCTTGCGCATCCCACCGCTTAGCTGACCGGGATACAAGGCCGCGGCATCGGGCGTTAATCCGACCAACGCAATTTTCAGGCTCGCCAGCTCTCGAATGAGGCCATCGCTAATATGAGTGTGCTCGCGCAGCGGTACGGCAACATTATCGAGCACCGTAAGGCCGCTGAAAAGAGCGCCGTTTTGAAACAATACACCGATTCGCTGCCGCAGGCCCAATGCCCGTTTTGCACCCAGTCCGGTAATGCTTTGGCCGAAGACGCTCACCGAACCTTTGGTCGGACGCTCTAACATCACCATCTCGCGCATCAGCGTCGACTTACCACTGCCGCTGCCGCCAACGATCGCCAAAATCTCGCCACGAAATACTTGTAAGCTGATGTTGTCGTGCACGACTTTCGTGCCGAAACGCGTGCTGACACCGCGTACATCGATGATCGCGGTCTGACCGTGCTGCTGTGTCTCTGTTGTCATAAGCCAAACCAGCTAAATACTACCGAAAAGACCGCATCGATAATGATCACAAGTAAAATCGCCTGCACCACACTCATGGTAGTCCGTCGGCCGACGCTTTCCGCGCTGCCGGTAACCTGAAACCCCTGGTAGCAGCCGACCATGGCGATGACGGCCGCAAATACCGGCGCCTTGCCGACACCAAGGAGATAACTGTGCAGGGTCACGGCATACCCGAGCCGATCAATAAATGCGTAGAAGCCGACACCCATCATAGCCGCAGACATCAGCATGCCACCGAGAATGCCCATAATGTCGGCAAACACAGTCAGCAACGGCAGCGCGATCACCAAAGCCAGCAGTTTCGGTAAAACCAACAGTTCCATGGGTGCAATGCCAATGGCACGCAACGCGTCGACCTCTTCGGTCACCTTCATGGTACCGATTTGCGCCGCATAGGCCGACCCGGTACGCCCGGCAACGATGATCGCGGTGATCAGGGGCGCCAACTCACGTACCATCGATACGCCAACCAGATCGGCGATAAATATACTGGCGCCATAAAGGCGCAGTTGCGCCCCGCCCTGATAGGCGATAACCACACCCAGAAGAAAAGCCAACAACCCGACGATGGGAAGTGCGCGGTGGCCGGCGTGCGCCAGCTCATCGAATACCTGACGCCAGCGGAAACGCAACGGACGCAGCATCAACGGGGCTGCGGTGGCCGCCGCCTCGCCCACGAACGCCAACACACCCAGACTCTCATTGATTCGCCCAACGGTGGCGCGACCGATTCCCTCTAGCGTGTCCATGTGCGCGGCTTGCGGCACATCGGCCGGCAATCCAACCGCGCCAATCAGATCGAGCAGTGTCCGGGCCTCCGCCGAAGCGCCGGTTATATGCACGTTGCGCCCACGCGCGCGCAGTTGCGCGGCGGTACGAAACAATAACCACGCGCCAGCCGTATCGATGCTTAGAATGTCGCTCAGATCGAACTCAATTTCTCCGTCGCGCGGCCAGTTGAAGCGCCGCAATTGCGGCTCCAGCGCGAGCAAATTCATGAGACGCCAGCTTCCGCTGCATCGCACCGTATTCCGATCCAGATGAAGAGCGGCGCTGGCTTGAGGGTTCGGTTTAGGATTCATCGGAAACGAATGTCACCGATTTTGAGCACGCTGGCAAGTCTCCTAGCCAGGTGCGCAGGCTTGGCTTAGCCGTAGCGGCCAGTTATGTAGTCTTCGGTCTGCTTCAGATGGGGCGTTGTGAAGATGGTATTGGTGTCGTTGAACTCGATCAGCTCGCCGAGATACAGGAAGGCGGTAAAGTCCGAAACCCGGGCAGCCTGCTGCATATTGTGAGTCACAATGACTATGGTGTACTCATCTTTGAGTTCGTTGATCAATTCTTCGATCTTGAGGGTGGAAATCGGGTCCAGAGCGGAAGCCGGCTCATCAAGCAGCATAACCGCCGGTTTCACCGCGATCGCGCGTGCGATACACAAACGCTGCTGTTGACCACCCGATAACTGCGTGCCGACTTGTTTCAGCTTGTCCTTGATCTCGTCCCACAACGCGGCCTTCTTCAACGCCCATTCCACGCGCTCGTCCATATCCGGGCGCGGAAGACGTTCGTATAGGCGCACGCCGAACGCGATGTTGTCATAAATACTCATTGGAAACGGCGTCGGTTTCTGGAACACCATGCCGATCTTGGCGCGCAATTTGTTCAGATCTTGCTGTTTATCCAGAATGTTGGCGCCGTCGAGCAATACCTCGCCGCTGGCGCGTTGATCCGGGTACAACTCGTAGATGCGATTAAACACCCGCAACAACGTCGACTTGCCACAACCGGATGGGCCAATGAAGGCGGTGACCTGCTTCTCGGGGATTTTCAGACTGATTTGCTTTAGTGCCTGATATTTGCCGTAGTGGAAATCCAATCCGCTGACGGTAAGTTTGGGCGCATTCGCCGCTCCCGAGCCGCCGCCCGGACGCTGCGTGCTGGGACGCAGATCAGCACGCTTGCTGGCTGGCATTCGAGCACTGGGGTTTTGTGCCGTGGGCATACCGCTGGACGCATTCATATCGTTCATCGCTCGACTAGCTTAGGAACTGGACCGATGGCCGCGGAGAAACACCCGCGCCAGAATATTCAAAACCAGGATACTGAATGTAATCAGTAGCGCGCCTGCCCAGGCCAGATGCTGCCAATCCTCGTACGGACTCATAGCAAATTGGAAAATGACCACGGGCAAATTAGCCATCGGTTGATTGAGGTTAGTTGACCAAAATTGGTTGTTCAACGCCGTAAACAGCAAAGGGGCTGTTTCACCACTGATACGCGCGACTCCCAATAGCACGCCGGTCAAAATACCGGCGCGCGCGGCCCGATAAACAATCGTAGTCACCACCTTCCACTGTGGTGCACCGAGGGCCGCAGCGGCCTCGCGCATGGTATCGGGTACCAATCGCAGCATGTCTTCGGTAGTGCGGACCACGACCGGGATAACAATCAGCGCCAGCGCCAGGCTACCCGCCAAAGCGGAAAAATGCCCCATGCTGACGACGATGACTTCGTAGATGAAGACACCGATGATGATGGACGGGGCGCTCAATAGGATATCGTTGACGAAGCGCACGACCGGTGCGATGCGGGATGCACGCCCAAATTCGGATAAGTAGGTTCCAGCCAAAATACCCACCGGCGTACCAACCAAGACGCCGACACCCGTCATGATGACGCTGCCGACAATTGCATTGATCAGGCCACCTTCACTGCCCGGCGGCGGTGTAATTTTGGTGAAAATATCGGCATTGATCCACGGTAAACCGTTGCTCAATAACGTCCACAGCAACCACACCAACCAGAACAGTCCGAACACCGTAGCGAGTACGGAGACGGTAAGATTGAAGCCGTTGATCAAACGTCGTCGCGTGTACAGGTTCACGGCTTCCCCCTTAGCTCCGTTTGCCTTCACGCGCGGTGAGGCGCATCAATAAGAGTTTGGCCAGAGAGAGCACCACAAACGTGATGAGAAACAGAATCAGCCCCAACGCGATCAATGACGAGGTGTAGATGCTACCAACCGCCTCGGTGAATTCATTCGCCAGCGTCGAAGAAATGGTGTTGCCTGGGTTGAATAACGAAGCGCTAATCTCGTGGGCATTGCCAATGACAAAAGTAACCGCCATGGTTTCGCCCAATGCACGCCCCAAGCCAAGCATGATGCCGCCGATGACACCGACTTTGGTGTAAGGCAGTACGACATAGCGCACGACCTCCCAGGTCGTCGCACCGAGCCCGTAAGCCGATTCCTTTAATACCGTCGGCACGACATCGAACACATCGCGCATAACCGCGGTGATGAACGGTATGACCATGATGGCGAGGATTAGGCCGGCGGTAAACATACCGATACCCATCGGCGGCCCGTCAAACAACGGACCGATCACCGGCCACGAGCCAATATGGTCGGTAACCCACGGCTGGATGTAATCGGCGAATAAGGGCGAAAACACAAACAGGCCCCACATGCCGTAGATAATGCTGGGTATGGCGGCCAACAATTCGATAGCAACGCCGATGGGACGCTTGAGCCAGCGCGGCGCCAATTCGGTAATGAATAAGGCGATACCGAAACTGACCGGCACGGCGATAATCAGGGCGATGGCAGAGGTCACCAGGGTGCCGAAAATGGCCACCAATGCACCAAATTCATTGGTGACCGGATTCCATTCCGTGCTGGTCAGGAAACCAAAACCGAATTTTTTCAGTGCGGGATAGGCGCCGACGAGCAACGAAATGACGATGCCAATGACCACCGCCAACACGAAAATGGCGAATAAGCGGGTTGCTCCGCGAAAAATGCGATCAAGCATTGCACCGCGTTGCATGCGGGCCGCGCTGACGTCAACCGACAGTTCCTGTTCCAATACCTACTCCCAATTCCCGGGGAACAAGTGAATACGGAGGAGCTGGTTACCAGCCCCCCCGCATGCAGTCAGGTTTAGGTCCTCAGAACAGCATTCCGAGGCGTTCTTGGCCGTGGATTACTTACCTTGCCAAACCGCCTCGCCGTTCGAACCCTTGATTTCTTTCTTCCAGGTATGCTCCACCAGACTCACGACGTTGGCTGGCATGGGAACATAATCCAGCTTCTGCGCCATCGAGTCACCGTGGTGATATGCCCAGTCGAAGAATTTCAGCACAGCACGTCCGGTCGCCGGCTTTTCCTGGTCTTTGTAGACCAAGATGAAGGTCGCGCCCGTTATCGGCCAACTCTTGGCGCCCGGCTGGTCGGTCAAGACCATATAGAACCCCGGAGCATGCGACCAATCCGCGTTGGCCGCGGCGGCCTTGAAGTTCTCGCTGGTCGGGGCTACGTAATGGCCCGCTTGGTTGCGTAGATTAACGTGATTCATCTTGTTCTGCAAAGCGTAGGCGTATTCGACGTAGCCTATGGATCCCTTGATACGCTTGACATACGACGCCACACCTTCATTGCCCTTGCCACCAACACCGGCCGGCCATGACACGGACTTATTGTTGCCCACTTTTTCTTTCCACTGACTGCTGACCTTAGACAGATAGTTGGTGAAGATCCAGGTGGTGCCCGATCCGTCTGCCCGGTGTACGACCGTGATTGACTTCTTCGGCAGCTTTATGCCCGGATTTTCCGCCGCGATGCGGGAATCGTCCCAGTGCTTGATCTTGCCCAGGAAAATATCGGCCAACAGATCACCAGACAGGCGCAGCTTACCGTGCGGGATACCGGGAACGTTGACGACCGGCACCACACCGCCCATGACCATGGGGAATTGCATCAATCCGGCCTTATTCAGCTCTTCGGCGGTCAACGGTGCATCGGAAGCACCGAAATCGACGGTCTTGGCTTTGATCTGCTTAATGCCGCCGCCAGAACCGATCGACTGGTAGTTCATCTTCACGCCCGTCTCATGGGCATATTTTTCCGCCCACTTGGCGTATACCGGATAGGGGAAGGTGGCGCCAGCGCCGGAGATCGTCTCTCCCGCCGTCGCACTGGTAGCAGAGACGACGCCCAGGCACGCAAGCGCGGCGGCGGCGATCAAGCCCTTTGTACGTTTGCCAAACATGTGTTGCTCCTCATTCAGTAGTAACCATAGCGGCACAGTCAAAATCCGAAGACTGCTCGTGAATACGGACATCGGCCTTTGTCGTGATGTCACTGGGGGCATAGTGTTACAGGGCTATGTTACGGTTTGTTTACAGTCCGCAAAATCAGTTTATCTTACTGATATATAACAATAAGTTAAATCTAATGATTAAATTTGCGATGCACCGGCGCAACGCGTGCACAGGCATACGGAGTTATGAGGGTGGATCGGGGGACTTGCGCGCCGAGCGTAGCGCGCTTTTGTTGCCTATTTGTTACCGTTGTCGCGGCAAGTCGGTGGTGCGCCGGTAGCGGCCGGACAATCGCCGATACGAGCGCTGCGAGGTCGGTCGCGGACGCAGTACCGGCGCAGGCCGGGATATCGATGGCGGCTGAACCCAACGCGATTTACGCATTGATGGTCGCGCGTCAGCGGCATACGGCCGGTAGATATTTGGGCTCCACATCACCGCCGCAGCGCCAACGTAGTTGACCGTCGCCGCCGCTGCTCGGTTGTAACCACACGTGCTTACCGTTTAACCGCGCATAGCCCGTGAACGTAATCACGATGACGCCATTAGCAGGCGCGATGGTAATACGGTTATTTTTGGTCGCCGCGTTCAACCCTTCCATCGCTGCGATTTCCTCCCGGTCGGGGAACCTTCGCTGGCGCGCATAAAAACGGTCCACCGCGTCACGCGCGTGCGCCGTGTCTGCCAGCGCCGCTGCGACAATTGAGCGCATGACGTAGTCTTGATAGGCCGGAATGGCGACCGCGGCCAGAACGCCGACAGCCGCGACGCTCGCCATGTTCTGTCCCAGCAATATTTCCATGGGATTATTTTCGAAGGTCAGCTCGATGCCCAGGCGCGATGCATCGGCCTGAATGCGCAACCCATAGGTTCCGCGGCGCGGCAAATGCAAGTCCATTGCCGAGGGTAAACTTGCCAAATCGACGTTTACACCGGCAATATCGCCGAGCGTGCCAAGCAGAGAGACATAGGCATAGTAGAGCCGCCGCGGAGAATCGTCGATGGTTGTCGATGCCAGCATCAGCGATGATCCTAGCTGTTGACGTTGATGGTTTAGCACCCATTTTCCAATTGACTGCTTGCCGTGGTGCTCGAGGTGGTCTTTAAGCGGTTGCGGCAATCCCGAAATCAACAGATACCCGTCTTCGACCGTCCAATAGATATGCGACTTACCCCGTGCCCACAAACGTATCCACGGCGGTATCTTCTCGGCGCCGGCGCGCTCAAACGCGCCAGCCATTAGCGATGGCAAGCGCAACATGTGATACTCGTGGCCAGCCGATTTCTGCACCTGATAGTCACTGCCGGGAATACGACGCAGGGCGTCAAGCAAATGCGTTAAGCGCGCCTGGTCCCGGATGCGCACGGCCACGAACTCACCGGCACGGTCGCTGAAGAAGAGCACTTCCGGACCCAAGGTTGCCAGCACATCGGCATAGGAAAGGCCGGAACTCGCCTTAAACTTAGCGGCGGCGGCTTGGTAGCCGGCGAACGCCTGCGCGCCGACTTTCGCACGTAGTATGTGTTCGAGTTGTTCAAGTTGGGCCGCGCTCGGCATGGCCAGCGCGACGAGCGTGCGTGGATTGCCGACCGTCGCTAACGGCAGGTCCGGGGATACGCTGGGCACGAAGCGATCGAAATGCGCGCCCGGCACATCGACGATCAATCTCAGGCGCCCTTTACCCTGGCTCGCGCCCCAGCCAAATGCCATGTCCGCGACCTGATCCATGCCGCCCTCGCGCATCTTCTGCACTATCGCCGGCGGTAAAAACGGCGCCATATCGGTGGTCATCGCCTTTACGTTGATCCACTCGAAAAAGCCTTGATGGCTGGCGTCGATCTGCTCTTCAAATGCATACATGCGTCGGTCTTTAGCCGGCTTCAAGCGCGCCAATTCAGCGTTGAAACTCTTTTCCGTCACACCTAGTCCCGCCATGGCGTACAACACGTGGCTGGATGCATCGAAATGCACGTACACGGCGCTGGGGCCGGCGCGGATGATACCGGCGCGTTCGGGATCCATATCTTGCGTGATCGACAAGCTCGGGCTTTGCGCCGTGAGCGTCTTCAACAAGCCGTTGGCGGCGTCGACATTGTCGACCGCCAAGCTCGCCGACAGCAGCACACTCGGCATAGGCGGATCAGACGGTAAGGGCCGCAACACGGCAAGCTCGACCGGCGAACGCAGTTGGAACAGCAACAGCGAATAGAATGCATCGGCTTTGGTCGATAGCTGGCCGCCGATGGCCGTCTTCACAGCGCTTCGTAGCCGTTCGACAATATTGGTATTTTCGGCGCTGCCCAGCACCGCACTGAGATAGGTGCCTTTGGGGGCGGCCAGAAATCCCCATGGATTGGGAACGCGCAGATAGGCAATGGCATTTTCCGGCAGTACGGCACGTAAGCTGGGTTCCGCCACCAACGGTTTAGCCGCCGGCGTCAACGCCACCGCCGCGGCATGCGTCGATCCCTGCTGCGCACGATCGGAACAACCGACGAACGTCGCCAACACCGCCAACGCGATCGCTATCCAAATTGAACTGTTCACTGCGTCTGTCCCCCAATGTAGTCTCGCGGCTATGCCAATCCGCGCCGCAGACATCGGGGCCGGCACTAGAAGAAACGCTGGTTAATTCGCTGAAACAACGCGGCTGGTGTTGAAACGCGGTGTGCAATGCGCCTTCACGGTGGGTATATCGCGTGTCGTCGCCGCTTCCCGCTGCGCCCTTGCCGCCTCGATCAACTAAATCAACGTTCCCTAGTTCTCGGCGCTACCTTTATCTGCATCCGCTTGCATATCATCGTCCGTAGGCAAGACATCTTTAGGAATCAGACCGATAATGCTCCAATCTTGCGATGGCGTTATTTTGTTGCCGACATAGAAAGGCTGTAACCGCCCTTTTGGCGTCAATGCGAACAAGGGTATGGCTTTATTGCTGTACTCGCTCTGATAGCTGTGAAAATCGAAGCTATCGGTCAAGCCGGTATCGTGGATCTCCGCCCCTTGACTAAGCAGACTGGCAAGTTTCGGGTAAGTTACCTCGGCGCCAAAAGCAATCTTGGTCCCCGGCGCCACCAGCACACGCGTCTTTTGATTGTCGTCCTTGTCGGTAGCGTTCTGCAGCAGATAAAGATTCCCGCTACCGAACTCACCGCGATAGCGCATGGTCGCCAGCGCGTTGGTTTCCTTATGCGGTGACAAGCACAACATGCGACCAATGCCGACCAAATCCAGGTGCCGATCGGCGTGTTCGGAAACAGGATTGCCGTAGTAGGTGCTCAGTCCTTCCATACGAGCGGCACGAATGTTATCCCAACTGGTATCGGTCAGCAGAGTACGAAAACCTTGCTCACCGAGCGCTGTGGCAATCGCGCGAGCGACGCTGTTGGCGCCGATGATTAGAAAACCCTTGGGTTCTGGCTCGGCGACGTCCAGCCATTTTGCCAGTGGGCGCGCGGTGGCGCTCTGCAGCACGACCGTGCCAACGATGACAAGAAACGTCATGGGCACCAGTAACGGCGCGCCGCTATATATATCGTGCGGCAATCGAATGGCGAACAACGCCGCCACCGCCGCGGCGACGATGCCACGCGGGGCAATCCAACCGAGCAACACACGCTCGCGCCAAGTCAGCGCTGAACCCCAGGTCGAAACCAGCACCTTGATCGGCCGTGCTACGAACTGCAATACCGCCAGCACGCCCAATGCCGCCCAGCCGAGCTGGCCGGCCAAGCCGAAATCGATACGCGCGGCCAGTAGGATGAACAAACCCGAGATCAGCAGCACGCTCAGGCTTTCCTTGAAATCGAGAATATCCTCTACCTGCACGTCCTTCATGTTCGCCAGCCATATACCCATGATGGTGACCGCCAATAGACCCGATTCCGACTGCAGTGCATCGGACAAAGCAAAGGCGCCAAACACCAGCGTCAGCGTCGCCACATTGTGCAGATAATCCGGCATCCAATGACGGCGCAGAATCGTACCCAGTGCGTAGCCGCTGACCACCCCGACGAGCGCACCGGCGCCGATCAGACGTCCAAAACTCAATATCGTATGGCCGAAGGCCGTGGTTCCACGACCTGAGACAATGAACTCGAACACCAGCACCGCCAGCAGCGCGCCGACCGGATCGATGACAATTCCTTCCCAACGCAGAATATTGGCGAGGCGGGCATTGGGCCGTACCGTGCGCAGCATGGGTACGATGACGGTCGGTCCGGTGACCACGGTCAAAGCGCCGAACAAAAAGGACAACGACCAGGAGAAATCCAGCAGCAGTCGTGTAGCCAGCGCGCCGATCAGCCAAGTGATCAGCACACCACTGGTCACCAAGCGCCGCACGACCCGTTCCAGCCCGCGTATCTCGTCAAAACGAAGTGTCAGACTGCCTTCGAACAGGATCACCGCGACCGACAGCGACACCACCGGAAACAACAGGTCTCCAAACAGCGCGTCGGGGTTCAGCCAACCCAAAACCGGTCCAGCAACGATGCCGCCTATTAATAAAAACAGAATGGCCGGCAGTTTTACCCACCAAGCAAACCATTGACAGACGATCGCCAACAGGCCGATGCCCGCCAGCGCAACGATGGAGTGTTCATACATGGATGGGGTTACCCTGCCGTTTACGATCTGTGTTGATCACCCCTACATGGTAGCGGGCTAGTCGGGCATAGTCATGGCGACCCGAACCTCGCGGGCCGGATCGCCATCAGATGAGTAACCGTGGAGATTTGATCAGACGTCCAACATGAGCTTACGGGGCATCCTCATGCCGGCGATTTTGCAAGCCTGCTGACCGTATCCATACGGAAACAGCTGATAGAGAAATTTTCTGGTGCCCATCTCCTTGCCCATGGTCGCGCTCAGCTCTTTGAGTACCACGCGCGCCTCGGGAACGGCCTGGTTGTTATCGAAGTAATCGCGCACGAATTTCACTACCTCCCAAACCGCACCCTTTAGCTCCAACCCTTCGCCGCGAGCAATTTCCTCGGCCACTGCGAGATTCCATTCGGAAGGATCGAGCAGGAATCCCTCCTCGTCGGTTTCCAACACTTTACCATTGACCTCAAGCGTCATGTAGTTGTCTCCATATTGCACCAGGCGCTCGTACCGAGCGCGATGTAAGGATGCGTATCACTCATTTTGCAACAATCCGCCAATGTGGCGCCGCGCCTGTATGCCCGGATACCACCATCCCACAAATAATATATTTCCTAAGTATGTTTCATTTTTCACAATGCGGCCCCCCGGTGAATATCCACATAGGGATAGAGCCGCGATAATCACGCGATATCGCCAGCCGCAGTTGTCAGCCATCACGCGCGCAACGATGCGTGGCGCAATCTCGCAGCGACACGTCGATGTCCTGGTTCACAGCATAGCCCGGCGGACCACCGCTGTAACATATCCCCTGATCGAGCATAAGCCGGCGGTTTGCCCGGAAAGCGAACACATCACTGCCGGCTTGCATTGGTCATCAAGCCGGCGGTGCGGCGCAAACCCGGCAAGCGATTCACTCGCGTATCGTCCATGCTGATGTCCCGGCGCACAAAGATGATTTCATTCGGCCATCGGCCTATGCTTACCCCCGGACGCCCCCGGCCCGAGAGCTGAAGGTGCAGGAGAATATAAATCGGGCCCGGAACCGGCGGTATTCGTGCTCAACGCCACGGCCAGGCACTGCAGCGCGTGATCTTCGTGGAGGAGTCAACTCGATGTCCAAGAGCAGCGTAACCATTACCGACAATCGCACCGGCAAGAGTGTCGAGTTACCCGTACTGCACGGCACACACGGCCCCGACGCCATTGATATCAAGTCGTTGCACCGCGAACTCGGTATGTTTACCTATGACCCAGGGTATGTGTCTACCGGTAGCTGCCGTAGCGCCATCACGTACATAGATGGCGACGAAGGCATACTACTTTATCGCGGTTACCCGATCGAACAACTGGCGCAACACAGCAGTTACCTGGAGGTTTGCTACCTATTGTTATATGGGGAGTTACCCAGCACGGAACAGATGACCGAATTCCGTACCATCATACGACACCATTCCATGGTGCACGAGGGCCTACGGCGTTTCTATTCGGGCTTTCGCCACGACGCGCATCCGATGGCGATCATGGTTGGCATCGTCGGCGCCTTGTCGGCGTTTTATCACGATTCGTTGGACGTTACCGACCCGGAACACCGGGAAATCTCCGCTCATCGGCTCATCGCCAAGATGCCGACCATTGCCGCCGACAGCTACAAATATTCCATCGGGCAGCCGTTTATGTATCCCGACAATTCACTCGGTTACGTCGAGAACTTTCTGCGTATGATGTTCGCGGTACCGACTGAACCCTATGAGATCAATCCGGTCGTGGCACGTGCGCTGAATCTGATTTTGATTCTACACGCGGATCATGAGCAGAATGCCAGCGCCTCCACGGTGCGACTGGCAAGCAGTTCCGGCGCGAGTCCGTTTGCCAGTATATCGGCCGGCATCGGCTCTTTGTGGGGGCCCGCACACGGCGGCGCCAATGAAGCCGTGATTCGTATGTTGCAGTCAATCAAATCGGTCAAAGAGGTGCCTAAATTGATTGAACGCGCCAAGGACAAGAACGACAGCTTCCGTCTCATGGGTTTCGGTCATCGCATTTACAAGAACTACGACCCACGCGCAAAAATTATCCGCGCCGCCTGCCATGACGTCCTCAAAGCGCTATCCACCAAACCCGAACCGATGTTCGAGGTTGCACTTGAGCTGGAGCGCATCGCGCTTGAGGATGATTATTTTCGCGAGCGCAAGCTGTATCCAAATGTCGATTTTTACAGCGGCATGATCTTCAAAGCCATCGGCATACCCTTGAACATGTTTACCGTTGTCTTCGCCATGGCCCGGACCGTTGGTTGGATCGCGCAGTGGATGGAAATGATGGAAGACCCGGAAAACCGTATTGGTCGACCACGCCAGCTTTACGTAGGTTCACCGCAGCGCGATTACGTGCCGCTGGACAAACGTCGGTAAGGGTTGAGTTCGCGCAGGCCTTCTAGTTCGCCATTTTGGTGTATATAATGCCACCATAATGGTCGCTGCGGATCCATCGATGCCTCAACTCACTGCTCGCCAAGCCGAAATATTAGACCTGATCCGCGCGGCCATGGTCGACACAGGCATGCCGCCAACACGCGCGGAGATCGCCGCTGCGCTCGGCTTTCGCTCCATCAATGGCGCCGAGGGGCACTTGCGGGCGCTGGCGCGCAAGGGTGTCATCGAACTGCTGCCCGGCACTTCACGCGGCATCCGACTACGCGACGACTATGGCATTCCGGTCGTTGGCCGGGTGGCTGCCGGCAGCCCTATTTTGGCCGAGCAGCACATCGATCGACACCATCACATTGATCCGAGATTGTTTCGCCCAAGCGCCGACTATCTACTCATCGTGCGCGGCGAAAGTATGCGCGATGCCGGCATACTTAACGGGGATCTGTTGGCCGTGCACCGACAACCGGAAGCACGCAACGGGCAGATCGTTGTCGCACGGCTGGAAAACGATGTGACCGTAAAACGCTTTCGCAGACGCGGCAATCACGTCACCCTATTGGCGGAAAATCCCGAATTTGAGAACATTGAAGTTGACTTGCGGCGACAGCGTTTGGTCGTCGAAGGGATTGGTGTAGGCGTAATTCGCGCCGGCCGAACGCTCTGAAACCCACGCTCGAGAGCGCCGATTCCGCCCACGCGGCAGGTAATCAACGCTTAGCCGTCATTCCCTATACACTCCGCCGTGGCGCCGGCATGAGCCGCATTAAACATTGAATAAACTCATACTCATTATAGATATAAAGGGCTAGTTAGTCGGACAGTATTTGCCTAGCTTTGCAACATACATCCCATACGGGGTGGCCATCGCAGAGCAGGAGAACTTTCGACATGGCTACTAGCAGCGCAAGCAAAACTTCCGAAAACTATACGTTTACGGCACCGATCTCGGGCTACGAGCAGATCCTTTCGCCGCCCGCTTTGCAGTTTCTGACGGCGCTACACGAGCATTTTGCGCCCAAGGTGAGTGCGCTCCTGGACGAGCAGCGGCAACGTCAGCAGCGACTCAACGAAGGGTTTTTGCCTGATTTTTTGCCCGAAACACGTTCCGTTCGTGAATCGGAATGGCGCGTCGGCCGGGTGCCCGACGATCTGCAGGATCGACGGGTTGAAATCACCGGCCCGGTCGACCGTAAAATGGTCATTAATGCGTTGAACTCGGGCGCCAAAATTTACATGGCCGACCTGGAAGATGCGCATTCACCGGGATGGACCGCGACCCTCGACGGGCAAGTCAATTTGTACCAAGCGGTACGCCGCACGATTGAGTTCACGTCACCCAAAGGCAAGAAATATGCGCTCGGCGATGACCTCGCAACATTGATTGTGCGCCCGCGCGGTTGGCATCTGAGCGAGCGACATTTCCTTGTGCATGGGCAAGAAATGCCGGCGGCGCTGTTCGACTTTGGCTTGTACTTCTTTCACAACGCCCAGCAGTTGATCGAAAACGGCAGTGGCCCGTATTTTTATCTGCCCAAGCTGGAAGGCCATCGCGAAGCACGTTTGTGGAACGAGGTGTTTAACTTTGCCCAGGACACGCTCGATATTCCGCGCGGCACCATCAAGGCCACCGTGCTCATCGAGACCATACTGGCCGCGTTTGAGATGGACGAAATTCTGTACGAACTACGCGACCATATCGTTGGTTTGAACTGCGGTCGCTGGGACTATATTTTCAGCTTCATCAAACGTTTTCATGCCCGACCGGATTTTGTTTTACCGGATCGCGCAGACATCACCATGACCACGCACTTCCTGCGTAGCTATTCACAATTGCTGATCAAGATCTGTCACCGGCGCGGTGCCCACGCCATGGGCGGCATGGCGGCACAGATTCCAATCAAGAACGACGCCGAAGCGAATCAACGGGCTCTCGACAAAGTCCGCGCCGATAAAGAACGTGAGGCCGGCGACGGCTATGACGGCACCTGGGTTGCACACCCCGATCTGGTGCCGGTCGCGATGGAAGTCTTTAACCAACATATGCCCGGACCCAATCAGTTGGAACGTCTGCGCGAAGATGTGCAGGTCGATGCCTCCGACTTGCTCACCATCCCGTCCGGCGACATCACCGAGGCCGGCCTACGCAACAATATCAACGTCGCCATCCAGTATATGGCTGCCTGGTTGAACGGTTACGGCGCTGTGCCCATCCACCATCTGATGGAAGACGCGGCTACGGCTGAGATTGCGCGCGCGCAGATCTGGCAGTGGATACGTCACCCGGACGGCAAGCTCAAGGACGGACGCCGTGTCAGCCTGCCGCTGTTCCGTGAACTGATGCGCGAAGAAATGAAGCAGATACGTGAGGAAGTCGGGGCGCAGCAGTTTGAATCGGTACCCTACGCGCTGGCCGGCCGCCTCCTCGACGAGATCACCGCCAACGACGAGTTTACCGAGTTCCTGACTTTGGTCGCCTACCCTTATCTGGATTGAACGGGTGACGCTAGCGTGCCGAACGGCTACCATGGGTACCCATGGTTCCGTTCGGTCGTCAGCGAGAAACACCGATGCGTGTTGCTGTGTTCGCCACCTGTTTGGTCGACTTGTTTCGTCCCACGGTCGGCTTCGCTACAGTCAAGCTGCTGGAGCAAGCCGGTTGCGAAGTGGATGTACCGCCGACGCAGACGTGCTGCGGACAACCCGCTTACAATAACGGCGACAACGTCGATGCGCGCGCCATCGCGCGCCAGGTAATTACCGCCTTCAGCGGCTATGAATACGTGGTCGTGCCATCAGGCTCCTGCGCGGGTATGCTGCACAAGCACTACCCGGAATTGTTTCACGATGACCCAGAATGGGGGCCGCGCGCGCGCGAGCTGTCGCAGCGTTGCCGCGAACTGGTCGGCTTCCTCGTCGATGTGCTGAAGGTAGACCGCTTGGACAGCCATTATTCGGGCACGGTCACCTATCACGATTCCTGTTCGTCACAGCGCGAATGTGGGATCAAGACTCAGGCCCGGGAATTGCTGGCCATGGTTGGCTCTCTGCATCTGGCGGAGATGCAAGGCACCGAACAGTGCTGCGGTTTCGGTGGTACCTTTTGCGCCAAATATCCCGATATTTCTCGTCATATGGTCGACAACAAATTGGCCGCTATCGAAGCGACCGGCGCCGACACTGTGTTGGCGGCGGATTTGGGTTGCCTATGGCATATCGCTGGACGTCTCAAACGCCTGGACAAACCAATCAAGGTTTATCATGTCGCCGAAGTACTGGCCGGCATGGCCAATGGTCCCGGCATCGGCGATGGTGAATCGGCGTGAAGACCACTTCTCCGGCATTCAAGAGCAACGCGGCAGCCGCCCTGGCAAACGTTCAACTCCAATCGGCGTTGGCAAAAGCCGGTCCCGGCTTCGTCGATAAACGACGACAAGCGGTCGCCGCGCTGCCGGAGTTCGAGGCGTTGCGCGAGGCCGGACGCGCAATCAAAAATCACACTCTGGACTACTTGGACAGCTACCTCGAACAGTTCGAATCACGCGTACAAGCCAGCGGTGGCCAGGTGCATTGGGCCAGTACACCAGAGCAGGCGCGGCAAATTGTGGTCGAATTGTGCCGCACGTCGGGCGGTCGCAGGGTGGCCAAGGGCAAGACCATGGTCGGCGAAGAGATCGCGCTGAATGAGGCACTCGAGGCCGCCGGGCTGGAACCGATCGAAACCGATCTGGGCGAGTACATTTTGCAGCTCGCCAAAGAACCGCCGAGTCATATCATCGCTCCCGCAGTGCACAAAACGCGGGCTCAGATCGCGGCATTGTTCCGTCAGCACCACACCCGCCATGGTTTCGACAGTGCGCTGGAAACGGTGCCGGAAATCGTCGATCAGGCACGCCAGGTATTGCGTGAGCAGTTTATGCGCGCCGACATCGGTATCACCGGCGCCAACTTTTTGATCGCCGAAACCGGATCGACCGTCATCGTTACCAACGAAGGCAATGGCGATCTCAGCGCAACCTTGCCGCGCGTTCATATCGTGCTCGCCAGCTTGGAAAAGATTGTGCCGACACTGGAGGATGCCGGCGTCCTGTTACGGCTATTGGCGCGTAGCGCCACCGGCCAAGAATTCACCGCCTATACCACCTTTTTCAATGGTCCGCGCCGCGCCGACGACAGCGATGGGCCGGAGCAGTTCCATGTCGTGCTGCTCGATCATGGCCGCAGCACCATGCTGGGCAATGAGTTTCACGATATGCTGCGTTGCATCCGCTGCGGCGCCTGCCTCAACCATTGCCCGGTTTACACCGCCATCGGCGGACACGCCTACGGCTGGGTCTACCCGGGACCAATGGGTTCCGTATTGACCCCATTGATGGTCGGCCTGCATGACGGCGCCGATCTGCCCAATGCCTCGACCCTGTGTGGGCGCTGCGAGGAAGTCTGCCCCATGTCGATTCCGCTGCCGCAGATGCTGCGCGCGCATAGAGCACGCGAATATCGACATCGCATCACACCGGCGCGGAGCCGCTTGGTACTGCGAATATGGGCCTACATCGCACGGAGACCCGCGATTTACCGGTTCGCCACGACGCTCGCAATGGGCATTCTGCACCGGCTGGGCCGTCGTAACGGCCGGCTGCACAAACTGCCGTTGGCGTCCGGTTGGACAGCCGTGCGCGATCTGCCGGCACCGCAGCGTTCGACTTTTGTGCGCGCCTGGCAACAGCGGCAGCGTACGCAGGGGCGCATGCGATGAGCGATGCGCGCAATGAAATTCTGCAACGCCTGCGCGAGGCGCGCGCGCGAACTCCGCGCGTCGAAGCGCACGACTCACCGTCTGCACGCTTGTCGCGGCATGCACGCGGTCCGCAACCCGAGTGGCCGGAAGCGCTGGCCGAGCGGTTCGATAAACAACTGCAAAAAGCCGCGGCTACATGGGTGCACGTAAGCACTGTCGAGGGGCTGGCGCAGGCCGCGGCCGATTACATGGCGCAGCAGGCGCTGGCGTCCGAGTTGGTCGTCGCGCCACATCGATTATTGAGCGATCTCCGCTGGCCGCCGTCGCTGTCAGTCCACCAGCGCGCCATCGATGGTGGCGATATCGCAGCCATCACCGTGGCCTTCGCCGCCATCGCCGAAACCGGCAGCTTGATGTTGTTGTCAGGGCCCGAGACGCCGACCCGTTTCAACTTTCTACCCGATCACTTTCTCTGTGTCGTGCCGCACACCCGCATTGTGGCGCACATCGAAGACGGCTGGGATCTAGTGCGCCAAGAACGCGGCGGCATGCCGCGCAGCGTAAATTTCATAACCGGCCCGTCGCGCACGGCCGATGTCGAGCAAACCATTCAACTCGGAGCCCATGGCCCGCGGCGAGTGCATGTCATTGTCCTGGATTAACAGGCGATAATTGCTCGCCTTGCGGCGCCGCTTCGAGTGGTGAACAACGGAGATCAGCATTATGAGCGATATCAAACTCGGCTTCGTCGGGCTGGGCATCATGGGCCGGCCGATGGCCATCAATCTACTCAAGGCCGGTTACCGGGTCTGGATTCATGCGCGCCGCGCGGAGAGCATGACGGCAGTAGCGGACGCCGGCGGCACCCCCTGTGACAGTCCGGCGGCGGTAGCCGCGCAAGCCGAAATCATTTTCACCATGGTCTCGGACACCGGCGACGTGGAACATGTCATCACCGGCGACAACGGTATACTCGAAGGTGCCCACCCGAATTCCATAGTGGTCGATATGAGCACCATTTCGCCGTCGGCGACGCGTGCGCTTGCTGCACGTCTGGCGGCGCGGGATCTGCACATGCTGGACGCGCCGGTGTCCGGCGGCGACAAGGGCGCGCGGGACGGCACCCTATCGATCATGGTCGGTGGTAAAGCCGACATCTTTGAGCGCGTTCGCCCGCTGTTCGAAATCATGGGTAAAAATATCGTACATATCGGCGACCACGGCGCCGGACAAGTCACCAAGGCCTGCAATCAGGTCGCCATTGCGCAGACTATCGTCGCCGTCGGCGAAGCCCTGTTGCTGGCCAAGGCATCCGGAGTCGACCCCGCTCGCGTGCGGCAGGCGTTGTTGGGTGGTTTCGCCAACTCCCGCGTGCTCGAAGTGCACGGGCAACGCATGCTGGACGGCGACTATGAGCCCGGGTTCAAGGCCAACTTGCACAAGAAAGACATGCGCATCGTACTCGAAACCGCCAATGAACTGGGCATCGCGCTGCCGGGCGCCGCGGTTGCCACGCAATGGCTCAATGCCCTGGTCGGCACCGGCAACGGCGAATTGGATTCGGCCGCGCTGTCGCTGCTGCAGCAGCAAATGTGTGATGTAAAATTACACTGAATCGACTCCATGTATGGTGTCGCGATCTTTAGCCCGAACCACAGTGACCGGAGTGGACTATGTTGCTAGTGACCTTTTCAGACGGCGGGCGCGTGAGTATCGGCGCCTTGGATCGGCAACGCGCCGAGATCGTCGATCTGTGCGCCGCGGCGCCGCAATTGCCGCCGAGCATGCTGGATTTCATCGCCCTCGGCACGGACGGGCTGGAAGCCGCACGGCAAGCCATGGGCTCGGGCCAACATCGACTGAAACAAACTCAGGTGCGCCTGCTGGCGCCGATTCCTCGGCCGGCGCGCAACATTTTTTGCTTGGGAAAAAATTACCTCGCGCATGCACATGAAGTGCGCTCGATTGTCTCCGGCGGCGGCCAAGAAAGCGCCGTACCGAAGCATCCGGTCGTATTCACCAAGGCGCCGTCGTGCGTGGTCGGTCCAGGCGAGTCCATTCCGATCGAATTGGACCCCACCGATTCGGTGGATTATGAAGGCGAGTTCACGGTCGTCATTGGCGCCGGCGGTCGCGCTATCCGCCGTGCCGATGCCATGACCCATGTGTTCGGTTACACCCTCATCAACGACGTCACCTCACGAACATTGCAGCGTCAACACTTGCAATGGTTCTTGGGTAAGAGTCTGGATGGCTTCTGCCCCATGGGACCGGTCATCGCTACCGCGGATGAAGTCGCCGACGTGCGCAAATTACAGTTGCAGACGCGCGTCAATCAGGAGTTACGCCAGAATGGCAGCGTCGGCGACCTGATTTTCGACATCCCGACGCTGATTGAAACGCTCTCCGGCGGCATGACGCTGGAGCCGGGCGATCTGATCGCCACCGGCACGCCGGCCGGCGTCGGCGCCGGTTTCGATCCACCGCGCTTTTTGAACAAAGGCGATACGGTAGAGATAACCGTCGAACCCATTGGCACCTTGAGCAATCGCGCTGGCTGAAGCGTATTCGGTAAGCGTTGCCGGCCGCCGCGCCGTAATCGATAACGGCGAGGTGACGGAGATGCACAAGCGAGGAGCGTAGATACTTTGCAGGGCTGAAGCCGTGCCTACCTGGGTTTGTCGCGCCGCTGGCCTGCGGCGCGACCGTCGACTGATGGAACCCCGCCCGCTTTTGTAGGCACGGATTCATCCGTGCAAGGTAGGCCATTGAACGTACCAGGTCAGCATGGTTAAAACCGTGTCTACATCGCCATGTGATACGCGGTGATTATGGCAGGGGTTTTGTAGGCACGGATTCATCCGTGCAAGGTAGGCCATTGAACGTACCAGGTCTGCATGGTTAAAACCGTGTCTACATCGCCGTGTGATACGCGGTGATTATGGCAGGGATTTTGTAGGCACGGATTCATCCGTGCAAAGAAGGCCACTGACCGTATCGGGTCTGCACGGCTAAAGCCGTGCCTACAAGGGCTGTTCGGGTGGTTGATCGGCAATTAGCTTGGCTTTACCGGTCAAATCTTCGTCCCATCGGCGTTGCGGATAGCCACTACAAATCGTCAATCGACCGCGTAATGACCGCCGCCTGTTCGAACAACACACTCTTGTGCGTGCCGCGCAGTAGCTCGTATGCACTGTGCTTATTGTCCGGCACACGCGCGAACAAGCCTGCCATGTCATAAACTCGTGTGCACCTATCCTCACTCCCAGCGATCCATAATAATGGCAGCTGGATGGAGGTGACGATTACGCGCGTGTCGGGATATTCCCTGACGCTGTAGTAGGCAATGCGAGAATAAGAATCGGCGAGCATTTACATCGCATGTGGAGCTCCTATGCGCCTGAGCGGGTAATGCGCAGTTCGATCATCGCAATTGTGTGGTCATTTCTCGATGTAAATTGTGCGATGGCAGTCGGCCCAACCCATCCATCCGCCATCCACTACGTCAAAAATATCATGTAATTTATAGATAAATATTATAACTAATTAATTTAAATATATTTTATTTTTATATATGTATTCAGCTTGCAGCGTCTTCTGATTAGTGTATATATTTACACTATTGGAGAAAGGCCTGTTGATCTGCCGCCAATAAGGAAGGTGGCAGCACCGAAAGTCGATTGCATGAATCTCGAACATCTATTGCAACGCGCCGATATTTGGCGCGCCGGTTCGCACGTCGATCACGCCTCGTCAGCCAGGCCCGTGGTAGCCAGCGGTCATCCGGCATTGGATACACAACTGCCCGGCGGCGGCTGGCCTCTGGGTGCATTGACTGAACTGCTGTACGAACACGCCGGCATCGGTGAACTGCAATTGCTGCTGCCGGCGTTCGCCAGCCTTACCCATCAAAAACGTTGGTTGGCCTGGGTCGGTCCGCCTTGGCTGCCCTATGCCCCGGCGTTGGCCAACGCCGGTGTGCGGCTGGAGCACGTCTTGATGGTGCAAGTAGACGCTGCAAAGAGCGCCCTTTGGGCCATGGAACAGGCACTGCGCTCTGGTGTTTGCGGCGCCGTGCTTGGCTGGCCGCGGCACGTCGACATGCCCGTGCTGCGGCGTCTGCAACTGGCTGCCGAATCCGGCCGCGCCATGGCGATACTGTTTCGTCCCCTACTGCAGGCGGAACAGGCCTCAGCCGCGGCTTTGCGCCTGCAATTGACACCTACCGCCGACGGCTTACAGGTGCACGTTCTCAAGCGTCGCGGAAGTCGGCACGCACAGCCCATTTCGATAACAACGAATCACCATGCTGTGGCTTAGCATCTATTTACCTCATCTAGCGTTGGATCTACTGATGCGTGGCGATGCAGCCGGTATCGGTGATACTGCATTGGCGGTATATGCTGGCGACGGCGACCGCCGACGCATCCATGCCCGCAATCGCGCAGCGGTGCAATTGGGCATCCAGCCGGGCATGACGCTGGCTGCAGCCCGCGCCTTGAGCGCAAGCCTACAGGTGCATGCACGGGATACCGATGCTGAATGTGCCGCTCTGCGCAATATGGCCGCCTGGGCGCAACAATTCACGCCTACCCTTACGCTTCACCCGCCCGACGGCTTATTGCTGGAAGTGGCCGGCAGCCTGAATCTGTTTGCTGGCATCGATGCATTGCAAGCGCGCCTTATCGCCGGTCTACGCGAGCTGGGCTATCATCCGCGCACAGCCGTGGCGCCAACGCCCCAGGGTGCTTGGCTATTGGTCCGGCATGGCTTTCACCCGCCCGTTCTCGAACGGCAGGAATTGGCTCCGGTCATACGTAAACTGCCCATTGATGCGCTGCAACGTCCTCAACATTTGTTGCAGACATTGCGTGGTATGGGATTGCGTAGCATCGGCGACTGTCTGCGCTTGCCACGCGCGGCACTGGCGCGACGTCTTGGCCCGGAATTGGTGCAATATCTTGATCGCGTCCTCGGCCGCCAAGCCGATCCCCAACCGGCATTCGTGCCACTGTCCTCTTTCCACAGTGCATTGGCGTTGCCCGCGGAAGTAAGCGATACCACAGCATTGCTGTTTGCCGCTCAGCGCCTGTTGCTGGAACTGGAGGGTTTTCTTCGCGCGCGCGCCATGGGCGTGCAAAAGATCCGCTTCACGCTGTCCCATCTGCATGCTCCAGCGGACGATATCCATATCGGTCTGCTACAGGCTAACCGCAACGCCGCTCATCTACTGGATCTGCTGCGCGAGCGCCTGGATCGTTATGAGCTACGTGCGCCGGCCATTGGTCTCAGTCTGAGTGCCGAACATCCAACGCCATTAGCCGAAGACAATGCCGATCTGTTTGAGCGCTCGCAGACTGCCGAACGCGATTGGCCACAATTGGTCGAACATCTGCGCGCGCGCTTGGGACATCAGGCGGTACGCGGTATTCAACTGACTGCGGATCACCGTCCGGAACGAGCCTGGCGCTATTGCAATCCCGACGAAACCAGCATCAATCCCGGCAGGCCGCCGCGCCCTTTATGGCTGTTGCCCGAACCCGAGGCCCTCAAGGAATGCGGCGGATTACCGTGGCTGGATGGACGCCTGTTTCTGGAGCGCGGACCGGAACGTATCGAAAACGGCTGGTGGGATGGCCATGATATCGCGCGCGATTACTTCGTTGCCCGCAATGAACAGCAGGCGCATTTCTGGGTATTTCGCCAACTGCGTAAACCCCGGCAATGGTTTCTGCATGGTGTGTTCGGTTGACCGAAGAGTTAAAAACTTAGGGAAGCTCTGATTTATTCGATCGAGGGGATGATGGCAAAAGCGGGAAGCGGCGAAGAAAGCGCAGGTTACGCGCGGTAAATGAGCATCACGGTCCTGTTTTCCTTGCCTGCTTGGCGGCCTTGCGAGAGATCAAGGCTTCGCTAGCCCGGATATACTGCTCTCGCAGAGACGCAAAGCGCGCCAAGGGAAATAAATCGCCTCATGTCGTGATTTCCGAGTGATGCACGGATGAATCCGCGCCTACAAAATCTCTGCCACAATCACCGCGTGTTCTATGACGATGTAGGCACGGTTTTAACCGTGCATTGGCCTGGTTTGGTCCATCCATACACGGCTGAAAACACATAAAGCCTATGTCTTCTTTGCGTGCTCGGCGTCT
>JASBUN010000040.1 GCA_030147845.1 Gammaproteobacteria bacterium
ACCGCGTCCAGCCACTTATCCCCCAACAGCACGCGAACCAATTCGCTCGCGGTCAGCACCAGACCGGCGGTTACGGGTAGTATGACAGCGACCATTACCGCCAGTGTGCGTAAGTAATACCATTTTAACGCAACGCGATCCGATGAAATCTTGGAATAGCCGGGAAACAAGGCGTGCGTAATAGGAATCACTAACTCCGTGGCGGTAAGGCTGGATAGCTCATATGCGATGGTATAAATGCCGAGCGGTCCCGCGCCCAGAATTTTACCGATAACGAGATCATCGGAACGTTGGTTCAAAAAGCCGAGAATACTCGACGCCAACACCCACTTCGAAAAGCCGAATAGATCCGCGGTCCGTTGCAAAGAAAAACGTGGGCGGAATGGATGAGCGATGAACGTTGAAATAACGCGCACGATCGCACCGACCACCATGCCGGCAACCAGCGCCCAGTAGCTCTTATAGATGATGGCCAAGGATACCGTGGCGGTAAAACTAGAAAGCTTGCGGATGACTTGCAGCGAAAACAGCTTGGACATCTGCAGCTCGCGCCGAAACTCCAAAATTCCGACATTCTCCAAGCGAGTGATAAAGGCAATAGCTGCCAATACATAGATGACAGCCTCGATACGCGGTTCATTGAAGAATCTTGCCGCCGGATGGGCAAGGAGCAGTAACACGATGGCGGCAAACACGCCGTAGATAAGATTCAAGGTCCAGGCGGTGTCGTAATAGGACCGCTCCGTCTTCTGACTCTGGATAATAGCGGTTTCGAAATTGAATCCACCGAGAAGATCGATAATCGAGTACAACAGCATGGCCAGCGCAATGACGCCAAAGTCGGCCGGCACCAACAGCCGGGCGAGAATAATGGTACTGACCAAACCGATGGCGCGGATAAACATCCGCAGCACGACCATCCATGTGGCGCCGCGCGCGATCTTACTGCCGAGATTTTCCACAGTGATTTGAAGCCTCAATTAGAACTGAAACCGCCTAACGCCGACGACACGAGAAGGCGCCTGCTTAGGAACTCGTCACCCGTTCCGTCACCGATGGTGAAACCGCCCAGGTCCCAACCAGCTAAACGATGTGACGCGCGCCAAAACGCATTCTCGCACCGCGGGCACAGCGCCAAGATCGGCCCGAAGTCGAGACATAGCAATGTTTTCTTATTATACTGACTGGAGGGTCATTTGCGTTACCCATTGAGCATATAAGAACCAACCGAAACTATGTCATCACCGCCAAAGCAGCATGCTGCGCATAGCACCGGACATGCCCGTTCGCTGAAAATCTCCGTTTGTCGCGACGAAGCGGCATTTAGTCGGCTCGCCGACGACTGGAACCGGCTCGCTGACGGCGTGAAAAACTCATCGGTATTTTTACGCTTTGAGTGGTTTGATGCGGCCTGGCAGTGGGCCAAATACGATGCCGAGATGTGGATCGTATGTATTGCCGATCAACAGGGAATCATCGGCATCGCACCTCTGGTCCGCCGCACGAACGCTTCGCGCCTGGGTCGAGCACGTGAGGTTGGCTTTCTGACGGTACCGGATACGCAATACGCCGACGTACTGGCACTACCCTGCGATCGTGCCGCCGTATTCGACGCCTTGATGCAATGGCTGGTCGATACGCGCAAAACGTGGGATACCCTGAGGCTGGCCTATCTCAGCAGCGAATCGGATACCATACCGGCGTTCGCCCAGCGGGCCAGCTCTAAAGGATATCGGTTTCGCATCGAAGACCAGGGCACCAATCCCGGCATTGCCCTTGGTAGCACCTGGGAAAAGTATTACAGCCAACGGACTCGCCGTCTGAAGAAGGGCAATAATCTTATCGCCAATCGCATCAAACGCGCTGGCGCGTCAGCAGAAATTCGCCGCTACACGCCGCAATCCTGCAACGCTGCTGAAATTGCCCAGGCGCTGGAGACCTCCGCATCCCTGTCGTCTAAAAGCTGGAAAAACGGCTTGGGCGTAAGTTTAAACCACGAAGGACCGCAGGCATGGTTTCGGCGGCTGAATCAGCATAGTGAGCGCACCGGATGGTTGTCCGTGTGGCTGCTTACCATCGACGGCCGACCGGCCGCCATGGAATATCAGCTGCAATACAATGGCCGCATTCATGGCTTACGCTCGGATTTTGATCCGACGCTCGACGAATTTTCGCCCGGGACCTATTTAAACTGGAAAATGCTCGAGGCCTTGTTCGACGTCGGCGCGCAGCACTATCAGATGGGGCCGGGCAACAACCCCTACAAGTACCGCTGGGCCGACACCTTCGACCCGATATCCTGCCTGACCTTATACGGTTCGACCGTAATGGGGCGCTGGCTGGCGCTTCGTGATCTGCGCCTCCGCCCCCTGGCCAAGCGGCTTCAATCGTATCGAAAATCTACCACCGACCTGGAGCATGAACGTTCATGAGTGGAATTTGCGGCTGGTTTGGCTTACCCGAGGAAGGTGACGCGGCGACCGAGAAGCTGCGCTCGATGGCGCACCTTTTACCGCGCTCCAGCCGGCACGAGCAACAGCTCATCGTCGAAGGCAGGGCGGCTCTTGCGGCGACGACGCTCAACCACCAGTGCTTTATTCACCGAGACGAGCAACGAGTGATACTAGTCAATGGCTCGGCGCGCTGGTCGGGATCAACGTCGACCGAAGCAGCTGACATCGCCGCGCGCTTCGCATTGTCTTATGCCGCCGACGGCGCACGAGCGCTCGACGCTATTCACGGCCATTTCGTAATTGCCGTGCTTGACTTGTCCAAAGACGAAATATTTCTGGCCACTGACCGTCTAGGCTGTTACCCGCTGTCCTACATCGTGGACCACGGCGGACTGGTATTCTCGAGTAGCGGCGACGCCATACTACGGTGCCTGAATAAATCGGCCGCTCTCGATCCGCAGGCGCTGTATGACTACGCCTATTTTCATATGATCCCAACCCCACGCAGCATCTTCGCCGGTCAACAACGATTGCTGCCAGGCCACTATCTTCGCTATAGCAAAGGGAAAGTGGATCTTCAGTGCTATTGGCAACCCAATTATCTTGATATACGTGCCGATGACTATGACACACTCAAGCCCAAATTCATGGCGCTGCTGGAGTCGAGCGTACGGGAAGCAGTCGACGGATGCGCCAACGTCGGCGCTTTTTTGAGCGGTGGAACCGACAGCTCTACGGTAGCCGGCATGCTGGGACGCGTCATAGGAGGCAAAGCGAAAACGTATTCGATCGGCTTCGATGCGCAAGGGTATGATGAAATGGAGTTCGCGCGCATTGCATCGAACGCGTTCGGCACCGAGCATCATGAGTACTACGTGACACCACAGGACGTCGCGCGCTCGATCCCCGATGTCGCAGCCGCCTACGACCAACCTTATGGCAACGCGTCCGCGATTCCTACCTACTATTGCGCGCGCATGGCGCGCGAAGACGGTATCGACGTCATGCTCGGCGGCGACGGCGGTGACGAATTATTCGGCGGCAACGCGCGCTACGCCAAACAGTGGGTGTTTTCGCAATATCACCGATTTCCGAAGCTGATGCGCAGCGGAATAATCGAGCCCGTGCTGCGGGGATTCCCCGGTGCCGGACGTATCGGTCCTCTGCGTAAAGTCCGCAGCTATGTCGAGCAGGCCAACATACCAATGCCCGACCGCATAGAAAGCTACAACCTGCTCGAACGCATCGGGCCCGGCAATGTGTTTGTAGACGACTTTCTACAGCAAGTGGATCGTTTGGCGCCGCAGGCCATGCTGCGCGATTTGTATCATTCCGCTCACGCTAACGACATGCTCAATCGCATGCTTGCCGTGGACATGAAGATCACGCTGAGCGACAACGATTTGCCGAAAGTGTTCGGCATGTGCCAAATGGCCGGCGTGCAAGCACGATTCCCATTGCTAGACGAAGATTTGACGGAGTTTGCATCTCATCTTGCACCGCCACTCAAGCTGCGCCGTACGCAGTTGCGTTATTTTTTCAAGAAGGCATTGGGCGACTTTCTTCCCCTCGAAATCATCAACAAACAAAAGCACGGCTTTGGATTACCCTTCGGCGTCTGGCTCAGCACCGATCCGGGTTTGCAGCGGCTGGTAGCCGATAGTCTGGACGGCCTGTGCCAACGCAACATCGTACGTCCGCAACTCATCGACGAACTTCGAAGTTCACGAATGAGCTCGCATGCCGCTTACTACGGCACCTTGATATGGGTGTTGATGATGTTGGAGCAGTGGCTACGCAGCCGCGGAATCTAGTCGCCTGCTCTCATTGCGTGTCCCGCGTTCCAGCGGCCGATTTAGAAGTTTGTAGGCACGGCTTCAGCCGTGCATGCATCAGCCGTCCACCAATCCGCACGGATAAATCCGTGCCTACACAAGCTAGAAGCATTCTGCTAATCAACGACGGCAGTACCAGTCCGTAGCGAGACGGTACGCTTGTAGGCACGGCTTCAGCCGTGCATGCATCAGCCGTCCACCAATCCGCACGGATAAATCCGTGCCTACAAAATCAACCGATTACCAACGACATCCAGAGCCGAAAAATCCCCACCCTGTAGGCACGGCTTCAGCCGTGCATGCATCAGTCTTCCCCTTACCGTCTCCGATGAATCCGGCCTACACAAGATAGAAGGATTCCGTTAATCAACGACGGCAGTACCGGTCCGTAGCGAGACGATACGTTTGTAGGCACGGCTTCAGCCGTGCACGTATCCGCTGCCCACCAACTGGCACGGATAAATCCGTGCCTACACAAGACGAGAGGATTCGGTTGATCGACGACCGCGGCACCAGTCCGTAGCGAGACGATACGTTTGTAGGCACGGCTTCAGCCGTGCATGCATCAGCCGTCCACCAATCCGCACGGATAAATCCGTGCCGACAAAAACTCAGCGTCTTTGCGAGAGATTAATGCCCGGTCTGGCTAAACCCAATTACTCTCGCCAAGACGCTGAACGATCGGGCGGCGTGTTAGGCGCTCGGCAGCGCGTCGGCCGTAGTCGGCATGCCACGGCGTGTGTAATTGCGCAGCATTTCTAATTGAAATTTACTGGTCGTACGTTGCCAAGGTGTGAAGCGGGGTAGTTGAAACAAATCACACTGTCGATGCGCCGCACCCCAGACGGTCGATACGGCCGCTTCGAACCCCATTTCCCGCACAAGTCGCACATGTTCCGGACTGTAGTCCTGCGTCGGCTTGCCGTTGGGATAGGCAAATAGGCGAATCGGCCGGCCGGTGATTTCTTCCAACTTGCGTTTTCCGTCAGCGATTTCCGCATATGCCGCGTCGGTATCGATGCGGGACAAGATCGGGTGCGTTACAGTATGTCCGCCGACCTCCATTCCGGCCGCGAGCAAATCGCGTACCTGCGCATGCGTCATCATCAGATCAGTAGGTAGCGTCACCGGATGTGTGTTCACCAGATCGTCGACGCGTTCGGTGCGCTGCTCCATGGGCAAATATTTGAGTTCCGAAATCAATGCGCCGATGGCACTGCGCCGGTCCGCCGCAGTCGCCAGTGGGTATGAACCGAAACCCTTGCTGCGCAAATCAAGTTGTTTAGTCGGAATCCCGCGCACCCACTCGATCACGCTGTCGTTCCACATGCGACCACCATCCAGGTAGCCCGACGCCACGAAAAAGGTGGCGTGTAATCCGTGACGCGCGAGAATCGGCACCGCGACTTCGATATTATCCGCATACCCATCATCGAAAGTAATGCATGCCGACCGCGCAGGCAAAGTTCCGCTCTTGAGCCGCTCGCAGGCTTCAGCCAATGGCAGCACATTGAAAGTCTTCGCCATCAGCGCCATTTGCCAGTCGAATGTCGCGGCATCGACATCACCCGGGCGCAGTTCATCCGCGGTCGGTAGAACTCTGTGGAAAATCAAAATGGATAGTCGCGCGCGACGACCTGCGGGCGAGAACAGTGCGGGTAGCAATCTCATCATCATCTTACCTACCGCGTTTCACTTGCTGGACTTGCGGCCGACGACCAACATGGAATGACTCAGCAACGCGCCCAGCGGCGGAATTGCCGTCAACATCCACTGCATCCAGCGCGATTCGAGCATACGTTGCGCACCTCGAAAACGACGCGGGGCGATGGGCAGCCAATATAGCCGTATTTCAACGGCGCCGCACTGTCGCACTCCACGTCGTAAACGCCAGGGTGACTCATAGCGCACATGCGGCGCCTTGCCTTGGATTTTCCGTTGTAGGCGCTCCCACAAGTGTGGCAAACACCAACTATTCAAGCCGTCGATCCAAACGTAACCGCCGGGCTTGGCAGCCGCAAACAATTCCGCGATCACTTTCTCCGACGACGCCAGCGCCTGCGTAACACCGAGGCATACCACACCATCGGCACAGTTGGGGCGAAATGGCAGCCGACTGACGTCGGCGATGCCCCACGCCGAGACTTCCGGGCTGCGGTCACGCGCCTTTTGCACCGAAGCGGTTGAATAGTCGATGCCGATCGCCCGTAGTTTGTGGCTGGCGAGCAACCGCGTATAAGTCCCGGCCCCACAACCCGCATCGAGCCACACCGCACCCGGCTGATCACCCGGCCAAACCTGTAGAAAACGCCGTATGCGCGCCTCCAATCCAGCCGGAGTCCAGCCCGCAATGCCGGCGTCGTCGTCGTTAGATTGCGCAAAATTTACGAAACGATCGCGCCAATTCTTTTCAAAAGATCCGTCACTCACTGCGTTATCGCGCCTTTACATGTAAATGTGTCAGTGACTGCCGCGACCACCATTGGCGCATCGCCGCCGGCACGGACGTAGCCCCCGCTCGCGGTACAAAGCGCTCCGCATGAGGCGCAATCATAACGGCCGATTACCGTTATCGGGCAAACCGACCGTGCCCTCGCCGGCGGCTGATTCGCCGTCCAATACGGACTGCGAATAAATCGGCCGGCCCAGATCGTCGCGGCCGACGGGCGTCGGGCCTGAAGCGGCAATCGCATAAGCCGCATTCTGCCGCGCCAATTCCAGGTCTTGCGCTTCTCTATACAAGATCGCTGAAAATACCACGCAACCGTAGAAAAGATCGAAGTAGGCCAAGCTAAGAAACGCCCCCGAAACCATATACGGGATTAGCGCGTACTGAATCGCCTTGGCGTAGCGCCCAATCCAAGCGGACTCTTCATTACGCTCCAGCTTGCCAAGACGCTTCGTCCTCCACAAGGTGCCCAAAAGAATCGTCATATATAGCGCGAAACCGACAAACCCGTGCTCGCCGAGTATCTGGAAGTAAATACTATGGGCGGCGCGCGGTACGTTATGCCAGTCGCCGAGAAAATCGGCTTTCGCCAACCAACGCTGCGGGTCGTGTACATCCTCAAATTCGAAGCCGGCGCCGAACAGAGGATTGGATAGCGCGATATTCTTGGCAACGCTCCAGGCCTGAATGCGCTGCATGGCGGAGTTGTCGTGCTGATAGTGTAACGTCGTCTCTTGTCTGGCGTACCACTGTTCCGGGATAAAATTCTTAGCCAGCGAAAAGCCGACACCAACCAGCAAGGCGACGATGATAATACGAGTCTTGTAGCGCCAAAACAGCGCTAACAGTACCGCGGCCAGGCCCAGCAAAGCACCGCGGGAATAAGTGAAAATAATGGCGACAATAGTTAAACAAAAACATGCATAAAGAAAGCCGCGGAAATATCGGTTCGCTTCTCCTCGCGCGGCGATCAAAATCATTGGCAAAACCATCGCCATGGCCAAGCCAATCGAATTGTTATCGGCGATAAACGAGCTCCCGGGACCGTAGATCTTGTAATGACCGCCGGTCAAGAGCGAAAAGATCCCACCCTTGAAGCCGAAGAATCCGATCGACAGCGCGGTGATCAAAAACAACAGCCGTACCCGCGCCCGTCCGTAGATCAGCATCGGCGTGATGAATGTAAACAAAATGATCTTCATCACTTTGTCCCACTGCACCCAGGCCGGGTCCGGCGCCCAAGCAAACACGGTAGTCAGTGTGAACCATACCGCCAGCGCCACCAACAACACCATTTCACGCGTCCAAGGAATTCCACGGCGTTCCTTGGTGCCCAAAAGACCCATCATGGTCGCAACCGCGATCGCCTCGGCAATCGGCATATGCTGCAACGACCACACTAGTTTGTGCGGATTCATGTAGCCGATCCAGGCCCAGCTCAACACGCCCGTCCATGGACGGAACAGCGCCAACGGAATCAACACCGCAATTATGCCGAGAAGTACGAAATCGCGTATTCCCATGGCTTAGACCTCTTGCCTGCGGCCGCTGATCGGCTGCAAATTCCAGCGGCGTGGATGAGCCCACTCGACCGCGGAGGCGTAGTCGAAAGACGGGACGCTTTGCGGCAGATCCACCGTGCGCGCTACTCGACCGCTGTGAGTGTGCCGTTTCAAGCTGACACCTTATCGCGCTGTTTTCGAGCCGAAATCATATCACTCATCAGTTTTTCGAGCTGTTCGGCACAACGCACCCAAGTATAAGCGGAAAGTATGGTCTCTCGCGCCGCCGCGCCGATAAGGGCGCGCCGCGCCGGATCACGCAGCAACTCGACGATGGCGGCAGCCAACGCCGCCGGTGTGTCTCGGATGACGATATTTTCCTCATCGCGTACCGCCAAACCGCCGGCCGCCGTCGGCGTCGCCACCACCGCTTTGCCCATGGACCAGGCTTGTAATACTTTATTCTTGATTCCGGCGCCTTTGCGCATCGGGCAAACAAACACTGTCGCTCGATCCAGGTACGGGCGTACATCATCTACAAAACCCGTCACATCGACATGCTTACCTTGTAGATTTTTGACCTCCGGGCTCGGATCACGACCGACCAATACCACACGAGCGCCCGGGATCTGCCGGTGCACTAGCGGTAAAATTTCGCGCACCAAGTAGTTCGCCGCATCGACATTGGGTTCGAATTCCATCGAGCCCTCGAATACCAGCGTCGCCTCATCCTCCGGCGTACCCAACGGCTGGAACAGTTGCTCGTCGACGCCGTTAGGTATCGCCACAGTGGGTGTGCCGGGACAGACGCGGCGAAACATCTCGGCATCGCGGTCGGCCACCACCAAGCAGCTATCCGCTCGACGAAAGTAGTGCCGCTCGACTAACCAGTGCTGCAGCAAACGCCGCGCCGCCTGGACGCGCGGAGAAAAGCCGGTACGGATACGTACTTCGCGCCAATTTTCGAGCACGCCCTCATCAACAATATCGGCGAGAAACGGTACCGGACACGGTAACGGAATATTAACCACCGTGTCCCAACCGGACATCCACAGAAGATCGTAACGACCGCCGCTTAAACGGCGTTGCAGTTCCTGCCGAAACGGCTCACTCGCCGGGATGATGCGCTTGGCCACGAAGGTTCTTGCGAGCCGGCCACGTAACGATTCGTCATTGTCGACCGGGCGCGGATACGAAACAATTTGGTCAAACAGCTCTGCCGCCTCCGGTGGCACATCACCATCGCCGTAGCATAACAAATCGAACTGATGCCGAGCGCGCAGCTGACGTACGTAATGAAATATTCTGAGATTCTGACCATTGTGTAGCGGAAACGGATAGCGGTCGCAAATCACCAGCACCCTCATGTTTTCACACTCGTGCAACGGTACATACCCTATCCCCTGTGCTGCAACTTCTGATTGTTTTAACATATGCATCGATTTGATTTGACTCGTCTGTCGCTCGATTCGACATCACCTGCGCCTACGTCCCGACAGAAAATAGTTACCGCTCGCCCACGGTCACACCGTCGCGCGGAGCCGGAATCGAAAACATTGGCTACTTCGGTGGTAGGTTGTACGGCACGCCAACATCCGGACTCATAATCACCTTGCCGGGCGGTGGAAGATGCACTCCGTCGTCGGTTGGCGCCTGCTGCGTTTCTTTGGCTTTTTTCGGCTGATCTCGGGAAACATGCGCGGCGCGATGGACCGGTTGTGGACGATGTGCGGGTGCGGCGCGCGGCGTTTTGCGACTAACCTCCCGCGTTGCTTTCACCGGCGCCGCTGCCGGCTGCGCATCACTGCGCGATAGAGCAACACTGCCCGCGCCACCCATGCGGGCGAGGCCGTCGGGAAGAAACGAGAGGTCGATGAGATAGAATTTACTGAACCACGTCCCCCAAGGTTTCTGTTGCCCGAATACGAACATTTCCCGGCGTTGCTGACTCACCGTCCAAGACGTGCCGTAGCTGCCTTCCATAATGTCCGGGGTTCGTACCGGAGCGGTAGCGACCGTGCCGGTAACCAAATCGTAGATCAACATATCCTGCAACTTGGGCTTGGTCCACGTTGGGAACGCGACTAAAGATCGCCCGATCAAGCTGCCACCACCGGACTGTTGACTCACGAGATGCAGCATTTTGTCGTCGAGATTATATCGAAACAGACGACCGTGGGCACCGTGCCGGTTTGCATCGCCCAGATAAACATCGCGGCCGACCAATTGCGGTACGGTAAAGCGGAAATTGACCCCATGCGGAAAACTAGGACCATTGTGTCGCCGTACATCCCAAACGCCGCGCTTTATATCGAAAATGGCCACTTTCGTGCTTCCGATGCGCAATAATGCGTCTTCCTTGGGAAGATAGACGGAATGATAGATTGGATCGCCACCTAAGCCGTTTGCACGCGTACTACCAGGATAGTCTGCCTCGGGCGGCTGTTTCGGGCGCGAGAAGCGGTGGGTCTTGGGGTTGAAAAACAACACCTGCCAACGGTAGTACGTTCCTGTCTTACACGCTTCATCGCCGGAAGGCATCATGCCCGGCGTGAACCAAAAACCCTTACGCGACGGATCGTAGTTCCAACCGATCGGATCGGGGTGCATCCAACTGACCTGGCCATTCGGAACGCAATACGGCAGCGCCTTGATCCAAGTGTCGGTCGTCGGACTCCACGACCAGATCTCTTGCCGATAGGACTGGAATCCAGGCGTCCCGCCGAAGTCACCCCCCGCGCTGTAGTAGCGGCCGTCGGAAGGATCGTAGGCCCAACTCATATGTTTGGAAGATTGGGCCGGTGCCCGGTTGTAACTATTCGACTTAGTGCCTCCTGGCATGGAAATCGCCGTGATCCGAGGCTTTTTGTAGGTCTTGGCAGCGACGATAAATCGGTAAATACGATTAACATGCGAATCTTGGAAGCGCTCGTGCGTATTCGGGCCGTTGTCGTACCACTTTCTACCCATCACCACATAGCGCCCATAGGCATGAGCAATCGCCGGCTGCGACACACCCGGCATTGGCACCTGCTTGGTAATATCCTGCCAAGTATCGGCCTCGAGATTGTACAGATATACATGAGGTTCGGCCGTGCCGGTGACGACCACCGCCGTGTTCGTCGCCGGGTCGAATGCCGCCGCATTCCACATCGCTTTAAGCGGCATGGGCGACATGCGTTTCCATTTGCCGTTTTTTACGTTGTAGCGCCAGACATCATCCGTTGGCGATTTGTTGGCACGGGCGCCGCCAAACATATAAAAACAACTGCCGGCGGCGATCGCGCCGTTTCGATTGTGTGACAAAGCGCCGGGCTTATTGCCGGTGGTATGGGTCAAATCAAAAACGTATTTATGATCTTTCGATGGTGTGATCTTCCACATCGAATCCTTGGCACTACCGTAGATATTACCGCCGTACTCTATTCCGACCCCCGGGTTACCGCCCGGCCCATCCGCATCCACCCAGGCCTGCGCGGCGTTGTACCCCCATGAATACGCCTTCTTTAAACCCGCCGGCGGCCTTAAGTAGCCCTCACTGCCGACATCAGCATAGCGCTTCCACGCCACCGTCCAACGTTGCGACTTCAAACTGTACACGCCACCGTACATGACGTCGCCGGCGGGCTTGCCCATGATGAGCATTTCCTGCCGGTCGGGGATATACCACTGAATGTGGTTATCGCGGTTCGTCACGATCTTGCAATGAGCCGGGTCCTTGGGACAGGTCATCTCCTTGGCCTTTTGATCCCAGGTCATGGTCGCCTTGTCATAATGCGAACCGACATTCGGATGGATGATCCGCCATTTGTTGGTGCGCACATCGTACAGGCGTATGGAATTATTTCCTTGGGAGCTGTGGCTGTTTCCGCCCCATGGCATGATGTGTTCACTATCGACCGTACGGATGGAAAACCAACCGCGTCCATAGTTCTCCGGATCGTCTGCGCCACGGCCCTCCCAAACCACCTGCGTGCTAGCGACGTGCCGATCGGGTACACCGCAGGCCGCACTGAATTCTGACTTGGGCGACGCGGAAACGCTCATCGCAAGACTGCAGGCGATACCACATATCACTAACTTGTGCATACAACCTCCATTTCTGACTACACCGCACATCGCCGTTTAAAATCCAAAAAATCTGTCGATCGCGCCGGTACGATCTCAGCCGCGCACGACCGTATATTGCGGAAGCACGGATAAATTCGTGCCTACGAAATCAACTCCACGACATCAACCTCACACCCTCAACTTATTCCGCCAACCTTGTAGGCACGGCTTCAGCCGTGCTCATATCCGTCGCCCGCCAACCCGCACCGACAATTCCGTGCCTAAAGAAACCCGAAAGGGCTGATCATCCTCAACGTGATCAGCTCTCTGCAATTTTTCTAGGCACGGTTTCAACCGTGCAGGTCGGCCTACCATAGGCGTCAGGGACGAACTGACGATAGCGCGGCGTGGTCTTCGGTCTCAGGCATACTCCATTCCGCGTCAGTCTCATAGTCGTATTGCAGCAGCAGATCATTGTATTTTTCCTTGAAATACTGCACGTGAGCGGGTGTGAAGTGATTCAACCAATCGCCGGCGATACCCTTGCGATAATGGCTCTTGACATCTTCCTGCCCCAGCACACGGCCCTTGGTCTTGCGACTGAAATCGTGCTCCCACAGGATACCAAGCAATCTTTCAGCCGGTAGCAGCTGCGGCGCGAATGGAAGCTCGACTCGGCGCTTACTCAAGTGCTCGAGTTTGCGTAGCAGCTTAGCGAAAAAATATTTACTGCGCTTGCCGGCGGTAAAATCCTCATCATCCACCAGACCGAGGTATTCGAACACACGCAGCATTTGGCCGTACGGCTCGGTGGTCAGATGCTCCATCTTGAGCTGTAATATGCCGTCCACCTGAGTCGGCCATGAACGCATCTCGTCAAAATGCTGCTGCAGCCAGTCCATCTCCAGCAATATGCCCTCTTCTTCCGATACCTGCTGCAAACGTTCCCGATGTTGCTGCATGGCCGGCCAGCCACTAACCTCGTGACTGTATCGATGCGAAAAATAGGCTGAAACGCAGATATCTCTGGGGTCACGAACGACATGAAATCCCTTCATCTGACCTAACTGTTCGACGTGTGTATAGTGCGCGTTGTTGTACGAAATAAAATCCAGATCGTTTTTACGTACAAATTCACGGAGATCGTTATTCACGTGTTCCGCGCGATAAACGATGCGGAAGCGCAATTTAAGTTCGCGGCAAACCTCACCACAGATGGCTTGAAACCAAGTGCTGCCACACTTGTGATGACCAAAATAGCCGAGCAATACGCTATCGCGTCTATTTTTCATTGTTTATTCACCCGATAGTGGAACCGACGCTGCATGGTGATAATACAGCGACAACAATTTACGCCGCGTGGGCAACAAACGCCACACGGTGCTAGAAGCGCTTAGTCTGATGTTTGGCGAGACGAGGCGCCGTGCAACCGCTGCGCGGATTCGGTCTGCGCCTGGCGCGCCACACCAATGCATCGATCCAAAACAGCGGCCAATTCGGACGTTAATTCGCGCCGTTCGAAACGCCGAATATACGCCCAATCGGGCTCTACCGGCGTGACGCCATGGCGTAGGTAACCCCCTATGATTTCCGCGCTCGCGTCGACGTCTCCGTGTTGCACGATCGTAGCCAGCCGCGATGGCGTCAGTATTTCCGCCTGCGTGGAGCGCGCCGGTAGTAGCGCCAAAATCGGCTTACCGGCCGCCATGTACTCAAAGGACTTACCGCGAATGGTTTCTTCGTGCGGGGGCGCCGACAAAATCAGAAGCACGTCGGCACGCTGCTGCTCGGCTAAGCACTCCGCGTGGCTAAGCGTACCCAGAAATTCGACCACGGCGGCCAAACCACGCTGCTTCATAAACGCGCGCAAATCTTCCCAATCCGAAGCGCCGGGTCCAATAAGTCGTAGCCTCAATCGATCGCTTACGTGCTGCGCCCCCATTTGTTCGGCCACCCGCGCAATCGCCCGGATCAGCGGCCATGGGCTCTCGCCGTCGTGCAACGCGCCCGTATATACGATCGTGATCGGAACACTGCCGGAGCGGCCCGCGGCGGCGTGACTGCCCGATTGAACCGCATCCAGTTTATCCGCATCGAAACCATTGGTGATTACCGTCGTTTTGTCGATCAAATCGGTACCGTAGCGCTGTTCAAACAACGGCAACCAACCAGGTGAAGCGAGCACGAGGTGATCCAGATGCCGAATGACGCGCGCCTCATAGATCCGATCGAGGCGGTGTTGCCAATGATACGGCAGCGTTCGGTACGGCCGGCCCACCCACAGGTCACGAAAGTCGGCAATCCATGGCGTACCCAGTCGCCGCTGCATATGCATACCGACAAAATGGGCTGAAAACGGCGGCGAGCTGGTAACCACGGCATCAATTTGCTGCGTGGCGGCCAGTCGCACCGCCGCGCGTGACGCCGCCCGCGACCAAAGTCGGCGCGGGTCGGGCACATACAGTGCACGCTCGGCGGCAACTAGCCGGCTCCATAGCGAGCCCGCTACCCGCTTGGCAATCGATTCGCCTGCTACGCGGTCGGCCGTAGATGCGCCCTCAACCCCGGGACTCGCGCTACCCGTTCGATGTGGGCGCTGCCCGCGCAGGCGCCGGACGGAAGCCTGTAAGCCCGGACTTTTAATCCGCACGGTGTCGACGGCGCCGTCGCCTTGCCATGACGACTCGATGAGTGCCATGTCCTCCACGGCCAGCGTCAACACCAAGGGCTTCCAGCCGTAGTCCGGCAGATAGCGGGCAAACGACTCCAGCCGCCGCGTGTTCGTTCCGGCGAGCGGGGGATAATCCGTTGACACCAGTAAAACCGTTTTAGTCATCTACAAATTTCCCGCACATCAATGCGTGCAGCCGTGGCGTCGCGCCCGTGTTGGCGCTTGGCAGACGCTTGTGCTACTGATAGATTAAACGTTCCGTTCGATAAGGCGTGCCTGGTATGCATCGATATATCCATATTTTTTCACTTTTCATTTCGTTGGCAACGCTGCTGTGTACAGCGCAAGTGGCGGTAGCCGTCACGCCGCACGACTACTACAGCAGCGACTACGATCCGCATTTGCTGAAGATGGTGGAAAAATATCATCTCAAGCAGGCGCAGGAAAAAATGCAGAGCAAAGGTTCACTAAAATGGGCCTTGGGTGATGTCCAATTCATGCTCGCATACTTCCCGAATCATCCGGTCGCTTTGCATCTGGCGACAGAAATCGCCCAACTCATGGGTAATGCCAAAGAGGCTGACCATTTTTACGCGCGCGCGGTGCAACTGTATCCCGGCACGCCGCAAAGCTGGTTTCTCTACGGAGTTCAATATCAAATCACCGGGCGACTCGAAGACGCGGTAAAGATGTACCGCACGGCCATAAAGCTGGACGATAAAATGGCCCCCGCGCACTACAATCTCGGCATTGCCTTGGTCAAGCTTGGAAAACTCGACGAGGCGCGCAAAGAAGCAGAGCGTGCCGAAGCGTTAGGTTATAGAAAAACAGGTTTACGAAAGCTCCTAAAAGCCAAGGGCGTCCGCTGATCGGCAACACCCCACCATCGACAATCGCGCTAGGGACCACCGTGCGCATAGAGTTGCCCTGGCTTTGAACTCGCTGTAATGCGCAATATTTGTTCTATTTTTTCGGCGCCCAACTCGTCTTTCCATTTCGACGCCGCATGTTTGGGGTTTTTTACGACGGCATAATATCGCTGATCGTCGCCGGCCGTACTAGCCCGTAAAAATGAACTCGTTTGCGCATCCCACGTCAGACCCACAAAGTCGAAGGCGGAACGCGTAGTCGCCTCTGGATTGTTGCAAAAATCCTCATAGCGAAATACCTTCGCGCTCGGGGTTTGCTCGATTTCACGCATCGCTTTTTCGTTAAATAAAACCCAGCGCCAGGCCAGACGTTCTACCGGCGTAAGTCCTTTCAAGATATCCATGGTGAGACCTCGTGCGCGCGCCTCGGGCAGCGGCAACAACAGATCAAATACGCCGTAATCTTCACTACTGCTGCCACCGTCTTCGAATTTTCCCCTGGCCTCACCGCGTAAAACCGATGCTACGTACCCACACGGGTGCCGTATCAATAGCAGCGTTTTACTGCCCTTCAGTCCGTTAGCCAATGTTCCCAGACGGCCGACCGACTCGATCGATTTCCATACCGGCACGCCGTCGGACACCGAGCGATAGTCACGCCACTCAGGAAACCGCAGTTCGCCCAGCACCCGCGCCAGTCCTTTGCCGGAGAAAGCCGCGAAGCTGCGTACAGAGCGTTCGCCCGGCCAAAAATAGCGCTTTGAGAACACAGGACGGGACATAACGACTTTAGTGTGACGCAACGCCAGCATAGCCGGAATCAGACTATCCAGTGTTGCCTGATAACGCGACTGATCTTCGATTAACGTAAGCAGCGGCAGCTCGCGAATCGCCGTAAAATTATCCGGCTCGTGCCGGTAGATCGTCTGCGGATGACTGTCGAAAATCTTTCCGATCCACGTCGTGCCCGAACGCGGCATCCCCAACAACAATATCGTCGCCGCCGTCATTGGATCATGTCCAGCACAATGACTTGCGCTAATGAAAACAGTTCTGAATACGCCCCACCCCGGATACTATGCACCGAATCGTCAAGACCGCCATTCATATAGCATTGCATTTCTTACTTTCCTAAGTCCGCGGCATCACGACCTGACCCGCACCTTAAAATCCCACTGATGGTTCGTCTACATCACGCAGGCACGGTCGGGTTTTGGGTTCGACGCACTCACCTTACTGATGACGTAGCGAAATTTTCCTGACGCCTCTGGCAGAATAGCGTCAACCGGTTCGACACGCACCTCAACACCCGCGCCCAGGCGTTCGCGCAGACCTTGTTCGATCAACTTAACCGTATCGTCGTTCAAGCTGCCGTTCGGCACGACCAGCACGCGCAGCAAATGAAGCGACTCCTGAATAATTTTAAATTTTTCGATCGCAGGCAAATCACGTATCACATAGATCAGCGCCAATCCGTGCAGCACGGTGCCATCTTCAGCAATGACAAAGTCGGTGGTTCGGCCTTGAACTTCGGAAAGAATAGGCAAGCCGCGACCGCAGGCACACGGTTCGTTTGATAGTACGCCGACATCCCCGGTGCGATACCGAACGAACGGAAATTCACTCGTGGCCATGTGCGTCACTACGATCTCACCTGCGCGTCCTGGCGGTAGCGGCTGCCCGTTGGCGTCGACAATCTCCACCACGATATCTTCGGCGGTAATGTGAAGGCTGCCATACGAACATTCGTGTGCGATAAACCCCGCATCACGAGCACCGTAGCCGTTCGCCACTTTACAGCCGAACACGCGCTCGATCCGTTGACGTTGATCGTCATAAAGTTTCTCCGCGGTCACAAACGCGACGCCTATGCCGATATCGTCCATAATGATGCGGTTTGATTCCGCATAAGCGGCGATATGAGCGATGGCGGACGGATATCCAAATAGCATTTTGGGGCGGCGCCTGCGAATCGCTTCAATAAAGCCTGCCAATTTTTTCTCTGACATTTCGAACGCCGGCAACAAATAGCTGCGCAACATTCGATCACGCAACGCGCGCAGCTTGTCCTGTGCGTTCAGCTCGATGGGAGACCCCCACACGACCATCTCGACGTCGCCGATGTCGACGCCCCACCAGCGCGTAGCACGCCACTTGGCCGCCACATCATGCGAAACACGCTCGCGCCCGAGGTAGAAAATCAATGGCTCACCGCTCGATCCGCCGGTATTGAAACGGCTGAGATGCTGTGCGGAACGCGAGCGTAGACTATCAAGATTTTGCCGGATAGTGATTTTATCCAGCAGGGGCAGACACGCCAGTTCGTTGAGGCTGGTCATGGCTCCAGGAACGAATTCCGCTTCGGCAAAGCGCTGCGAATAAAACGGCACCTCGCGTGCTATCGTGGATAGAAAATTACGCAAACGCTGCAATTGATATTCTTGAATGCGCTCGAGCTTCCACCATTGCGAACGTTCCATCTCCATGCGCACGCGGCGGGTTTCGTGGCCCTTGAGGCGCTCCTGCAGCGGGAACAGCACCGACGACACCAGCGTCGTATACGCGCTACGCGGCATTGCCGTGCCCCGCCCCTACCGCAGTGTAAACCGCCAACAGGCGACCGCTGACGCTGGCCCAGGTAAATTCCCGCGCCTTGGTGCGTCCAGCTTGAATCATGCGTATGCGTAGATCCGGATTTTCAAGTACTTGAATCGTCGCCTGCGCAAGCGCATCAACTGCACCCGCCGGCGCCAACATGGCCTCTTCACCATCGGCTACTAAAAATGGTATACCGCCAACATTGGTGCTGACGACCGGCAACCCACTGGCCATCGCCTCGAGGATGGAAATCGGCATGTTGTCGACCAGACTGGTGTTCAACACCACGTCCGCCGAGCGATACAAATCGGCAACCGCCTCGTTGTCCAGCCGACCCGTAAACTGAACTGATTCAACGACGTTCAATTCGTTGGCTAAACGGCGCAAATTTTCCAGCTCCGGGCCGGAGCCGGCAACGATCAACGACGCGCCTGGAATGCGCGTTTTCACCGTAGCGAATACGCGTATCGCTGTGGCAACGTCGTAAATCTTTTCAAGGTTTCGTGTAACGACGATTTTTGGATCGCGAATCGGCGCGTTGCGAGGAATCGAACTCGGGAAAAAACGGGCGAGATCGATGATATTCGGCACAATACGCGTCGCCACACCGCGTCGTGCGAAGACTTCTTCAAGAAATCCGGACGGCACTATCACGGCCGAGGCCTTATTCAGTGTCGGCGCCACCCAACGGAAGGATGTCGAGAAAAAATGGTCGGCCTCGCCGCCCCTATAGTTGATTACCACCGGTGTTTTGCGCAGCCAACCGATCCACACCGCCGGTGCGGCGAATAGATGCCAAGACCAGCCGGAGTTCGCCATGATATGCAGTAGCTCTACCCGCCCTGCCACGTTCCAAACGCGGATCATATACGGCAGCAGACGCGCAACGGCCCGCAACCCCCGAATGTGCTGGATCCATGCCGGTCGGTAGGGCGCATTCACTTGCACCAACTCTACCTCGATGCCGGATTCGCGCAGTAGCCCCGCCAATTGCCGCGTTTGGTTGGCCATGCCGCCACTCGGGGGTGGCAATGGTCCGATTAGAGCGATGCTTGACGGGCGCGCTGACACTTGTTTCGCTCCATCAGACGGGTATAGACAGGAACGTAGTTCTGGATACTGCCGGCCCAGGTTCGCTCCGATTCGACGAATGCGCGACCCGCGGCGCGCCGCTCGTCCCAGCACTCCGGGTGTTCGAATAACCAGACGATCGCTTCTTCGAGCGAAGTCACATCACCGGCCTTGAACAACGAGCCCGTAGCGCCGTCATCGATCAACTCACGATGACCACCGACATCGGACGCGATCAATAGTTTTCCCTGCGCCATCGCCTCCAACGGCTTGAGCGGCGTAACCAAATCGGTCAGCCGCATTTTTTCGCGTGGATAAACCAAAATATCCACCAAGTCGTAATAGCGCTGCACGTCGCTATTGGGAACACGGCCGGTGAACACCACCGCGTCGGCAACACCGAGTTGGTGCGCGAGAGCATGAAGCGCTTCGGCCTGCGGGCCACCTCCCGTCAATAACACGCGCGTATCGGGATAACGTTTCAATAGCCCGGGGAGCACTTGCAGAAGCAGCCGAAGCCCCTCGTAGTCGTAGAACGAGCCCAGAAAACCCAGCACTCGTTTACCTTCGAGTCCCAACGAGCGCTGTAACTCGATATCCGCTTGGCCGCTCAACTGGAAGCGTTCGGTATCGACCGCATTGGGTACTACGGCAATCTTGTTTGGTTCAATTCCGCGGCTCACGATCTCGTCACGCAAACCCTGACATATAGTCACTACGCCATCTGCGCGTCGCAGCACCCTTGATTCCAGCGCCCGCACCAGCCGATAGCGAGCACCCCATTCCCGACTAGTGCCATGATTGGCCGCCGCATCCTCCCAAAAGGCGCGCACTTCATAGACCACCGGCAGACCGAATCGCCGCGCCGCGCGTACCGCACCCTCACCGTTCAGCGCCGGCGAATGTGCGTGCAGGATGTCCGGCCGCAGGATCGGGATCAAGTGCCGAAGCTGCTGTTCAATGGCAGTGACGACCGCCCATTGATTGAGTACCGGCGCCCGATTGATCCAGCCCGATGGCAGTGGACTGCGATAAAATTCGAGGCCTTCGATTTCTTCCCGTTCGATGAAGGCGCCCGCTGCGGCCGTATGCTTCGGGCCGGTAAGATGAACCGTCTCCCAACCCAGCGCGCGCTGCGCGCGCAGTATCGCCTGGCTGCGAAAACTGTAACCGCTATGCAAAGGTATGGAATGGTCAAAAATATGCAAAATACGCATGGCTAGTCAGCTTCCAACCGCATAGGCAACCGTCGAAGTGGCGCGCTTCGAGCTATGTAGTTTCCGACAAAAAGATTCGAATATCAGCAACGACCAGAGCGCAGCGCTATTATCGCGGCGACCGGATTGATGTTGTTCGACCAGTTCGTGCAAAAAGCGTTGATCAAAATAGCCGATTTCAGCTAAAACCGGACCCAATACGGCGGACCGCACACGCTCACGCAAGGGACCGCGGAACCAACTCGCCAATGGCACGGCAAAGCCCATTTTTGGCCGATAAAGAATTTCTTTCGGCAGATAGGGTTCAAGTCCTTTCTTGAAAATATATTTGCCTTCCCGGCCATTGAGCTTCATCTGGGGCGGCAATCCTGACATCCATTCCACTAACGGATGGTCGAGTATCGGCACTCGTACCTCGAGCGAGTGCGCCATGCTGGCACGATCCACTTTAGTCAAGATGTCACCGACTAAGTAGGTCTTCAAATCCAGATATTGCACTAATGATAACGGGTCATCGGTCGGGGCGCGGCGCGCGTGCATACGCAACACCTCGGAAGCGCGATAGCCCTGCAGTTGTCTGCGAAAATCCGCATTGAACAAGCGCCGCCGTAACGGATCTCCAAGCAGCGATATGCTGTGGAAATAACCTTCCTCTGTATCACGCGCCAGCGCCTCGAAAGTAGCTTTGGCGCGAAACATCTTTGGCGCCCAATCGGCTTTCGGATACGCCCGGCCCAGAAGACCGAATAGCGGGCGCCGTAAGCCCAGCGGCAGAGAATCGCGCATGCGCTGTTCATATAAATGCCATCGATAGCGCCGATATCCGGCCAGATTTTCGTCTCCGCCGTCCCCCGACAACGCCACCGTAACGCGCTTGCGCGCCAACTCACACACGCGATAGGTCGGCATCGCCGAACTATCCGCGAATGGCTCGTCATACATTTCGGTTAGCCGATCAATGAGATCGAAATCGTTCGGATCGACCTGCTCGACTTGATGACTGGTCCGATAGAGCGCCGCCACCTGCTCGGCGTAGTTGGCTTCATTAAACTTCGGATCGCCGAACGATATCGAGCAGGTATTTACCGGGCGCTCGGACAAGCCGGCCATCATCGCCACTACGCCACTGGAATCGACTCCGCCGGACAGAAATGCACCCAAGGGCACTTCCGACACCAAACGCACGCGCACCGCTTCGCGAAAGCGCTCGATCAATTCTTCCGCTGTCGTACGTTCATCGGCGGCCGGCTGCGCACGAAACGGTACGTCCCAATATTGATGCGGTTCGGGTATCGCGGACGCACGCCGAACCGTCAGCGTGTGGCCGGGCGGCAGCTTGAACACACCGTGCAGTATGGTCTTGGGATCGGGGATGTATCCATAGGCGAAATAGTCGTCGACAGCGGACGGCTCGATGCGTCGATCCAGGCCCGGATGCACAAGCAGCGCCTTGAGCTCGGAACCAAATACCAGCTCTCCCGAGGGCAGCGGCGCGTAGTACAGCGGCTTGATCCCGAGGCGGTCACGAGCCAGAAACAGCGTCTCCCGATTGCGGTCCCAAAGTGCAAATGCAAACATACCACGGAAGCGCTCTACGCACTGCTCTCCCCATTCCTCCCAAGCATGCACGATGACCTCTGTGTCGCAGTGGGTGCGGAATACGTGACCACACTCTTTGAGAAGCAGCGCAAGTTCCTGAAAATTGTATATCTCACCATTGAACACCACGGCAACCGAACCGTCCTCATTGAACAGCGGCTGCTGGCCGCTAGAGAGGTCGATAATCGACAGCCGGCGATGCGCCAAGCCCACCCCGGCTTCACGATGAATGCCCTGCTCATCCGGACCGCGATGAGTTTGAACGCGATTCATCTCCGTCAGCAGGTGCTCATCAATCGAACTCCGTCCGCGCGTATCAAATATACCGGCTATTCCGCACAAATTGTTATCACCCTCTGCTGTCGCGATTTTGTTTAGACGGCTTCGCTCGCGTGCTAAAACGCCCGTGAGTTGTCAATACATCAGCGTATACGGCGGCGTAACGATTCACCATACGTTCGATGCTAAACTCCGCTTCGATACGCGTGCGCGCTGCATGACCGTGTATTTTTCGCAAATCCGCATCACGGACGTAGCGCAGCATTGCATCAGCCAATGACTCATGATCCGAGTGTGGTACCACGGCGCCCGTTTCGCCGTCGAGGATCAATTCTCGATTGCCGCCGACATCGGTGGCAACTACCGGCCGACCACATGCCATCGCCTCCAAAATAGTGTTGGAGATACCCTCCGCCCGTGACGGCAAAACAAAAATGTCGAGCGCCCGCAACACCGCGGGGATATCATCTCTGGCGCCGGGTAGCCAGGCAAAATCCCGCACGTTACCTTGCGTCAACACTGCTTCGATAGCAGGGCGCAGTGAGCCTTCACCGACAATGACCAACCGGCATTGCTGCTTGAGTTCGGGGTGGCGCCGCAGTAATTCGACGAATGCCTTCGCCAACGTTATTTGATCCTTGACCACCTCGAGGCGCCCGACCGTACCGATCACGACATACGTGTGCGCGGTAAATTCGATACCAGCAAGCGAGTCGCGATGCAGTTTCGGTGGCGAAAAACGTTGAGTGTCAACACCGTTGCAAATGCGCACTATCTTCTCGGCCGGGACACGAACCTCGCGTCGCAGGTACTGCTCAATATGGCCGGACAAAGCGATATAGCGCTGCACGAACGGACGAAACATGCGGCGCCAACGCCGATATCTAGCGCTACGCCCGTCCAGATCGTGAACATCCCAGCCGTGCTCACCGTGTATACGTCCGCGAACACCGGCCAGATACGCCGGTATTTGCGCCTCCAGCGCGTTTAGATTACGCGAATGCACGATATCAGGTTTAAGCTCACGCAGAATCCGCCAAATACGCCAATACAGCGCCGGATCCTTACCCGGCTGTTTATGCAGCGAATACACCGGTACACCGTCATGCAAGCGCTGTCGAAAATCGCTAACGTCGGTCAGGCTCACCACGGCGTGACGATACTGTCGTTCGTACAGGCCATTAATAACATTAACGACACCGTTCTCGAGGCCACCCATGTCGAAGCGATACACGATGTGGACGATTAACGGTCTCTGATCACCTTCGTCCCAAAGGACCTCGCTGTCCGAGCTTTCCTGATTACGTACGGACACGTCGCCGGTTGAATTCATTTTCGGAGATTTTCGCTCGCCGCAGTACGCACCCCATGTAAAGCGTTCTCGATCCCGGGCAGCATGGTGCGCAAATATGCGCGCAATCGGCCGCGTGCTTGCTGCAGATCCAACTCATCGTCGATGCGGGTGAACACCGTAATACCGGCGCCGCTGCGATACCCATATATCACTTCGTTAATGGCTTGGTAGAACTTCGCGACATATGGACTCGAAGTCTGATTTCCATTGATCCAATACCAGTGCCAAACCAACAATTTTTCCGAAGAAGAGCTAATACGCGCTTCGCTCACGCCGAGCGTACGCGACCCCAGCGCAACGCTTCGTCCGTCCGTCGATACCAAAATCCATGGGCTGTTCTTTTCCGCCACCAGAACGTTGTGGAAATTCACCAACTCCGCGCCCTGGTGTTGGACAGGATAGTAAGCAAGATGCAAACCTACCCAGTCGTTGCCGTCACGATAGACGCGATCCAACTCGGTCGCGGCGCCGACGTAAATTGGCTGCCAAGCCGTCGCATCGCTACTCGGCGACAAGCGCCATACACCCGTACCGTTTGGCGGCGACAATTTTACCGTCGTCGTGAGCTGAGGCAGCTTTGCTAAATGGGACATCCACACGCTAGTCCCGAGAGGAATGGCCATGGCGATCAAGGCTACGACCAACGTCGGTACACGCGATGGCAGCAACGTACGAGGCGCGTCCGCTGGCGGTCGCGGCGGCGCGGCGGCGGTAGCGCCTACCGGCTCACGTTCGCGCAGAAAGCTACCCAGCCAAAATAGCAGCAAACTGAGAATACCAAAAAAGAGCCACCCATAAACCACATGGTCAATACCCACTGCCAAGCGCATGTTACTCAAATAGCCAATCATGACGATGATATAAGCGCGCAAGCCATTGCCAACGATAGCCAATGCCAAGCCTGCGACAACAATAAAGGCGCGCCGCCAGTAGGATCGATAGCTGAGATAACCGTACAGCAACGTCAGCGTCAGCATGGCAAACAAATAATGGATGCCGCTGCAGGCTGTGATTACGGACCAGCGGCCATTTGGAATGTCAAAATGATTGCCTTCCCAAAACACCGGTATACCCGTGAGGCGCAACGAGTGCACGGCGATGGTTGCGGTTGAATGTATCAACGGCGGAATGAGACTGTCACCGATCGGCACCGCAAGGAAAAGGATGCCCAGCGGGAACGCGATCGTCCAACCGACACGCCAACCCAACAGTAGCACCACGGTTGCGGGAATCATCGCCGTGACCGCGAATTGCTGCACACCAAGCGCATCCGCCGCCGCGCCGAGCAACCACATCACGTTCAGACCAATCAGCAGCAGCACCACGCTGAAAGCAGTCCGTGGCACCAACGGTACGAGCCGGCGCCGCGTTCGCCATATTAGGTAAAGACTCATCGGCACGATGATCAAGCCGTGCGCATAGGTCTCAGACGTCCACCACGTCAGGACCATGGATTGGTAAGTGGAGAAATAAATCACCACCAATAGCGCCAACGTGATCAACAACAGGATCAGTCGCCATGACCAGAGCTCGGAACGCCACAACATCAACGCCGCAGCTCGCCATCCACCGTCTTGATCTAAACGGCTCCGATTCACAGTTTTGTCAGTCGATTCCATTTTGCCCATCCACGTCGCTTGCCGGAGCGCCGCTAAACCACGCCGCTCGTATCACATAGCCCTCGGCGCCCAGCGGACATTTCATATGCTGTCGCGCCTCAAATTTTGTCTGCCATTGGAACCGCTTTGGTCTGTATCGGAGCCGGCACTCACCACGTTGAGCGGCAGTCGGGAAGTGTTCTTTAGTAGATCGGTCAGCGGCTCGAGATTCGGTGTCCACGCGTGGTCGCGAAGCACGAACTGTCTGCCGCTGGCTCCGTAGCCCGCGCCATCACCCCGCTCAAGCAGGCTCACCGCACTGGCGGCAAAGGCACTCGGATCGTCATGAATAAGATCACCAAATTGAGCGGGTAAGCCAATCCCATCCATCGCCGCCTTGGTTGCCAGCACCGGCTTCGCCATCGCCATAGCTTCCAATACCTTGTTTTGCATTCCGCGTGCGACGCGTAGCGGCGCCACCGCGGCTACAGCATGCGCCAGGTAGGGGCGGATTTCCTTAACCGCTCCTGTGACATGCACACCATCGATCGAAGCCAGACGCCGCACGCTCTCGCTTGGCCGCGCACCGACGATATAAAAACCCGCATCGGGACAGCTCACGCGCACCGCAGGCCAGACTTCCCGCGCAAACCATGACACCGCGTCCGCGTTGGCCCAATAGTCCATCGCGCCGGTGAACACCAAAATCTTTTGCGCCGGCGGATAGGGATTGGGGTATTCCCGCTGCGGCGAGAAAAACTCGGTATCGACGCCATTACACATGTGCATGATGCGTCCCGCGCACTCCGGCGCCAGTTTCCGGAAAAGAGTTGCCTCGTCTTCCGTCACCAAAATACTGGCATCGAACTGGCTAGCCACCCGGCGCTCGTATTTCAGTAACTCACGGCCTTCGCGCCCATACAACCAGCTCATAGGCCAGCGGTGACGTTCGCTATATTGGACCCACTTTTCAGAATCCACATCGACGAAATCAATCACTCGATGCAACGCCGATCGATCTAGCTCCAAAACATACTGCGCCATAGCCGAGGAATACACCATGACGCGTCGAATGTTGTTGCCGCTCAACACTTCATGCACCCATACGCGCATGCGCGTATGCCGATAGTACGGCAGCGCCAAAGGTTCGCCGCTTAACAAGCCAGTCAAACTCTTCACTTTTCGGCGCGCCGGTTTGATCTTGATAAGGCACGTTTCGCGGCAATATTGGCCGACGACGTCGGCATATTTCACGTCTGCCGGATCGTCGATGAATGCCCCCAGAAACACTTCGTAATCCCGAGCCAGATGTTTAAGGATATTGAACGAACGTACTTTGTCGCCTTTGTTGGGCGGATAGGGAATTCGATGCACTAGAAACAGCAGTGGTTCCATATATATATCTCTTGCGCCGAATTCGTGGGCATGCCGATGGCATTAGGCCTCTAGCCGAGCGCGCCACGACCTAATGTCGGTGTCCTATATCCGGCTACCAGCGTGATGCACGGATGAATCCGCACCGACAAAATCTCTGCCACAATCACCGCGTGTTCTATGACGATGTAGGCACGGTTTTGACCGTGCAGACCTGATACGTTCAGTGGCCTACCTTGCACGGATAAATCCGTGCCTACAAAACCCCTGCCACAATCACCGCGTATCAGATGACGATGTGGGTACGGTTTTAACCGTGCATTGGCCTGGTTTGGTCCATCCATACCCGGCTGAAAACACATAAAGCCTATGTCTTCTTTGCGAACTTAGCGGCTTTGCGAGATTAAGCTTCAGCTAACACACAATGATACTCTCGCAAAGACGCAAAGCGCGCCGAGGTAAATAAATCGCATCATGTCGTGACTTCCGAGTGATGCACGGATGAATCCGCGCCTACAAAACCCCTGCCACAATCACCGCGTGTTCTATGACGATGTAGGCATGGTTTTGACCGTGCAGACCTGATACGCTCAGTGGCCTACCTTGCACGGATAAATCCGTGCCTACAAAATCTCTGCCACAATCACCGCGTGTTCTATGACGATGTAGGCACGGTTTTAACCGTGCATTGGCCTGGTTTGGTCCATCCATACACGGCTGAAAACACATAAAGCCTATGTCTTCTTTGCGTGCTCGGCGTCT
>JASBUN010000041.1 GCA_030147845.1 Gammaproteobacteria bacterium
CAAGCTGTTACATCCGCACGAACACGAGCAGCCGTTTACCCGCAGCCTCAGTGGCATTCAAATCCCCGCCGGCATACACGTGGTATTCGTCGAGGCGCACGATAAGGTGCATGGTTGGAGTAAGGACCGGGTGCGTGTCGACCTGAGTCGCGCCAGCGGTCCGCGTTACCAACTGCGGCACTGACACCGGCGGTGGTAAACGGCGCCGATCAAGCAAAGAAAATACCGGCTTTATGCGTTTTCGACCATGCCTCGGTCTCAGTCATGACATAAGCCGACCTGATTTATCTTGGCGCGCTTTGCGCCTCTGCGAGAATCATTCGTTAACCTTTCATAAATCCCATCTCTCGCCAAGACGCCGAGCACGCAAAGAAAACCCAGGTTTTATGCGTTTTCAGCGTTGCATGAATGGACCAAAGCGGACTGACGCATGACGGAAGCCGTGCCTCACGCAAGGTCCCGATCTGCGACGATCAATTCACCTTGGCGCGCTTTGCGCCTTTGCGAGAATCATGCGGGTTGGCTTGGGTTTTGAATCGCTCGCCAAGACGCGAAGCTCGCAGAGAAAACACAGGATTTACGCGCTTTCATTCATGCCTCACTCACAGTCACGACATGAGACGACGCAATTCACCCTGGCGGGCTTTGCGGCTCTGCGAGAATAATTTGGCTTAGCGTAAGCTTGCACGAACGCTGTGTGAGCACAGTAATCTCTCCGGGTATCCGCACACTCTGTGCAAGCGCCGAAAAATACTACTGTGTGACTTCCTTGTCGCGCTCAATCATGGCGTAGGCCGAATGATTGTGGATGGATTCAAAATTTTCTGATTCCACCACGTAGGCGGCTATGCGTTCGTCCGCATTCAGTCGCACGGCGACGTCGCGCACCATGTCTTCGACAAACTTCGGATTATCATAGGCGCGTTCGGTTACGTGTTTCTCGTCTGGGCGTTTTAGCAGCCCGTACAGTTCGCAGGACGCTTCCTTTTCTACCAGATCAATGATCTCTTCGATCCAGACGAAGCCGCGCGTGCGCACGTTGACGGTTACGTGAGAGCGTTGGTTATGGGCGCCATAGTCGGAAATTTTCTTCGAGCATGGACACAGGCTGGTCACCGGCACCACGACTTTGATCATCATTTTCGGTTCGCCGTTGGCGATCTCGCCGATCAAAGTGACGTCGTAGTCGAGCAGACTCTGGACGCCGGAAACGGGCGCTGATTTGTTCACGAAATACGGGAACGCCATTTCGATGTGCCCGGACTGCGCTTCCAGCCGCTCGGTCATTTCACCGAGCATTTCCTTAAATGAGTCGACCGAAATCTCTCGTTCATGCAAATTCAATATTTCGACGAAGCGCGACATGTGCGTACCCTTGAAATTATGGGGCAGATTGACGTACATGTTGAATCGCGCCACGGTATTCTGTTCGCCGGCCGAGCGGTCGCGTACGCGCACCGGATGGCGGATATCCTTTATCCCTACTTTGTTAATGGCAATACGCCGCGTGTCGGCACTGTTTTGCACGTCCGCGATCTGCGCTTCGGCCGTTTTCAAATGACGTGTCTGGGTCATGCGATTCAATTCCTCTGGTGGTCCTATGCGGACCCTGGCTCGGCCACTACGCCCACGATCGCGCAGCAATTTCACTTCGGCGCCAGCAGATTGCCACTGCCACCTGGAGTGTTTCGCCGCCCTGTTGCGCAGCGGAGCACGCGCAACCGCAGGACGGCCCTCCATTCTACCCGCTCCCGGCGTCCTTGGGAATACTTGACTGCTTTACTATGAAATAGCCTGGGTGCGAGGGGTGTGGTGGCCCTCGCCGCGATGTGCGCGCACGGCACCGGCAATACCGCCGGCGTCGAGTCGGCAGAGGCTGAGCAACTCGCCGCGCTCGCCGTGTTCCACAAACGTGTCCGGCAGACCCAGATGGAGCAGGGCGACGCCGGCCTCGTGGCTGCTGAGCAGCTCGGCTACGGCACTGCCGGCGCCGCCGGCAACGGCATTTTCCTCGATCGTCACCAGCAATTCATGCTGATCGGCCATCTGCAGTACGAGTGCTTCGTCGAGTGGTTTGACGAAACGCATATTGACCACGGTGGCGTCGAGTTCGAGCGCCGCTTGTTCGGCGGCTGCCACCACGCTGCCGAATGCCAGCAGTGCGATCTTCTTGCCACTGCGACGCAGCTCGGCCTTACCGATTTCCAACGCTTCAAGGGTTTCCGGTATGGCGACGCCGGGGCCGCGCCCGCGTGGGTAGCGCACCGCCGCCGGCCCGTCACAGCGAATACCGGTTTCCAGCATGCGCCGGCACTCGGCCTCATCGGCGGGCGCCATGACCACCATGTTGGGGACACAGCGCAAATAGGATAGATCGAAGGCGCCGGTATGCGTGGCGCCGTCCGGGCCGACCAAGCCGGCGCGATCGATGGCGAATAAGACCGGTAAATTTTGCAATGCCACGTCGTGGATGAGTTGATCATACGCACGCTGTAAAAAGGTCGAGTAGATGGCGACCACCGGCTTGAGACCGTCACAGGCCATGCCTGCGGCCAAGGTCACGGCGTGTTGCTCGGCGATGCCGACATCGAAAAAGCGTTGCGGAAATTGTTCGGAAAAAGCCACTAGCCCCGAGCCCTCGCGCATGGCAGGCGTGATCGCGGTTACACTCTCATCCTCACGGGCGTGGTCACAAAGCCACTGACTGAATACCTGTGTGTAGGTCGGCGGCGACGGTGGCGGCGCTTGAGGCCCGGCTTCAACGTCAAATTTAGATACGCCATGCATGGCGCAGGGGTTGTTCTCGGCCGGCGCGTAGCCGCGGCCTTTGTGCGTGACGACGTGCAGAAACTGGGGGCCCGCCAGTGTGCGGATATTGTTCAGCGTACGCACCAGCCCCGGCAGGTCATGGCCGTCGATTGGCCCGATATAGTTGAAGCCAAGTTCTTCGAACAGCGTGCCTGGAACGACCATGCCCTTCATGTGCTCTTCGGCGCGCCGGGCCAGTTCGCGCATGGCGGGCAAGCCGCTCAGGACCCGTTTGCCGCCTTCGCGGACGCTGGAATAGAACTTGCCGGAGAGCAATTTGCCAAGGTATTTCGACATGCCGCCGACATTCTCGGAAATCGACATTTCGTTATCATTGAGCACCACCAGCAAAGAGGCGCTCATGTCGCCGGCATGATTGAGTGCTTCGAATGCCATACCGGCGCTCATTGCGCCGTCGCCAATCACGGCGACTACTTTGCGATCGTTGCCCTGCAACTGAGCCGCGACCGCCATACCGAGCGCGGCGCTGATAGAAGTGCTGGAGTGTCCGACGCCAAAGGTATCGTATGGACTTTCGCTGCGGCGTGGAAATCCGGCGATGCCATCGCGCTGGCGCAGGGTGTGCATGTATTTGCGCCGGCCAGTGAGAATTTTATGCGGATAACTCTGATGGCCGACGTCCCACACCAGCCGATCATACGGCGTGGCGTATACGTAGTGCAGGGCAACCGCCAGTTCCACCGCGCCGAGATTGGCCGCCAAGTGCCCACCGGTCGCCGCTACGGAGCGGATCATGAAATCGCGCAACTGGTCGGCCAACTCCGGTAACTGCGATCGCGCCAGTCGACGTAAGTCCTCGGGGCCGTCGATGGTCTCGAGTAGTGGATAAGAGTGTGAGGGCGTCATGGAACGTCAGCGTATCGCGGTCGATTCGTCATTATCGAGTGCACAAGCGTCAACTTCAAGGCTTGTACTGCGTGTCGATGCTGATTTATCGAATTCGGTCAATGATATAGTGCGAAATCGCGCGCAGCGTGTCGGCCCGCTCACCGAATGACTCGATCGCATGGACGGCTTCATCATGTAACTCGCGCGCGCGCCGTTTTGCGCCTTGCATGCCAAGTAGGGCGGGATAGGTTGGTTTACCCAAGGCTATATCGGCGCCGCTGGTCTTGCCAATGGTTTGCGTGTCGCCTTCGACATCGAGGATGTCATCACGTATCTGGAACGCCAGGCCGACGCACTTGCCATAGTGATCGAGCTGTTCGAGTCGGGCGGCGCTGATGCCCGGGTCGCTGAGTGCGCTCAACAAGACGCTGGCGCGGATCAGTGCGCCGGTCTTGTGGATGTGCATGTCTTCCAGTTCGGCGACGTCCAGCACGCGGCCCACCGAGGCCAAATCGATGGCTTGTCCGCCGGCCATGCCTCTCGACCCACAGGCCAGCGCCAGCGCCTCGATCATGCGCAAACGTATGCCTGCCTCGACCGTGATGGCGGGATCATGGGCGAGGATATAAAACGACAGCGCCTGTAACGCATCGCCGGCCAGAATAGCCGTGGCTTCGTCGAAGGCGCGATGGCAGGTGGGTTTACCGCGGCGCAAATCGTCGTCGTCCATCGCCGGTAGATCGTCGTGAATGAGCGAGTATGCGTGGATCAGTTCGATGGCGCAGGCAATGCCGTCGAGCTTACGGCGCTCCACGGCGAGAGTGTCACCAGTGGCGTAAACCAGCGCCGGACGTAAACGTTTGCCGCCACTCAGGCCGGCGTAGCGCATGGCTGCGTGCAGTCGGCGGGGGTGGGTTTCTGCGCCTGGCAACCAATGCGCCATAGCCTCGTCGACGCGTTTCTGATATTGCGTCAAATGCCGTTCGGTCGACTCGACGTCAGTCATCGTGTTTAAAGTCTTCAAGCTGCGCTGCACCGCTTTGCTCGAGTAGGATTTGGACCTTTTGCTCAGCCTCTTTGAGCGCTTGTTGGCAGGCGCGTGTGAGGGTGACGCCGCGCTCGAATTGTTTCAGCGATTCCTCCAGCGGCAGGTCGCCTTGTTCCATGTTGGCGACCAATTGCTCAAGTTCGGCCAGAGCGGTTTCAAATTGAAATGCGGATTGTTTGCGCGTGGGCACGATTGCGGTTCCGGTTAATGCCGGCTAAACGTTAGTTTGGCCGCGATGTTAGGGTCAATTCCGGTGTTCGATCAGACACTTGCGCAGGCCTCTCGAATTTTGGCCGTGGTTGACAGGTAGCGGGGCTTGAGATAGCCTACTCAGCACAATTTAGACACAGTCTAAATTGTGGGACTGCCGTTAGATTGCGAGCCAATTGTACCGCCGCTTGATTTTAACCACTAGCCGAAGGATTAAAACATGGATCGCAAAGGCAGCAAAGCCGCCGACAATCTAGAATGCGGCGTTCGTCGTTGAATCGCCGCAATTTGGAGTTAGCGACCCAGACTGGCGTCGAAACGTACAACAGCGGCGCGTAGCCGGGTAACGCCAAGCGAGGTGATAGCGTGACGCTATCACCTCAATTTAAACAATAAATTTCCACCGGTGAGCTGGTTGCCGTAATTTGGTCCGAGGTGATCGTGTCGACGTGCAGCGACGCCTGTTTCATCCGCCACACGGAGACCGGCTCATGAACAACGCAAGCACAACCTCGACCAGCGATGCCGGCATTGGGCCAACCGTTCATGACGCCGCTGGCGCGGTACCCGACGCCATCGGTAAGCCCGAGTTTAGATAGTGTTACTCGGATTTCAACGCGGACCGACTCCGTCGATCCCCACGACCAAAGGTAGGTAACTTATGTCAACCGAATCGAAATGCCCGTTTAGTCACACCGCCGCCGGCGGCCCTTCAAACCGCGACTGGTGGCCGAACCAGCTCAGTCTGAAAATTCTCCATCAGAACTCGCCCGTATCCGATCCCATGGGCAAGGACTTCGACTACGCCGGGGAGTTCAAAAAGCTGGACCTCGACGCGGTGAAGAAAGATCTGTACGCGCTGATGACCGACTCGCAGGATTGGTGGCCGGCCGACTACGGTCACTATGGGCCGTTTTTCATCCGCATGGCGTGGCACGGCGCTGGCACCTACCGCATTGGCGACGGCCGCGGCGGAGCCGGCTCGGGCCAGCAACGTTTCGCGCCGCTCAACAGTTGGCCCGATAACGTCAATCTCGACAAGGCGCGCCGCTTGCTGTGGCCGATCAAGCAGAAGTACGGCAAGCGCATTTCCTGGGCCGACCTGATGATCCTTGCCGGCAACTGCGCCCTGGAGTCCATGGGCTTCAAGACGTTCGGCTTCGGCGGAGGCCGCGTCGATGTCTATGAGCCGGAAGAAGATACCTACTGGGGCTCCGAGACCGAGTGGCTGGGCGACCAGCGTCACACCGGCGACCGCGACCTGGAAAATCCGCTCGCTGCGGTGCAGATGGGCCTGATCTACGTCAACCCGGAAGGACCGAACGGCAAACCGGACCCCCTCGTGTCGGCCCGGGATGTACGCGAGACGTTCGCGCGCATGGCCATGAACGACGAAGAGACCGTCGCGCTCACCGCCGGCGGCCATACCTTCGGCAAATGCCATGGCGCTGGTGATGCGGCGCTGGTCGGACCCGCGCCCGAGGCTGCCGGCATCGAAGAGCAGGGCCTCGGCTGGAAGAGTAGTTATCGCAGCGGCAAAGGCGGCGATCAGACCGGTAGTGGTCTGGAAGGCTCGTGGACACCGACGCCGACGACGTGGGACAACCGCTATCTGGACGTGCTTTTCGGTAACGAGTGGGAGCTGACCAAGAGCCCGGCCGGGGCCAATCAGTGGACACCGAAGCAAGCGACTGACGACAATCTTGCGCCGGCCGCCGACGATCCGTCCAAGCGCGTTCCCATCATCATGACCGACGCCGATATGGCTATGCGCATGGATCCAATCTACGAACCGATCGCACGGCGCTTTCACCAGAACCCGGACGAGTTTGCCGACGCCTTCGCCCGTGCGTGGTTTAAGCTGACCCACCGCGACATGGGGCCACGGGTACGCTATCTTGGCCCGGAAGTGCCCCAGGAAGAGCTGCTCTGGCAAGACCCGATCCCCGCGCTCGATCACAAATTGATCGATCAGCAGGACATTGCCGCCCTCAAGAACAACATCCTGGCTTCGGGACTTTCTGTCTCGCAGTTGGTGTCGACCGCCTGGGCCTCGGCATCGACCTTCCGTGGTTCTGACAAACGAGGTGGTGCGAACGGCGCGCGCATCCGTCTTGCGCCGCAAAAGGATTGGCAGGTCAACCAGCCGGCGCAACTGGCCAAGGTGCTGAAAACCCTCGAGGGCATCCAGAACGAGTTCAACAGTGCGCAGTCCGGCGGCAAGAAGGTGTCGCTCGCCGACCTGATCGTGCTGGGCGGTTGCGCGGGCGTCGAGCAGGCGGCGAAAAATGCCGGTCACGCCGTGACGGTCCCCTTCACGCCGGGACGCATGGACGCCTCGCAGGCGCAAACCGATGTCGACGCCTTCGCCCCGCTCGAACCGAGCGCCGACGGCTTCCGCAACTACCTCAAGGGCAAATACAGCGTAGCGGCCGAGGCGCTGCTGGTGGACAAGGCGCAATTGCTGACCCTGAGCGCGCCCGAGATGACCGTGCTGGTGGGCGGCATGCGCGTCCTGAATACCAACATCGGCCAGACCGGGCACGGCGTCTTTACCAAGCAGCCGGAGGCGCTGACCAACGACTTCTTCGTCAACCTGCTCGACATGGGCACGGAGTGGAAGCCGGTATCGGACGCCAACGACGTGTTTGAAGGGCGCGATCGCGATAGCGGTCAGCTCAAGTGGACCGGCACGCGCGTCGATCTCATCTTCGGTTCGCACTCCCAGCTCCGCGCGTTGGCGGAAGTGTACGCAGGTTCGGATGCGCAGGAGAAGTTCGTCGACGACTTCGTGGCGGCCTGGAACAAGGTCATGCACCTCGATCGCTTCGATCTCGCGTGATCACGGGGCATCGTTTTTGAAGGTCTCCTGCGCTGCAACCTCGGCCTGGCACCGTGTCATCCAAGGCCCGGTCGAGGGCGCGCCGTTCGGCTTGTTCGGTGGTTGAGCGGTCGGCACAGGATCAAGCTGCTTTGCCGTCACCGGCAAGCACACCGAAAGGTTCGCCCGCCGGTCGACTGCATGCCGACCCGACGTGCGATCGCCGTCAGAATCTGCGCGTTGCCGGCGTCAGGCGGCCTTGTTCCGCGTTGGGATGCGTCGCTCAAGTTTGGCCGGCATGGCCTCGAGTTAAAACCGAGCATGCTGACATGGAGGCGTAGTTGCGATTTTGCTGAATGCCGACTAAACCTTAGCCTAGCCGCCCGGTTGCGGCCAATTCCAGTGTTCGATCAGACACTTGGGTAAGTGTTTCGAGTCTTGGCCGTGGTTGACAGGTAGCAGGGCTTGGGATAGTTTACCCAGCGCAATTTAGACACAAGTCTAAATTGCGGGACTCCATACGTTGCGGGTCAATTGTACCGCCTCGTAAATTTTAACGACTATCTGGAGGATTGGAACGTGGATCTCAAAGGCAGTAAAACAGAAGATAACCTCAAGGCGGCATTCGCTGGTGAATCGCAGGCCAATCGCCGCTATTTGTACTTCGCGGCCAAGGCTGACATCGAAGGTTATAACGACGTCGCCGCGGTGTTCCGTTCCACTGCTGAAGGCGAAACCGGCCACGCGCACGGTCATCTGGAGTATCTGGAAGCAGTCGGCGATCCGGCTACAGGTCTGCCGATCGGTGGCACTTCCTTGAATCTGAAGGCGGCTATCGCGGGCGAAACCCACGAGTACACCGATATGTATCCGGGTATGGCCAAGTCTGCTCGTGACGAGCGCTTCGACGAAATTGCCGATTGGTTCGAGACGCTAGCCAAGGCCGAGCGTTCGCACGCCAACCGTTTCCAGAAGGCGCTGGACAGCCTGGGCGACTAACGGTAAACCACGCGCAAACAGGAGCCGGCTTGTGGTCGGCTCCTGCCTTTTGTTTCGATCGTAATAACGGAAAGGGCATTCATGGCCACATCGGGAGGAAGCCGCGAGGGCAGCCTGGAAGCGCCGACACGTCATCCCTTGGACTGGAAAAATCCGCAGTTTTGGGATCAGTCAGCGCTTGATAAAGAGTTGGAACGCGTGTTCGATATCTGTCATGGATGTCGGCGTTGCGTGAGTCTCTGTCATGCCTTTCCTACGCTGTTTGATCTGGTTGACGAATCGGACACCATGGAGGTCGATGGCGTCGCCAAGTCCGATTACGTCAAAGTGGTCGAGCACTGCTATTTGTGTGACCTGTGCTATATGACCAAGTGCCCCTACGTGCCTCCGCACGAATGGAATGTCGATTTCCCGCATCTGATGCTGCGCGCCAAGGCGGTGCACTACAAAGCGCATGGCGCTCGTGCCCGTGATCGCATCCTGACTTCGAACGACCGCGTCGGCAAGCTTGCCGGTATCCCGGTGGTGGAGCAGGCGGTGAACGCCGCCAACGCCAGTCCGACGATGCGCAAGCTGCTGGACAAAACGCTGGGCGTGCATCCCGATGCGCCGGTGCCGCGCTATCATAGCAATACGTTACGTAAGCGTCTCAAGCGACGCACCGGTTTGTCATCGAACGCCGAGCCGGCCGGACCGACGCGCGGCAAGGTGGCATTGTTCGCCACTTGTTACGGTAATTACAACGCGCCGGCGCTCGGCGAGGATCTGGTTGCCGTACTGGAGCACAACGGCATCGAGGTGACTATCGCCGAAAAAGAACAGTGTTGCGGCATGCCTAAGCTGGAACTCGGCGATCTGGATGCGGTAGAACGAGCCAAGGATGCCAATATTCCGGTGTTAGCCAAGTTAATTGATCAAGGCTGGGATATTGTCGCGCCAGTGCCTTCCTGCGTGTTGATGTTTAAGCAAGAATTACCGTTGATGTTTCCCGATGACGAAGCGGTGCGCAAAGTACGCGATGCGATATTCGATCCGTTCGAATATCTGGCGCTACGGCACAAGAACGGCAAGCTGAATACCGATTTTAAGAATGCGCTCGGCAAGGTGGCCTATCACGCGGCGTGTCATCAGCGCGTGCAGAACATTGGTTCGAAAACCCGCGATATACTGCAATTGGTGCCGGATACTGAAATAACCACCATCGAGCGTTGTTCCGGCCATGACGGCACTTACGCGGTGAAGAGTGAATTTCACGACATCTCGATGAAAATCGCGCGGCCCGTGGTTACGCGGGTCAAGCAGGCCGAAGTAGACCACTACGGCAGCGATTGCCCGATGGCGGGCCACCAGATCCAAAACGGCATGCAGGATCACTCTTCGACTGAACATCCCATTGCCCTGTTACGCATGGCGTACGGTATTTGACATACCCGCGCGCCGGCGCAGGCAATTTTCCGCATACCGCTGCAACTAGGAGTTATAGCCATGGCGAATGAAGGTTACCACGAGGACATTGGCGCGCTGTCCGGCGAGACAATGGATTACCATCGGGCTATCGTCTCGATTATGGAAGAATTGGAGGCAGTCGATTGGTATAACCAGCGCATCGATGCCTGCGATGATGACGATCTCAAGGCCATCCTTGCGCATAATAGGGATGAAGAAAAAGAACACGCCGCTATGCTGATTGAATGGGTGCGGCGCCGCGATCCTGGCTTCGACAAGCAATTGCACGAGTACTTATTTACCGATAAGTCGATCGTCGCCGTCGAAAGCGACGCCGAGGACTGACATCGACCGGGCATGTAGGCACATGCACGGCATTTGAACGAACCACCGGCAGGGCTTCAATCATGCAAAAGCTTACCCGAAATGATCTTTATTCTCTGGAAGAATACGCCGACGCCCGCGCAGAATTTCGCGCCAAGGTAATTCAGCATAAGAAGGACCGCCGCGTCGCTATCGGTGAGCATGCGGCATTGTATTTCGAGGATCGTTTGACGATGCAGTATCAGATTCAGGAGATGCTGCGTGTGGAACGCATTTTTGAGTCGGCTGGAATCAACGAAGAGCTGAATGCATACAACCCGCTCATCCCGGACGGCGCCAATCTCAAAGCGACATTTATGATGGAATATGCCGACGAGAACGAGCGCCATCGCCAGTTGGCGCGCTTGGTCGGGATCGAGGACAAGATCTGGATGCGAGTCGGAGCTATGGAAAAGGTATATTCGATCGCTGATGAGGATATGGAGCGCGATAACGAAACCAAGACATCGTCGGTGCATTTTCTGCGGTTCGAATTCGAACCGGAGATGATCAAGGAATTGCGAGCCGGCAAGCCGATGGCGATCGGTATCGAGCACAAGAATTATACCTTCGAGATCGACCCTGTGGCCGAAAACGTGCGTAGGTCGCTGCTCGGCGATTTCGACTGAGTTGACGCCCGGCCGACTACGTTCTCGCCGCAGCGGCGGATCATCCTCTCGCCTAGCGCTGCTGGGCGCGTTACACTGTGCTCCGGTATGGCTAGGGGCTTATCAGTGAATCGCATTGGTTTGGAATCGTACCCATGAATTGGCGCGCCTTCGGGGCGGCGTTGCTGCTCGTTCTCGGGTCGGGGTTTTCGGCCTACGCCGACGATCAGGACGGCCGTGATTACGGCGAGCCGGTGTGGCGCGAGCAGCACATGGCGTTGCCGGCGTACCCGGGTGACGACCATCTGATCCAGTTCGACGTCTCCAGATCGCCTTTTCGTTACGCGATTGATCCCTCCTCGCTGTCCATCGGAACGAAAGATAACGTGGTCCGCTACGTTGTGGTGATCGTGTCCAAGTCCGGTGTCCGCAATGTCCGCTATGAAGGCATCCGTTGCGATCCCCGTTCCTATAAAACTTATGCCTATGGTATCGGGCCGGGACCGTTTCAGATCAATACGGCGGCGACATGGCGCCCGATCACGACGGCGGGCGCGGAGCGCTATCGTGACGATTTGGCGCAGCAATATTTCTGCGATGGCGTGTACCCACGCAAAAGCGCCGAGCTTATTATCAATCGCATGAAAAATCCGCCGTCGTCGGATTATTTTTAACCGACGTTTGATGCTCGCTATGAAATTCCGTTTGTGAGGGTTGGTCAGGCATGAGTAGTAGCTACGACGCCGCTGCGATCGAGGTATTGAGCGGTCTGGAACCGGTGCGTAAGCGCCCGGGCATGTACACCGATACCACGCGTCCCAATCACCTTGCGCAGGAAGTCATCGACAACAGTGTCGATGAGGCAATTGCCGGCCACGCCAAACGCATAGACGTCGCGCTGTACAAAGACGGCTCTTTAGAGGTTCGCGACGACGGGCGTGGCATGCCGGTTGATCGTCACCCGACACTTAAGATCCCGGGCGTCGAAGTCATTCTCACCCGATTGCACGCGGGCGGTAAGTTTTCTTCCAAAAATTACGTCTTCTCGGGCGGTTTACACGGTGTAGGCGTATCCGTGGTTAATGCGCTTTCCAAGCGCCTGGAGGTTTGGGTTCGGCGCGGCGGCAAAGAATATAAGATGGTCTTTGCCGGCGGCGAGAAAGTTTCCGATCTCGAGGTCGTCGACAGCGTCGGCAAGCAGAACACCGGAACGACGGTACGCTTTTGGCCCGACGCCAAATATTTTGAATCCCCCAAGTTCTCGCTGGCACGGTTGGTACATGTGCTGCGCGCCAAGGCGGTGCTGTGCCCGGGACTTCGCGTGCGCTTCCATGACGAGGCGAGCGGCGAAAAAGCCGAATGGTACTTTGAAGACGGTCTGCGCGACTACTTGATGGATGCCCTGGATGGGATGGAAACGCTACCCGAAGCGCCGTTCATGGGTCGCATGGAAGGTAATCAGGAGAGCGCCGACTGGGCCGCGGTGTGGTTGCCGGAAGGCGGCGATGCAGTCGCGGAAAGTTATGTCAATCTCGTTCCGACCGCGCAGGGCGGCGCGCACGTGAACGGCTTACGTACCGGCCTGACCGAGGCGGTACGCGAATTTTGCGAGTTTCGAAATCTTTTGCCTCGTGGTGTGCGGCTCGCGCCCGAAGACGTTTGGGAACGCTGTAGTTACATCCTGTCAGTCAAGCTACGCGACCCGCAGTTTAGCGGCCAGACCAAGGAGCGGCTTTCGTCGCGCGAGTGTACGGCGTTCGTGTCCGGCGTGGTCAAGGATGCCTTTGGCCTATGGTTGAATCAACACGTAGAACTCGGCGAACGTATTGCGCAACTGGCGATTGGCAGCGCCCAGCGTCGCCTGAAGGCGGGTAAGAAGATTGTCCGCAAGCGCGTAACCGCGGGGCCCGCGTTACCCGGTAAACTCGCGGATTGCAGTTCTCAGGATACCGCGCGGACCGAATTATTTCTGGTTGAGGGTGACTCGGCTGGTGGTTCGGCCAAACAGGCGCGTAACCGCGAATTTCAGGCAGTGATGCCATTGCGCGGCAAGATCCTCAACACGTGGGAAGTCGATTCGGCCATGGTGCTCGGGTCGCAAGAGGTACACGATATTGCGCTGGCGATCGGCTGCGATCCGGGGTCCGACGATCTAAGCGGTCTGCGCTATGATCGCGTATGCATCCTCGCCGATGCCGATTCCGACGGTGCGCACATTGCGACCTTGTTGTGCGCGTTGTTCGTGCGCCATTTCCGGCCCCTGGTCGAGGCCGGCCACGTCTATTCCGCCATGCCGCCTTTATACCGCATCGATGTAGGCAAGGAAGTATTCTACGCGCTCGACGACGCCGAAAAGCAAGGCACGCTGGATCGTATCTCGGCGGAGAAAATTAAGGGTAAAGTCAACGTGCAGCGTTTCAAAGGTCTTGGAGAAATGAACCCGCTGCAGTTGCGCGAAACGACCATGGACCCCGATACGCGGCGTTTGGTGCGGCTGACGGTCGAGCCCGGCGACGACACCACGGTTTTATTGGACATGTTACTGGCCAAGAAGCGTGCCGGTGACCGCAAGGCATGGCTGGAAAGCAAAGGCGACTTAGCCGACGTGCAATAGCCAAGCCGAGCGGCAAGCTAAGCCTTTCATCGTAACAATACATAGCCGCCTATAAATTTCAGTGGCCACGGTGGGATCATGAGCAACACATCCGAGTTGAATTTCGAGGGTATCGAGCAACTACCGCTGAAGGAATTCACCGAGAAAGCGTACCTGGACTATTCCATGTACGTGATCTTGGATCGTGCACTACCTAGTGTCGCAGATGGCCTCAAGCCGGTGCAGCGGCGTATCATTTATGCAATGTCTGAATTGGGCCTCAACGCGGCGGCCAAGTATAAAAAATCGGCTCGCACGGTCGGTGATGTACTGGGCAAATTTCATCCGCACGGCGATTCGGCCTGTTACGAAGCCATGGTTTTGATGGCGCAGTCGTTTTCCTACCGTTATCCGCTCATCGACGGCCAAGGTAATTGGGGTTCCCCCGATGATCCGAAGTCGTTTGCGGCGATGCGTTATACGGAAGCGCGGATGGCGCGTTACGCGGACGTCCTGTTGTCTGAGCTTGGCCAGGGAACGGTGGACTGGGCACCGAATTTTGATGGCACGCTGGACGAGCCAATACGCTTGCCGGCACGCCTGCCTAACTTGCTGCTCAATGGCGCCGCCGGCATTGCGGTCGGTATGGCAACGGATGTGCCGCCGCATAATTTGCGCGAAGTGGCGAGCGCGTGTGTGCGCTTGCTGGACGAGCCCAAGGCCTCCGTCGAGATGCTATGTGAGCACATCAAGGGCCCCGACTATCCGACCGAAGCCGAGATCATAACGCCGCCCGCTGACATCGTCGCGATGTATAAGTCGGGCATCGGGTCTATTCGTATGCGCGCCCGCTTCGAACAGGAAAACGGTGAGATCGTGTTGACGGCGTTACCGTTTCAGGTTTCCGGGGCGCGCGTGCTTGAGCAAATCGCCGGACAAATGAACGCGAAGAAATTGCCCATGGTGGAGGATTTGCGCGACGAGTCTGATCACGAGAACCCGACCCGTCTGGTAATTGTTCCGCGTTCCAATCGAATTGATTTCAATGCATTGATGGCGCATCTGTTTGCGACTACGGATCTGGAACGCAGCTATCGTGTCAACTTCAACGTTATCGGACTCGACGGCAGGCCGCAGGTCAAGGATCTGCGTGCCGTTCTCGGCGAGTGGTTGGAGTACAGGTACGAGACGGTTCGGCGACGCCTGCAATATCGGCTCGATAAGGTCGATCACCGTTTGCACTTGCTTGATGGATTGTTGATCGCATTTTTGAACCTTGATGAGGTTATTCGCATCATCCGCACGGATGATGAACCCAAACACGCGCTTATCGAGCGATTCTCGCTGACAGAGCTGCAGGCCGACTACGTGCTCGACACCAAGTTGCGCCAACTGGCTCGTCTCGAGGAGATGAAAATTCGATCGGAACAGGCCGAGCTTGCCAAAGAACGTGCCAGCCTGAACAAGACCCTCAACTCGAAGCAACGTATGAAGACGCTCATTCGTTCCGAGATTTGTGCTGATGCCGAGCGTTATGGTGACGAGCGTCGCTCGCCGATCGTCACCCGCCAGGCGGCGCAACCGTTGGCACAGTCAGAGTTGGCGCCCAGCGAGCCGATCACGGTAGTGTTGTCACGGCGCGGATGGGTGCGCGCTGCAAAGGGTCACGACATCATCGCGCAGTCCTTAAGTTACAAAGCCGGAGACGAGTTTCAGTCGGCGGCGCACGGTCGCAGCAATGAAATGGTGGTATTTATGGACTCCACCGGACGTTCGTATAGTTTGCCGGCGCATCAACTTCCGTCGGCGCGTGGACAGGGTGAGCCGCTTAGCGGTCGTTTGACTCCCGCGGACGGCGCAGTGTTTGTAGGGGTAATCATGGGCGCGCCGGATTCGCTCTGGTTGCTCGCTTCCGATGCCGGCTATGGATTCGTGGCGCGATTTGAGGATCTGCTGACGCGTAATAAGTCGGGGAAACAAGTTCTTTCGGTACCCAAAGGGGCGCGAGCCATGACGCCGGCGGCGATTCGCAGCTTGGAAGATGATTGGGTAGTAGTGGTGACCAGCGATGGCAACATGCTGGTGGTCTCGATCGGCGAACTGCCGACTTTGCCCAAGGGCAAGGGCATAAAAATCATCGGTATTCCGCCGAAACGAGTCGCTGCGCGTGAAGAGTATGCCGTGGCCATAACCTGTATACAGGATGGCGAGAGTCTGGCCGTATATTCCGGGCAGAGGCATAAGACGTTAAGGGGCGATGAGGTCGACGAGTACGCCGGCGAACGCGGACGCAGGGGCAGCAAATTGTCACGTGGCTTTCGAAAAGTGGACCATATAACCGTGGCCGAGAAAACGTAGTACCTCAGTGTGTTTTGTCTTTCTCCTTGATCTGGTGCAGTTTGTTCAGCACGCGCTGCGCACGCTCGATACGGCTGACCAAGTGCGCATTGTTTGGCTCAAGCCGTAGAGCCGCTTCCCAGGTACGCTTGGCATCTTGAATCTTGCCGCGAGTATACAGCACATTCCCTTTTTCGGTGAGTTCGGTTGCCTTGGCATTAATTGCTTGATTGAGGGCTTGCTGTAACTTATCGAGTTCCGGATTATCTTGGTCAAGCGAACGCAGGTCTTCAAGCTTGCCTCGCGCCACGGTCAAGTTCGCGTTCACTATTGCTTCATGCATTTCACTCTTGAGTTTGGCGATATGCTGTGCGCGTTGCGTTACTTCAACGCGCTTGCGCGCGACCCGCTGCGCTTGTTTGCGTTGTGTCTGCTGTTTGGCCAGGCGCGCCAAGGCCGTGGTAGCGGCGGGCGTCGCATGCATGCGCTGAGACAATTTCAAATAACGTTCGGCGGATTCAAATTCATGCTTAGTGAGCGCTTGAGTACCCAGTTTTAGTAGGCGTTCGGCGACGGCGGCAGATTCCTTCTTTGTCTCGGCTTCCTGCAAGCTGGCGTCGAGATCGTCGGGGTTGGCGCGGGCGATTTCCTTCCTGAGCGGAGCGCTGCGCAGTAACCATTCGCCCTTGGCGAATGTCAAGCGCGCGTGGAGATCACGTAGGCGGTGCGCTTGGCGTCGGTACAGTTCTTGTTCCGCGCTGCGCATCTGCGGACCTTCGTGGTAGTGCAGCAGGCCGTCGTTGATGGTCTTGAAGGCATTCTTGAAATCACCCTCGTCCGATAGTGCAAGTGCGGCTTGGGCTGTTTTTTGATCGTATGATTTTGCTTGAGCACGGGTTCTATCCAAACGCTCGCGATTGTCGACGGTGGGTTTTTCGGCCGCGCGTTGCGTTAGATATTCGATGGCTTCGGAATAGTAATGTTGCGTGATCAAGGAGTTGATTTGAGCGGCGCGATCGGGCGCCGTGGTCACAAGGCGATTACAGCCATGCAGTAGCGGCATAAGAACGAGCAGTAGTAGTACAACACGAGTGGGCGTCGTCATGCCGATTCAGTTCCGACGTACGATCTTATCCAGTTCCCGTTCCATCCCTGGGCGATAAGCCTCATGTACGTCATGCACCAGATAGGTGCTAACAGGCTTGGATTTGCCGCGAATGCGGATAGATTCGTGCTTTTCGGCAATGACCCGTTTGCGGATGTCGGGATGGTCGTAGGTCTCTTCCGTGATCACGATTTGGTCGCCTGCTGAGACCGAGCAAAGACGTGACGCCAGATTTACACTGTCGCCGACCACCGTATACTGCACGCGGTCCGAAGAGCCCATGACACCTGCCAGCATGTCGCCCGTATTGACGCCGATGCGGAACCGCACCGCTTGTTTACCCTGCGATAAGCGTGTGTCGTTCATACGTGCGACAAGCTTTTGGAAAAACACCGCGCATGCCAGGGAATTAAAAACATGGTCTGAATCAGAGTCCGACAAGCCGAATACGAGCATCACGCAGTCGCCCATATATTTGTCGATGGTGCCCGAGAACAATTCAGCGGCTCGGCCGATCTGGGTGTAAAACTCATTGAGCAATGCGGCTACTTCTTCCGGCGTCATGCGTTCTGATTTAGCGGTGAAGCCGACGATGTCGGCGAACATGACGCTGGCATAGGCGTGTTTTCCGCCAAGTTCCACTTCGTCGAGGTTAGAAAGTATCTCTTTGGCGACGCGAGTAGGTACATATTTTGAAAAGGCGTCTTCGACCTGCGTTTTCTGGAGCATGCCCTGCGCCATGGAATTGAATGATGACATGAGGTATCCGATTTCGTCGTTGCGCCGGTCGTCGAAATGAAAATCATATTGGCCGTTGCCGATCGCGCGGCTGGCGTCCATGAGGTGATGTAACGGGCGCGAGAGCCGTTTGCCCAACAGGTACGAGACGATGATGCCGACGACGATCAAGATTAACGTGGTTATGGCAATGGAGCGTACCGAGGCGTGAATCGATTGCGTCATCGCTGCTCTGCTGAACGAAATCTCGGCGTAACCCACCGTCGTGGAGCGGAATCGAATTGGGCTGATAAACGTCATGGCGTCCACATAGCCTTTCGGTGAGTGCGCCCAATGCCAAGGCAGTGTGTCAACATTGCCATCGAGGAACTTGCGTGCACGACCGGCGTATGGACCGTTAAATTCGAACGGGCTGGTTCCCGAGCGTGAAAGAACGCTGCGTTCGGTAGAATAGATCACGGTGCCGACCACATTTTCGCCGTTGGCGAGATTAGCCGCCAATACGTCCAGCTGCAGGCTGTCATTGGCGAGAATCGGTTCCTTGGCGGACTGTGCCATTTGCTGCACGACCGTGCGCCCGAAGGTCAACATATTGCGGTTGAGTAGATCGGTTTGATTGTGAATGATGACCGCGCCTAACAACGACATGCCAATTGTGGTTGTGAGGCTGATGGACACCGCCAGTTTGAACGCCACCGGTACATGGTGCGGTAGGTAGCGCGAGATAATTACGCCAAAGTAAGCTAAAACGTCGGCAAATCGGCTTCGGGAGTCGGCTGTACGGGGCGCAACGGCGGCACGTTTTCCGATCTCGTCGCTGTCGTCAAAGGAGTCCATGCGATGGCGATTTCCTGCGCGTTAGGGCCGATTCCTGCACGGCGTATGGGGAATCCGGCCGGCGCTACCAATGATAGCACGATAGCACGCTCGTTGGATCAGGGTAAGCGGCTGTTTGAAAAGGCGAAGTCAGTCAACGCTATTTCTACTTGCGGGGTCCTTGATTCCGCGGCCGCCGCACCAATGTATCGCCTATCTGTTACCCATTTCCGTTCGGAGGCGAGGGAATATGAAACGGGCGGTGTTGTTCATCATGACCAATCTGGCCGTGCTCGCGGTTCTGACTATATCGCTACAGGTGTTGGGCGTAGAGCAGATGCTGGCCAGCCAGGGGACCGGCTTCAACCTGACCGGCTTGATCGTGTTCGCTGCATTGCTCGGCATGGGCGGGTCGTTTATCTCGTTGGCCATTTCCAAAACGATGGCGATCCGTTCGACCGGCGCACGGGTGATTGATCAGCCCGCCGATCGCACCGAGGCGTGGCTGTTGGAAACGATCGAACGGCACGCCCGCTCAGCGGGCGTCGGCATGCCGGATGTCGCAATCTATGATTCGCCCGAGGCCAATGCCTTTGCCACCGGTATGAAGCGCGATCACGCGCTGGTCGCGGTCAGCACCGGTTTGTTGCGCAGCATGTCCCGTGGCGAAGTGGAAGCGGTGCTGGGACATGAGGTTTCGCACGTGGCGAACGGCGACATGGTCACCCTGGCGCTTATTCAGGGCGTGGTGAATACCTTCGTGATTGTGTTTTCGCGTGTGGTCGGATATTTGGTCGATCGATTGGTGTTCCGTACCGAGCGTGGCTATGGTCCTGGGTTTTGGATCGCCACCATCGTCGCACAGCTGATGTTAGGTGTCCTGGCCAGCATGATCGTCATGTGGTTCTCGCGCTGGCGCGAATTCCGCGCTGACGCCGGCGGTGCGCATCTGGCCGGCCGCGGCAACATGATCGCCGCATTGCAGCGCCTGGGCGCGAGCGCGGAATCTTCGCACCTGCCGGAGGAACTGGCCGCTTTCGGCATACGTGCCGGTTTCGGGCGGCGTTTTGGCCGATTGTTGATGTCGCACCCGCCAATCGAGGAGCGCATCGCGGCCTTGCGCGCAATGGCATGATTGCGAGGGTTGCCCGTGCAAGGGGCATACGGGATCGGTACAATAGCGCCCCTGATCCGCAATAAGGCAGCCGCAATGACGTTGATTCGACCTTTTCGTGCGCTTAGGCCGGCCGCTGGCCGCGCCGAGGATGTGGTAGCGCCACCCTATGACGTACTGAACAGTGATGAGGCGCGCGCGCGCGCGGAAGGGCGTCCGTGGAGTTTTCTGCGAATCTCGAAGCCGGAGATCGATCTTGCCGAAGGCATCGATCCGCACGACGACGCCGTGTATGCCAAGGGTGCTGAGAATCTGCGGCGTATGGTCGATGAGGGCGTTCTGGTACGTGACGCGCGCCCTTGTTACTACGTCTACCGCCTGACCATGGGCGATCATGTACAAACCGGATTGGTTGCGATCGCGTCGGTACGTGATTATGACAGCAACCGCATCCGCAAGCATGAATTTACGCGTCCCGATAAAGAGGATGACAGGGTACGGCAAATCGATGAGTTGAACGCGCAGACCGGACCGGTATTCCTAACCTATCGGCACGACGCCGCCGTCGACGGTCTCATCCGCAAAGCGACGCAACAAGAACCGGAATATGATTTGACCGCCGACGATGGTATTCGGCATACCGTGTGGGTAGTCCGTGACGAACCGACCGTCCGTCAGCTAACGGAGCGTTTCGATGCCATGCCGTGTTTGTACATTGCCGACGGACACCATCGGTCCGCGGCAGCGTCGCGGGTGGCGGCGTTACGACGAGCGGCCAACCCCGACGGTAGCGGTGACGAAGCGTACGATTATTTTCTGTCGGTAGCCTTCCCCGACGATCAAATTCGAATACTGGATTACAATCGCCTCATCCGTGACACCAACGGCCTGTCGACCGAGCAGCTGTTACAACGCATACAGGAACGGTTCGACGTCGACGCCGAGGCGGCGCCAGTACGGCCGCGCCAGGCCGGGGAGTTCGGCTTGTTCATCGCCGATCAGTGGTATCGGCTTAGTATTCACCGCGATCGTGTGCCATCGAGCGACCCGGTGGGTCGTTTGGACATCAGCTTACTGTCGAGTCATCTCATCGAACCGGTGCTTGGTATCAGTGACCCGCGCCGGGACAAGCGTATTGACTTCGTTGGCGGAATCCGTGGTCTCGGCGAGCTGGAAAAACGTGTGCGCAGCGGTGAAATGGCGCTCGCCTTTTCGCTTTATCCGACCAGCTTGGCGGACCTCATGGCGGTGGCGGATGCCGGCGAGGTAATGCCACCCAAGTCGACGTGGTTCGAACCGAAACTGGCCGACGGGTTGGTTTCACACGTATTAGATTGATCGGATGACAGCGGGCAGGGCGCGTAGCGATGAAATAATTGCGCGCTTTTTCCCGTATGTTGTTGTGCTGTCAAAATCCGGCTTAGGCTTCTTCGCCTTGGAAATCGAAGTCCATGGCTTCGCCAGGCGCTTGTAGGAAATGGCCCTGGATGTAGTTTACTCCGCACTGCCAGAGGACGGCGAGACTGCTCGCGTCTTCGACAAATTCGGCGATAGTCGTTTTCCCCATTGAGTGCGCCATTTCAGTAATCGACTTGACCATGGCCTGCTGTTCCTGGTCATTGGCAAGATCGTGCATGAACGAACCGTCGATTTTGAGGTAATCCGCCGGTAGGTGCTTGAGTAGTTGGAAAGAGTTCATGCCGTTGCCGAAATGCTCGAGGCTGAACCGACAGTGAAGTTCCTGCAAACCCTTCAAGAAAGTCTTGGCGTGTTTGAGGTTAGTTACCGCAATGGATTCGGAGATTTCAAATACCAAACTATCGGCGGGCAGACGGGCGGCCTTGATCTGTTGACTGAGCCACGATAGCAACGATTCGTCGACTAGGCTCCCGGCGGAGATCTTGACGAACAATGTCGTGTCGTGACCGCCGCGCCGACGTTCGGATAACACCAAGATGGCGTTGCGGATGATCCATTTGTCGATTGCCGCGATGAGTCCGTTGCGCTCGGCGACCGGGATGAAGTTGCCGGGACTGATGTCCGCACCATCGGTGTCTCGCATGCGCACGAGCACTTCGTAGCGCTCATTGGTTTCACCGTGCAGGCTGGCGATGGGTTGATAGACGAGCGAAAAGCCGTCGTTTTCCAGCGCCTGGCGAATTAAATGCCCCAGTTGTTGGTCACGTTCCTGGCCGGCGCGTTCGTCGGCGACCGGGTTGTGCAGATGGACGGCGTTGCCGCCCTTTTTGTGCACCATCTCACAGGCCAGATCGGCGCGAGATAGAACCTCCTGCGCGCCGCTGGTGGCTTCTCCCACCAGGCTGATGCCGATGCTACAGGTCGTTGTTAGGGACGCACCGGCCACCTCGGCGATGTGGTTTTCGATGGCGCCGCGGATGGTGCCGGCGAGCACCTGCGCGGCATCGGCATTCGTGTCACGTAGCAACACGGTGAACGAACTGTCACCGAATCTGGCGGCGACCGAATTTTCGCCGACGTTTTGCTTGATTAGTGTGGCGATGTCGCCGAGCACGAGATCGCAACCAGCGATTCCCACTGAGTCTTTTATGGTGCGAAAATTATCCGGTTCGATATAGAGCACGCTGCTGGGATGGGCCCCGGCATTTGCGTCGGTGATTGACCGCTCTAGTTCTTCTACGAAGTATTGCCGATTATATAGTCCGGTAAGCAGATCCTGCTTACTGAGGAATTTGAGTTTATTCTCCAATTCCTTGTTAATCGATTGGTCGCGGATGATGATTTGCGTACAGGGTTCGCCGTCGATACTGGCTGGAGAAAATTCCATCATGGCATTGAACATGCCCCCGTCCGGACGCATACCCTTTACTTCCAGCTCGGCAATGCCGCTTTGAATCTTGTCGTGTTGGCGCAGGAAGTCCTTTAGTTTGCCGTGGTCGTCGGGCGCCACCATGTCCATCACCGGCATGCCTTCGACGTCTTCAATACTGGTCAGCCCGAACATTTCCAGGTACACGGAATTGGCATAGACGTGCATACCGTCGTGTACGTAGGTGATGGCATCGCGCGAACTGTCCAGCAATGCGTGGCAGTGCCGTTCGGTTTCCCGCATGGCGTTTTCACTGTGCCGTAATTGGCGGCGCGTTTCCAGCGCAGCGATCTCGCGGTCCAGGACCAGATGAAACTGCTCGGGATTGTTCTTGGTGACGAGGCCGAACGCGCCGGCTTTCATTACTTCGACCATGAGATCGACATCGAACGCCGTAGTGACGGCAATTATGATTACGTCCTTTTCGCTGGAGGCGACGGCATCGTGAACCTGGGCGAGCGAAGGCTCTTCAGACTCGACTGAACATAGAATCAGATCCAGTGGTTGATCATTTAGCGCCGCGCGCAATTCTTGCTCGTCTTCGGCACCGCCTACGCGGATCGCGTAACCGGCGTTGCGCAGTAGACTGGCGATCATCTCGGCGTCGTTGAGCGTGTCTTCAATGATCAAGGTGCGTAGTATTTTTTCTTTGTCCACTCGATTCTCCATTCACGGATGCGGCACGGTGCGTGCGTTTACCCATGTACCGCCACTACGCCAGACATGCCGACGGCGTCCCCGGACCGCAGTAGCGATTCGGCGGCTCAATGCGGGACCGGGATTTCCTGTCCGAAAAACGCCGCGCGGCTTGGCTCCTGTGTCAATAGCCATGACCCGGAGGCCCCTGCCGGGCGCTGTTGCGATGCGCGCCGTCGGCGGGGTAGGTGCGCTGATCCGCCGATAGTTGTACCGAATTTATGGCTCCATTTCCAGCATCGATCGGACCGGGTACACGATCCGCGCGCGGTGTTAGATCCGCCGCTGTCTCGACTTTGTGTCTTCCTGATCCCCGTTAGCGGCCGAAATTGCTGAACATTTACTGCGCAGCTGCTGGGCAGGGTCCGTGCAAAGCGCTGGCGCAGGCAGGCCTACGTGCCATAATTGGCAGGCAGGAAGCGTAACCCGACCTTGTGGCATAATTAACCTTGCGGTACAGGTGTAGGAGTATGCTCCGAAAGTGGTCGGCGCGCCGCGAGTACGTATCAGTGCGGAGCCGGTATGGAGGTGTTGGCTATGGCCAGGGAACAAGGATCGAATTGCCGCCGCCTTAACACGGCTAAACCCGAAGTGGAGATTGCGATGCAAAGTATCACGGTTAGAGCGGAGAGCGCCGACGATATCAAGGCCATTGATGTCGTGCATCTGAGCGCCTTCCAGGGTGACGACGAAGTGGGCCTGATCGGCGAGCTGCGCCAGTCGGCCGGGTTTAATCCTGCGCTGTCGCTAGTGGCCGAATTTCACAATCGAATTGTGGGCCATATCTTGTTGACCAAGGTGCGTCTGCAACGCGATCACGGGGGTGTGGACATCCTTGCACTGGCGCCCATGGCGGTGGTGCCATCGCAGTCGCACCGCGGTATCGGCAGTGAGCTGGTGCACTCGGCAATCGAGGGCGCACGCAAACTGGACTATGGCGCCATCGTCGTGGTGGGGCATCCGGAGTTCTACCAAAGGCTGGGTTTTACGCCGGCGTCGCGCTGGAACTTGCGCTGCAATCTGCCGGTGCCGGAGGATGCACTGACGGCGGTCGAACTCGATAAAGGTGTATTGACGCAAGGCGGAAACGTTATCTATCCGTCGCAATTCCAGCGCGTTTATTGACCCTCATCAACTCTGCTGAAGCCCGTCTGGCCGCTATAACACGCGCAATCGGCCGAGCGGTGTCAGTACGCCGTCGGCAGTATCTTCGGCCGGTTTTTCGGCCACTGTGACATATTGGAAGCGGGCAAAGTTGCCGGTGTTTTCCGTCTGCCGTGTAAGCTGAACGCTGGTCAGCCGATCATTTTCCCGAATCACGATGCTGTCTCCGACCTTGTGATGCAAGGCCGACATCAACAGCGTGGGCGGTTGGTCGATGGCCTTGATTGCCGGCAGTTTCAGGCAACTGAACGTGTGTTTCTCATTGGTCGATTGCCGTGCCGGGCGTGCGCTGAGAGCGAGTGCATGCGGTGCGAGGACTTGTACACCGAGGCGCACACTCTGATGTTTTTGATACTGCATCCACCGGACCACGCCAATGCACCACCGAGCCAGCGCACCTTCGCCCTCACGAATGCCGACCAACTCACCGACTTGTGCCGGCGACGGTTGCTCCTGCCCCCATTCCAAGCAGTATCCACCGGCGCTGACATTGATGGTCTGCCAATGGTGTGCGGCATAGGTTGGCTCAGGCAACGGTGAGGGTTGTTCTTTCGTTTCCTCGAGCCCGACGATGTGAATAGTAGGTGGAAAACTCTGTACCCAGGTATTTTTTCGGTAGCTGGCCAGTTCGCTGAGCAACGGTGTGATGGTGAATTGGGTGTAAGTCTCTGACGAGGCGTCGTCGGTCATGGTCATTTCTTGCACGGCAACCGACGATTCCTCGGTCACACTGGATCGAGTTATCAAGTGATGCGTGGTGTTCAAGCCGACCGCGAGCTCGACATTCGTACTGCGTACCGCGCGTGAGAATACGCGTCGTGTGCGCTGCTCCCAGGCCAGCAATAACCGGCGTAGCAGCGGATATGTCAGACCGCCGGCGACCGCAATATCGACGTCGCCGTCATGCAGCCGCGCTAACTCCGATCGCAACGCTTCGACTAAACGCCCCAGATGCACTTTACGCACGTAGCGGGCGGCGGACGGCTCGGCTGTCGTCACGCTGCCCGGGGCGATGTCGGCGTTGAGGCGGCAATAGAAATAGCCGGCCTCAGGCGCGCTCCGTGGTGTCACCGGCTGTAGATTCACGAGCTCGGTCCAGCGTTCGGCAGCACGCGACAGTTGTTCCACTTCTCCCTGGCGCAGTCGGTAAGGATCACTAAGCGCGAGCAGTACGATGTGTTTGTAGGCGCTAACGATATCGGTGGCCGGTACGCTGGCGTCACGCAGCGGTAAATCGCTTAATTTCTTGGATTCGGCGTAGTAATACAGTAGATGAGCTTCTTGCCATAGGCGGCGCGGATGGGGCGCGTACAAGCGGTAGGAACCGAGTAGTAAACGATCCAATAGCCGCAAGGCGCGAAACAATGCCCAGGTGAGTAGCTTTTTGTCGTAACGTCCGCGTTCGGCCAGAATGTCGACCACCACGCGTTTGTAGCCACCGGCCAGTGATTGCAACATGGCTGTCAGTTGGTCGGCGACCGCCAGGCTCTTCGGCGTGAGCGGTAGACTACGCCCGAGCATGGTCGCTTCCAGTCCTTCCGCCACCTGCATGGTTTGCGCGCGGATTGACTCCAGCAACCGATAGCGCTGTGACGCCGGAACGGTGGCGCGGTTCGCCCGCTCCAGGAATGCGCTGATGTGTTCGGCGGATTTGGCGCCGTCCGCCAGCGGCAGGTGTTGCAGCCATAGATGCACTGTGCGTTCGCGCAAATCCGGCTCGTCACCACTGCCGTCCGGCGCGGTGACATGGAATCCGAACGTGTCTGTCAGGTCCACCATGGCTGCTTTGCCGCCTCTGCGAAATTTCCAGTGTGTATGCGGTCCCGCATGCGAGCGCGGGTGTGTCCTTTACTGTATATGATCAGTTAGGTTTGTAGCCGAGACAATACATCTTAGGCAATAGGGCTTTGCCGCCGTTCGTCGCGTGCTTCCTGCCGCTGGTCATAAAAATACTAAGTTTCAATAAGATATGAGGCTTTTCCCGCTCGCGCCAAAAATTTCACGGACCAATTTGGGCACCAGAAAGCCGGGCAGGCAGGCATTTAAGCCGCTCATCAGCGCAGCCGCCTCGGACTCGGGGACGTCAAAATGGGCCGCACCTTGCACTCGATCGAGCAGGTGCAGGTAATAGGGCAGTACGCCGAGCGCAAACAACCGTTCAGATAGCGCCGCCAGCACTTCGACCGAGTCGTTGACGCCACGCAACAGCACCGATTGGTTGAGCAGCGTGACGCCGGCGTCGCGCAGACGCGCCAGTGCCGCGGCGACGCGGTCGTCCAGCTCCTGGGCGTGGTTGGCGTGTATCACCATCACCGCTTGCAGGCGTCCGCCGCTCAGCCATGCCAGCAAGTCGCTGGTGATGCGCTCCGGTATCACCACCGGTAGGCGCGTATGCACGCGCAGACGCTTGAGGTGCGCGATAGTGTTCAGCTGCTCAGCCAATGCCGCCAGCCTTGCATCCGTCAGAGACAATGGGTCGCCGCCGCTGAGGATGACCTCGCCGATGCTGCTATCGGATTCGATATAGTCAAGCGCGCCGCGCCATTGCCCGGCCGCCGGGTTGGCCGTCGTATACGGGAAATGGCGCCGAAAGCAGTAGCGGCAATGGATCGCGCAGGCGCCGGTGGTGACCAATAGCACGCGACCGTGATATTTGTGCAGCACGCCGGGGGCGGCCATGGCATCGAGATCGCCGACCGGGTCGTGCGCGTAGCCGGGGGTCTGGTCCCATTCCGCGCCCAGCGGCAGCACTTGGCGCAGCAGCGGGTCGTGCGCGTCACCCGGACGCATGCGCGCGACGTAGTCGCGCGGCGCGCGCAACGGGAACAGGCGCGCGGCGCGCCGGGCGGCATCCAGCCATTGGTCGTCCAAGCGCAGCACTTGCAGTAGTTCGGCGGGGTCGGAAATGGCTTGCTGCAGCGCGGTTTGCCAGCCGGGTATCTGCCGCACGGCATCGATTCGCGTTATCATAGCGCGCTGCGCGGTTGCGCCAACGGCACTCGCGCGCATATCAACGGTGAACGGTGGGTTTTCATGGCTACGTATAGTACTAACGAATTCAAGAGCGGTCTAAAGATCATGCTCGATAACGACCCTTACACGATTGTCGAGAATGAATTCGTCAAACCGGGTAAAGGGCAGGCGTTCAGCCGCGTCAAGGTGCGTAATCTCAAGACCGGACGTGTGATCGACCGCACCTTCAAGTCGGGCGAAACCGTCGAGGCGGCCGACGTGCATGAAACCGAGATGCAATATCTGTATAGCGATGGCGAATTTTGGCATTTCATGGATCCGGCCTCGTACGAACAACTGGCCGCCGACGCGAATGCCGTGGGCGATTCGAGCAAATGGCTCAAAGAGCAGGATTTTTGCCAGCTGACGTTGTGGAACGGCGTGCCCATTAGCGTCACGCCGCCCAACTTTGTCGTTTTGGCGGTCACCGAAACCGATCCGGGTGTGCGCGGCGATACCTCGGGCGGCGGCGGTAAGCCCGCTACCCTGGAGACCGGCGCCGTGGTGCGGGTGCCGCTATTCATTGATATCGGCGAAGTGCTCAAGGTCGATACGCGTACCGGTGAGTACGTCTCGCGCGCCAAAGAATGACGCCGCCTGCGATCTGCCAAGATCGGCTTGGTAGTTAAACAGCGGAGCGGCACGTGCATAATAACGGTAACGAAACGGCATGGATGCCGGAGGCGAGCATCGATACGCTGCGCGCACGCGCTGCGCTGCTGGGCGAAATACGCGATTTTTTTGCTCAGCGCGACGTACTTGAGGTGGAAACACCGGTGTTGTCGCGCGCCGGCAGCGTCGATGCGCACATCGATAGTTTCGCCACTTGCTACACCGGCCCCGGCGCCGCGCATGGCCAAACCCGTTTTCTACACACCTCGCCTGAATTCCCTATGAAGCGTCTGCTGGCCGCCGCCAGCGGGCCGATCTACCAGATCTGCCGCGTGTTTCGCGATGGTGAGGCCGGGCGTTTACACAATCCCGAATTTACCCTGCTGGAATGGTACCGTCCGGGATACGACCATCACCGCTTGATGGACGAAGTCGAAGCGCTTCTGACTGCGCTGCTCGGACAACGGCTGCAACTGGCAACCGCGCAGCGCATGACTTATGCGCAGGCGTTTGAACGTTTTGCCGGGCTGAATCCGCACCAGGCCGACGGCGACGATTTGGCGCGTTGGGCGCTCGCTCACGACCTCAGTGTGCCGGCGAGTTTTTTGCACGGCGGCGCCGACCGTGACGCTTGGTTGGATTTGATTTTGAGCCAGTGTATCGAGCCAAAGCTGGGCAGCGGCCGGTTGTTGCTGCTGTATGATTATCCCGCCAGTCAAGCCGCGCTGGCCCGCGTCCGGCCCGGACAACCGCCGCTGGCCGAGCGTTTCGAGGTCTATCTCGATGGCATCGAGTTGGCCAACGGCTTTCACGAATTGACCGACGCCGAGGAACAGGCTGCGCGTTTTGTCGACGACCAACGGCGGCGGGCACGCATGGGTCGCCCAAGCGTCGACGCTGACCAGAACTTGATACAGGCCATGCGCCACGGCTTGCCGGCCTGCGCCGGGGTTGCGGTCGGCATCGACCGTGTAGTCATGTTGGCGCTGCGTTGCGCGACGGTGGCGCAAGTGATGGCTTTTCCATGGCCGCGGGCATAGCATGCCGCGGTGCTGATCCGCGCTTCGATCGGCATGCGGCGCGACGGCGTCAGGCGCCTAGCCGGCCGATGGCTTGCCCCAGGCGCACGCGAGCGCCCTCGGTGAGATCGTCGTGCCAGCGCACATGATTCGGCCCGAGCAGTATGATGACGGTTGAACCCATGTTGAAGCGGCCCATCTCGTCGCCCTTGGCGAGTTCCACCGCCGCGGCGCCTGCGCCCGGGTAGCGGTTTACGGCGATGCGCTTGCCGCGCGGCGGCGTCACTTCTCCGGCCCAAACGGTTTCGATGGAGCCGACGTTGATGGCGCCGACCAGTACCAACGCCAGGGGGCCGTGTGCGGTATCGAACAGGCATACCACGCGCTCGTTGCGCGCGAACAGGCCCGGTATGCCCTGCACGCAGGCCGGAGCGACGCTAAACAGACGCCCGGGTATGTGCACCATTTCTTGCAACCGGCCGTCCAGCGGCATGTGGATACGGTGATAATCGCCCGGTGACAGGTACAGCGTGGCGAAGGCGCCGCCGCGAAACGGTGCGGCCAGTTCGTCCTTGCCGCCTAACAACTGGCCTACCGAGTAGCGATGGCCCTTGGCTTGGAAGATTTCACCGCCCAGAATGGTACCCTTCTGGCTGACATAGCCGTCCACCGGACAGGCCAACGCGCGCGGGTCGGTGGTGATCGTCCGCGCACCCGGGCGCAGCGCGCGGGTAAAGAAACGGTTGAAGTTCGGGTAGGCATCAAGATCGGGTTGTGCCGCCTCGCTCATATCGACGCCGAAACGGCGCACGAACCAACGCGTGATGCTACGGCGCAGCGGCATGCGCGCGGACCGGGTGCAACGGTGGACCAAGCGCGAGATAGTGTGCTGCGGGAGTATATATTGCAGCAGCAAGCGGGGTGAAAGACTCATGGCCGCGCCTGGCCGTGACGTTGTCGCAGACGCCGACGACGGCCAATCATTCGAAGGCAACGGTCGCCGCTGGTGCTGCGTACCGGCGTAAGCGCTGGAAAATCCAGCGCCGTAGAGGATGGGTTCGAAGTCATTGTGTACCGGGGTGCGATTGACGTTGCTTTCATGCCGAAGGACATCGTATATCATGCAGGCTGTCACTTAAAGTCGCGGGGAGACGCGCGCCATGTCGGACATCAATCAAGCCCTCGAACAATTACAAACACTACGTGATTATGTGCGCTGGGGCGCGAGTCGTTTTAACGAAGCCGGCTTGAGCTACGGCCACGGCACCGACAATGCGCTCGATGAGGCGTGGGTTCTGGTGTTGCACGCTTTGCACTTGGCGCACGAGTTGCCGCCAGCATACCTGGACGCGGTCCTCACCAGCGAGGAGCGGCGCGCCATCATGCAGTTATTCGTGCGCCGTATCGAAGAGCGCTTGCCGGCTCCCTATCTGACCGGAGAAGCCTGGTTTGCCGGGCTGTCCTTTTTCGTCGACGCGCGCGTGCTGGTGCCTCGCTCACCCGTCGCCGAGCTCATCGAAGCGGGTTTCGAGCCTTGGGGCGATGCGCAGGCAATACACCGGGTACTCGATCTTTGTAGCGGCGCCGGCTGTATCGCAATTGCTTGCGCGCATGCGTTCCCCAACGCCCACGTTGATGCCGTGGATATCTCGGCGGACGCGCTCGAGGTGGCCGCTGTCAATATTGATCGCCACGACATGCATGAACGCGTGCAGCTCATCCGCTCCGATCTGTTCGCTGAAATAACCCAGCGCCGATACGATCTCATTATCAGTAACCCGCCATATGTGTCCGCGCGCGACATGGCGGCGCTACCGCCTGAATATCGGCACGAACCGGCGCTTGGACTGGTCTCGGGCGAAGATGGTTTGGATGTGCCGGTACGGATATTGCGACAGGCGGGTGAATTTCTTGCTCCAGGCGGCTTGTTAGTCATGGAGGTGGGCGCAAGCCAAGCGGCGTTGATCGACCGCTATCCACAAATTCCCTTCCTGTGGCTGGATTTCGCCCGCGGCGGTGATGGCGTGCTGTTGCTTACCGCCGAACAACTAACGGACTGCCGGCCGGTGCTGCAGGCCGGTTAGTCGTTAGCGGTGCCCAATGCCGAGAGCTCGCGGTCGAGGAGGCCCGGGTCGTCGGTATTGAGTTCCAACAGCCGACGCAAGTGGGTGACGCTGTCGACGTCGATGTGATCGCAGCAGAAGCCGATGCGATTGGCGTCCATGTGTGCCACGCGCGCCTGCATGGTGATCGCCACATCGGGCGACAGCGTGATGTCCAAACGAAAGTCGTCGTCGATTTTCGCCTGCCACTGTGCTGGGCGTTCGGCGAGTGCGCCCTTGAGCGACACGTCGATCAGGCCGCACTCCCAGTCGCCACGTGAACCATGGATATGCGCGCGCGCGTCGAATGCGATACGCCGAAAATTGCGTTGTTCGTTGTCGGAACGTTGCTCAGTCACTGCTATACGCCTTTTGCTCAGTTCTCATCCATGAAAAACAACATCTCGATTTCGCCGACTTTGATCGTGTCGCCGCTACGTAGTTTTAGACTTTCGTCGCCGACCGGTGTGCTGCCGACCTGAGACCGCGTTTCCCCCTCCAGATGCGAAATGTAATAGCCATCGTTTCGACTGGCGATCATAGCGCTGTTGTGACCGTTCTTGCCCAGCCGAATCAAATTGCGGTCGAGGCGAATAGTACGACCCAGCTTGGGTCCGTTGAGGAACTGAAGCCAGCCGCCGCGTACCGGGCCATGATGAGTGACGGGTTTGCTCTGCCCGTGGCTGGGCTCGACGTCGTGCGCGAAGGTGATCGTGTGCTTCCCAACCAGGATGACGTCGCCGTCGACAAGTTCGTGTTCGGTGACCTTGATGCCGTTCACGAATAAGCCAATGTCTTCGCTGGTGTCTATCAATAGGGTTTTGCCGGTGCTCGCCGCTATGCGCGCATGCATGGCGCTAACGCCCAAATTATCGATCTGGATATCACAATCGGAGCTGCGGCCGATGCTGGCCTGGTCGCCGGCGATACGGCACACCTTTAGGACTTTACCTTTGAACGATAACGTAAGCTTGAACACGGTCGAACCTTCTCCACCTGGACAGGTGCTGACTCGGTCTATGGCGGCCGAAAATCGTTCGATACCGATCGATCGGAAGCACGCCAGCGAAACGCCGCTTGCACTTGCTGCGCCGAGCATTTGACATGCTATCGGCCTGCCTGCGCTTGGCTTGAGCATCGCGGGATGCGCGGACGCCGCCGTCCGTCCCATGCCTGCCGAGCCTACAGCGGTTATCCCGCGACGCCGATGCAAGTGCCGATCGCTGCACGTTCGCGCACAAACTGGCCGTTATCGCGTCGGCCGGAGGCCGATTGCCGTCATCATGGCGACACAAGCGCGCCGCGTCAGCGCGGCTGGTCGTTGGCGCCGCCGGCTACGTTGCTACGGCGTAATTGCGGCTGAATACGGACCGTTTTCACCACGTTGTCTTTGATTTGCACGATTTCCATGGGGTAGCCGGCGAGTAACAAGCTGGTACCCGGTTCCGGTATCGTTTCCATGTACTCGATGATGAGTCCGTTCAGCGTCTTCGGCCCATTGATGGGTAACTCCCATTGCAGCAGCCGGTTAAGCTCGCGCACGTGTACTCCACCGTCGACCAGATAAGTTCCGTCCTCTTGCGGATGAATGTCCTTGCTTACCGCAGCCGGGTCGGTGGTGAACTCGCCGACGATCTCTTCGAGAATATCTTCCAGGGTCACCAGCCCCATGATGTCGCCATATTCGTCTACAACCAAGCCGATACGCCGCTTCATACGCTGGAAGTTGAGCAGCTGTTTGTTTAAGGGCGTGCCTTCAGGAATGAAATAGGGCTCGCGCACGACCTTGAGCAAATCCTCATGGCTGAACTCGTCTTGCGCCAACAGATGTACGATGTTGCGCAGATACAGGAAGCCGATGACATCGTCGATACTGTCGCGAAATAGCGGCAACTTGGTGTATTGACTGTTGACCAGTTGTTCTTCGATGGCTGCCGGGGCTTCGCCCAGGTCGATGCCGATGATCTCGTTGCGCGGCACCATGATGTCTTCGACGGTGACCTTTTCGAGATCAAGGATGCTGAGCAACATCTTTTGGTGACGCTGTGGAATCATAGCGCCTGCTTCATTGACGACGCTGCGCAGCTCCTCGGAGCTGAGGCCGAGTGTGCTGGCGTCCGATGGCCTTACGCGCATCAAACGCAGCAGCCAATTGGTGAGTAGATTGACGGTCCAGACCAATGGGTAGAGGATCTTCGACAAGGGTCCGTAAACATAAGCGGCCGGAAAAGCCACCCGTTCGGGATGCAGTGCAGCGAAGGTCTTCGGCGTCACCTCGGCGAAGATCAGTACTACCAGCGTCAGCAATCCTGCGGCTACGGCGATTGCGCCTTCGTTGCCAAGGCGCAGCGCAATGATGGTGGCCAACGACGACGCCAGAATGTTGACAAAATTATTGCCGAGCAGAATCAGCCCGATCAAACGATCCGGTGTTTCCAGCAGGCGCGCCGCTCGCATCGCGCCGGGGTGCTTGATCTTGACCAAGTGCCGCAGACGATAGCGGTTCAAGGTCATCAATCCCGTTTCCGAGCCGGAGAAGAAGGCGGACAGTAGGATTAGAAAAAACAGTATGCCGAGCAGCACACTAAGGGGGATTTCATCCAAGGCGTGTACAGTCTCTTGTGGCCATGTTTCGGTATTTCACCGGCTCGTACGGGTGACTGTCAAGTAGGTCGTCGCCGCGCATGTGTAAGCGCTTGGGCGGTGGCGCGAAACAGCGCAAAATGGCGCAAAAATCTCGCTCTTGGGGCAAAGATAGCATGTTCTTGCTGTTGTCCACTTTGCCAACTCCGCCTCGGTGCAGACGCTTTGAACCGCTGAACACACGGCGATACTAACGGTGTAAGACCAACTCCAAAACCATCTTGCTGCCGAAATAGGCCAGCATCAGCGCGATGAACCCGCCTAACGTCCAACGGATCGCCACGCGTCCGCGCCAACCGTAGCGCCAGCGCCCCCATAACAGCACCGCGAATACCACCCAGGCAATGAGCGACAGCACGGTTTTGTGTACCAAATGTTGGGCGAAGATGTTCTGTAGAAATAACAATCCGATCAGCAAACCGATGGTGAGCAGCGCGAAGCCGATACCAATCATCTGGAACAGTAGCGACTCCATGGTTTGCAGCGGTGGCAGCGAGCGAATGAATCCGCCCGGTTGGCGATTGCGTAAATGGTGTTCCTGGATCGCCAGCAGTATGGCTTGCACCATGGCGATGGTGAGCAGGCTATATGCAATGATCGAAATCAGTATGTGGGCATCGAGCTGCCAACGCCCGGTCGCATGCACGATGTGACGCGACGTAAAGGTGCTGTCGAGCGCGATGGCGATAGCCGCCAGCGGCAGCAACACGATACCTAAATTTTCGATCGGCTTGCGAATGGCGGTCAGCACGAGAATAAGCGCGATAATCCAGCTGATCAGCGAGCCGGCGTTGAAGAAGCCGAGATTGATGCCTTTGGGGCCGACCAGAGTCTGGTATAGCAGGCCGCCGTGCAGTATGACCGCGCCCATCGCCAACGCTAAAACGCTGGCCTTGCCCTCGTCCTGGTTATAGCCGCGCGCCAAGCGTACCGCCAGCAACACTCCGCTGGTGAGGTAGAGGAACACGCTGAGCAGAATCAAGATAATGTGGTTCATGGGGTGCCGGACTAGTGCGCGTTGCGGGCATAATCGCACAACTGCCGCCCACATTGAAGGCTGAACTATACACGGTGTGCTGACGCGTTGTGACCAATTTGTGACTTGAGCTTTGTTTTCCTATCAATCAGTTATGGCATAATCGCGCAAGTGAACTAGGGTAACTGACAAGGTTGGCGGAAAAATGGAGCTACGGGTATTGGGCTGTAGCGGTGGCATCGGCGCCGATTTGCGCACCACCTCCCTGCTGCTTGGGGAGCATGTGCTGATCGATGCGGGCACCGGTATGTGCGATCTGCGGCTGGCGCAGTTGGCAAAAATTCGCCACATTTTTGTCACCCACTCGCACCTGGACCACGTCGCCGGTATCCCGCTATTGGTCGATACCATTTTTGACACACTCGAATCGCCGTTGACCGTGCACGCCCGACGCGAAACACTCACCGCCCTGCGTGAGCATATTTTCAACGACATTATCTGGCCGGATTTTACCCGCATCCCCAATCACCGCACGCCGGTACTGCGCTATCAAGAGATGGTCCCGGGCGAGCAGCGCACGATCGGCGAGTGCACGGTCGAAATGATTCCGGTGAATCATGCCGTGCCGGCGGCCGGTTATCGCCTGTCGGGGTCGTCCGGTACGGTCGCATTTTCGGGCGACACGAGCACAAATGACGAATTCTGGGGCGCCTTGAATCGCCACGACGAGCTGGATGCGCTCATCGTCGAGGCGGCGTTTCCCGACCGCGATCTGCAATTGTCGCGTTTGGCGCAGCACTATTGCCCGCAGCTGTTGGCCGCCGACCTAGCCAAACTTAACCATCGCCCGCGCGTCTTTATTACCCACCTCAAGCCTGGTGATGAAGACTTGATCATGCGCGAGTGTCGTCATGCCATGCCGGATTTCGACCTGCAGCGGCTGCAGGTCGGCGAGAGTTTCTCGCTGTAGACGCCGGCGTACTGATTCCCGCCGGCGGCGCGTATCCGCTACAATGGTGCTTCGATTCTTCAATTCCGCGTGATTCATCATGTTTGATAGCTTGTCAGAACGCCTTGCGCTAACCATCAAGAAGTTGCGCGGTCAGGGCCGCCTCACCGAGGACAATATCCGCGACACGCTGCGCGAAGTGCGTATGGCGTTGTTGGAAGCGGATGTGGCGTTGCCGGTGGTGCGCACATTCGTTGATCGAGTGCGCGAACGCGCTATCGACAAGGAGGTGCTGGGCAGCCTGACGCCCGGTCAGGCGCTGGTCAAGGTGGTGCGTGACGAGTTGGTCGCGGTCATGGGTGACGCTTGCGACGATCTCGAGCTCAATGTGCCGCCACCGGCGGTGATACTCATGGCAGGATTGCAGGGCGCCGGCAAGACGACCACGGTGGCTAAGCTCGGCCGCTGGCTCGGCGAGCGCAAGAAGTCCGTGCTGGTGGTCAGCTGTGACGTATATCGGCCGGCGGCCATTGACCAGTTACGTACCCTGGCAAGCGAAGTCGGGGTGGATTTCTACGCCAGCGAGCCGACTCAGGATCCGGTCGCAATCGCCACCGCCGCCCTCGATCACGCGCGCCGGCAGTTCAAGGATGTGGTCATTGTCGATACCGCCGGCCGGCTGCACATCGACGCGCAGATGATGCAGGAAATTCAACGTCTGCACGCTGCGATACAGCCTGCCGAGACGTTATTCGTGGTCGATAGCATGACCGGCCAGGACGCCGCAAACGCTGCCCAGGCCTTCAGCGAGGCGTTGCCGCTGACCGGTGTCATACTGACCAAAACCGACGGCGATGCACGCGGCGGCGCGGCTTTGTCGATTCGCCAGATTACCGGCAAGCCGATCAAGTTTCTCGGCTCCGGCGAAAAAACGGCTGCACTGGAGCCGTTTTATCCTGACCGTGTGGCGTCACGCATACTCGGCATGGGCGATGTGTTGAGCCTAGTGGAGGAGGTCGAACACCAGGTCGACAAGGACAAGGCGCAAAAGCTCGCCAAGAAGTTACAGAAAGGGAAAGGTTTCGACTTGGAGGATTTTCGTGACCAACTGCAACAAATGAGCGCCATGGGCGGCATTAGCAGCCTGCTGGAGAAGCTACCGGGCGTGTCCGGTTTGTCGCCCAAGATCAAGAGCCAAGTCAACGATCGCGACATGCTGCGTCTAGTCGCCATTATCAACTCGATGACGCCCAAAGAGCGGCGTTTTCCGGAAGTGATCAAGGGTTCACGAAAACGCCGGATTGCCGGCGGTTCGGGCACGCAAGTGCAGGACGTGAACCGCCTACTGAAACAGTTTGCCCAAATGCAGAAGATGATGAAAAAAGTGGCTAAAGGCGGTATGGGCAAGATGTTGCGCATGATGAAGGGCAAAATGCCGCCTGGCATGCCACCGATGTAAGCGCCGGCCCGCCGACCATGATTAGCCCTTTTTTGGTTCGTGCACAGCATTTATGGAGATTCCGATAAGGCGCATTTTCTCGCCAAGGCGCAAAGCGCGCCAAAGGGGGGCTCGCCAGGGTCGATGCGTGGCCCGCAGGTCGTCATGATCGAGCCCGGGTCGACGGTGGGCCGGCGCGTATTTGACCGTGTTGTCTTGCGTGCTTGGCGGCTTGGCTAGAGATCGACCGAGTCGAAATCCAGCCGCCGAAAATCAAGCCCGGCCTTTGGGCCGATTCTCGATAAAAAATCGTGTTATATCCAGCACTTGTCGATCGTCGTGAGGTTAATTTTTAGCCGCCAATTCGGCCGTTGAAGCGCTTCTTCCCGGTTGGTCGGAGTCCTTCCTTGCTGGTTGTAGTGCAGTTAGGCGGGCTGTGCCATGATGACCGCGGAGCCCCCGATTTGCACTTAGTCCTTCACTTTTGCGGCATTTCGGGTAGAATTGCCCGTTTCCCGCGCCCGCGCTAAGTCGTGGGCGTCAATCCGGTAAAGATTTCAGAGGAAGTTAGGTAATGGTAACCATTCGTCTGGCCCGTGGTGGCGCTAAAAAGCGTCCGTATTACCACATCGTCGTCACCGACAGCCGCAACCGCCGCGACGGCCGCTACATCGAACGCCTGGGATTTTTCAACCCGGTCGCTTGCGGGCAGGCCGACACGCTGAGTGTCAATGCCGAGCGCGTGCAGTACTGGTTGTCGAAGGGAGCTCAGCCGTCTGACCGCGTCGCCAAGTTGATTAAACAGTAAACGGACGGCAGCGGTCTCGGCGGTTGGCGTGCGCCGGCCAGCGCGATGGTGCCATTGAACACGACGGCATGGCTGAGCAATCGCAGAAATTGGTTACTTTGGGCCGCATATCCGGCCTATTCGGCGTTCAGGGGTGGGTAAAGCTGTTTTCCCACACCGAGCCACGCGAGAATATTATCGCTTATCGGGCTTGGTATGTGCGTCAAGGCGATGACTGGCGGCCCATGCAGGTGGCCGAAGGTCAACGCCACGGCAAGGGCGTGATTGCGCGCCTGGACGGTATCGACAATCGCGACGCAGCCAATGCGCTGGTTGGCGCCGATATCGCGGTACCGCGCGAACGACTACCGGCGCTGCAGGATGACGAGTTCTACTGGTCCGACCTTGAAGGGCTGCGAGTGGTCACCGTCGATGCGATCGAGTTGGGTACCGTCGATCATTTGATTGAGACCGGCGCCAATGACGTACTGGTGGTGAAGGGTGAGCGCGAGCGATTGATACCGTATGTGCGCGGCGATGTCGTTGTAGAGGTGGATTTAGACGCCGGTGTGCTACGTGTGAACTGGGATCCGGAGTTCTGACGGCGTTGACGCGCAATATGAGAATTGACGTCGTTACGTTGTTTCCGGACATGTTGCGCGCGTTGACCGGATACGGCGTCACCGGTCGCGCGGTTGAGCGCGGATTACTGCAACTGGAAACATGGAACCCGCGCGATTACTGCCACGATCGGCATCGCACGGTGGATGACCGGTCTTACGGCGGTGGTCCCGGCATGGTGCTCAAGATTGAGCCGGTGCGCGATGCCATTCGCGCCGCACGTACGGCCGGCGGCGACGGTGGGCCGGTCATTTATCTCAGCCCGCAGGGCCGGAAGCTGGATCAGAAGGGTGTGCAGTATCTAGCGGCACTGCCGCATTTGATTCTGATTGCGGGGCGCTATGAAGGCATGGATGAGCGCGTGGTGGACATGGAGGTAGACCAGGAATGGTCGATCGGCGATTACGTGCTTAGCGGTGGTGAGTTGGCGGCCATGGTGATCGTCGATGCCGTAACGCGGTTGCAGCCGGGTGCTCTCGGCGATGAGACATCGGCGCAGCAGGATTCGTTTGTGGGCGAGCTGCTTGACCACCCGCATTATACGCGACCAGAGGTATTTGCCGGGCATCCGGTGCCGGCCGTGCTGTTGAGCGGTGACCACGCCGCGATCGCGCGCTGGCGGCAAAAGCAGGCATTGGGCCGCACCTGGCTGCGGCGGCCGGAGTTACTGGAGCGCCTGCGGCTGACGGACGAACAACAGAAATTACTGCAAGAGTTTATGCTTGAGCACGACGAACGAGATTGATTACAGGATATAGGGGTTGGCCATGAGCAACATAATTGAACAGCTCGAAAAAGAGCAGATGAACCGCGAAGTTCCAGTGTTCGGCGCCGGTGATACCGTGGTCGTGAACGTAAAGGTCAAAGAAGGCGATCGCGAACGCACCCAGGCTTTTGAGGGCGTAGTTATCGCTAAACGCAATCGCGGACTCAATTCATCCTTTACGGTGCGCAAGATTTCGCACGGCGAAGGCGTAGAGCGTGTGTTTCAGACCTACAGCCACGCGGTCGAGTCGATTGAGGTCAAGCGTCGCGGTGATGTGCGCCGTGCGAAGCTGTACTATTTGCGCGATCGACGCGGAAAATCGGCCCGTATCAAGGAAAAGCTGGCTACCCGCGGTTGACGTTGTGCGCCGATTGTTGCGGCGCGCTGATTGGCCCTACAATGAGGGTGTCCCGGTAACGGGACACCTTTTTTGTTGCCTATGAGCAAGCTAATTTGCCCACGAATCGGTAAGCAATGCGCCGGCGTGCTATCGGCCGTTGCGCTGTGTGCGCTGTTGCTGGCAGCGCCTCTGCGTTCCCGTGCCGCGGAACTGGACGACTTCATCAAACTCGCCGAACAGGGCGCGCCGACGCTGGCGCTGTATTTCTTGGACCGCGACCAGCCAAATGTCAGTAAAGATGTCGGCGGCTGGATGCGATGGGAGAGGGCGCGTATCGCGATTTATCGCCAGCGTAAGGATTGGCCTTCGATCGCTGCGCGCTTGTCGCATGTGCCCAGTGGCTTACCCCACAGCTTTGTTGTTTGGGCGTCGACTCAGCTTGCCGATGCGTACACGGCGGCCGGTGACGGGCGCGCGGCTTTGGCTGTGGTGCGCAAGCTTATTTGGAGCGCCGGTCACGCCGCCGACGCGGCCGATTTGTCGCGCTGGCGGCGTGCTGTAATCGAGGCTTACCTCGCCGCAGGCGATGTTGACGACGCGCTGACGGCCATGTTGCGCTACCAGCAGGATTACGGCACCGGCGACAAGAATTGGAAACGCCTGCGCGCGCGCGTGCTATTGCGCGCCGGTCGGCCCGACGAAGTGCGCTCGTTACTGGCGCGCGACAACAGCGACAATGGGCGCGCGCTGTATCTGCTTGCCCGACTGCGCGATGGCAGTTTATCGCCGCAGAAAGTCCGGCGTGACGCCATCAAGTCGGCCGGCCGTAAAGGTATAAAGGCCGATGCTGCGTTTCGTTTCTGGATTGTAGCGGCGCAGGCGGCCGGGCGCGCGCATGAACCCGAAGCCCAAATCAGCTCGTTGTCGCACGCGCTAGCGATCGACAGCCGCCGCCGAGTAGGCTTGTTCGCGGCCGATGGCGCCCAGCTTTGGCGTGCCTACCTGAGTTACGGGCGCGCGCTTGGCAATGGTATGCAACTGCTCCTTGGGCGCGACTCGGATTGGTACGATGCGGCGGCTAAGCTGGCTAAAAAGCATCCGGTTCAGGCACGCGCGCTGTTCGCCGTGTTGGCGATCGACGGCGCCTCGCGCGGTGGCCGGCGGTTGGCTCACGAACGCTTCGCCGACGCTATTGATAAGAGCGACGGTGGACGCCTATTGCTGGTCGCCTTATATGTTGATAGCAATCGCTTTGCGGGCATCGCGCAGTTGCCGGACGCGCAACGCCGCGAGTTGGTCGATGACGCGTTGGCGCGTTCCGATATCAAGCTCGCCTCGCGTCTGATCAGCGGCCTTACCACCGCGCCCAAGGGCGCTGACGCGCTATTTTGGCAAATGCGGCGCGCGCGTATTCTGATCATGGGCGGCGATGTCGACGCTGGTATCGACGCGCTACGGAGGCTGCTCGAACTACATCGAAAACTACCACGTAAACAAATCGATCGTCTCATGCAGGTGCTGTTCGACCTTCAAAGCGTCGGTCGTAACCAAGCGGCGATCGAATTATTTCGGCGCCTGCCACTTAGTGACCAGGACGATCAGCTCAAACGTGAAGTGCTGTATTGGACGGCCGATTCTTATAAGGCCATGGGTCAGTACCAGGAGGCCGCGCGCCTGTATCTGCGCTCGGCCGGGTTGGTGCAACCCGAATCAATGGATCAGTGGGCGCAGACCGCGCGCTATCAGGCGGCGGAGGCCTTGGCGCAGGCGGGGCTGAGCGGCGACGCACGGCGAATCTATAATGATCTGCTCGACGCGACCAAGGATCCCAGTCGACGCGCGGTGTTGCAGAGCAAGCTACAACAGTTGTGGTTGGTTCCCGAGCGCTCGGCCGTGCCGGTTACCAACTCCACTACGGCGGGCGGTTCACGGTGAGCGGTGGCGGTCTATCCAGCGGATATCAGGCGGTGTTCGAGGCGCCGTGCGGACGGATCGGTATCCGTGTGCGTGAGGGCCGGCTCGCGTCGGTCGATTTTTTGCCGACCGACACCGATCTCGTGGCAGCCGGCGATGCCGTTACGCGCGCGGCGCTGGATCAACTGCGCCACTATATGCGAGATCCGCACTGGCGTTTTTCGTTACCGCTGGCAACCCAAGGCACCGCATTTCAGCGTCGCGTCTGGTCGGTGATGTTACGCATTCCGGTGGGCAGTACGCGCACCTACGGCGCTGTGGCGGCCGAACTGGGTAGCTCGGCGCGCGCGGTCGGCGGCGCCTGTAGGGCCAACCCGGTGCCGCTGGTGGTGCCTTGCCACCGCGTGGTCGCGGCTACCGGTATCGGTGGTTTCGGTGGTCATGTCGATGGCCCGGAACTGGCACGTAAGCGCTGGTTGCTGGGCCACGAAGGTGCGCTGTTGGAACAGCCGTGATGGCATCGCGGCGTGACCGATAGGCGAGCAAAGCTTGAAATTTGTACAATCGGCCCCAGAACATAAGGGCGGTAGGGCATTCGTTTTCATTGTTTATACATCTGTTACAGATTTTCAGGAGAATTACCCATCATGACGGTAAAGGCGCATAAGGAAACCCTGGACTTTCAGACCGAAGTGCAGCAGTTGCTGCATCTGATGATTCACTCGCTGTATTCCAACAAGGAAATCTTCCTGCGCGAGTTGATCTCCAATGCTTCCGACGCCTGCGACAAACTGCGTTTTGAGGCGCTTACCGACGACGCCTTGTATGAAGGCGCGACGGATCTGAAGATTGGTGTCGCGTTTGATAAAGACCAGCGTACGGTCACCATTTCTGATAATGGTGTGGGCATGGACCGCGCCGAAGTCATCGACAACATCGGCACCATCGCCAAATCCGGCACGCGACAATTTTTTGAATCCTTGACCGGAGATCAGGCCAAGGACGCCAATCTCATCGGTCAGTTTGGCGTTGGCTTCTATTCCGCCTTTATTGTTGCCGATAAAGTGACGGTGAGTACGCGGCGTGCCGGACTGGGTGCGGAGCATGGCGTACGCTGGGAGTCGGATGGTAAGGGCGCGTACACGTTGGAGACGATTGAGCGCTCCGAGCGTGGCACCGAAGTGGTATTGCATCTGAAGGCCGGGGAGGACGAGTTCCTCGATGCCTTCCGTTTGCGCCATATCATCAAGACCTACTCTGATCATATTAGTTTGCCCATCATGATGGCGGCGACCGATCCCGAGAAAGATGAAACCGAGGTGGTAAATCAGGCGTCGGCCCTATGGGCGCGCCCGAAGAGCGAGATCAGCGACGAGGAGTATAAGGAATTCTATAAGCACGTTGCGCACGATTTCGAGGATCCGCTCGACTATGCGCACAGCCACGTGGAAGGCAATCAGTCTTACACGACACTGCTATATATCCCGAAACGCGCGCCGTTCGATTTATTCGACCGGGATCACCGTAACGGCATCAAACTGTATGTGCGGCGCGTCTTTATTATGGACGATGCCGAGCATTTGATGCCGCAGTATCTGCGCTACGTGCGTGGTGTGGTGGATTCCGATGATTTGCCGTTGAATGTCTCGCGCGAGATCCTTCAGCACAGTCGCATGATCGATACCATTCGGGCAGCGTCGGTCAAGCGCGTGTTGGGCATGCTCGAAGCTATCGCCAAGAATGACGCGGATAAGTATGCGGAATTCTGGACACAGTTCGGCGCGGTGATGAAAGAAGGCATTGCCGAGGATTTCGCCAATCGCGATCGCATCGCGAAACTGCTGCGCTTCGCGTCCACTCACAACGACGGCGAACAGCAGAATGTTTCGCTAAGCCAGTATGTCGAGCGCATGAAGGACGGCCAGGAAGCCATTTATTACATCGCCGCTGACGGTTTTGCAGCGGCGAAAAATAGTCCACACCTGGAAATTATGCGCAAAAAAGGTGTCGAGGTGTTGCTGCTGCACGAACGCGTCGACGAATGGATGATGTCACACTTGACCGAGTTCGAAGGCAAAAAGCTGGTGTCGGTTGCCAAGGGCGAACTTGATTTGGGTACGCTGGAGGACGAGCAGGAAAAGAAGGAAGTCGAGCAGGCTGCCGGCGAGTACAAAGACATATTGCAGCGCATACAGTCGGTATTGGGCGACAAGGTCAAGGAAGTACGCGTCAGTCACCGATTGGACCAGTCGCCGTGTTGTCTGGTGGTGGAAGAGGATGACATGGCGCTCAGTATGCGCAATCTTCTTAAGCAAGCCGGTCACCAGTTGCCACAGCTGCACCCGACGCTGGAGATCAATCCTAAGCACGCGTTGGTGCAGCATTTACGCGATGAGAGTGATGAGCAGCGTTTTGCCGATTGGTCTAATCTGCTGTTCGAGCAGGCGTTGCTCAGCGAAGGCGGTCAGTTGGAAGATCCGGCCGCGTTCGTGCGCCGTCTCAACGAACTGTTGGTGAAGCTGGCCGGGTAAACACCATGCGGTGTCGGGCGAGGTCAGTGGGTTCCCGCGGCGCATGCGATCGGATACGCTGTAGGCGGTGTGAAAGGCAAACTAGATGGAGCGTCATCGCGTGAATGCAAAGCACAAGCATCGGCGCATCCGCGACCATGCGGCCCGAGTGGCGACCATCATCGCCGAAGGTGCGACGTTTGTCGGCACACTCAAGGGAACGGCCAACTGTATTGTTTACGGCCAAGTGGAAGGTGACTGCGATGTTCAGGGCACGCTCGTGATCGAAGCGAGCGGAGTATGGCATGGCCGCATTCAGGCCGATAACGTCGTTATTGCCGGACACCTCGATGGTGAGGCAAATGCGCGTGAGCGCCTGGAACTGGCGCCCAGCGCGCGCGTATGCGGCAATATCCGGGGCGACGCGATCGCCATTGCCGAAGGCGCTGTGTGCGAAGGTCAGGTGCATACCAGCAACGCGGCCGGACCTTCGCGTTTTACCGCGCGGCGCAATGCGGATGATCCGGCCGTGGTCGGGGAGTGACCGCCGCTGTGAGCGGCGATGCCGATTCAGGCGCCAATTCACTGCGTGCGGACAAATGGTTATGGGCGGCACGTTGGTTCAAAACGCGGGCGCTCGCCGTCGAGGCACTCAATGGCGGCAAGGTGCATGTCAACGGCATGCGGGTCAAGCCGTCACGACCGCTGCATGTCGGCGACGAGTTGCGGATACGACGCGGCTTTGATGAATATGTCGTTCACGTCCGCGCTTTGAGCGCCCGCCGTGGTCCGGCCGCGGATGCCCGGCATCTGTACGACGAGACCGCCGCGAGCATCGCTGCGCGTGAACACCTGGCCGCGCAGCGCAAGCTACAGGCATCGTCGGTGGCACACCCGGATCGGCGGCCCGACAAGCGCGCGCGCCGTCAAATCGTCCGCTTTACGCGCAAGTCGGACTGAGATCCAGGTCTACCCGCCGTATACCTATCGAGGTTGCCATGAGTCGTCCTATTACCCCTGCGCTGACCGTCGACATCATCATAGAACTGCCTGCCCGCGACGGTTGTCCGATCGTGCTGATCGAACGCCGTTATCCACCCTTGGGTTGGGCACTGCCGGGCGGCTTCGTTGACATCGGTGAGACCGTCGAGCACGCCGCGCTGCGCGAGGCGCGCGAGGAGACCGGGCTGCAGGTGGAGTTGGCGTGTTTGCTGGGCGTTTACTCAGCACCGGAGCGTGATCCGCGCGGACATACCGTTGGTCTGGTCTACGTCGGTCGTGCCGAGGGCGCACCGCGCGCCGACGATGATGCCAAGGGCGCGGATGTATTCGACCCCGATCAGGTACCGCGATTGGTGTTCGATCACGCCATGATTCTGGCCGACTATCGTCGTTACCGCGCCAGCGGAACGCTCACACCATTGCGCTGATGCGTGCGTGGGCGCTATGTTAGCGTCGTCTAATGCAGGCGTTTTTGCTATCCTGCAGTAACCGGTTAATCTTAATCCCGTTATTTTTATAACGTCATTTCAGGGAGGCCGAATGCGCCCGGCACAGTTGTTCGTCATTATGGAGCGCGAGTTCCAAAGTACCCGCAGTGGTCATCACACGCCCGTGATGATGTGGGGGCCTCCCGGTATCGGTAAATCGCAAATGGTTGCGCAGGTGGCCGAACGGTACGATGTGCCGGTTATCGATATTCGTCTGTCGCAAATGGAGCCGAGTGACCTGCGCGGAATTCCGTTTCGGGTCGGCGAACACGTCGAGTGGGCCGTGCCGGCGATGTTGCCGGACGCCCGCCGCCATGGCGCGGCCGGCATCCTGTTTTTGGACGAACTCACTTCGGCGCCACCGAGTGTGTCAGCGGCGGCCTACCAGCTGATCTTGGATCGTTGCTTGGGTGCCTACGAGGTGCCGCGCGGGTGGGCGATATTCGCCGCTGGCAATCGCCAGGGCGATCGCGGTGTGACCTATAGCATGCCGTCACCGTTGGCGAACCGCTTTTCGCATTTCGAACTGGACGTCAACCTCGACGATTGGGTGGCGTGGGCATATACGCATGGTATCGACGAACGCCTGATCGGTTTTTTGCGCTTCCGGCCCGAACTGTTGTTCGACTTCGACCCGGCACATAATCCTACTGCCTTTCCGTCGCCGCGCTCCTGGGAGTTTGCGCACCGGGCGCTGTACAAGTTCGGCGATAATCGCGAAATGCTGATTGGCGCGTTGCAGGCTTGTGTCGGGCCGTCGGCCGGTATTGAATTGTCCGCTTTTGTCGAGAACTTGGATAAATTGCCGGATATCGATGCCATCGTGCGCGGCGAGCCGGTGCGTATGCCAAAAGAGATTGATCTCCAGTACGCCGTCGCTTCCGCGCTCGTCGGCCGGGCCATCAAGGTCAAGGGCAGCGACGACGCAACCAAGGTGATCGGTCACATCCTTGATTTTGCCGGCGGTTTCCCGCAACGCGAGATGGGCGTGATGTTGGTATCGGATATGCACCGCGCTATCGGTGAAGATTTGTTTACCGTTCCGCAGTTTTCCAACTGGGCGCAGGCGGTGGCCGACGTCATGTTATTTAGCAACTGACGTCGATACCCCCGGCGCCCGAAACCCTGAAACGGAAGTGATGGCTCAGGACAACGAAACCAAGCTTAGCGCCGCGCGCACACGCTTAATTCTTGATAAACCTTTTCTGGGCGCGCTGGTGTTGCGCCTGCCCCTGGTGGCAGGCGATCCGTCCTGGTGTAAGACGACCGGCACGGATGCGCGTGCGTTGTATTACAACGCCGATTACATCGCCGAGCTAAGCTTGGACCAGACGCAATTCGTGCTTGCGCATGAAGCGCTGCACTGCGCATTGTCGCACTTTGCCCGGCGCCAACATCGCGTCAAGCATCGTTGGGATCTGGCCTGTGACTTCGCCATCAATCCGATTCTCATCAGCGAGGGGCTGACGCCAACACCGGAAGCGCTGTATATGGAGACATTTGCCGGCATGACCGCCGAGGAAATCTATCCCATGCTGGACGACATGGAAAACGAAAGTCCCATGGACCAGCATCTCTACGACGGTGACAGTGACGGCCAGGATAATCGCGCTGGCGCGGGTGGCAGCCGGCAAACATCGGCCGGCGATCGTTCCAACCAGGCACAGACCGACGCGCAGGTCGGCGGTGTGCCCCAGCCGCGACCATTGACGGCCGACGAACAGGAACGGCTGTCGGTGCAGTGGCGTCAGCGCATGGCGGGCGCGGCGCAGCAAGCCATGCAGGCCGGTAAAATGGGCGGCGCGCTGGCGCGGCTGGTCGATCATTTGCTGCAGCCGCAGTTGCCTTGGCGCATGTTGTTGGCGCGCTATATGACGGCGATGGCGCGGAACGATTATAACTACACGCGACCTTCGAGGCGTGAAGGCAGCGCCATTTTGCCCAGTTTGCGCAGTTCGCAGGTCGATTTACTGGTGGTGTTGGATACCAGCGGATCCATTTCCGACGCCGAGATGCGCGCCTTCATGGCGGAAGTCGATGCCATCAAGGGGCAGGTCTGCGCGCGTATCACGCTACATGCCTGCGACAGCCGTCTGGCTCCCGCCGGGCCTTGGGAGTTCGAGACCTGGGACGAATTTGAGCTGCCGGAAAATATCAGTGGTGGCGGCGGAACCAGTTTCGAGCCGGTGTTTGAATGGATGGACCGGCTTGGACGACGGCCGGACCTGCTGCTATATTTTACCGATGGCGAAGGCCGGTTTCCGCCGTTAGAACCCGCCTATCCGGTCATCTGGCTGGTGAAAGGGAAGGCCACGGTCCCGTGGGGGCAGCGCATACAGTTGAACTAACGCACAGTTTGCGCAGTTGTTCGTGCGCTGGCCACTCAAATCGATTAGGCTAAATTTACCGTATGGCCAAAGTCAGTCACCGGATGGGGGGCACATGACGGTCGCCAAGGTTCTAGAGTGTTTTCTCCGTGGGCACGGCGTTGCCTACGAGTTGTTAAATCATACTCCCACGGAAAGTCTTGAGCAGGCAGCACAGCTCGCTGATATTCCAGCCGACCAATTTGTGCGGGCGGTGGCGCTGCGTGTGGACGCTAAGCTGTGGGTAGTCGTGCTACCGCTAAGCTATGTGTTGAACTTCTCATCCTTGGCCGAATTGCTTGGCGGCGAACCGCAACCGGTGCCGGCCGATGATTTGGCGGACGAATTTTCCGATTGCGAGGGTGGTTGTATTCCGGCGTTGGCGGATGCCTATGGCATAGCGACGCTGTATGATCGCGTCGTCTTCGATGCGCCGGTGGTGGTATTCGAGGGCGGCAGTCACGGTAGTTTGGTACGCGTTGCAAGCCGCGATCTGCGCCGCATCGTCGCGGACACGAGCATCGGGCGATTTTCCAAGACCATTCGGTCGCTACGCCCGCCACAATATGTGCGCAATCGCAAGCCGATTGCGGTGGCGGACGCAGCAGCCGGCCAAGGTGTGCAAGACCTTTCTCCGGCCGATAGCGTGCGCGATCGAATCGAGGCGATATACGCGCTGCCGCCGCTGCCGGCACACGCGCAGCGGATCCTGCAGTTGAGCCATGACGCCAATGCCTCGGCGGCGCAGTTGGCGCGTATTATCGACGAAGACCCTAGTCTCACCGCCCAGGTCTTACGCTATGCGCGTTCGCCCTTGTTTTCTTATCGCGGCGAAGTCGATTCAGTGCAAACGGCGATTTCGCGCGTATTGGGATTCGATCTGGTTATGCACCTGGCATTGGGTCTGGCCGCCCTGAAGTCATTTAACAATCCTCCCGATGGGCCACTGGGGCTACAGGCATTTTGGCGTCACGCAAGCTTTAGCGCACTGCTGGCACCGCGCCTCGCAGCTGAACTTGCGCCCGAACTTCGTCCCCGCCCCGGACCGCTTCATCTAGCGGCACTGCTGCATAATTTTGGCTATCTGGTTATCGGCCATCTGTTTGCGCCGGAGTTTTACTTGCTGAATAAAATTGCTGCGGCCAATCCGTTGGTGCCGGTTACGACACTGGAACGACAAGTGTTGTGTATGGGGCAGGCGCGTGACGTAATGTGTGTCGGCCATGCGCGCGTCGGCGCTTGGCTCATGGCTTCCTGGGACATGCCCGAGGAGGTGGTGGTCGCCGCCGCCGAGCACCATAATGCCGACTACCAGGGTCCAAGTTACGTCTACGCTAACCTGATGCTGGCCGTCGATCATCTGCTATTGCAGTACGATATCGGTGACGCAGACCACCGAGAGTTGCCCGATTCAGTCTGCGCGCGCTTAGGCCTGTCAGTAGAGCAAGCTGTCGATATCGCCGGTGAATTGGTGGCGCGCGGCTCAGGCATGGACGAAATGGTTACACAGTGGGTAGCCTAAGCGCGGCGCGGTGATTTCCACATAAAAACTATATATAATAATTTCGCTTGATCAAGCTTAGTTTGTGTCGAGCTCTTGACACTAGCCGTGTAGTCTGTTCAAGTCACCCGAGGGGGAAGTTGATCTCGGGAGGCGCATGGGTCTGCGTTTTGGACGGGGTGGCGATTGGCGTCGTTACTCTAGGCTTCCGATTCCGGTCAATTGAGTTGTGGGACGCATCTGCTGTTGTAGGACGTTCAACAACCTCCCCCTGTTGTGTCAATTATGGCTGCGCCGCAACCTAGGCATCCCCGCCACCCGCGCTATGCGGGTGCGTGGCAGGTCGCCAGGTGCTCCCCCCCCCGCGCACCTTGACGATCCGCTGTTGGGTGACAAGGTAGAGGGAGTCGTTCTGATGAACGGTGATAAAACGCAAGCCTCTAGCGCTGCGATGGCGCGTAAGGTATTGCAAATACTAGAAATTCTGCGGAGTTCACCGGCGGGCGCGGTGGTCTATCGTCAGGTTGAACAGGTGCTGGGCGATCTTGAGCACGCCCATCTGCGCGCCGAACGCACGTATGCCAATTTGCTCTATGCGCTGCTTGATGCCTATTTGCAGCATCTGCCCATCGCCTCGCCTCTGTACGTTCAAGTCAAGGTACTGCAGCAGCGTTTGCAGCCGCCGTTGTCGCTGCTTGATTCCGACAGTCTTCGTGCGCAGATCGAGTCGTACGCCGATCACATCGCCAAAATCCAGGAGATCGACACGCAGCGCCTGGGGCGCGTGCTGGCGCCCCTGCTAAGCGACGATGGGCGGGATGCCATCTTGGCGAACGAGGGGCGCGCGGCGGTGTTTGACGAGGGTCGCGCGGCGCGGCCGTCGGCAAAGAAAGATACGCCGGTATATGCCGGTCTGGTGGCGGGTGATGACCGCCGCAACACGATTCGGCAACTGCAGGAGTCGTTGTCCCGGGAAATTCGCGAGACGATTTCTCAAAATCAAGAGTTCGGTGTCATGCTGGACTTAGTCATGGGCGAGTTGCAACACGCCGATAGCCGTGACGAAATGAACGATATCCGCCAGCACCTGACTGACCAGGTGAAGCGTTTGCATCAGGGCCACTATGCGCTTGCTGAAAAGCTCGACAGCGCCGATCGGTATTTGCGCATCATCGAAATGGACAGCGAGCAACTCACAGCCGAACTCAGTGAAGCGCGGCAGATGAGTTTGACCGACGAGTTGACGGACTTGCCTAACCGCCGTGCGTTCCTCAACCGCCTCGAGGATGAAGTAGCCCGTGTGCAACGCTATGGCATGCCACTGTCGCTCGCGATTATCGATTTGGATAGCTTCAAATTGATCAATGACCGCCACGGTCATGCAGTCGGCGATGCCGTGCTGCAGTGTTATGCCGGAGGTATCTTTTCTATTTTTCGCCACCACGACATGGTGGCTCGCTATGGTGGCGAAGAGTTTGCCGTACTGCTTCCCAACACGGATAGTGAGGGTGCTTTACGCGCTATGCATAAGGTCCGTGAGCGCGCCTCCAGTCAGCTATGCAAGACCGATCAAGTGTCGCTGCGGTTGCCTACGTTTTCGGCCGGTCTGGCGGTCTATCGACCCGGTGAGCCGCCGCATTCGTTCATCGAACGTGCCGACCATGCGCTCTACCGCGCCAAGCGTTTGGGCCGTAATCGCGTCGAGGTAGACGGACCGCTCACGAGTACGGAAGGCGATAAGCCCGGCGCGGGAAATCCGCCAACTGCCGGAGCGGGAGATGATTCTCCTGATGCAGATCCGGACGACACGCTATTTACCACCCCGTCCTTACAATAAGCGATAGCGTTCGTTATAATAAAAGAAGTCTACTTTTCCTCGTATTTTCAGGAGCTTTTATCGTGGCGACGGTGGAATTAACTAAGGACAATTTTGACCAAATCGTTGGCGGTAATGATTTTGTCATAGTCGATTTTTGGGCTTCTTGGTGCGGGCCGTGCAAGAATTTCGCGCCGATCTATGAAGCAGCTTCCGAAAACCACGATGATATCGTGTTCGGTAAAGTCGATACCGAAGCCCAACAAGAATTGGCTGCGCATTTTCAAATACGCTCGATCCCGACATTGATGATTTTCCGTGACCGGATCGTCGTATTTGCTCAGCCGGGGATGTTACCGGGCGAGGCGTTCGCGGAATTAATCGATAAAGCGCGGGCGCTTGATATGGAACAGGTGCGCAAGGATATCGAAACGCAGGCGAGCAGCGGGACTACGGATTAGTCCGTCGTGGCGGCGGCGTTGCTGCACCCGAGGGTTTTTCAATAACCGGCTGTCGCTCGATCGAATAAATCCATTGTGCTACCTGCCGCGCGTAGCAGGCGACTGTGCCGGCGTTCAGATCAGCCCGTGAAACGGCTGTACCTCGACCGCTTCGCCGGCGCTTGCGCCCGAGCTTTCCGCCGGCAGGATGATGAAGCAATTGGCGCGACTCATGGATGTCAATACGTGCGAATCCTGTAGCCCGGTCGTTCGAACTACTAGTCGCCCATCACTGTCACGTTCGAGAATGCCGCGTTGATATTCGAGCCGACCCGGTTCTTTATGTAACGCGGTGATAGTCGGCACACGAAGCAGCAGGCCGGTTTCGTGCCGATGACCCTGCATATGCCGCAGGGCCGGTTGTACAAACTGGTAAAAAGTCGCCATTACCGACACCGGATTGCCGGGCAAGCCGAAGAACAGTGTGCGCGCGATGCGCCCGACTGCTAAAGGCTTGCCCGGTTTCATCGCCATCCGCCAGAACTGGATTTCGCCTAACTCTTCCAGCGTTTCCTTGATGTAATCCGCTTCGCCTACCGATACGCCACCAGAAGATATGACCACGTCGGCAAGCGCCGACGCTTCACGTATGGCCTTGCGCACGTCGTCGCGGCGGTCGCGGATCACGCCCATATCGAGCGATTCGATGTCCAGGCGCGCGAGCATACCGTGAATGCTGTAGCGATTGCTGTCATGGATTTCTCCCGGCCCCAAGGTCTCGGCGGTACCGCGTAATTCATCCCCGGTGGAGAAAAACGCTACCCGCAAGCGTCGGAGCACGGTCACCTCGGCGACGCCAAGCGACGCAAGCAAACCGAGTTCGGCCGGCGCGATCTGTGTTCCCGCGCCCAGTACTACGTCATCGGCACGCACATCCTCGCCGGCACGGCGCACGTCTTGTCCACAACGGTGTCCGGCGGTGACGACGATTTGCGTGCCGTTGGCTCGCACCAGTTCCTGGGCAATCACGGTATCGGCGTTCAGTGGCAGTACGGCGCCGGTCATGATCCGAATGCATTGCCCCGATTGCAGTATCGTCGTACTGGGTCTGCCGGCAAAGGCGCTGCCGACGATCTGCAGAGTGCGCTCGCCGTCATCGGGCAAGTCGCTTGCCATGACGGCATAGCCATCCATAGCGGAATTGTCGTGCGGGGGGACGTTGATTGGCGAAACAATGTCTTCGGCGAGCACGCGCCCGAGCGCAGCGCGGATGCCGAGCCTTTCGCGCCCACTCAGCGGGGATGCCAAGTCCATAATGCGTTGCTTGGCTTCGGCCACTGAAAGCAATTCGTGCGCTTGCGCGTCGCAGCCGCCAGCACCTTGGCGCCGTTCGGCGGTCATCGTCGCTTTGCGCCGCGTAGTACAGCTATATTCATGACGTCAAATTCATCAAGTTGTCTCCGCACCATGCAGCACCTTGTCTACAATGAATTGAACAATGTCGTCGGGCGCGTTGATATTCAATATGGGCAACGACGACGACTGCGGCAATTCTGTGTCACAGGCTACGGCAATGATATTCGGATCGGACAAGAATAACAGTGGCTGACGGAGTGCGGCTCGGTGAAGTTCGATTTTGGGGAAAGCCTCATGTTTGAAGCCCTCGACCAACAGCAAATCGGTATTGTCAGCATCGATATGACCGAGTAAGTCGCCGAGGCGCGGCTCGCGTTCGTCATTCTGTTCGGTCATCAACGCCCAGCGTTTGCGCGAGGCGATCAACGTCTGCCACGCTCCCGCCTTACGGAGTTCATAACTGTCTTTGCCCGGGTGATCAATGTCGAAGCTATGATGCGCGTGTTTGATCAACGCAACACGGACACCGCGTTCGGTCAGTAGCGGAATCAATTGCTTCAGCAGCGTGGTTTTCCCGGTACCGCTGAAAGCAGCGAACCCCAACGCGGGTTTGCTGAAGATTAGAGACATGGGTGTGATCCCGACGAAAACATTCGAGCGTTACATTGTTATTCAACGCCCCTGAAAATGGTATACAGCCTTATGAATTGTATGATCCGCCAAGGCCTACGTGCCGCCACAGTGAGTACGGAAAATTGCGCATCTCGGCGTGGGCAAGTCAGCGCGTGCCGGTTATTTTCAATCATACGGTAAGTGGATCATGTCGTCACGGCGTTTCAGTCGACCAAGTCGGGCTCTCGGCATACCGCCAGTATGGCATGCCGGGCACGGTCGCGTAGATCCAGCGCACCCTGCCAGTCGCCGCGATCGGCTCTCAAGCCCGGTAAGAACTCAATCTCAATATGCCCGCGACGGGGAAACCAGTGATCGCCTCTCAGTACGTTGCGCGTGCCGCGTATCGCTACCGGAATGACGGCGATATCGGCGCGTGCGGCACTTACGAACGCGCCCATGCGGAACGAGCGTAATCCCGGCGCCCGGGTAAATGTCCCCTCCGGAAAAAACACCAGCGACTGGCCTCGACGCACCGCTTGAATGATGCGGCTGGCGTCTTGCGCACTGCGCTTGGCATCGAAGCGTTCTACGAACCAGGTGCCGGCTTTGTCAAGAAACTTGCGCAAAAACCAGGAGCGTGCGAGTTCGCGTTTGGCCACGAAGCGGTAGTCATGCGGCAAAGCGGAACTGAGCACGAGGGCATCGAGATAGCTGGAATGATTGGCTACCACCACGTATGGCTGGCCGGCGACCAAGTGCTGTTGTCCGCGCACGGTCAGCGGCGTGAGCGTAAGCCAGGACAACAAACGCATGACTCCACGCACTACGGCATGCGGCATACGCCGGCCGGGAAGAATGACCACCAGCAGCCATACGGGTATAGCAAATATGCCGAATAAAAACCAGGAATAGGCGGCGAACAACCACGATTTGGTGGCCGTTGCGCCGCGTTTGAGCAAGGGCAGTAAGGTAGTGCCATAAAATGCAGCCAACTGCGACCAGGAGGCTTCACGCCGGCCGGTTTTGCCGCGCTCGTACAGATCGCGACAGGCGCTGCGGCGTATTTTTCCACTTGAAGTTTTCAGCACGGCACGTGGGGGCGCCAGAACGACGTCATCGGCCGGCAGTTGTACCAGTTCGGTGCATACCTGCTCAATCGCACGCATCAGTTCGCCGCGGCGGCCAGGATCGCGCTCGCGGGTTTCGGCCACAACGATCAACCGTTCGTTGCCGTCGTTAGGATCGATGCTGCCGAATACAGCCACAGCCCCGCCGCGGACGCCCGGCAAATCACCGATGGCCTGTTCCAGGTCATATGGATAAATATTACGGCCGGCGCGGATGATGAGGTCTTTAGCGCGGCCGGTGACGAATATTTCGCCCTCGGCAAGATAGGCGTAGTCGCCCGAGTCCAACCAGCCATCCTGGAGCAAACGGTTACTCGCCTCGATGTTGCGAAAATAGCCCTGTGTGGCGGATGGCCCGCGAAACTGCAGTCGGCCGATATGGCGCTCGGGCAGTTCACGCGCACTTCGGTCGACGATGCGCACTTCGTGTCCGCGCAGCGGCAGACCGCAGCCGACGATACGTAGCGCGTGCGCATTGCAGTCGACCACGCGAGCTTGGCCGCGCCTGCGGAACAGGTCGGCATCGACGCAGTCGATACGCACGCCACGCGCGGGTGGCGGAAATGCCAAGCCGACGCAATTTTCGGCCAAGCCGTATACCGGCGCCAGCGCTTTCGGGTCTAAGCCATAGGCGCGGAAACGGTCGATAAAACGCATCACCGTGTCAGCGTTCACCGGTTCGGCGCCGTTGCACATAAAACGTAATGTGCTGAGATCGAGTCCATCGATTTCCGCCTCGGTAATTTTGCGTGCGCACAGTTCGTAGGCGAAGTTCGGAGCGGCGGATAAGGTGCCGCCAAATCGGTTAATAGCCCACAGCCAGCGGTGCGGTCTGGCGATGAATGCGAGCGGTGACATCAGTACCAGCGGGATGCCGTGGTAAAGGGTGCCCAGCCATGCGCCGATCAACCCCATATCGTGATATAGCGGAAGCCAACTGACGAACACATCACTGGCGTCGATATGCAGCGCGGCGCCCATCGCACGGATATTGGCCAGCAGGTTGGCGTGCGTGAGTACCACGCCTTTCGGCATGCCGGTGCTGCCGGAGGTATATTGCATCAGTGCGACATCGGTGTCGTGGCACCGCACGCGCGCGCCGGCAGGCGAAGCGGCAAGTTCTTCGACCGTACATACTTCGCGCAAGCATGCGAGCCGGCTACGCAGAAACTGGCCGACCTTATGCGCTTCCGCAACGGTGATCAGAAGCACCGCTTCGGCATTGTCGAGGATGCCGGCTTGGCGTTGCAGGTGCTCGGTAAGCTGCGCCATGCGCGCCGGCGGATAGATCGGCACAGGTACTGCGCCGGCGAGCAAAATTCCGGCGAAAGCGTAAAAGAAATCCGCACTCGTGGGCAGCATGAGCGCGACACTTTGTCCAGGTTCGAGCGCACGTTCCCGCAGTCCGCCGGCGACGCGCTGGGCGCGTTCCCAAAGATCGATGTAGCGCAGCTTGGTTACTGCCGTACCGTCGGTGTCGAGCAGCAAGATATGCTCCCGTTCCGGCTGATTTTCGACATGCCACTGCAGCGCATCGGTCAGCGTCGCCGCCTGTGAAGGTGGTGCGTGAGCGGCTTTGGCGCTGATTCTGACAGCGCTCGTCGGCGCGAGCGCGCTCGGCGTGGTAGCGTTGCTCAAGGCGGCGATCAGGTCGGCGACGGTTTCGGCGGAAAAGATCGATTGTTCGGGCAACTGTACGTGAAAATTTGATTCCAGCCGTCGCAGCAGTTCGGTACGCCCGAGACTGTCGAGGCCGGCATCAGTGTCGACCGAGCTATGCTCGGTCAGTTGCAAATTGGTGCGCCCGGGGTTGATTTCCGCAGCCAGTTGTTCGACCGTTGCAATGATCTGTGCGCGGGTATCGAGGCTGGCGCCACCGGCGGATGGCTTGTCGGCAGGGTGGTCGGGTTTTGACATACGGTTCCTGTACGGCCGTGCGCGGCTTCGCCTTGTTTACCGAGTTACCGGCGATCGCTCCCTATGCGTTTCTGTCCGCTGTGAAAAGAATAGCGTACACCAAGATGCTGACATTACAGCGTACTTATTTCTAAATATAGTGTACCGTTGTTTTCGGGTTGTGGCTGTTCATTGGGTTCTATGCGTTAACTATTATGCACTCAGGATGCAGAATGCTTCGAACACGGCACTCGTTGCACCGGCGTCTCGCACTTATGGTCGTGCTGGCCGGGTTGTCGATGTTGGTTGCCGGCGTGGTAGCCGCCGGCGGCGCGCGCAGCGATCGCGCTTTGTTGTTGCAACTCAAGGGCCCGATCGGACCCGCTAGTAGTGCTTATGTTTTGCGCGGTTTGGCGTACGCGCGCGCGCAAAGCATGCGCGTGGTCATCTTGCGCATCGACACTCCAGGTGGACTCGATACCTCCATGCGCGCCATCATCCAGGCAATCCTCGCGTCACCGGTGCCGGTGGTCTCGTATGTCAGTCCGGGCGGAGCACATGCGGCCAGCGCGGGCACCTATATTCTGTATGCCAGCCATATCGCCGCCATGGCGCCTGGCACCAATGTGGGCGCGGCCACACCGGTACAATTGGGCGCCGGCGGTTCGTCCGAGGCGAATTCTGAACACGGCAGCACGATGGAACGTAAGATGGTGAACGATGCGGTCGCCTATATTCGCAGTCTGGCTAAGTTGCGCCAGCGTAATGCGGATTGGGCCGAGCAAGCCGTACGCGGAGCCGCCAGTCTACCGGCCGATCAAGCCCTGAAGATGGACGTGATCGATGTTGTCGCCGACAACGTGGCACAACTGTTACATGATATCGACGGTCGTAGTGTGATGGTGCAGGGCCGATTGGTCGTGTTGCATACCGGTGGTCTGCACGTGCAGCCGCTTGAACCCGATTGGCATAACCGCTTATTGGCGACGATCACCGATCCGAATGTCGCCTACGTTCTGATGTTGATCGGAATCTATGGGTTATTTTTTGAACTGGTCAGTCCGGGACATATCCTGCCTGGGGTCGCGGGCGCCATTTGTCTGATATTGGCGCTGTACGCGTTTCAGACTCTGCCGGTCAACTACGCTGGGTTGGCGTTGATTTTGCTCGGTGTCGGCTTCATGGTCGCCGAGGCGTTCGTGCCGAGTTTCGGTGCGCTGGGTATCGGCGGCGTGATCGCTTTTGTGACAGGTTCTATCCTGCTTATGGATACCGATTCCCCGTTATATCGTATTTCGCGACCGCTCATTTTCGGCGTTGCCATAGTCAGCGCCGGCTTGATCATTGCGCTCATGACGCTGATACTGAGGGCTCGACGGCGGCCCTTGGTCAGTGGATCAGAACTACTCATCGGTGCGCTCGCTGAGGTGGTGGACAGTTTCGATGGCCGCGGTTTGGTGCGCATACAAGGTGAGATTTGGCAGGCATGCGGCGCGCAGCCGCTGCGAAAGGGTGAGCAGGTTCGTGTGATCGGCCGTGATGGACTCGTGCTAAAAGTCGCATCGCAGTCCACGCCGGTTGCCTCGCGCTGAATCGGCGTCCGGCACAGTGCAATCCGTCGATAGGACGGTCGGAGGAATGGCAATGACGGTATATACACTGTATGTGGCGATTGCCGTAGTCGTGGTAGTGATTGCGTCTTCGTTACGTGTGCTGCGCGAATACGATCGTGCGGTGATCTTTATGCTAGGCCGATTTTATAAAGTAAAGGGGCCGGGTTTGATATTGGTGATCCCGGTCGTTCAGCAAATGGTAAAGGTCGATCTGCGCGTCATTGTCATGGACGTGCCGAGTCAGGACGTTATTTCGCGAGATAATGTTTCGGTCAAGGTGAACGCGGTGGTGTACTTTCGTGTGCTCGATCCGCAGCGTTCCATCATTCAGGTCGAGAATTACTACGTTGCCACCAGTCAGTTGGCACAAACTACACTGCGGTCGGTATTGGGCAAGCATGATCTGGATGAAATGCTCGCCGAGCGCGATAAATTGAATGCCGATATACAGACTATTCTTGACAGCCAAACCGACGCATGGGGCATCAAGGTTGCTAACGTCGAGATCAAGCATATCGATTTAAATGAAAACATGGTGCGCGCCATTGCCCGCCAGGCGGAGGCTGAACGTGAGCGCCGTTCCAAGGTTATCCATGCGGAAGGTGAGATGCAGGCATCGGAAAAATTATTTCAGGCCGCGGAGGTGCTGGCGCAGAACCCGAATTCCATCCTTTTGCGCTACTTGCAGACATTGACCGAGATCGGCGGCGAAAAGAATTCCACTATTGTATTTCCAGTTCCTGTCGATCTTTTGCGGCCGTTGATGAAGCTCGCAGAAAAAGACGACTAAGCGCGTGTTGTGCGCGGCTTTAGTCCAACCGGCCCAATGACGGTCGTAGCGGATATCCGACAGGCTGCTGTTGCGAATGGTTGCGCCGCAGCGAATGGTAGTCGATCTTTGTATGGCTATGGATGATGGGCAAACAGTTACAGCGGCGGTTTCCGCGCGCGATCGACAAGCGATCGAGTCATTTGCCGATGCGCTGTGGGTGGAACGCGGTCTGAGTGATAATACCCTCGAAGCCTATCGCGCCGATTTGCTGGGATTGGCCAAATGGCTGAATGGTGCCGGCAACGGCCTGCTGGGCGCCACTCGTGGCGATTTGCTTGCCTACCTTTCTCACCGGGTCAAGGTTGGTGCGCGGCCGCGCACCACCGCGCGTCTGTTATCGAGTCTACGGCGTTTTTACCGTTATCTGGTCCGCGAGGGGCGTATTCAGGCGGATCCGTCGGCGCGTATCGATGCGCCGAAGTTAGGTCGCGCGTTGCCACAGACGCTGACCGAGGCGGAAGTCGGAATGTTGCTTGAAAGCCCTAATATCGACGATCCATTAGGCATGCGCGATCGTACCATGCTGGAATTACTCTACGCTACCGGGTTGCGGGTATCCGAATTGGTCAATTTGAATGATGATCAGATCAATATGCGGCAGGGCGTGGTGCGTATTATCGGTAAGGGCAATAAGGAGCGCTTGGTGCCGATGGGTGAGGAAGCGATCGATTGGCTACAACGCTATATCGAGTCGGCGCGCCCGCAGCTTACCCGCGGTCGAGCCAGCGAATACTTATTCCCGAGTCGCCGCGCTGATCGCATGACGAGGCAGACGTTTTGGTATGTTATAAAACGTCACGCCGAACGCGCCGGTATCAGAAAACATCTCTCTCCGCACACTTTGCGTCATGCGTTTGCCACTCACTTGCTCAACCATGGGGCGGACTTGCGCGTGGTGCAGATGCTGCTCGGCCACAGCGACCTATCGACTACGCAGATTTACACGCACGTGGCGCGCGAGCGCCTAAAGGTAATTCATCAGCGCCACCACCCGCGCGGCTGATCTCCGCAGTGCTCAGTGCAGGGCGTTGAACATACGTCGGCGGTAGTGGCCGACGCGCGGATCGTCCTCGCCGAGCAGGCTGAAAATCGACAGCAGCGCTTTACGTCCCGCATCATCGCCATATTGGCGATCGCGCTGGGCAATGGCGAGAAAATGCCCCATGGCTTCTTCGTAGTCGCCCGCCAGCACTTTGCGTGCGCCTAGTTGGTAGCGCGCCTCGCTGTCATTGGGGTTGTTGCGCACCGCCGCCGTCAGCACGGATTCGTCGGCGGCATTTTCGGCCATGCGCGTGAATTCCATCTGCGCCATCAATACTGCGGCTTCCGGTTCCTGCGTAACGGCCAGCGGTAGCGTCTGGACGATTTGTTCGGCGGCCTGCAGATCGCCTTGCTCGAGGTGAATACGGATACGATCAAAGGCGATCTGATGATTGTCCGGGTCCATTTCGGAGGCCCGGCTCAACAGTTTGAGCGCGCCGCCTACGTCGCCGCCTTGGTATGCTGCATCTGCTTGGCTGCGTAACGTATCAGATTCGCGCGCGACATAGCGGTCGATCAACGCGCGGATAACCGATTCGGGCTGAGCGCCCTGCAATTCCTGCACCGGTTGGCCGTTTCTGAATAATTTCAGCGTAGGAATGCTGCGTATGCCGTGCTGTGCGGCGAGCTCGCGTTCGGCTTCGGTATCGACTTTGGCTAGCAGAAACTTACCGGCGTAGTCCTGCACCAGCTTGTCCAACACTGGCATCAATACTTTGCATGGCCCACACCAGTCGGCCCAGAAATCAACCAACACCGGGATTTGGTTTGATTTGTCCCGTACTGCGGTATCGAAATTCTGCGCCGTGGCGACGATGACATTGGCGGATGTGCTCATAGAATATCCCTGAAAATTGCGAAGGTATTAAAATGGCAGAAGCGCTATACGATGCATCGAGCGGACGCGGTAAGTCCGCTCGATGCGCGCGAGGGAGCGCACTCGCTTACAAAAATTGGGGCGCTTGATGATTATTCAAGAGCGACGCGGTGCAGGCGGCGGCAGGCGGTGAACAGTAATACGGTCTCGATCACCCGCTCGGGCCACAATCGAGCCGCACCCTGCGCGTACCAGCGCAGTTGCTCGATATAGTTGCCCGCCAGTTGGTCCAAGTTTTCCGGTTGTGCGCCGGCGTGAGTCTTGTAGTCGACTATCAATATTCGTGTCGGGCTCACTATGACGCGGTCGATGACTCCGTGAACCAGATCTTGACCGGCATAATATTGAATCGCCACTTCGTTGTAGGCCCATTGCGCTGCGCTGCCGAACACGGATGCAAGTGCGGGATCGTGCACGACTTGCCACGCTTCATCCCACCAACTTTGAAGGCGCTGGTCATCATTGTTGAGCGCAAGTTCGCGCGCCAACGCGCGCAAGGCATCGTCGCGCTTGGGCGCCGGCGCGACGCTTAGCCATTCCAACAAGCGATGGATGCCAAGCCCGCGTTGGCGGCCATCCTCGCCGGGCAGCGTGGTTGCATCTACCATCGAAGTACTGCGGCTGGGGGCAATCTCGCGACGCCGGTTCAAGGTAGCTAGCGGCTGGCGCAGCCTCGCATCAAGGACCGGACCGCTAACCGCGGCCGTGGCTGCATCGGTTGCGCAACATTCCGGCGGTTGGACCGGTGAACGCAGTGTCAGCGTGGCGCCCTCTGGCTGCGCGATGGGCTCGAGTTGGCTGCGGATTTTTCCATACCAGCCTAAATCTTTGCCGCGCGCCGGTTCGCTACCGCTAATGATCAGATACTGGCGGGCGCGTGAAAGCGCCACATAAAGCAGATTGGCCTCTTCGCGGCGGGCGGCATCATCGTCGTGCTGTAACATGCGTGTGCTGATGGTATCCCGCTGCGCGCTCTTCGGCGCCAGGTAAAAGCTCGTTGGGCGTTCCGAGTCGGCCGGCCATTGCACCACCGTTCGCAGTGCCTCGCTGCGCGCCGTCGACGCGGTCGTGTCGGCCAAGAACACCACTGGCGCTTCCAGACCCTTCGACGCATGTATCGTCAGTATGCGAACGCGGTCGTCGGCACTGCCGGCGGGCGGCGCATCCGGCGCCTCGAGCCGATGGCGGCGCAGCTCCTGTAAACGATGTATAAAGTGCGCGAGACTCGGGTAACGACCGCTATCGACTTCCAATGCCAGTTCCAGAAAGCGGGTTAAGTTCGAACGCGCGCGGGCGCGCAAGCCCTGCGGGAAAGCCGCTTCATAGCGACGAAGGACGTTGCCTTCGCTATAGATGCGGTCCAGCAGGTCGTGTACGGGTATCTGTCCGGCCCATGTACTCCAACGCTTCAGCAGGCGTTGTGCGCGCGCGAGTGTAGCGGTCGCCCCGGTGCTGTCGGCGAACTGTGCCAGGCGTTCATACCAGTATGCGCCACCGCCGTCCGCGGCCAAGCGTATGAGGTCTTCGTCGCTGACCGCGAACACGGGCGAACGTAGTACTTGTGCCAGCGCCAAATTGTTGTAGGGCATGACCAATATGGTTAGCAGGGCTTCCATATCCTGAATTTCCAGGCTGCTCAGCAGCGTACCGCGCTCGGCGCCGAGATAGGGGATATTCGCCTCGCGCAACGCCCTTTCGATGGCGTGGGCGTGCGTGCGCTTGCGCAGTAAAATAGAAATGTCACTGTATTGCACTGCCCGGTAGCCGTCACCGTCGACGATCGGTAGCGGTTGGCGAATCATTGCCTCAATGCGTGCGGCGATGCTGCGGCCTTCTTCGAAGTGACGCGCATCTTCCTCCACAATCCGCGCTGCATGCAGTGGGTTACGCAGTTCGGTTGCAGCGTGCGTGTTGGCGGCAGTGTCCATTGGTGGTGGCGCCGATAGTGGCAGCACATCGACCTGCCCCCAGAACGCGCGCCGGTGTGTATCGTGGGGCTTGAAGTTCGGTAAGTAGTCATTGAGTTCGCCACCGCCAAATACAGCATTGATGCAGTCGATGACGGCCGGCGAGGAACGCCAGGAGTGGTCCAGCGAATAAGATTGTGCGTCTAGATTCTGGCCCAGCCAGTCGGCGGCGCTGTCCATCAGACGAGGCTCGGCACGGCGGAATCGGTAGATCGACTGTTTTACGTCACCGACCAAAAAGACACTGCGCTGTCGTTCATTGTCGCCGGCGGCAAGCTCTTGCAGCAACGGCAGTAGCAGGCGCCATTGCGTGGGGTTCGTGTCTTGGAATTCATCGACCAGGAAATGATCGATGCGCTGGTCCAGTTTGTACTGGATCCAATGGGCGTTGTCGGCGTTATGTAGGAGTTCGTATGTTTTCCATTCCAGATCGTCGAAATCGAGCCAGCGTTGCTCGCGCTTGATGCGTTGGTAGTGTTCCAGTAACCGCGTTCCGGCCCGGAACCATGCGCACGACAACCGCCACGTGTGGCGACGCCGGAGTTGGTCAAACAACTGTTCGAGGCGCTCGCAGAGCGAGTCGTGCAGTGCCAGGAATCGCTGTTGCGCCTCCGCGCCCATATTTTTTTCTTGGGTTTTACTAGCCTTGCGTACGCGGCGTGTACCGCTGCCGGTAAAAAAGACTTGGCGCAGCAATGCCCAGCGTTGCTCGTCGTCGAGCTGGGTGTCCAGTGCCTGGGTCAAGAGACCGGCGTGCCCAAGGTTGCTGGCGGTTGCGTGTCGCTGCAGCAGCGCCGCAAAGTGGCTCACGTCGGCGCTCATTGCGGCTACAAACGCCGCGCCCGGATCGGCGTCGGGATCGATGTCGAGTAACCGTAACAGCGACTGTTCGGCATATGCCGGCGCGTCAGCCTGCCCCTCTGTGAATGCCCACCAGTCGCTACGGTGATGCAGAAAGGCGGATAGCGCCGCGTGCGTATTGTGTAAGCCGCCGCACTGGTCAAACAGTGTTTCCAGCGCGCGTGCGGTGGCGCCGTCTTGAGCCGCTGTGGCTTCGTTATAGAGTGCATCCCAGGCCTCGTTTTGGAGTAGCCCGGCGGTGTCGAGCAACTCGAACCCCGGCGGTACCGAGGCCTCCAGTGGAAAACGTTGTAGCGTGTCCTGGCAGAAGGCATGGAAGGTCGTGGCGCGCACCGGGTGTTCGCTAAACAGTAGTTCTTCGTAGAGGCGACGCGCCCGGGCCCGGGTTTCGGCGTTAGCGGTGGCGCCCAGCTCAGCCAGTGCCTGATCGAGTTGGCGTTCGGATAGGTGCACATAGCTGAGCAAGCGTTGGTTTAGCCGTGTCAGTATTTCCGCAGCCGCTTTACGCGTGAATGTGACGGCGAGAATACCGTCCGGGGGCGCGCCGGCGAGCAAAAGTCGCACCAGACGCGTGACCAACAACCAAGTCTTGCCGGTGCCCGCGGAGGCCATGACGGTAGCGTTGTTAGATGGCGTGGCGGCCTGCAGGCTGGCGGACATGTCGATTCGGGTTCGAGTAACGGTATTGCGCATTCTCCCAGAATCGATCTCTGTGAGCGAACTGTGGCCGAGTGTGGTGAATTGGTTTGTAGGCCGAGTCTGATATTGCTGTAGGGAATGCCTGGATGGTGATGTGCGACAACGCCTCGTTGTATAGCTTATTTTTCTTCTAATATATTGAACTTATTATGGTTGTTTGGTTGACGGGCGATGCCGGCTGGCGCCCAGCAGCACTGATTTCACGTTTTGCAACACGCGTAAATACCCGTATAAATAGCCTCTAATCGTGCACTTTGGTGCCGATTAGACCAGGGAAGGTGAACAGGGAGGGTAACAAGGACGAAGTGGCAAATGGAATTGCCGGGGGCAGGATCGCCCTGAGGGACGAAAAGGCGGCGTAATGCCGCCTTTTCTTATACAGGCGGGGAAATTTGGGTGATTATGGGAGTGGTGTAGGCGAACTCCGAAAATTCTGTAGGCCAAATCCTACAAAAAATATACGTCATGTGGACAGAGTTACAATAATTGATATAAAACAATATCTAACCACGTTACATCGGTGCGAACGGCGGGCGTGAGAGTGTGAGGCTGATACTGCGGCTGATTGCGTCGGTCACGAAATCCGCTCACACTAGCCCTTGCTGGGCCATCATGGATGGCCTCAAGGACCACACCGGATGGAGGAGCCATACGGCTGTGCATTGGGCCGGGAGGGCTCATAATGGACACAAAAGGCGGCCTGCGGGCCGCCTTTTCATTTGCCTCCGAAAAACATCACGCGCGGCCGATCACGGCGCCGCCTGTGCGGATTCGAGCCACGCCTCGCGTCGGCAAAGACCCGACATCGGACAGTGTTTGCATACCTGTTCGTCACCCCAGGCCGGTAAGGCCGCGCCGGCGGCGGCTTCATCCAAAACCGATGCCAGGCGCCGGCGCACGCGATCGCGCAGTTCGCTCAGTTCGGTTCCGTCCAGCATCGAGGCCGATTCAACGTGCTCGCCATCGAGCCGGACGTATTCCACCTGCGTCGTCGAACCGTGCAGTATGGCGTAGCTCGCCAACTGCACCGCTTCGCCTTGCATCACCATGTCCGCGTTCGGGGTGGCGCCGGTTTTATAATCGATCACGGCATGTTGGCCGGAGCCGTTGGCGTCGACGCGGTCCAGGCGTCCTTTGAGTCGCCAAGTCGGCCCGATGGTTTGTTCACAGGCGCTTTCCACCGCCACGACTGACCAGTGCCGCTGACGTTCGATCTGCCAGTCGATATAGGCGGGGATCAGGCTCAGCCAACGTTTGAGCCATCCTCTGTGCATGAAATTGTCTTCCAGATCCTTGGCGAATTGCGCATGCGCAATCGCCTGCAGGCAATCAATCGCGCGCGCGCGGTTTTCCGCCGTAAGTGGTTCTGAGAATGGTCCCGGCAGACCATCCACAGTGGCGTGAAATGCCTGCAGGCAGCGATGCACGCGCTGTCCGTAGTCGGACTTTTCCAGCACTTCGCGAATTTCATCTACCGGCTTGAGTTGCAAGCAGTCGGCGGCGAAAAACTGATATGGACAATCCACCAAACGTTGGTGGGCGCTTGCGGATACTGCGTGCGGCAATTTGTCGGCCGCAACTTGTGGGCGCGGATACGGCATCGGATGCGGTAGTTCTGCTTCGTCAAATGTACATACATCGGTGTCCGATGCCGACAACAGGTGGGTCAATCCGGCATCATCCAGACCGCAGCCGAAGGCGCTATTGTGAAAGGTTTCAAGCGCCTCCAGCCACGGCGAAACGACCACCTCGTCGCCGTCCTGCTGGCGGTGACAAGTGATCAGAACTCGATTTGAGGAACTCAGGAGGCGACGAAAATGATAAAAGCGCTCGGTGAGGGTTTCATGCCAGCTCGGCAGTTTGAGTTCGCCACGTACGGCGTCGTTGAAATACGGTGAAGGCGTGCCGCTACCGGGCAGATGACTGATTTCGGCGCCGGCGATGATCAGCGCGTCGAAACGGCATAAATGACTTTGTTCTAACGTCAGGAGTTGTACCGCACTGTTGGCGGTATTGGGTCGGAAGCTCGCGCGTTCCAGCGCGCGTCCCAACCAACCGCGGAATTCGCTCCAGTTCATGCGCACCTGCCGTTGGTCGGTGGCCGCGCGTAGCTGCTGAAGTTGTTGCAGTACACGAAACCCAGCCGCGTCGGCGGCTAACGTGCGGCGCAGCTCGAGTGCGTCGAGGCTGAAATCGAGTGCGTCCAAATAACGTTGTGGTAAATGCGGCCGTCCGCCAAACAGGGCCTGTAACGGCGCCGCGGCGTGCGCCAAATGATCGAGTAATTGCGCGATGCGTGCGGTTGCCGGCGCCGACCACTTGAGCCTGCGCGCACGGAAGCGTAGATGTCGACGATAGCGGGCGAGGCCGCGGGCGACGTTCTCGTGTAGAACGATATCCCGCTCGAGGCGATAAACCGCGGCGCGAAAACCATCGGCATCGTCCAGTGGTAGCAGGAACGGTGATTTGAGCAGATCGAGCAGCGGTTGATGTGCGAAATCCTCTTCCACCGTTTGTAGCCAGCGCTCGATGACGGTCGCGGCACTGGTGGTGGATAACGCCCAGCCACCAGTATCGTCCAGCACGATCTCGGCGCGTTCGAGCAATGCCCGTACACGGCGAGCGAGGCGACGATCCTCGGTGACAATGCCGATGCTCGCCATGCCCTCGAGCAGCCAACGGCGTACTTGTAGGTCGATCGCCCGCGCTTCCTGTTCGGCGTCCTCGGCGTGGAAGCTCATCAAACGGTTACGTGCCGGACTGTCGGCGCCGGTTCCCCGCCTGAAGTTTCGTGCGCGCTCTGATAACGGATTATCGCGGTATGCGTACGTGGCATCAATGAACAGCGATAGCGCGTCGGTCGACTTGGTCGCGTGCGGCGCGATGTGCAGCATGGCGGTAAGCCGCGTGAGCGCCGCATCAGGGTGGTAGTGATCGCTGCCGAACGCGCCGTGCAAAATTAGTTCGAGCTGGCCGCGCTTCAGCAATGCTTGTAACCAGGCGCATTCAGCGCTGGTGGCACGATACCATCCGAGCACGAATATGGTCTGATTCGTACGGATACTGTCGAGCGATTGGCGCAGCCGCAATATATAGGCGCTATTAGGGTCGATGCGTCCATGCGCATGTAACTGTTGGTGCCACGCGCGCCACAGCGTGTGTACCAGGGTTGCTTCGCGTCCCAGGTGGGCCGGTGTCGTTGCGCGAGTGCCGTAGCCGCGGCCGATTCGGCTGATGAATTCGTCGACATTGTCCGGCAGTTGAACATCGAAACGGGTAAGCTCATCGAAAAATTGCAATAGGCTTTCGCAGAGTCGCCACGGATCGGCGTCGCCGAACAGCGTACGATGTTGTTGTAGTGCCTCCATGAGAATCAGGTCGCGACCGACATTTTGGACGGCCGGCGTGTGGGCGATGCAGAGGGAATCAAGCCAGCCAGGCAAGGTGTCGATGCGCGGACCGAGCAAGGCGCTAAGGCCGCGATCAGCCGCACCACGCAGTAGCAACTCGCGTAGGCGCGGTGCGGACTGGGTGTCGGGCAACAAAACGACGACCTGGTCGAGATCGGGCAAGGCATCGGCGTGCCGGGTCAATATGCGTTCGGCGGCAAACGCTAGCGGGTCGCCGTCATAGGGCAGCAGATGGATGGGTTGCGACACGTGGTGCGACACGGTATTGATTGCTATCCCGAACGGCCGGATTGCTTCGGCAGGGGCGCGGCGCACGGCGTATACCGGTGGTTTGACGCCGGATTTTGCGATGACAATGCAAGCCATTGCACCCCTAGGTCGCCGACCGCGTGCGTCCGTCGAGGACTAAGAGTAGCTGGAGCAAGGCGGTGCAATGGTGGTCAGCGTTCCAGGTATTGAAGTTTATCGGGCTTCCCGTCCCATTCCTCGGCGTCCGGCGGGGCATCCTTCTTCTCCGTGATGACCGGCCAGTCGCGGCATAACTCGGCATTTAATTCCGTCAAGTGCTGCTGCCCTTCCGGGACATCGTCTTCGGCGAATATGGCCTCGGCGGGACACTCGGGTTCGCACAAACTGCAGTCAATACACTCTTCGGGGTCGATAACTAAAAAATTCGGTCCCTCATGGAAGCAATCGACCGGGCAGACTTCGACACAATCGGTGTATTTGCATTTGATGCAATTTTCAGTAACGACGTAGGTCATGTATCAAGCTCTTGAATTTTTTGTGGCAATAGCGGAAGCAGGCATGGGCGGGCAGCCCCGCCTAGTATTGTAGTCTTCGGGGGAGAATGCAACTGCGTGAACGTCGAGGTAAGGCGGCGGTCGTGGACGGCGGATCCGCCTAATTGGCCAGATCCGTGCGTGCGATGACCCGGTTGCGGCCCTGCTCCTTGGCTTCGTAGAGCGCTTTATCCGCCAACTCGATCAACATCTGTACACCGCTGTCGTTCGATGGTGTCAGCGTTGCTATTCCGGCGCTGATGGTCAGGTGGGTATCGACCGTGGAGCCTTTGTGCGGAATTTCGAGCGCCCGCACCGCCGCACGCACGCGTTCAGCGACCAAGGTAGCGCCGTGCGGATCCGTATTCGGCAAGACGACGGCAAACTCTTCACCGCCGTAGCGCGCTACCAAATCCGCCGGCCGACTGGCCGTTTTGTCGAGGATGCGAGCGACGCGTTGCAGGCAGTCGTCACCACCCTGGTGACCGTAGGTGTCATTGAACGGCTTGAAAAAATCAATATCGATGAGAATAAGCGAAAGCGTGCCGTGCTCACGTTCAATGCGCTTCCATTCAGCGTCCAGCGTGGTATCGAACTGTCGACGATTCGCAATTCCGGTCAGCCCATCCAGTGACGACAACCGCTGTAGTTCGGCGTTGGTTTTTTCGAGTTGACGTTGCATCTCGCGCAGAGCCATGAATGCGGCGTCGCGTTCGAGCTGCATAAGGTAATTTTTTGTGTGCGCGCGAATGCGGGCGATCAATTCGATTTTATTCGGGAGTTTTACCAGATAGTCGTTGGCGCCATTGGAAAAGGCGTCGCTCTTAATAACCGGATCCTCCTTGGAGGATAAAACGATGATCGGAATATCGCGGGTGACGTTATTGGCGCGGAAAAAGCGTACCAGCGTCATGCCGTCGATGTCGGGCATGATCAGATCCTGCAGAATGATAGTGGCATCGAGTTCGGATGCAGTTTGTATGGCGGCGGAAGGATCGGCGCAATAATGAAACTCCATATCGCTTTCGCCTTGCAACATGCGGCGGATGCCTTCGGCTACCATGGCTTGGTCGTCGACCAGGAGGACTTTTATGATTTTGTCATTGGAAATACTGGCGCTGAGCTCGTTATTATTGGTCATGGTGTTGCTGCCCCCTGGCTGGGTGTTCCTTCCCATTCCGGGTCAGTTCCCGGGTCAGTGCGTGGGCGATATCGCCGACTGGTAGAACGTCGGCTGCGGCGTTCAGTTCTACGGCGGCTTTTGGCATCCCATACACAGCGCAACTGTTTTTATCCTGAGCGATGGTATACATACCCCGGCGTTTTAATGCAAGCAGGCCGCTGGCGCCGTCGCGTCCCATACCCGTGAGTAATACGCCGATGGCGTCGTCCTGCCAGTAGGTGGCGACGCTGTCGAAAAAGACGTCTACCGACGGCCGATAGATATGCGCGGCGGGTTCCGCGGTGTAATGGAGACGGCCGTTTTTTCTTAGGATCAAGTGATCACTTGTGCCCGCGATGAGCACTGTTCCAGCCTGGGGGCGATCGCCGTCTTCGGCCAGACGCACGTTAAGTGGCGATTGATCATTCAGCCACTGTGCCAGGCCGGGCGCGAAATGGCTATCGACATGCTGAATGATGACGATGCCGGCGCTGAAGTCGGCGGGCAGTGCACTTAGAATTTGTGCCAATGAGCCGGGGCCGCCGGTCGACGAGCCGATGGCGATTAGCGACGTGCTGAATTGTCCGCGTTGCGCCGGCAGGGCTGGCGCTGGCTGTGGTGCAGGCGTATGTCGCGAGATCAAATGACTGATGGAATCGAGCTTTTTCTTTAGACTCTGAATCCCATCGCGCGTGCGTGCGCCGCCAAGCGTAGGCGTGCTGATCGCGTCCAGCGCGCCGGCAGCCATGGCTTCGAACACCTTGGCGGAATTGCCGGTGACCGACGCGGTTACCACCAAGATTGCGCACGGTGTGGCGTCCATAATGCGTTTGCTGGCTTCGATGCCGTCCATGTGCGGCATGATCAGATCCATGAGTATGGCGTCAGGGCGGTCGGCGGCGCATTGTTCGACCGCTTGAACGCCGTCGGCCGCGGTCCAGGCGATGGTGTGTTCCGTGTATTCCAAAATCACGTGGGTGAGCGCTGACACTACCATGCTGACATCATTGACGATCGCGATTCTCATGCCGTCGCCGCTCCGATCAGGTCGTTGACCGAATTAATCAGCGTTTCGTCATGGAAACTGCCTTTGGCCAGGTAGTAATCCGCGCCTGCGTCAAGGCCGCGATCGCGGTCCTCCGGTCGATCTTTGTAGGACACGATCATCACCGGCAGCGCGCGCAACACCGGGTCTTTTTTAATCATGGTGACGAGCTCGATGCCGTTTAGACGCGGCATATCGATGTCGCTGATAATAAGGTCGTAATCGCCGGTGCGTACCGTGTTCCATCCATCCATTCCATCCACCGCCACATCCACCTCGTAACCCTTGGATTGCAGCAATTTGCGTTCAACTTCGCGCACCGTTAGCGAATCGTCGACCACCAGAATGCGCTTGGTCGTACGCTTGTCTGCATTACTTGAGCGTTTGACTTTGTGCAGCCGCTTCCCTGAGACCAGGACGTCGATAGAACGCGCTAAATCGTCCACATCGAAGATCAATACCGGTTCGCCTTCCTCGGTTATGGCTGCTGCGCTGATATCTTGAATCTTGCCTAAGCGTGGATCGATCGTGTGTACCGCTAGATCGCGGCGGCCGATGAACTGTTCTACGACGAGGCCATAACTTGCGTTACGATCGCCGATCACCACCACCGGCAGGCTCATGTCTGAGTTTTCGCCATTCTTACGCCCGAGAACCTGAGTCGCATCCACCAAGCCGATGTGCTGATCTCCGTAGGTAATATATTGGCGGTCTTCCAGCGTCTCGATTTGACCACGTTCTATTTTTAGGATGTGCTCGATGCGCGCCAGTGGGAATGCGTAGAGCTCGCCGGCGATGCGTACGATGAGGCTGCGAATCACCGACAGAGTGAGTGGTAGCTGCAGATTGACGCACATCCCCTGGCCTGGATTAGTGGTCGATCGAATTTGGCCACGCATTTCCTGCACCGTGCTGTGGACCACGTCCAAGCCGACACCGCGACCGGAAACTTCCGTGACCTCATCTCGGGTCGAAAACGCCGGCAGAAACAAGAAGTCGAGGAGTTCGGATTCCGATAAATCGGCCGCCATCGCCGCGCTGACCATTTCACGTTCGACGATCCGCTTGCGTAGTCCATCCAAATCGACCCCGCGTCCATCATCACTGATGACGATAGAAAGGAGCCCTGCGCTGTGAAGCGCCTCCAGGCGAATCGAACCGACCGCAGGCTTGCCGGCCTGCGCACGTTGTTCGGGCGATTCGATGCCGTGGTCAACGGCATTGCGCAGTAGATGGTTGAGTGGTGCTTCGATTTTTTCGAGGATATCGCGGTCGACCTGCGTATCCAGACCAGCAATATGCAACTCTACTTGTTTGCCAAGCGAGCGTGCGATATCACGGACCATGCGTTTGAAGCCTTGTACGGCGTCTCCGAATGGCCGCATACGGCTGGTGATGACCTCATGATTCAGGCGGCTGGTCAGGTTGCTGATACGGCGATCAAAGTCTTCCAGCTCCGAAATTCGCCCCGCCAGCGACTGACGACACTCGTCCGCTTTAGACTGTGTTGTCTGTAGCATGTTTTTGGCGAGATCGTTCAGTGTGTTTTCGTCCAAGGCATTATGAAGGCGATCGAGATGTGCAAGCAATTCGGTGTGACGACGTTTTAAAATCAACAGGGAGTCGGCATATGAGCGCAGCCAGCCTGCCGAGACACGAAATTCGCCGGCGTAACCCACCAGGCGATTAACACGCTCAGCGCTGATTCTTAGTACGCGTTCGCCGCCCTTGGCGGCGGGAACTTGGGCAGCGGCGGGGTCGGGCTCGCGTCGCTGTACGTCCGGCTTGGCTTGTGGAGGCGATTTGTCGCCACGCAATATGCCTCCTAATTCGGCCGTAAGGGCGGCGATGGCCGGCTGATTCTGTTTACGCCACTGATTATGTTGATCGTTCGGTAATTGAGCGATGCTTGCCAGCAGATCGACACCACGCAACAGTACGTCAATGTCATCGCCGAGCAATTGGATGCGTGCTTCCTGTGCAGCGACAAAACAGTCTTCCATGCTGTGTGCGACGTCAACCGCGCTGGCGACGTCCACTAAGCGCGCCGCGCCCTTGATCGAGTGCGCCGCGCGCATCAATGCCTCCAGCAATTTGGCCTGGTCGGCGCTGCTCTCCAACTCCAAAAGCCCTTGTGTCAACGCGCCGGTATGGGTTTCCACTTCGATACGAAATAGATCGAGCATGTCGACATCGTGATCGGCGTGGGCGGCGGGGCGCGGTACGTTATCGGCGCACTGTGTATTGCGCACGGCGTTTGAGGCCGCCGGCTTGGAATTGTCGTCGCGTACTCTCGCCAACTGCGCGACTAATTGTTGTAACTCATGCTGTTCATCAACCGATTGCTGCTCGTGTTGATCGGCGCTCTGCTTCGCGATGCGCGACAGCATGTCGACGCCGGTAAGTAAGGTATCGACGTGTTCGGCACGCAAAATCAAGCGTCCCGCTTGTGCCGCGACGAAACAATCCTCCATGACATGAGCGATTTCCACCGCGCTAGGCACGTCAACTAAACGCGCAGCGCCTTTGATAGAATGAGCGGCGCGCATGAGAGATTCCAAAAGCGACGTATCGTTGGGTCGACTTTCCAGCGCCAGTAGTCCTTCGCTGAGCGCCGAGGCATGCGTGTCCGTTTCCAGACGGAACAGCTCAAGCATGGTATCGTCGTTGAATTGGCTGGACATGGTTATACCAACTTTCTGCTCAACGCATGAAATACAAGTTCATCGTCCAGGCAGCCGACGTGCACATCGTCGACATTGATAATTCCCTTAATGAACGTCGAAGCCGCTTTCGCCACGGTCGCCGGTGCGACTTCAATCTGATCCGCATGAAAGCGGAAAATATTCTTCACTTCACTGACGGGAAATACGTAACGTTCGCCGTTGCGTTCGGTTACCAGGATACGCTCGTGCGTTTTTATGCCTTCCATGGCGTGCGCCGAGCCTTTATCTAGACCGATAAGATGACCCAGAGAAACGCATAAGTGAAGTTCCCCTCGAAGATTGATTAGACCCTTTAGCACACGATCGTTGGTGTGCGGTATGCTATGTATCAGGCGCATATCAGCGATTTCACAAATCAATCGATTGGGCAGACATAGCCATTCGTTGCCGATTCGAAACATCAGCGCGGATTCGAGTGTGTCGGTCGATGACGCGATCGGTGTGCTGAGGTTTTGCCCCCATTCATCGAGATAGCCGTCAGGCGCCGCACGGTCGAGCAGGTTACGTCCTGCCGACGAGTAGATGTTACAGTTGTGACAGTGGATGACCTGATCGAGCTTAGGACAGCGCGGACGCTCGTTGCCCCAAATGCCGATACGATTCCAGCAGTCTATTAGTTTGATATTGGCGCTCATCGGCTTTACTGTGGCTTATCGCACGACTCAGTTCTTCGCGCGTTCGGCTCTCCTTCTAAGCAGCGCGGCGTTTTTGGCATCCCCGCGTTGTTCAACGATCAGCGCGAGGTGGACCAGCGACTCGTAGTGTTGAGGGTCGAGGTAAACCGCCTTGCGCAAGTGCTCCTCGGCGGCAGTCGTCTCTCCTAGGGACTCTTCGATTAGGCCCAATAAAAAATAGCTGTCCCCACATGGGCCATCGCTACTAATCTGTTCCTGACAAATCGCTCTGGCGGCCTGCAAATCACCCTTATCCGCTAGCTGCCGCGCACGCTGCAATGGCTTGATCTTCGCCGCTGTTGCGTCGGCCGCCGGCGCCGTCGCTGTGATGCCCGTAGGCGCAGGCCTGACTTGCGTCGGTGCGTTTATGCGCTGATGCGGCGGCCGAGCGCTTGCATCGCGCCGCCGTATCGATGCCTTTTGTGCAGGACGATCGGCCGCATTCTTGCTTGCCTCAGGCAGCACCTTTCTGAACGAGAAGGCGCTCGCCGGCCCCAAGCTGGTAAATAGTGTCTGCGGAATGACGCCGCACTCGGCATGCCCCAAGAACAGAACTCCGTCGTCTTTTAATACGCGGTGCAAAGTCTTGTGTGCACGCTGCTTGGTCTGCTCGTCAAAATAGATGAGCAGGTTGCGACAAAAGATGATGTCGTAGTTATGTCCCGGTATACCGGTGGTATTGGACAGTATATTGCCTTGGCGGAAATAAACTTGATCGCGAATTTGCTTGGCGATTATGTAGCGATCGTGTTCGCGCTGGAAGTAACGCTCACGAATAGTCGGGTCCTGTTTGCCGCGAAACGAGTGCATTCCGTAGGAGCCGCGTAGTGCGTATTCAAGCGCTTGTTGACTGACGTCGATGGCATCGATTTTAAACTGCGCGGCGCGTAAACCGGCCTCAAACAGCGTGATGGCAATAGAGTAGGGTTCTTCGCCAGTTGAACATGGCAGGCTGAGTATGTGCAGCGGCTCTTGCTCGGTAATACGCCCAAAACGTTGATGCACGTTTTCTTTTAGGGTTACAAACGGCTTCGAATCACGAAAAAACCAAGTCTCGGGCACCACAACCGCTTCAATAAGCTGCTTAAGTTCACCTGGCGATGTTTGCAGATGATCGGCATATTCTTCCAATCGTTCAATGCGGCATACGGCCATACGCTGATGCGCGGCACTGTCGATTGCGGACGTGCCGACCGATTGCGCGTGTAGTCCGATGTGTTCCTTCAGCAGCTGAGCGATGCGGTCAAGAGTGTTCATCGTTTACCACTGCCGGGGCGATCGACACATGTGCGTCAATTGCGCATCTGGATGTGCTGGCGGAAGTTGGCGCAGGCGCGAGTTGGTCCGACTGAAACAGTCGCGCAAGCACCGAGTCCGGAAGCATGCGATTGTGATCGACTAGCTGAATGAGCCCATCGGCGTCGCTGCAGATACCTTCGAGAAAAGGGGCGGCTGCGACCGTGACTCCCGACGGGACTAATTCGTCCTCGCGTCGATGTATGGTTCCATTTACCTGCTCGGCGATCAGGCCAAGGACGTGCGATGTAGCGGAAGCGGCTGTATGGCGAACCAAAATAATGCGCGTACTCATGCGCGTCAGGCTGGGGCGCTGTTCGAACAGCTGGCATAGATCGATTACCGGAACCGGCGTGCCGCGGTAACTGAAAATGCCGGCGACATAGGCATCCGATAACGGTAGCTGCTTCATGCGCACCACCGGCGTTATCTCGACAACCGCGTCTGTCCGCATTGCGTAACGTTCTTCGCCTATTGTGAAAGTTACCAGTAGCATTGATCGGCGCGGCTACGACGCTACCCGGAAACGTGCGACCCCGGTTTGCAAATCTTGGGCCGCACCTTTCAGTTGTTGGATCGATTGGCTCGACTGGCGCAGTGAAGCTGCGGTTTGCTGCGCCGTTTCATTAAGCTGCGTCATGCTTTCGCTTATTTGTCCCGCAGCGTCCGATTGCGACTGCATGCCGTGATTCACTGTTTCAAAGCGCGGTGTGAGCGTCTGGACCTGTTCGATGATCTGTGCCAGCTGTCCACCAACTTGCGCGACTTCATCGACAGCGCGGGCAACTTCTTCCGAGAATTTATCCATGCCCATCACTCCGGCAGAGACCGAGGATTGCATGTCTTTGACCATTTGCTCGATGTCCCAGGTGGAAACGGCCGTTTGGTCGGCAAGACGCCGTATTTCACTGGCAACCACCGAAAACCCGCGGCCATACTCACCGGCTTTTTCCGCCTCGATAGCAGCATTGAGCGACAACAGGTTGGTTTGATCGGCGACTTTGGTAATGGTCGTTACAACCGTGCTGATGTTGCCGGTTTTCTCGCTCAGGACGGCCAATTTTCCGGTGATTGTATCGGTTGCCTGGCGCATGCGATGCATGGTTTCCTGCATGCGCGCCAAAGCGCTATGACCGTCGGCGGCGGAGTCGGCGGTATCTTCGGCAACAGCGGTTACTTCCTCCATCGTTTTGACCAATTCTTTGGAGGTCGCCGATATCTGAGTCACCGTTGCCATGACTTCATTCGTGCTGGCTGCCTGCTCGGTCGCAGTCGCCTCCTGCTGTCGAGCCGTGGCGGCAATTTCGGCCGCTGACGCGTTTACCTGGTTACCGGAGTGCTGAACCTGTGTCACCAAATTGTTGAGGTTGGCGATCATGATGTGAATATTCTCAGCCAGCTCGTCGATGGTCTCGGTGCCGTGAAAATCGGCCAGCGTGCCGGTTAGATCGCCCCGTGCGGCCTTCTCGACCACCGACAATAGCAGTAACACTTTCTCTCGAAGCGCTTCGGATTGTTGATTTTGTCGGCATACAGCATCGTTTAACGCGGCGGTCATAGCATGTAGCGTGCTGGCGACGTTTTCGATCTCGTCGCCGCCGTGGATGTGTTCGAGGTGGGTCACCACGCCCTGGTCGTCGACACTTTGCATAACCTCGCCGATGGCGGTGACGCCGCTCTCGACGGCGCGCGTCATAGGGCGGATGATGCCGCGGGTCAGCAGTACGGCGAGCGCGATGACGGCACCGATGGCGAGCGCCAGCATGATCAGCACGACGCTGACGGTGTGGGTGGACTGCCTTACCAATGCGTCGCCAATCTGTTGAATATTGGTTACCTGCATTGCCACCAATTGCTCGATGTCGTGATTGAGTGTCTGTACAAGTGGGCCCAATTCTGTGCGTATCAAGTAGGCGTCCTGACGCCATTGGTCGCTGTCGTGCGTTTTGAGGATATATTTGAAATGCTCATCGAATTTTTGCAATAGCGCAGGGATTTGCGCCATCGCTGCATCTTGATCCAATGCCAGCGATTTTCCATATGTGTCGCGTAAATGCGTCATTTGTTGCGCAAAATACTCGCGATAATTTTTTACCTCATCGACGGCCGAGGCTGCCCGAAAACCAAGGTATCCGCGCAGGCCGCCCATGAGTCGAGCCCAGGCATAGCGCATCTCGTTGGCATCGTGAATCAATCCGCTGCGTTCGTGTCCTGCGCCGCGATCCTCTTCGGCGCGCAGAATGGTATCGACGTCTTGCAGCAGCTGCTGGCTAAGCGGGTTGACGTTGCGCGCCGAATAACTCATCGCGGGAAAATTCTTATTACGGTCGGTTGCCAGGGTAAACATCGTTTCCTGGTAGGTCTTGAACTTATTCATATCCGATTCAATTTTGTGCACCAGCCGCGCGGCTTTGGGATCGGAGCGCACGCTCGATTCTTGCTTAAGTTTTACCAAGAGCGTATTGGCCATCTTTAAGTGGTTGAGATAATCGAGCTGATGGCGCTTCTCTTTACCCAGTAGGTAAAAGCCGAGTTCGCCGAGCGCCGCCTTGAGGTCGGCGGACAGCTCCAGGGAACGAATGACGGTGCGCTGATGCTCTTCGACCACTTCCGAAGTCGCGTGCCGAATGGATAACAAACTGGCCACGGTTTGCGCGGCCACCACGGCGAGAATCAGCAAGAGGGCGCCGAAGCCAACGAACATCTTGCGCTTCACGCTCATGCGTTTGAATCCTGAAATGATAAATGACACTGGGGCACCCCTGCCGCCATGCGAACGGCCTTATTGTAGGCAGACCATGGCCCGTAACTCCCTGCCGTGGACGCCAGCAGTGCGGCGTCGGGTCGGCGCGAAACGGCGAATCAATCCGATGGTCTGCCAACGGACGCCGGCTGGCGCCCGCAGTCATGTCTGACTATCGGCATGAAGCACCATAGTCTTTAGGTGTAAATCAACTACATAGTTAAATGAGAAGGGGCTATTCGGAAAGCCCTGATTTGAGTGCGTAAAGGCACTCCAGGGCCTGTCGCGGGGTCAGTGCGTCGGGGTCAATAGCACGCAAACGCTGTACTACCGGGTGCTCCTCGTTGGCTGCAAACAGCGCCATCTGTGGCGGCTCGGCAGCGCCCGCACTCGACAGCGGGGTCAAGTCGTTGCGTTCCAACACTTCCAGCCGCGCACGCGCCTGCGCGATGACGCCCTGCGGGACGCCGGCCAGCGCGGCGACGTGCAGCCCGTAGCTGCGATCCGCCGGACCGTCCTTTAGCGCATGCAGAAACACGATCGAGTCGCCATGCTCGATAGCGTCCAAGTGCGCATTGCGGATGGCGGGATAGGTGCTCGGCAGTTGTGTCAGTTCGAAATAGTGGGTGGCAAACAGGGTATAGGCCCGAACGTGGGTGGCGAGGTGGACGGCGACCGCCCAGGCCAACGATAATCCATCGTAAGTGCTTGTTCCACGTCCAATTTCATCCATCAGCACGAGACTGGTCGCGGTCGCATTGTGTAAAATATTGGCGGTTTCGGTCATTTCCACCATAAACGTCGAACGGCCGCTGGCGAGGTCGTCCGAAGCCCCGATACGGGTGAAAATACGGTCCACCGGGCCCAGCTCGACGTGTTTTGCGGGGACAAAACTACCGATATACGCCATTAGCACGATCAGTGCAGTTTGCCGCATATAGGTCGATTTTCCGCCCATGTTCGGGCCGGTTATTATCAGCATCGGGTGCTGATCGTCGACTTCGGTGTGGTTGGGCACAAAGGCGTGTTCGAGCACACGCTCGACCACCGGGTGGCGGCCGTCGCGGATAACGATGCCGGGCGCGTCGCTGAGTTCGGGGCACGTATAGTCGAGTGAATCGGCGCGCTCGCTGAGATTGACCAGTACGTCCAGTTCGGCCAGCGCTGCGGCGCTGAGCTGCAATACCCCCAGGTGCTCGACGAGCTGATCGAGTAAGCCTTCATACAAGGCCTTTTCACGTGCCAACGCGCGTTCCCGGGCGCTCAGTACCTTGTCCTCGAAGGCCTTCAATTCGGCCGTGATGTAGCGTTCGGCATTCTTCAGTGTTTGGCGGCGGGTGTAGTCTGCCGGTACCTGTTCCGACTGGCTGCGGCTGACTTCGATATAGAAGCCGTGCACCCGGTTGTAAGCGACCTTCAGGCCGGCGATGCCGCTACGCTGGCGTTCGCGCGCCTCCAGCTCGACCAAAAAGTGATCGGCGTTTTGGCTCAGGGCGCGCAATTCATCCAGTTCGGCGTCGTAGCCGCCGGCAATGACACCACCGTCGCGCACCAACATGGCGGGGGATTCGACCAGCGCCGATGTCAGCAAGGTTTCGATGTGCGGGTGTTGCGCGATCTCGCCTGCCAGGGAACGCAGACGTGGCGAATCCAACGGCGCCAAATGACGCTGCAATTCCGGCAGTTGGCCGAGCGCGGCGCGCAGGGTAGTGAGATCGCGCGGGCGCGCGGAACGCAGCGCCACACGTGCGAGTATGCGCTCGATGTCGCCAATGCCGCGCAGATGGTCGTGCAGCGCCGAGTAGGCGTGTTCGTCGAGCAAGGTTTGAATGACGTGGTGGCGCATGCGCAGCACTCGCCGGTCGCGCAAGGGCCGATGAATCCAGCGGCGCAGTAACCGACTGCCCATGGCGGTGGCGGTGTGATCCAGCACACCCGCCAGGGTGAATTCGTGGCGCCCGGTGATGCTGGTGTCGAGTTCCAGATTGCGACGCGTTGCGGCGTCCAGAATAACACTGTCATCGCGCGCCTCGACGGTCAGGGCGCGCCAATGCGGCAGTGCGGTACGCTGGGTCTCTTGCACATATTGCAGCAGGCAACCGGCGGCGGCGACGGCCGCGGGCATGTCGTCACAGCCGAAACCCGACAAATCGTGTGTGCCGAACTGGGTGTTCAACAAGCGCTGGGCGGTGTCGGCTTCAAAGTGCCACGGCGGGCGGCGGCGCAAACCGGGCCGGGCGCCGATGACGTCGGCAACTTCGCTGTCCTCGCTGAGCAGGAGTTCGGCCGGCTTCAGGCGTTCCAGCTCGCTGGACAATGCTTCGCCGCCGCTGACTTCCTGCACACTGCATCGACCGCCACTGAGGTCGAGCGCGGCGATTCCGTATCGGTCACGCTGTTGATGTACGGCAACGAGAAGATTGTCGCGACGTTCGCCGAGCAGCGCCTCGTCGGTCACGGTGCCGGGCGTGACGATGCGCACCACCTGTCGCTCGACCGGCCCTTTGCTGAGTGCCGGGTCGCCGATTTGTTCGCAAATGGCGACCGACTCGCCGGCGCGTACCAACTTGGCCAGATAACCGTCGGCGGCATGGTAGGGCACGCCGGCCATGGGGATGGGTTGACCGCCCGATTGCCCGCGCGCGGTCAAGGTAATGTCGAGCAGACGGGCGGCCTTGCGCGCATCGTCATAGAACAATTCGTAGAAATCGCCCATGCGATAGAACAGCAAAATGTCCGCATGTTCCGCCTTGATGCGTAAATATTGCTGCATCATTGGCGTATGCGGCACATTTATTTCTAATGAGCTCATGCCGTTACGCTGCTCTACTTATTGAAATATAAATATTTATAGTTTTTCCCTCGTCTCTTAACGTCTCATTGGGTCTCACGAAATATCATCCAATCTCACGAAAAAGTGTAACTTGAAGTGTAACTTTTGCTGGTGTAACTTTTGTTGAAATCCAAAAGTTACACTTTTTTCCTTTCCCAGGACAAACTGACATCAACCCAAGAGGATGCCAATGGGAACAGTACAGAGTACCAAACCTCTATCTTCCCGGACAGTGGAGACGATGAAGCCGGGAGATAAGATTAAGGCCGACACGGGAGAAAACATTGGGTTGCGAGTGAAATGTGGGGCTACCGGCGTAAAGACATTTTTCTATCGCTATACCAGCCCGATCACCTCAAAGCTCGTTCAGGTGAAAATCGGCAACTTCCCGGAGACCTCCCTGGCCGAAGCGAGATTGAAGCTCCAGGGACTTAAACAAATTCGCCGCCAGGGGCACTGCCCGGCAACTGAGGCCAAAGAGGAGAAACGGCAGAAACGGGAGCAAGCCCAGGAATTGGAACAGGGACGAGTAGAGTCAGTAGAGAAGCCCTTCACCGCGGAGAACCTCGTAGAACTCTACCTGACCCAGTATATCGAAGACCGGAAATCTCCAAGCGGAAGAAAAATCGCCGGTGCACGAAAACCGAAAGGTCAGTCTGAGACGCGCAGAACCCTCTATGGCGATGTGATTCCCAAGTTGGGGGAGATGCCGGCAAATGCTGTCACGCGAAAGGCTGTGGTGGATATGATCATGGCAATTGTTCAACGTGGGGCAAATGTTCAAGCAGGAAATGTACTGAGAGAGCTTGCCGCCGCCTACGAATTTGCGATTGGTCTGGGCTATTTTTCAGATGAGTTTGCAAATCCGGCAATTCTCGCCAAATCAAGCCTCAAACAGGCCAAGGTGAAGCTTACCCATCAACGAGGAAAAAGAGTCCTCTCTGATACCGAGTTGGCGACGTTGCTGAAATGGTTGCCTGGCGCTGATTACACCGCAACACAAAAGAATGTTCTTCGATTTACCCTCTGGACAGGGTGTCGTACCGGAGAGGTCTGCAATGCGGCCTGGAAGGACATCGACTTGAAGAAACGGACATTCCACATAAGGGAGAGTAAGACGGAGGTCGAGCGCTATGTACAATTGCCCCGTCAGGCGGTGGAATTCTTAACAACTCTTCGCCTGACCACTGGAGACTATCTGTTCCCATCCCAGAAAACGCGGCTGCCTATCCAGCAAAAACAACTAACCGAGCAGGCCTGGCGGATGAGGCAAAGCAACAGCATGGTAAATCTTCCGTCCTGGACACCTCATGATCTGCGCAGAAGTGTCAGGACTGGTCTGTCACGCTTGCAATGTCCTAACGAAGTGGCTGAAGCGGTATTGGGGCATTCACGTAAGGGGATTGAAGGAACCTACGATTTGCACAGGTACGAGGCGGAGTGTAGGCAGTGGTTACAGAAATGGGCGGATCATCTGGACTCGCTTATTCGTTAGTAGTTGAGGCTCGATCTTACAGTAAGTGCCAGTCTTCAACTGGCCGTGTTCGACCCGTTCCCGTCATTCCGGCGAATGCCGGAGTCCAGGCAGCCGCAAGGAAACGCGGGTCTTGGAACGATCCTAAGCAGACGGTTAGTCGTGTAAACTGTCCCCAGAATTCCTCCAGGTATTCTGTTGACCGAAAAACCGGGCTGCTTTACACGGATAATGACAAACAAACTGCGGTTACTTAAGGCAAGACTGATGAAGCCTGTAGTGGCCGTTCTACCGATCAAAGGAGGTAAACGCCATGATGGCGCGCGGTTCGGAGTGGAGAAGATGGGACCTTCACGTCCATACGCCAGACACGGCGCTTGAGGACAATTACGGAAGCTGGGACGAGTATATCGCGGGTATAGTCGCCCAGAATGAAGTCCGGGTCATTGGCGTTACCGATTACTTCCTGTTTGATAATTACGGTAAGCTAAAGGGTCACCATGAAAGCGGTGCATTGCCCGAAATTGATCTGCTCATCCCCAATATCGAGTTCCGCATAGCGCCGCCGACCGATAAAGCAACTGCTTTGAATATTCATCTACTGGTCTCGCCGGAGGACCCTAACCACCAGCAAGAGATTCATAATGCACTCGCCCGGCTGACATGGGAGTATGGCGGCAAGAATTATTCGTGCATTCGTGACCAACTGATTGATCTTGGAAAAGCGTACGATCCCACTAAGACAGAAGAAAAGGGCGCACTCGCGGTTGGCGTTACGCAGTTCAAAATTGACTTTTCCAGTTTTCGAAATTGGTTTAAAAGAGAGCCCTGGATCAGGGGCAATTCCATTATCGTAGCGGCAGCAGGTGATGACGGTCTCTCGGGTTTTTATACCGACGGCGGATGGGCAGGCTGGCGCGAAGAAATCACAAGGTTTAGTCCTGCGCTATTTTGCGGCCGTCCGGGTGAACGCGACTTCTGGCTCTGCCGTACAACAGAAGAGCATAAAGAAACCGTAATGAAACTGGGAGGGATGAAGCCGTGCCTGCACGGTTCCGATGCGCACGGCATGGACAAACTTTTCAAACCTGATCAGGACCGGTATTGCTGGATCAAGGCGGATACGACATTTGACGGGCTCAAGCAGGTCCTTTACGAACCTGAAACCCGCGTCCATATCGGTCCGACAGAGCCGGTCTATCATGATGAATCCCGTGTCATCCGCAATATCCGATTGTCCGGCTCGGACGGATGGTTTGATGATATAGAAATTCCGCTTAATGCCGGGCTGGTGTCCATCATCGGGCAAAAAGGCTCGGGTAAATCCGCATTGGCCGAAGTAACGGCCTTTGCTGCCGGAAGCTGGGCGACTGATGAAAAGGGCAGCTTTTTACGCCGCGCTGGCGGACTACTTAATGGCATGCAAGTCGAGCTTGAATGGTGCGATGGTGAAACAACGTCGGCAGTGCTTGGCGAAGAGCAGTCAGATGATTGTGCCGTGCGCTACCTGTCACAAAAATTTGTAGAGCATTTATGTTCTGATGACCGGCTCGGCGACGAGCTTGTCAATGAAATAGAAAATGTCATCTTTTCCTATATTGACGAGAGTGAAAAGCTCAATGCCTCGTCATTTAAAGAACTCCGGGCAATAAAGACTGAAGGAACCCTCGCACAAGGGCAACGTCTTAGCGACGATATCAAACGCCTCATTGCCGAAGATTGTGAACTGCGCGACAAAGCCCGTGCGCTGCCCGAAAAAAAATCGCGGATCAAGACGCTCGCCGATGAGAGGGCGGGGCTTGTCAAACAGATGCCAAAGGCCAGTACACCGGAAGAGCAAAAAACCCAGCAAGCCTTACAGCAGGCACGTACCACCCTGGCTGGCTTGCAAAAATCGGCAGGAGAAGACAAACAAAAGTTACAGAAGATCAAGAATATCAGAACTGAAATCACGTCCTTTGAAACACGTATGCAACGGTTCTATGACGAACTGGAACCGGACCTCATCGAAGTCGATGTTCCACAGGAAAAGCGTGCGCGTTACAAGCCGGCATTTCCAGGAGAAACAGAGCCACCGCTTGCCGCGCGTGAAACGGCTATCAAAGCCACTATTAATACAAGGCTTGGCACAGAAGACGCGCCTGCTTCCGGAACTATCCGCGCCATACAAAAAGAAATCGAAGCTTTGAGCAAGATAGACACTGCTGACAAGGCGCGAGCCAAACGGATTGAAGAAATCCAAAAACGCATTGCAGCGATTGATACCGAGACGGAAAGGCTCAACAAAGAAATCGAGCAGATTGAAGGTCCTGATAGAAATCGCGTCGGCGCCATCGGGACAGAACGCATGACGACCTATCGCACCTATTTCGAAAACCTCAAGGACGAGCATGCAACGCTTGCGGAATTGTACTCGCCGATCACGGCCCGTATTCAATCGGACGCTTCATTATCACAGGAACAAGCTCTCGAATTTTCCATTCGCTGGGAAGTCGATCTTGATACGTGGTTGACACGCGGCGAAGGCCTTTTCGATCAGCGCCGGACCATTCCGTATAACACTATGGCCGGACTTAGAAAGGCAGCCCAAGAAAAACTCGTCCCCGCTTGGGCTTCGGGCGATCCCGACCAGATAAAACCTGCCATGGACGAATTTTTAACCGCGTTTCGGGACAAGAAGTTGCCGCCTTCACAATATATGCGCACAGGAATCACCGTGCAGGACTTGTTCGACTGGCTTTACGAGACGGAACATATCCGGCTGAGTTACGGCCTCAAATATAACGGTACAGAGCTTGAAAAACTCTCGCCCGGAACAAAGGGGATCGTTCTACTTATTCTATATCTCGGTATGGACGTGTCGGATTCACGGCCACTGATTGTCGACCAGCCGGACGAAAACCTCGATAACGAGTCGATTTACGAGTTGCTTACCGGGTACTTCAAAGCGGCAAAGTCAAGGCGGCAGATTATCCTGATTACCCACAACCCCAACCTTGTTGTAAACGCGGATTCAGAACAAGTCATTATCGCGACCTGCGCGCGGCGTGAAAATGGCTTGCCGCATATCACCTATGAAGCGGGCGCGCTTGAAAATCCGCGTATCAGGGCACAGGTCTGTCGCATTCTGGAAGGCGGCACGACGGCCTTTCGCAAGCGTGAAAAACGCTACGCGCTTAATGCTGCCCAGTCGGTATAAAGTCTGTCCAAGAATACATTCTTTTCATAAGGATTTGTGAAGACCATCGGCATGGAATGAAGGTTTATGGGTTGACCGTTTAGGGCAATGCGTAACTACCTTGCACTTTAACGAATATATTTAGATTTTGATTTTAATGGATGATCTAAACAAGCAAATACCGCCGCCAAAATCATGGATGGATTTTGAGAATCTATGCCATGGCCTTTTTAGTGCAATCTGGAGTGATCCTTATGCCCAAAAGAACGGCAGGAGTGGCCAGCCGCAACACGGTGTAGACGTTTTCGGATCGAAAAATCAGGAGTATGGCGTTTACGATGGTGTCCAATGCAAAGGCAAAAACGCCAATTATGGTAGTCAAGCAGATATAGAGGAAATCGAACAGGAAATCGCGAAAGCGGAGAAGTTTTCTCCGGATCTGCGTCACTGGATATATGCGACGACTGCGCCCGTAGATTCCAAGTTACAAGAAGCCGCGCGAGAGATTTCGAAAGCGCGGGCGGCCAAGAATCAGTTTACCGTCTCTGTATTCGGATGGGAGCAAATAGAATTCTTGCTGTGTAAGCATAAAGAGGTTTTGCGTGCCTTTTATCCCGAATTGGGATTTGATCCAAACGCCTTCATTGAAGAGCTTCGTAAACAACTTCAATCAGAAATATCCGATCTCACGTGTTTTCTTTCCTCTGCCACGACAAAAGAGGAGCAAAGCCGAAGCATTGTGGGCGATCCTGTGTGGGTCCCCGTAAAGTTCGGCCAGGGGCGCGGACTCGGGCCAGCCCTCATGGGCCGCTCGATGAGCGCGAGTGACGCCATTTCGTGTCCACAACTACCGGAAGTATCCGGAGTCATTGCTGACTTATCGCGTGCCTATGCATCGCGCATTGTTGGAGAGCCTGGCTCAGGAAAATCGCTTTCTGCCTTCCAGGCGATGAGACACTTTGCCTCCGCAGGGTGGCAGATTTACAAGCTCGTCGATCCGCGCCGACAGGATATAAACATTCCTGATAAATCGAACGGTAGCAAAATACTTCTCTTTATCGATGATGCTCACATCATCGATGAATCCCGTCTCAAATTGCTTGAAGAGAAGACCGGGCCGGATCTGTATGTTCTTTCAACCCACAATTCCGAAGACGGGCGCACATCCTTCCGCAATGCGATTGCTATTGATAGCAGCAGGGCCGTAACGGTAATTGCGAATGCGCTCATGCGCGATCCCCACAGGACGTTAGGAGAGGTCAGTAAAGTCGATAAGGATGTCGGTGAAAAGATGATGGATATCGGTCTTGAGGACCGCATAAGTGATGCACGGGAACGGGCGAATTGCCCATGGCAGTTTTGTTTCATTCTTGGTGGTGGCTGGCGTAGAGCAAGTGAATTAGCTGATGCTGCGCGGCACGCAAAGGCCGATATCATTCTTGCAGGTCTTGCGTGCCGTCAGTTGATATCCAGAGATGAACCTCTCGAAATCGAAGTTGCTCTAAAGCTCCTGTCTTGTGCCGGTATTGATGAAAAATCGGTCAATAACAGTATAGATTGGCTCGTATCGCAGCGGTTGCTACTTTCAAGGGAAGATCTGAGAACACCGCATCAGCGATTTTCCGCCATCGTTCTCGGCAAGATTCTTCAAGGTCAGGATTTACCTGGCAGGGACACAATTGGAAAGCTTCTGCAGCACATGCTCAGAGATGAGTCCTATTCACTTGCAGGAAAGCGCATGCTGCTTCATGAATTGCGGTTTCAGGGCAATTATGGACGGTGGGCATATCTTGTGCCCGCAGACACACTTGGTGGTGATCTCGCAAAATGCTGGCAGGCAAGTAGCGCGGAAGAAAGACTCCACGCCTGCTATTTTCTGAGTGAACTGGATTGCTACTATAATGGCTGGCCGGAGGCGTTGTTTAAAGACCACGAACAAGTTATTGCCGACTGGATTTCCGCTCCCCAAACACCTGTAGGGTGGGGGCTGGCCCGTCTCATACACGGAATTGGTAACCAGCATCGGGAATATATTTCTTCAATCATTGAAAAAGCCGATCCGCTCTGCATAGCCCGAGTGGTGAATAATGTTGATGTTGATAGTACGGCCCATCTTGGGGAACTTGTCGGTGCCCTTGGCTATGTAAGGAACACGGATTGGCACCGCGAATTTGCTTCCAAACTAGATAGAGATGCCTTACTAAATTTACCTGGACACTGGCCGGATGGTGAGGACCTCTGGGCTTTTGCCAAGTTGTGTCAAGCGCTTGACGGAGTGGACGAGAGTCTCGGACTGGACCTGGCTGCAAAGTTTATTCCCGTGGCCCAAAAAGCATATGACCGCGATCCGGTAGAAGCGTTTCACTTTCTGCACGACATGAATATGTCAGTGTTGAGGATTTACGATCCATTAGGCATTTATGTCGGGAAATTGGGTCCAAGAAATCGTCATCGCCAGATCGCCCGCCAAATGTTTAAGGAGATCAATGTCCAAAAGCTGGCATATCAGATATCTGAAACCCGGCTCCGCGATATGCAGTCCGCAGCAGGCCTTCTATCGATGTTGCACAACGTTTCACCCGCAAAATATGAAAAGGTTATTGATGGTATAGATTGGAACTGCATTGCTGAAACCATCGGGCATCATTGGGACAACCTACCACATGAGGCGGAAGTGTTTCTTGGTGTTTGCTATGGGGCCGAACCCTCGCGTCACAAGCTGGACGGGCTCATCCTTGATAATCTTGAGAGGATACGGCTTTTCCCGCCCCGTATTGCTATCGTGAGCCCCGATGCAGCAATTCGTCACGTTGAGGCGGGAAAGGAAATCCGTATTGCGCAGCACGATCATGTCGATTGGACATTTGGCCCAGTTGTCCTCGCATTGTTTGATGAAAGGAAGCCAGAACGACTAGAGTCCGCGGTGCAGAGTGCGGAGGCCACCGCAAGCAAGACGTTTTCGCAGAGAAACCATAGCTGGTTTAAAGACGCGTATGAGTACATCAATATCTTGAATAAAGTAGCGCCAAAAAGTTTGGAGCGAATTCTGGATGGTGTGGATGTTTCCGGTGCTTCGGAAGGGTGGGCTGATTCCTTGAAGAAGGGAGGAGGCCCAGCCAAGACAGTGGCATTTCTAATTGCGCGCAGCCTTAAGCGCGAAGACAAGCTTGGAGAGCTTGCGCAATCATTAAGAAAGCGTTTCCCGCGTAAATCCGTCCTACCGAAAAATAATTCGTGAGCGATAAGTAGTTCTGTTATAGCAATTGTTTTCACTATTGCGCGGTATTCGCCTAACGACAAACGTTCTCTTATTGTTCTTGACTCTTGCGCGTGAATGAGTCATGAGTCGGTCATGGCTATCGAACCGGAGTATGGTAGTACCTTAAAGAGAAAGGCAAAGAATGAGCGTCAGTGACATCGATATCTACCTTACCGCCAATGTTGGCCTGGGGTCTTTGAATTTGGATTTTCTCAATGCCCGCTCCTGGCTTATTGCTGTCGTTGTCCGGTAATCAGCGATTGTCTCGACTAGGGTGGAAGTTAGCATTCGGGTTGTCTGAAATCGCCTCCCGCTAACATCCATTCATGGCCGTTCTGAACCACTGTCAGACGGATAGGGCGCGCGACCTCATTTGACAAGGTCTATCGCTCGAGTCTGAGCTCAAGCAGCTTATTGGTGACAAACAATCACATAAGCTGCCAGATTCTGCCGTTTTTCAATGAGAAGTTTTACCACGGCTTGAAGTTCCTCTGTTGTTTTTCCCGAGGCAAATGCATTTAACATGGTATCCACTTCATGGGCCAGCCAGCCGACAGAACGATTACCAAGGGAAACCCCAGGAGGGAACAAGCCTTCACTGATTCGACGATAGAGGGTCGCGTGACTCATCCCGGTTCGATTTAACACCGCTGGTTTTCTTTCGATTCGGATTGCGTGATGCTCAGACATACGCGATGAATACAGGCTGGTGTGCGATTGTCGGGTGCTTCATGGGTTCACGTGCTCCACCGTGCTTTGATACACAGTTCATACTAACGGTGAGTCGTGCGAGAAAAACCTGGGAAAGCGGGCAGACCGGGGCGGGCTTTCGTCATTGAAATCGCGCCGGTGCGTGTCGATGAGCGGCGGCGATTACAGATACTTTTTGAAGTACGCCACGCTCACAAGCACGGAGAGGCCTTGACGCTTCTGTCGTAAGTCTTTGGTGTGATGGAGTGGGCCCGGACCAGCGGGCACCGTGATCTTCGGGTACTGCAGAATGTCAATTATGCACCATCAGTGAAAGACCTGTCCGAAAAGCTCGACTAGGCAACCCGGTTCTCCTGATGTTTCTCAGTCCAGGCAATCACTTCCTTGGCCTTCCACAAGGGTTGCCCGCGGCGTTTACTGCCGGCGACTGGCAACCTGATGGCCTGGGGAAACCCGGGGAGAGCAGTGATGCGGTCACGAACGACCGATTCGGAGCGCTTCAAATAAGCGGCGATCTCTTTCACCGTCCATAAGTCCACCGTAATCGGGATACGCGGGGAAAGGTTGTTGATCGCATCCAGTAGTATTTCGATCTGATTCATACTTGTTCCATGGCTTCATCGTTTTCGATGCAATGATTGTATTGGCCTGGTCACAAGGGAATTAGGTCGAAACCCCGGATCCAGCAGCGGCTTTTCCGCGTATTTTTCGGTACGCGCCGTCCTTCCAGCCGTCTAGTTCACACATACCGGTCGCAGCGTTACTAATAAAGCAGGAAAGCGACTCTAGAGGGACGTGCTTTCGGAGACGTTTATTTTTGTCCAGGCCACTAACATCCGAAGGGAAGAAATTCATGAAGGAGAAAGTGGTGAAAATCGAACTTTGCAGTGGCAACCAGCCGTATTTGAATCATGTTTGCGACATCGCACGTAAAGATCCCACTATCGCTTCGCTTCCGCGGGCAACGCCATCCAATCTGGCTTTCCTATAGGGTACCGCCAATGGCTAGCCAAGACTCTAGCGCCATGCAGGAACCGGGCATTCGTGACGCGGCCACGACAATCATGCTGGATGTGTGTCGTATCAAGCCCTATGAACGCAATCCGCGTCGCAGCGAGAATCCGGAATACGATCGCATCAAGGCCTCCATCCGTGCCAATGGCATTGATCAGCCCTTGGTAGTCACGTGTCGACCCGGCGAAACCGACTACGTCGTCGGTGCCGGCGGCAACACGCGGTTGCACATCCTGCAGGCGTTGTACCAGCAAACGGGTGACGAGCGATTCCAGTGGGTCGATTGCCTGTTCAAGCCGTGGCGTGAAGAGTCGGATGTGCTGCTGGCACATTTAAGGGAAAACGATCTGCGCGGTGGACTGAGTTTCATCGACAAGGCGCAGGCCGTCTTCGAAGCCAAACAACTTCTCGAAGAGGAAATGGGCAACGATAGCCTTTCGCAGCGACGCCTCGAAACGATACTTCGAGATCGCGGCTACAGCTTGAGTCACGGGCTGATCTCCCAGATGGGCTACGCTGTTCACACCTTGCTCCCGGTGATTCCCCAGGCGCTGAAGTCGGGTCTCGGCCGACCGCAGGTGGAGCGGATTCGTGCGCTGGACAGGGCCGCGCGCGCCCTCTGGAAAAAACGCAAGCTGGGTGATGACGAATCCTTCGATGCAGTGTTCGCGGCATTGTGTGAACGATACGACGGTCCCGAGTGGGATCTCGAACTGTTGCGCAATGCCATTGAGATTGAGGTTGCGGAAGAGCTCGAGGTGAGCATCCAGGCCATTCGTGTTGAACTGGACGCGCACCTTTTAGGGCGCGAGATCGAAACCCCAATCCTTGAGAACGATCATGACGCGGATACACCAGAAGAAAGAGCGCCTTCTTTTAATGCCATTACGACAAAAGCAAAAAGTGCTGCCGAGGAAAAGATACTTGGTGACTCACGCGGCAACAACGCGGATAAGGCATCCAAGGGTGAAGTGCCTCCACCGCAACGACCATCGCTTGTCATCGCGCCAGATCCATCGGAGGAAGACTCAGAGGAGCAGCCGGCTAACCCTATAGAGTCAGAGGCGGGTTTCATCGCAAGTTCGATCACGCCCAGCCAACTCGCTTCCACGGATCTCAAATCATTGCGTGCTCGGGCCTGGACGCTGGCGGCTCGTCTCGCGCAACGCAACGGCATCGGCGGCCTGGTCGCGCCGCTGTCCGGCAAGGGACTCGGGTTCATCCTCCGCGACGTACCGGATTCCTCGTTGGCCGAACAGTTGGACGCCGACACGCTTGGCCAGGTCTCCATGTTGTGGTGGCACCTGGCGGCTTGTGCGGAGATGACCGTGGCACCACTGGATGCCGTTATCGCCACCTTGTCTGACGACTCGATCCTGCGCCAGGCGCTCGAGAACCAGGATGCCGGCCTGCTCTTCAACAGTGTCTGGACCCTCGACCCGGGACATACCGGCTATCGGCTGTGGCGCCAACTCGGCGACCAGGACTGGCAGGACTTGCTCAACCTGATGGATACCTACCGCCGCATACATCGTGCGGCGGAGGCCTCGCAGGTCCGGCTCTGGGAGTAGGCTCGATGGACGGGACCAAGGAATCCGATTTGATCACGGCCGTGCTGATGTACGCGATCCGCTGCCTGGCCGAAGGGGATCAAGCCGCGTTGCGCAACATGAATTTCGGACCGCGCGAAATCGAGGCGTTGCGCGAGATGAACCTGGCCGATCTCTATCGCGTCGAATCCTTGCGCGCCCATTGCCTGGATATCGTTCTCAATCGGGACGTGTACTGGCCCATGATCGAGCATCTGCGCCGTCAGCGCGAATCCGAGGAACTGCAACAAGTGCTCATTGCCGCCGACGCACCGTTGGAGATGATGCAAACGCTCTTCGGCTTGGGCTCCCGCGAATACACGCGCCTGCGCCGTATGCTCACTGTCGATCCTTCGGTCGGCCGGCCGGCGGAACCCGATGAAGCGAGCACGCACAAGCTCTGGAACGCCTGGGTCCAACGGACGGACACCGAAGAAGAGGGTCCGCTCCCCCCGGACGAGTATCTCGCCATCCACCGTGAAACCGGTATCTCTATGCGGGCCATATGGAACTTGACGCAACGCTGGAATCAATACGGTGACTTGACGGGTCGAAGCAGTCACGACCCTGTGGAGCGAGCGTGTTCGGATGGATGAGGGTTCTCGCGGACTCCGGCCCGAGACCCACGCACTGGATGCACTGATACAGGCGACCATCGAACGCGTACAACAGGAATCGGGTAGCAAGCAGTCCGATACCATGCTGTTCATGGGCAACCGCCATCAGGCGTTCCCCACGCTGGTAGTGCAAGACCCCGTGCTCGAACCCGTGGACAAGTTGGTGTGGATGGTCATCATGCTGCAGGCCCAGGAGATCGGCGGCAGCACGGCGTTCCCCAGTTACGAGTATCTGGCCAAGAAAACCAACGTCTCCTCCACATCGACCATCTCCCGGGCTATCGCCATTCTGCGCGCCACCCGTTGGCTGACCTTGTGTGCGCGGCTGCGGGAGGCGAGCGGCCGCTTCCGCGGCAACGTCTATGCGTTACACGATGAACCCTTGCCGTTGGTCGACGTCCTGCACCTGGACCCGGACTATATGCAGTTCCTGCAGCAGTCGCTCGGGCATCATCATGCTCGGGTGCGCCTGGTCGCCAAGGGGGTGTTGGATACCATCGACGAGGACATCCAGGAGGGTCTCGATATCTGCGCCCAAGGCCATCCGCTCGAACGTCGCATGCAAGCGGCGGAGGCGATCCAGCAGGATTCACCGCGGCGTTATTTCGCATTCAGCGCAAAGGTGATGACCCGTCTGCGCAACGTGGTCGGGGAAGGCGGTACGGATCACCGGGACCAAAATTCAAAGGCGGATGAAACAGGGTTCCAAATTTCGAACCCACAAAATTCAAAGTCGAGTAGTTGTAGTAGTTATATAAATAAAACTACTACTACAGAACCCGCTGAAGAGAAAATAATTAGCGGCCACGCAGAGGGGGAGCCGTCCCTGATCTACCCCAAGCGTCTCTCTGACAACCAGCGCGAGCTCGCGGATCGTTATTTGAAATCCGTTTCCGAAACTGCACGTCAGCCCATCCTCGATGAGCTGGAAGGCCGGTTTCGTTCGGAACAGAAGGGCATGAAGCCGGTGTACGACGAAATGCGCTTCCTGCACTTCTTATGTCGCGCCGCGAACAAGGGTGAGTTCGTGCCGAACCTCGGCATCAAGGTGCATGACGAACGCATCGAGCGGAAGAAGGCGCGCTTGAGGTACCTGAAGCAACAGGAGCAAAGCCTGGCGGAAGTGAAGCGTCGCGATAGTTCCAGCGCCTCAGGTCAACAACAGCTCGCCGAGCTACGCAAATCGCTCAACCTGCCGGCGCGTCCACAGACCGACGACGAGTCGGACTGACCGATACCCGAAATGCAGTGGTTACAGTGTAACCACTCTCAGCACTCTCTCCCCGGTTATTGTGTCTCGGCGTCAACCACGCCGAACCGTGCGGGAATAATTCCTTGTCGGCCGGCTCTCGTCATGGATTGATGGGCGACTCATTCACCAGGATGAAGGATATGCCACATGAGTTCCGGTAAGTCAGACCCAGAACAACAGAACCACCCGGAAGACGCGAGCGTCGATGCCGGGCCGGGTGCGCTGCGTGGGCAGGTGTGGCTGACGGTCCAGACCCGGCAGGCGCAACGGCTGATCCGGGGGCGCAACGGCAACGCCGACAAACCGGCGATCATCGGGCTAGTGGGATTTGCCGATCGGCTGCGTGTGATCTGGCAAGCGGCACGCAATGACGATCCCTACGCCGATTGGTGGCTGGTCAAGGTGCACGAGGCGCTGGAACGGGTGCGTGACCTGATCAAGAACGACCAGGCGGCGTTAGACGCGCAGCTCGAACAGCTCACCGCCCTGGAAGTGGCCGTGGCGGAGTCGATGAAGCCATACCGGATCGCGCTCCAGTTCGCCAACCCCTACGCCTATCGAGGCGCACAACTGATCGCCGAGTACGACAGGTTTGTGCGCACGTTGTTGACCGCCCACCATGTGGGAGTGTTGACCGGGGCCGCGATGGAAGGCTCACTCAATGCGGGTGCGCGCAAGATCCGCGGCGCGTTCGCGGTACCGCAAGGTTATCACTTCCTCAACGTCGATCGCGCGGCACTCCAACAAGGCACCGCCAACGCGAGTCGCGCCAGCCAGCTCATGGGCGAAGTCCCGGAAGACGTATTGAACAGAGCACACCAGGCACCACTGGTACCCCGCAAAGTCCGATTCCCCGAAGAGGCGGCCAAGCACATCCGTCTCAAGCCCGTTGATGCCGCACCAAGAGCGGGTATCGCCGTGGGAAACGACGACGAGGTTAGCACCTAGTTTTCGCTGGTATGCAACGCGTCGCCCGCCATACTACTGCGACGACATGATTAATGCCGGTAGGGCCGAAGCCGTATGACTAAGGCGACAGCAGGCAAACGTATCGCACTTCTGCTCGACCCGCGGGTGGCGTTTGAGGCCCTGATCCTGAACCGGCTGGAGCGAATTCCGGAAGTCCGGCGTCAAGAGTGGCTGCGCGGGCTCCTGGTGCAGGGCTTTCGCCAGGAATGCCAATCGTTGCGGGTGGTACAGGACGAGGTTGTTCCGCAACCGATGAGACCACCACAAGGCCAAGGCGTGTCAACGAGGCAACCGCGAACCGCGTTTGCCGCCTGGTTGGCGCAACCATCGGCTCCACGCGTCATCGAGACCGCGGCGACGCCGGCGGCGGTCGAAGTGAACACCGCAGCGGGTCAGGCTAAGCCCTTCGCCGGCTTGAGAAAGGTGATCGGTTGAGGCTGGTTGCATAAAAGACGAGACAAGAACGGAGGAGAAATGATGACAGAATCCAATACGGTGTCGCCCATCCAAGTCGGTCTCGATGACGGGTATGCCTTTACGAAGGTGGCCCTGCCGGATGGCAGGCTGATCGCCATTCCCTCGCGGGCCAGGGTCGGCATGTCCGGCGTCACTTGGATCGATAACGGCCGGCAGCGCATCTTCGAGTACGAAACCGAAGGGGCGATGTATGCGGTGGGCGCCGTCGACGGTGCGCCCACGCATTTCGAGGGCTATCCCACCTCGGGACTGAACCGCGTCATCGTACAGCATGCCCTCCAGGAAGCCGGGCTGTCCGGCCGCTCCATTCATGCGGTCTCCGGACTCCCCGTCAGCGCCTTCTACAAGAAGAACGGTGAGCAGCGTCGCGACACCATCGAGAGGAAGCGCCTCAGCTTGAAGCAGGCGGTGCAACCGAAGTCGGAGCGGCTGCCGGCCGCGATCGCGTTCCACGAGGTGATCCCGGAGGCGCTGGCCGCGTGGTACGACTACGTCATCGTCACCCAAGCCAATGATGTCATTCTTGATGAAGCGCGCTTGTCGGTGCCGATCGCCATCGTGGACATCGGCGGGCGCACCACCGACTACGTGGTCGTGAAGGACCAGGGCGTCGTTCACGCATCGTCGGGTTCCTTACAGGGCGGCATGTTGGACGTGAAACAGCAGGTGGCCAACGGCATCCAGGAACGCTTCGACCTCGAGAACGTGGGCGAGCAGCTGGTGTCATCGGCCGTCGAACGCGGCGTCGTACGTTTGCACGGCAAGGATCACGATGTCGCGGCACTGGTGGACGCCGCCAAGCGGGAGCTGGTGGAACGGCTCTATGCCGAGAGCCGTCGCCAACTCGGGCTGGGCGTGGAACTGGATCGGATTGTGTTCGTCGGCGGTGGCACGGTAGCGCTGGCGGAACACATCGCCAATTGGTTTCCCAACCAGGCCATCGCCGAACACCCGGCCTTCGCCAACGCGCGCGGCATGCTGAAGTATCTGCAATACGTCTGTGAAGAGTCGGACGTGGCCTGACAATGGTTTTATACGTGGTCACTGCGGTCTCAGTGATAAACAAGGCGCCTTAGGACCGTGCGACAGGCGCCGTGGCGAAAGCCTCGGTCCAGCTTCAAGGAAACACAATCGTTTCCGTTTTTCACCAACCCTGCCGGGTAAGCCTTCCCGCCAGGGTCGCGCTTGCTCCGGATGAAACCAACCTGAAGGAGTAAGCGCTATGTCCAACAACGAAAGTACCAAGTATTTCGATCTTCACACCAACGGCATCGGTTATCTCAACCGTGTCCGGGAAGTGTCACCGGAAGAGGGGACCCCCTTTCTGAGTGTCACCATCGCTGCCCTTCGCGGCAGTGTCGACGACGTCCAGTACACGCATTTCGAGTGTCCCGTGTCCGGCAAGAAGGCGCAGGAAGTCGTGCGCCAACTCAAATCGGCCGTGGAGGGCAAGTTGAAGGTGCTCATCGGATTCACGCTCAGTGATCTGTATGCGGAGCCCTTTACCTTCAAGAACGGTGACAAGGCCGGCGAGACCGGTGTCAGCCTGAAGGCCCGACTGCTTCGCGTGTCATGGGCCAAGGTCGACGGCCAGCCGTTCTTCACGGAGCAAGATAGCGCTGCGTAAATCAACATCCGGCCGGGTAACTGAGTTACCCGGCCACCTTTCAACCCATCGGGGGATCATCCCCCCGCGGGTCTGGTCTCCCGGTCTATTCGAGGAGATCAGTCATGAAGAACACGGACGACCGGTTCGCCGGTCTGAAGCCGTCGGAGCTCAACGACGTGGAGAAGCAATCAGTGATGATGTTGGCGATGAAGGTGTTGGCGATCAAGCATCGCGCCGGGAGAACCTTGAGCAGTCCAGTCGAGACACGAGATTTTCTGCGTCTGCGCCTGGCCGACTACCGCAACGAGGTATTCGGATGTCTGTTTCTGGATAACCGGCATCGGATCATTGCTGTGCGTGAGTTGTTTCAGGGCACCATCGACGGTGCTTCGGTTCATCCGCGCGTCGTCGTGCAACACGCCATGGAGGTGAACGCGGCCGCCATGGTCTTTTTCCACAATCACCCCTCCGGAGTCGCGGAGCCCAGCCGTGCGGATGAAATGCTCACCCGCCGGCTGAAAGAGGCGCTGGCACTGGTCGATGTGCGCGTGCTCGACCACTTCGTGGTGTCGGCGGGTGACAGCGTGTCTTTCGCGGAACGTGGCTTGCTCTGACATTCGTAATTTTTCACAACCCCAGCCGGGAAAGCTTCCTCTTTCCCGGTCGGGAAGGAGGTGTGACCCGGTGTTCATTCCACACAGGAGAAACACCATGTCCAACTCTTCAAATGATCGCAGCACTGAATCGTTCTTCGGTGAGGTCATCTCAACCTATACCCGGGCCCAGGCCATCGAAGACGGTGTCCTGATCGACGCAGGCAGCATGGCACAGGAGGCCGGTTTCAAATGGCCGGTGGCCGTGACATCCGCTGCTTGGGCCGATTGCGTGGCCTGGTCAGAGGACGACAGCGACAAGCAGGCTCATCAGGACGAGTCCGGCCGCTTGTGGGATGTGCTCTTCATGGCGTCCCACGCCATTCGAGCCCGCTCAGGTTCCGGTGATCGGCTGCTGTTCCAGCTCTACCGGGTACCTCGCGACGGGCGGTCGACAAAGGCGGAGCTGACGACATTGAAGCTGATCGTCGGCCCGGGTGATCAGGGTGAACCCGTGATCACCATCCTTTTGCCTAATGAGGACTGAAAAGCCTTTCAACAGCGTTAGTTCAATTCAATCGGTTCTATGACTCGAGTTCACAACCAACCCCATCGGGGAGATCTTCTCCCTGGTGGGGGATGGTCTCTCCAACGGATCAAATACAGGAGAACCATCATGAGATACATCATTCAATACACCTTGCCCTACGAACACAGGGTCATGGTCGGCATCGAAGCCGAAAGCCGTGATGCCGCCATCGCCAAGGCCGGTGAGCTATTCGACCAGGGCGATATCTGGCAAGACTCGGCGGACGTACCGCTGCTCTACGATGACTTCGAGGAAAAGGGTGATGCCGGTGTTCCCCTAGAGTTTACCGTGGAGGACGAGGTATGCGGTGACTGGCCGGAACCCGACGGCAGCGTCACGGCGATTCGCCACCGCGATGCGGCTTTTCAAGCTGTCCGCCTGCTGATCGAGGCATACCGCCGCGGTGAAGAACGGGGCGGCAGCATCGACTGGGAGGATCTGGATCAAGCCTACCAGGCGGCGCTTCAGGCATCTGGAGCAAGCCCGGAGACGGGTCGTCCCGACCCAGGTCCGCGCTGCTCGCGGCTTGCCGTTGTCATGGAAGGCGGCATCGTGCAAGCGGTGATTGCCGATCAGCCGGAGGCCGCGCCTGCGGTTGCCGTCGTCGATTACGATATCGAGGGGCAGGCGCTGGAGGATCTGTGTGACATCACGCAATCCGACGGCAGCCGCTCGAAAGCGTATGTCGTCGAACCATGGGTCGAGCCGGCCCGCATCGATCTGGATGAGGTTTTCCGGCCCATCGACGTGTAGTCACTTTTTCGCCCCGCCTCGTGCGGGGCGAACCTTCTCGATTCCAGAATTCTTTCGCAAAAACAATAGGAAATGGGTGTACATCCCGATAGCAGCCCTGCATATCACTTTACTTTTGAAAGAAAAACGTATATATATTTCTTTCACAAGATATGGGCAAGCACATCGACAGCACTGACAGCAAGATCCTCCGGCGGATTCAGTCCCGCAAGCGGGGCTGGGTCT
>JASBUN010000044.1 GCA_030147845.1 Gammaproteobacteria bacterium
GATGCGCCGGCGTCGAACCAGCGCGCGCAGGTGTGGTCCAACGGATATAGGCTCGGCCCGGGCGTCGAGCCAGACCGAACCGCGAACCCAGTGGAGGAAGTTAAATGCAAGAACCATCGAAGCAACGGCGCGGTTTTATGCGTTGGCTGGCCGGCGGCGTCGGTATGCTGGCGCTAAGTCGCACGGTCGAGGCCGATCACACGCCAACCCATTTCGGCGACAAGGTCAGCCACAAACTGGTCTATCAATGCAACAAAGCCGATCCCGAATATCTCGGCCACATCCTATTTTCGACCGGCGCGATGCTGCGCAAATACGGTGACGACATCTGGTTGGTGGTGACTTGTTTCGGACCCGGCCTGCAGATCCTGGGAAAGCATCCGACGCGCCCGATTTCACAAGACATTCGCGACCGCGTGGTAAGCCTCGCCGACTACGGCGTGCACTTTCATGCCTGCGGCAATACCATGACGGCGCTTGGTTGGAAAAAGGAAGATTTGCTTGAGTTCGCCGAAGTCGTTCCGATCGGTGTCGATGATCTCATGCAACTGCAGGAGAAGCACTTCGCCTACGTCAGCTGGTAACACTCACGGACCTGGCGCCCCAAGCTACCGGCCGCTCACGCGCCGAGCTGCAACACGGCGTCCATTTCCACCTCGGCGCCTTTGGGTAGACTGGCCACACCAACCGCGGCACGCGCCGGATAAGGCTCCTGGAAATACTCGGCCATCACTTGGTTGACCAACGGAAAGTGCGTCAGATCGGTAAGAAAAATATTCAGCTTTACGACATCGGCCAATCCGCCGCCTGCGGCCGCGGCCACGGCCGCGAGGTTGTCGAACACGCGCCGGATCTGCGCTTCCATATTGCCCTCGACCAACTCCATGGTGTCCGGCACCAGCGCAATCTGCCCGGAAAGATACACTGTGTCATTGACCTTGACGGCCTGCGAATAGGTACCGATCGCCTGCGGTGCCTGATCGGTCTTTATGATTTCTTTAGCCATGCGATCCTCTTTTATCTGCGGCGTCACGCCTGCTTTTAGCCCTTTTTACGATTGATGCGTACCACCATGGTCAAGCGGCGTAGACGCCGTATGATATCCGCCAAATGACGCCGATTGCGCACCGTCACGGTGAAGATCATCGACGTCGTCATGCCATCGCGCTCTTCCATGTCGACGTTCTCGATGTTTGAACCCTGATCGGAAATCACCGCAGCAACGGTCGCCAAGACACCACGTTGGTTGGCTACATCAATGCGGATATCGGCGGGAAATTCGCCCTGACAATCCGGATCCCATTCAATGTCGATCCACTTGTCGGGCATCTTGCGGTAGTCGGCTACGTTCTTGCAATACGCCGCATGGATGACGATACCGCGCCCGGCGCTGGCGAAACCGACAATCGGATCGCCCGGAATGGGATGACAGCACTTGGCGAAATTGATCACCATGCCTTCGGTTCCCTTGATCGCCAGCGGCCGCCCGGCGTCAGCCGACGCACTCGCGGTACTGCCTTCTAGCTCTTCGCCCGGCACCAGCTGCCGGGCTACGAATATCGCCATACGCTTGCCCAAGCCGATGTCATACAACAGCTCGTCCAACTTTTTGTACTTGTATGTATTGAGCAGCTTGCGCAATGTCGCGCGCGAAAACCCCTCCAACGTGGCGGAAGACGCGGCCAGTGACTGTTCCAACAAACGGCGCCCGAGTTCGACCGCTTCGCCACGCTGCAGTTTCTTCAGGTAAGAGCGTATGTTGGTACGCGCTTTGGCCGTGACCACAAAGCTGAGCCAAGCCGGATTGGGTTTGGCGCCCGGCGCAATGATGACTTCGACCGTCTGGCCATTGAGCAGCGCCGTACGCAACGGCGCCAGGCGCCGGTCGATGCGCACCGCAACGCAGGTGTTACCGACATCGGTATGCACCGCGTAAGCGAAATCGACCGCCGTGGCGCCGCGCGGCAACTCCATGATGTCACCCTGCGGCGTGAATACGTATACCTCGTCCGGGAACAAATCGATTTTGACGTTTTCGATAAACTCCAGCGAGTTGCCGGCGGTCTTCTGTAGCTCGAGCAGATCCTTGAGCCATTCACGTGCACGCGACTCGGTGCTCTTGCCGCTGTCTCCGGTCTTGTACATCCAATGCGCGGCAATGCCCGATTCGGCCAGACGATGCATGTCCTCGGTACGAATTTGCACTTCGATCGGCACGCCATACGGGCCGAACAGCACGGTGTGTAGCGACTGATAGCCATTGGCCTTGGGGATGGCGATGTAGTCCTTGAACTTGCCGGGTACGGGTTTGTACAGGTTGTGCATGGTGCCGAGTACGCGATAACAGGTATCCACTTTATCGACGATGATGCGAAACGCGTACATATCGAATACTTCATGCAGCGACAACTGCTTGCTGCGCATTTTCTGATAGATGCTGCACAGATGCTTCTCGCGCCCCAACACCTCGCCATCGAGGTTTTCCTGGCGCATACGACGCTTGATCGCCGTTTCGATGGTGTTGAGAATTTCCTTACGGTTGCCGCGCGCCTTGATGACCGCTTCGCGCAGCACGCGGTGGCGCATCGGATACATGGCGGCGAAACCGAGATCCTCGAGTTCCAACCGCACACTGTTCATACCCAGGCGATTGGCGATGGGCGCGTAAATTTCCAGCGTTTCACGCGCGATGCGGCGGCGTTTGTCCGGCGGCATAACGCCCAGCGTGCGCATGTTATGCAAACGATCGGCGAGCTTGACCAGAATGACGCGGATATCGCGCACCATCGCCAGCATCATCTTGCGCAGATTTTCGGCCTGCGCCTCGGCGCGAGTATGAAACTTGATCTGTGCGATCTTGCTTACACCGTCGACCAGTTCGGCGACCTCTTCGCCGAACTCACTGGCCAACTGATCCTTGGCGGTGGGCGTGTCTTCGATGACATCATGCAGAAGCGCGGCCATGATGCTGTAATGATCCATGCGCATCTCGGCCAGAATTTTGGCCACGGCCAGCGGATGAGTAATATAAGGTTCGCCACTGACGCGGTGCTGGCCATCGTGGGCCTCGGCGCCGAATAGATAGGCGCGATAGACCTCGCGCACCTGTTCTTCGGGCAAATAGCCCTCTAACAGCATGCATAAATCGCTGATGCGAAAACCTTCCAGCGTGGAAGCTTTGACTATCGCCCGCATGTTTTACCAGTCCCGTTGCGCACATCCACCCCACGCGCCGATGCCGCGCCCGGCTGCATGTACCCGACCGTGGCAATTTCCGCTGGCTGCCTGTCGGACTTAGGCCATGATAACGAGAGAGACCGATTTTGAGGCGGACTATTCGATCGTTCGTGAAGAATAACCGTCGCTTGATGACGAGCAGGATCGAACAGTACGGCCAAAATGGCTTTCCCACAGTAGATCAGTCCTACGTGCGACAGGCTCCTATGGCTTCGGGTGGGTCTCCGTCAGGCACGACATCGGGCTCGCGCGGCTCGCGGCACGGCCAGCGCATGTCGTTGGCCGGCCCCAAGTCTCAAGCATAGCGCACTTCGGATGGCCGACAAAATGCGCTTTTACGCGCCGGGATTGGTCTCTTGACGTACTTCGTCTTCGGAAATGCCGGGGGCGGTGAAATGTTCTTTGGCGCTGACTTCATCCAATATTGCCGGCCCAACATGTCCCTCGGCAATCTCGCGCAATGCCAACACGGTCGGCTTGTCATTTTCCCAATCGAGATGCCCGTGGGCGCCGTTGGCCAACTGACGAGCGCGCTTGGTGGCGACCAACACCAACTGGAAGCGGTTGTCGACATTTTCGAGACAGTCTTCTACGGTTACACGCGCCATATCGTTTCGCTCCGGATAATACGAACCGACGCCAGCAGGCGCGGCTCAGGAAGGCTCTGGGTAGTAAGCCAGTGTATACAAATCAATGCGTTATGAAAATAGCTCCGCAATGAGCGCACGCTGTCGTCGGTCCTGGCGCGGTAGTCGTAAGCGCTCGGCGGTCACGATGGCGTTCAATTCACTCAAGGCCACATCAAAATCACGGTTGATGACGAGGTAATCATACTCGCCATAGTGCGAACTCTCGCTGCGGGCATCGCGCATGCGTCGCGCAATGATGTCGTCGCTATCTTGTCCGCGCGCGCGCAACCGTTGCTCCAAGGCCGGGCGCGAGGGCGGTAGAATAAATATGCCGATCGCGTCCGGCATACGCGCGCGCACCTGTTGCGCGCCCTGCCAGTCGATTTCCAGTATCACATCGAGACCCTCGCACAGCAAGCGTTCGACCGTGGCCTGCGAGGTGCCGTAGTAATTGTCGAACACGCGAGCATGTTCAAGAAACTCGCCGCGCGCGACCATGGCCTCGAATTCCGTCACCGCCACGAAATGATAATCGGATCCGTCCTGCTCGCCCGCACGCTGCGCGCGCGTGGTGTGCGACACCGACACCGCGACGCCGCTGGCAGAGTCCAGCAAGGCTTTGACCAGACTGGTTTTACCGGCGCCCGAGGGAGCCGACACCACGTATAGATTGCCGCGACAGGCGGCTTGTTGCTGCGCCATATAAGTACTCCTAACCGAACGCCGGGCGTGGCGCGTGAGCGGCTGAAAAGCCATGGACCTTCCGCTGCGGCACGCACATCACTCGATATTTTGCACTTGCTCACGCATTTGTTCGATCAGTACTTTGAGCTCCACCGACGCGCGCGTGGTTTCGACCACGACCGATTTCGACCCCAGCGTATTGGCTTCCCGATTGAGCTCCTGCATCAGAAAATCCAAACGCCGGCCAACCGGCTCACTGCGCTTGAGCACGTCACCGATCTCGCGCAAATGCGTCTCCAGACGATCGAGCTCTTCATCGACGTCCAGTTTTTGCAGTTGCAGCACCAATTCCTGCTCTATGCGCGCCGGATCGGTCTGCACCTGAACTTCGGCCAGACGCGCCTCCAGGCGCGCGCGCAGCTGCGTACGGATCTCCGGCAAATGCTGCCGCACCTCGGATGCCAGCGCCGCCATCGCCGCACCGCGCTGTTCGAGCACGGCGCGCAAGCGCTCGCCTTCACGCTCGCGCGTATCTACCAGTTCCGCTAAGGCGCTGTCGAGCAGTTCCAGGGCGGCTTCGCTGATCGGGCCCAAATCCGGCTCTACCTCGTCGACCGCGCCCGGCCAGCGCAGTAGCTCTATGGCGCTGATCGGCGCCGGTGAGGCGTGTAGAGCGTTGGCTTCGGTGACCAACTCGACCAAGCGCGCGACCACCTCGCGGTTCATGGACAATTCGCCGTGTGCGCCGGCGGTGCGCTGTAAGCGCAGACCGCACTCGACTTTGCCGCGCTTGAGTAGCTTGGCCACGCGCTCACGTACGGCGCCCTCAAGCGCGCGTAAGTCCTCCGGCAAGCGCGTGCCGACCTCCAGGAAGCGGTGATTCAATGAGCGTAGCTCCCAGGTCAGGACGCCCCAAGCGGCGCGCCGCTCCTGCCGCGCGAAAGCAGTCATACTTCGAATCATGTCAAGTCACTCGTAGTTTGGCCGATTACGGGGGTAGTATGCTCGAACCACGGACGGCGGCCCAAAGCCGCTACGGCTAGCCGCACAGGCTCAACCTCGGCACAGGAAAACAACCCGGCGGCCATCGGCGCGCAAGCAACACGCCAGCGGTCGCCGCGACCCGCTCATGCCAAGCAAAAAAAACAGCCTGCAGCCGGACACCCGGTTGGATCACTATACTATCACGAAGACCATCGGCGACGGCGGCTTCAGCATTGTCTATCTGGCGCGCGACCACCGCAACGGCGAGGCAGTGGTTATCAAGGAATACATGCCGGCACGCTTGGCGTTGCGCGACACAGACGGTAAAGTAGTACCCAACGCCACGCAAAGCGAACAACGTTTCCAGAGCGGGCGGCGGCTATTTTTTCAAGAGGCGCGCATGCTGGCCACGGTGCGCCATCCGAATATCGTCAAGGTGCTGAACTTTTTCAACGCCAATGGCACGGTGTATATGGTCATGGCGTTCGAAGACGGAAAAAATCTACAGCATTACATTACCAAGCGCGGCGGCCGCCTCAGCGAGCATTTTCTGCTGACCATATTTCCGGCCCTTCTTAGTGGTCTCGAGCGGTTGCACGAACACGGCTACTTGCACCTGGACATCAAGCCCGGCAACGTCCATTTGCGCCACGGTGGGCGGCCTTTATTGCTCGACTTCGGCGCGGTACACCGGCGCATGGACAGTCGCCAGGCGCAGCCCGGCCAAGTGGTCACCGCCGGCTTTTCGCCGGTCGAACAGTATGATCAGCATGGCTACGTCGGGCCATGGACCGATATCTATGCCATTGGCGCCACCATGCGGGCTTGCGTCGACGGCAAGCCGCCGCCCGACGCATTGGTGCGAAGACGGCGCGACCCGATGCGCCCGGCCGCGGTTTTATTTCGCCGACAGTACTCGCCGGAACTGCTCGAGGCATTAGATTGGGCCATGGAGGTCGATCCGCTGCTACGCCCGCAAACCGTCGACGAATTGCTCGAGGCGCTACCCGCGAACCAACCGCCGGAACAACCGAACAGCACTCTATTGGCACGCCTGGCCAGCCGCACTCGGAATTCGTAAATATGCAAGTTGAGACCGGCATCGCCAATCGACTCGGCAATCGCGCCAACAATCAGGACCGCTGCGCGGTTTTGACGCGAGGTGACAGTAGTCTGTTACTGCTTGGCGATGGCATGGGGGGGCACGCCCGCGGCGAACTGGCCGCGCAGTGTTATATCGACACCCTGGCGCAAGCGTTCGACCGCGCCGAGCTGCCGGTACGACAACCGGAGCGCTTCCTGCGCGACAACTTACTGGCCGCGCACCGCGCCATCCTGGCCTTGGGTTTGCAACAACAGCCGCCGGTCTATCCTCGCACTACCGCGGTGGCTTGCCTGATTCAGCACGCCCAAGCGTGGTGGGCCCATGTCGGCGACAGCCGCTTGTACGTGATCCGCGCCGGGCAGCTCCTTGCGCGCACGCGTGACCACACCTACGTCGAAGAACTATTTCAGCACAATGCCATCAGCGAAGCGGAAATGCAGACCCACCCGATGCGTAATTACGTTACTTATTGCCTGGGTGGGCCCAACGAGGCGGCACCGGCATCGGTCAGCGAGTCCCTTGGTGTACAGGCCGACGATGTCATCATGTTATGTTCGGACGGTCTGTGGGGCGCATTGGACGAAGGCGAAATCGTACGCGCGCTCACCGACGGCGCTATCGAACAGGCGGTCGACGATCTCGCTGCGCGCGCCGACCAAGCCAGTTATCCGAACAGCGACAATATCAGCCTAGTGGCGCTGCGTGTGTTGGCCGACCTGCATGTCGACACCGGCGAGACAAACACCGACCAAATCGCCGACCACGGCGCCCGCAACGATCCCGGTGCGCGCCTGAATGATGCTATCGACACCATCCGCAGCGCACTGCGCGACTATCGCGACGAACTCGGCAAGGACTAACGCGCATTCCAGCCCGTGTATACTGTCGGCTCGAGCCGCGCCGACGTCAGACGAGCCGCGCACGCGTACACACTACAACCCACGAAAGGCAGCAGCATGCGTCCCAGCGGCAGAGCCCCTGATCAACTGCGCGATATCCGCATCACGCGAAAATACACCAAACATGCCGAGGGCTCCGTTCTGGTGGAGTTCGGCGACACGCGCGTCATCTGCACGGCGTCGATCGAAACCCGAGTGCCCGGTTTCTTACGCGGCAGCGGCAAAGGCTGGGTGACCGCCGAGTACGGCATGTTGCCACGCTCGACCGGTTCGCGCATGGCACGCGAAGCGGCGCGCGGTCGCCAAGGCGGCCGGACCATGGAGATTCAGCGCCTGATCGGCCGTTCACTGCGCGCCGTGACCGACCTCGGCGTGCTGGGCGAAAACACCATCACCATTGATTGTGACGTCATCCAGGCCGACGGCGGCACACGCACCGCCTCGATTACCGGCGGCTATGTCGCCCTGGCCGACGCGGTCACCTATATGCTCGGCAAGAAAATCATCGGCAAAAATCCGCTGCGAGGCTTGGTCGCTTCGGTTTCGGTCGGCATTCATAATAGCCAGGCGGTGCTCGACCTCGATTACGCCGAGGATTCCAGCGCCGAAACCGACATGAACGTGGTCATGAACGATACCGGCGGCTTCATCGAGGTGCAGGGCACCGCGGAAGGCCAGGCTTTCGGGATGGATGAGTTCATGACTATGCTCGAATTCGCCAAAAAGGGCATCGTCGAATTGGTCGAGCACCAGCGCCGCGCACTGCAATCCGCCTGACGCCGCCGCGGGCAAAACAGAGCGCGCCGGGATGGCGCTGCACAACGCTTGGAAAGAGTCATGACCAAAATTGTATTGGCCAGTAATAATCCTGGAAAAGTTCGAGAAATCAACCAAGTATTATCCACCTTGGCGCTCCAAGTGGTACCGCAAGCGGCCTTCGGTACGACCGAAGCGGAAGAAACCGGCCTCAGCTTTGTCGAGAACGCCATCCTCAAGGCCCGGCACGCCTGCCGGCATACCGGTCTGCCGGCGATCGCGGATGACTCGGGGCTGGAAGTCGACGCGCTAGGCGGCGCGCCGGGGATCTATTCGGCGCGTTATGCCGGCGTCGGCGCAAGCGACCAGGACAATCTGGACAAGCTGCTCGCAGCTTTGCGCGACGTGCCGGAGTCGGCGCGCAGCGCGCGCTTCCAATGTCTCATGGTCTATATGCGTCACGCCGAAGACCCGACTCCGGTAGTCTGCCAAGGTACCTGGGAGGGCAGAATTCTAGCGGCGCCCCGTGGCGACGGCGGCTTTGGTTATGATCCGATTTTCTATGTCCCGGGTGAGCAATGCGCCTCGGCGGAGCTGGCGCCGGAACTCAAGAACCGGCTCAGTCACCGCGGCCAAGCCCTGCGTAAGTTGCTCGCCGCGCTCGACAACGCCACGCGCGCCTGAGATCAACGCTGACGGAGACAGCGCGGCGTCCACGAATTTACGGCATAATAGCGCCATCCGATGCCAAGCACGCCGCCAACCAGGCCATCACGGCGGCAACGGTAAGGCGCCAAGCGGCCGCTGCCAGTCGCCCACACCGCCGAGCTCTGTGCATGCATTCATCTGCACGTTCACAACCGCGACCGACACCCATGAGCCGTCCCACACCTGAGTTGCTATCGCCCGCCGGCACCCTGAACAGCATGCGCTATGCGCTCGCCTATGGCGCCGATGCCGTCTATGCCGGCCAGCCGCGTTACAGCCTGCGGGTCCGTAACAATGAGTTCCAGCTCGACAAACTGGCGCTCGGCGTCGCCGAAGCGCACGCCATGGGTCGAAAATTCTTTGTCGCCAGCAACGTGCTGCCGCACAACGCCAAGGTGGATACTTATCTGGCGGACATGACGCCCATCATCGCCCTCAAACCCGACGCACTGATCATGGCCGACCCGGGCTTGATTATGCTGGTGCGCGAGCGCTGGCCGCACATGCCGGTGCATCTTTCGGTGCAGGCCAATACCGTCAACTACGCCGCGGTGCAATTGTGGCAATCGCTCGGGCTGACACGTGTAATCCTGTCGCGCGAACTGTCGCTCGACGAAATCGAGGACATTCGCCAGCGCTGCCCGGACATGGAGTTGGAGGTATTCGTGCACGGTGCGTTGTGCATCGCCTATTCCGGACGCTGCCTGCTGTCCGGTTACTTCAATCACCGCGACCCTAACCAAGGCACCTGTACCAACTCCTGTCGCTGGGAATATTCCGTGCGCGGCGCCGATGAGGATTCGAGCGGCGATCTGCACAAACTCGACTTCGATCTCATGGCTGCCATACGTGATCCCAGTGGCTTCGCCGCCGCCGATCCGGCCGCCCGCCATCCGCTCGCCGATCGCGCCTATCTGATCGAACAGCGCGAGCGACCGGGCGAGTATATGCCGGTGATGGAAGACGAGCACGGCACGTACATCATGAACTCCAAAGACCTGCGCGCGGTCGAACACGTCGCACGGCTGGTCAATATTGGCGTCGATTCGCTGAAAATCGAAGGCCGTACCAAAAGTCATTACTACGTCGCGCGCACGGCGCAGATCTATCGCCGCGCGATCGACGACGCCGTCGCCGGTCGGCCGTTCGACCGTAATCTGTTCGATGCATTGGAGTCGCTTGCCAATCGCGGTTACACCGACGGCTTCTACCAACGCCACCACAGCCGCGAGCTGCAAAATTACCAACAGAGTCGTTCGGATAGCAGCCGCCAACGCTTCGTCGGCGAAATCACCGGCTACGACCACGAGCGCGGCATGGCCGAAGTATTGGCAAAAAACAAATTTGCCTGTGGCGACACACTCGAATTGATCTTGCCGCTCGGCAATCGTACGCTGCGACTGGAGTATATCGAAACCATGGAAGGCGAATCGTTGGCCGAAGTACCGGGCGGTGGCTATCGGGTTCGTATCCCGGTACCGGTACAGCAGGTCGAACGCGGCTTGTTGGCGCGCAATTTACCGGCCTGAAGGCGGCGCGCGTGGTTGCGCCAATTGTAATGATGCCCCACTTCGCACACGCCATCCCCCTCAGCCTGTACGTCCACATCCCTTGGTGTGTACGCAAGTGCCCCTACTGCGATTTCAATTCACACGAACAAAAGTCTGACCTGCCGCAGCAGCAATACATCGCTGCCTTGCTGACCGATTTGGAACAAGATATCGCATCGTTGCAGCCGACCACGGTCGGCAGTGTATTTATCGGCGGCGGCACACCGAGTCTGTTTGACGCCGAGTCCATCGAACGCCTGCTCGACGGCGTGCGTGCGCGCATGGATGTCGCGCAGGATGCAGAAATCACATTGGAAGCGAACCCAGGCACGGTCGAGCGCGTACGTTTCGAGGAGTTCCGCGCCGCCGGCGTCAACCGGCTGTCCATCGGCGTACAAAGTTTCGACGACCATGCGTTAGCGGACCTGGGGCGTATCCACGACGGCCGCGACGCGCGGCGGGCGGCGGAGGCCGCACACGCCGCCGGTTTTGATAACTTCAATTTGGACCTGATGTTCGGTTTACCACGGCAGTCATCGGATGCCGCCATGCGTGACCTACGCAATGCGATGGCTCTCGAGCCGACCCACCTGTCCTGGTATCAGCTCACCATCGAGCCCAACACCTTGTTCCACGCCCGCCCACCAACGCTACCCGACGACGACCGCGTCGCCGACCTGCAGGAACGTGGCATCGCCCTGTTGGCGGAGCACGGCTTCGCGCGCTATGAGGTATCGGCCTTCGCGCGCACTGACAAGCGTTGCCAACATAATCTCAACTATTGGCAATTCGGCGACTATCTGGGTGTCGGCGCGGGCGCACACGGAAAATATACCGACCACAACCGCGATAACGTGCGGCGCACCTGGAAGGTCAAAAACCCGCGCGACTATCTTGCGCACGCGCACGGTGCGCAACGCCTCGGTGGCCGGCAGACCGTGCCGCCCGAGCAAGTGGCGTTCGAATTCATGCTCAACGCCTTGCGCTTAAGCGACGGCTTCCCGGACAGCCTGTTCATCGAGCGTACCGGGCTGCCGTTGAGCATGCTGACCGACGCACTGGAAGACGCCCAACGGCGCGAGCTATTGCAGATCGACCAACGTATGCTGCAACCGACGGCGTTGGGGCAAGCCTTCTTGAACGATCTGATCGAGTTATTCCTGCCGCCCGGACGACCGTCCGCAGCACTTGGCTCACGCGCGCCGTCGCATTGAGGGCTGGGCCGCACCACCCGCCGGCCAACGCCCGTACGCAAAAGCATCGAGCCGCGAGGCCGCTGCGACCAACGCGTAAATATCGCCTGGTCAAAAACAAAATAAGGGGTATAGTGGCAGACGTCTATGTCAGATATAGGACGTCCAGCTAGTCGTTCGAATTTTGTTTCGGCGCGCGACCGGAGAGTCGGCACTGACCGCCCGGCATAACCGGTCGGGGGGCATAAGCGGGCAGCGAGATCGCGGCTAGCGGGACGCGTGTTGTGACTACGGTAGTCTTTCTTTTGAATGATTCTTAAGAGGGGGTGCTATGTCGACGCAAGCCGTGCAGTCCGCTGTTCCGTCCGCTCAACACATGAATCGCTGGTGGCAGATGGTTTTGGGGTTCGTCGCCATGATGGCGATCTCCAGCCCGCAGTACGTCTGGACTCTATTCATCCATCCCTTGCGCAATCAGCTCGGCGTATCGCTAGCCGAACTGCAAGTCACATTCTCACTTCTGATCGTACTGCAGACCTGGTGCTCGCCGATCCAGGCGTGGTTGGTGGACCGCTTCGGTCCGCGCCTGCTGATCTCGATCGGTTGCGCCATGTCCGGTTTGGCGTGGGTATCGTCGGCATATGTGAATAACATTTGGGAGCTGTATCTGACCTACGGCGTCATCGGCGGCTTCGGCACCGGCATCGTTTACGTCGGCATCATCGGCCACATGGTGCGCTGGTTTCCCGATCGGCGCGGATTCGCCGCCGGCGTCGTCGCGGCGGGTTATGGCGCCGGCGCCATCATTACGTCGTTCCCGATCGCCAATATGATACCGGCGTCCGGCTATGCGCATACATTGATCGTCTGGGGTTGGATTCAGTTGATGGTCGGCGTCGGCGTCAGCCAAGCGCTGCGCGCGCCGTCCAGCGCCTGGAAGCCGAGCGGGTTTGACGCGCACGCGGCCAAACGCAGCGCCCATCAGTCGCAACGCAACTACAGCCCCGGAGAGATGCTCAAAACACCCGCCTTTTGGCTCATGTTCATTATGATGTCGATGATGGCGACCGGCGGCCTCATGGTGGTGTCGCAGATCGGGCCGTTCGCGAATGAATACGGTGTCGCCACCGCGACCGTGTTCGGCATGGCGGCACTGCCATTATCATTGACGCTTTCGCGCGCCACCAACGGCATTACACGACCGTTCTTCGGCTGGGTCTCGGATCGCATCGGCCGCGAAAACACCATGTTCATCGCCTTCGGCCTGGAAGCCTTGGCTATTTTGCTGCTCATGCTGTTCCTCCACATTCCTGTAGTGTTCGTATTGCTCACCGGTCTGGTATTCTTTGGCTGGGGCGAGATTTTTTCGCTGTTCCCATCGACCTTGACTGACCTGTTCGGCACCCAATATGCGACCACCAATTACGGCTTCTTATACATTGCCCAAGGCATTGGCGCGGTCCTCGGCGGACCGGTGGCGTCGCTGATACGCCAGACCACCGGCAGTTGGACGCCGGTGTTCGTAATCGTCATTGTGCTCGACGTCATTACTGCATTTCTCGCCATGTTTGTTTTGAAAGGGGTACGCGAAAGATGGTGCGCCAAATCGGCACAGCCGACATGAGCAGGCGGGCATGCTGAATAGCCCTCGCGCACGACGCGGCATGGCCAGCGCACCGCACGCGCTGGCGGCGCAGGCCGCGCTCGGCGTTTTGCGCGACGGCGGCAACGCGCTTGAGGCGATGGTGGCGGCGGCCGCCACCATCGCCGTGGTTTATCCGCACATGAACTCGATTGGCGGCGACGCATTCTGGAACGTATACGCACCCGGTGAGAAAGTTTTTACCATCGAGGCCTGCGGACCGACGGCGCGCGCCGCCGACTTGGCGTTTTATGCCGAACGCGGCTGTATGACCATCCCAACGCGCGGGCCGTTGGCCGCCAATACGGTCGCTGGTACGCTCAGCGGTTGGCAGCAGGCGTTGGCGATCAGCCGTGCGCGTTGGCGCGGACGCCTGCCGCTGACGCGGTTGCTGGAAGACGCCATTTATCATGCGAATGAAGGTATTGCGGTTACCGCAAGTCAGGCGCGCACGACCCGCGATAAATTGGCTGAACTCGAACCGCAAGCCGGCTTTGCCGAGCACTTTCTGATCGACGGCCGGGCGCCGGACGTCGGCGCAGTATTCAGGCAGCGGGATCTCGGCGCTACCCTGCGCCACCTCGCGCGCAAGGGATTGGACGATTTCTACCGCGGCGAACTCGGCGACGCTGTCGGTGCCGAGTTGCAGCACCTCGGCAGTCCGTTGACGCGTGCCGACCTGGTCGCCTACCAGGCCCGCTTGAGCAAGCCGCTGGAGCTGCGCCACAGTCGCGGTATGCTCTACAACACCGCGCCGCCGACACAGGGGCTGGTATCGCTACTTATTTTAGCCTTGGCCGACCGTATCGGACTCGATCGCGCGCAAGTAGACAGCGCCGACTACGTGCACTTGTTGGTGGAAGCGAGCAAACGCGCGTTTCTGGTGCGCAACCAACACGTCACCGACCCGGCTTACATGCGTTTGGACGCCCAAGGCTGCCTGGACGATGAGGGGTTCTTGGCCTCGCACGCGCGCGCCATCGATGCGCAGCGCGCGGCGCCGTGGGGCGACGGACAGCCGCCGGCCGATACCGTGTGGATGGGTGTGATCGATGCCGAAGGTCGCGCGGTCAGCTTTATTCAGAGCATTTACCACGAATTCGGCAGCGGCGTGGTACTCCGGGACAGCGGCATCAATTGGCAGAACCGCGGTTGCAGCTTCTCACTCGACCCCCGTCAGCTCAATGTACTGGCGCCATCACGATTACCGTTCCATACGCTCAACCCGGCGCTGGCGCTGCTCGACGACGGCCGCGTGCTGGTGTACGGCACCATGGGCGGCGACGGTCAACCGCAGACGCAAGCCGCCGTGTTCACGCGCGCGGTGCTGTTCGGGCAGCCCCTGCAACAGGCTATAACCGCGCCACGCTGGCTGTTGGGGCGCACTTGGGGCGAGTCGACCGACACCCTCAAGCTCGAAAGCCGTTTCCCGTCGGCGCTGATCGAAGCGCTCACCTCCAGGGGCCACGAAATCGAACTGTTGCAGGCTTTCGACGAACGCGTCGGCCACGCCGGCGCCGTCGCGCGCCACCCGTCCGGCGTCATCGAGGGCGCCGCCGATCCGCGCAGCGACGGCGCCGCAGTCGGCTTCTGACTGGGCACCAGTGTGCGCGCCTATCCATTGTCGTCGTGCTGGGCGGATTGACGCTCGGTGTACATACTCAAGCGCTGGTAGAGACCGAGCCCGACGATCAGCAGTACCGACACCGCCAGTAATAAGGTGGGGTAAAGCAAGCCGTTCACGTCCTTGGAACCGGCGCCAAAGATAAACACCAGCGCCTCCAGAGTAACGGCGATAGCGATGATGACCAGGAATTTGGTCAAGGTCTGGCGCGCCTCGCGTGCGGAACGCAATTCACGCTCACGCAGCACCTCTTCTTCCATGAGATACTTGGCGACATCGAATACCGCAACCGATATAACGATCTGACCAATGGCTTCGAGCATGGTGTCGACCACGCTACGGGCGAAAATAAACGCGTGCGCAACCTCCCATATGGCGTGCCCGATCATGGCCAGACTAATCACCAGCAGAGCGGCACTGACCAGAAAATAAACCGCACTGGTGGTAAGGTGGAACCATCGATGCAGTTGTCGTTCTGTAGCCATACCCGCTGGCCCTCCGCAGTTGGCAGTGCCCGAACGAGTTGGCCGGGGGTGGCAAGAAATAACGAACGAAAGTTCGGACTAAGGCGCCCTGGAGTTTGGCGACGCGCGCGGCGCAGATGCGCGGCTGACACGTGGTAACAGCGCGTTCTAAGCCGCGTTACTGACAATGCCGGACCTACAGCGGCAACTCGATCAGACCTTTTCCTAACTAATTACAAGGCTAGATCACTGCCGCTAGACTCACAACGCCCACCACTACAGCGGTGCCGAATAGCTGCCGCTGGACCGCAAAACGCTCGCGCCTGACATTTTTTGCGGCCATTCGATTGACATTTATGCACAGGCCGACGGCAGGCGCGTATCGACCCGGGCAAATTTCTTATAGCGCCATATTAGGTGCCGTTAATGGATTTTATTTTATTGATTATTAAAGATTTTTTTCTTGACTATTTTATGACCGATCTGTAACAAAGCCAATACTGACGCCGGGTTGGAGACGTTTACCCCATTTCATCCACAGAGTTATCCACAGCTTTTGTGGATAAGCGTTAAAGCATATAAATCACAAGGCCTTAGCCGTCACACGTAATAAATCTGTTGAGCGTCACCGCCTAACTGCCACCTTGCCGGCCACAGCGGTCGGCGGCAAACCCAGCCTTGCTGTGATATGTTATTGAATATGATCATCTCGCAGCTTCTCCAGTCGCCCCCCACCCCCGATTCGGAGACCACCCATGAGCGCGCCAGCACCACGATCATCCCACTTCGACTTTGACGATTGGGCCCGTCTCGCCGTTCTAGACCCGGCCGGTTTCGAACGCGAGCGCGCACGCACGATAGATGCGGTCATCGCCAGGGCACCGGCCCACCGCCAGGCGCGCCTACGTGGTCTACAATGGCGCATCGATCACATGCGTCGCCATGCCGGCACACCGCTGGCCGCCTGCCTGGAGTTATCGCGCATGATGTGGGAGTCAGTGCTCGGCGAAGACGGTCTGCTCGATGCCTTACAAGGCCATGCTCCGACCGCCCACAGTGGTGGCGCGCGGATTCTGCCGTTCCGACGCCGCTCAGCCGCGGTTGGGCTTGCCGATACCGACAGTTCAACGTAATATATGCGGCCTTACCGGGTTACGGTCAGCGCGGCCGCCAACCCTCAGCATTTGAGGTTGCATTCATGAAAGCCGACATTCATCCCTCGTACCACGAGGTGAACGTTACTTGTAGCTGTGGCAACAGCTTTGTCACCCGTTCCACGATGGATAAGAACGAAATCCATCTGGACGTGTGTGCGCAGTGCCATCCGTTTTACACCGGCAAGCAGAAGCTGCTCGATACCGGTGGGCGCGTCGACAAGTTCCGCCGCAAGTACGGTATAAAGCAATAGCGCAGCGCATGCCGGCTGGCGTGAGCGAAACAAAGGCGCCGACGCATGGCGCCTTTTTTGCGTTTGCATGCGCCAAACTGATCGGCGCCGCATTCGGCGTACTGCTGACCATCAACAGCAGTTTCGCGGCCGCCACACCGTGCGCCGCCGACGCCATCGACAGCGTCACCAAAGTCGCCTATGTTTACGACGGCGACACCGTCAAGCTCGACGATGGACGTCATGTGCGCTTCATTGGCATCAACGCGCCGGAGATCGCCCACAATGGCAAACCGGCGCAGGCATTTGGTGATCGTGCGCGCCGGCAATTGCGTGCACTGCTGGCGCGGCATCACTACCGAATCGCACTCCGATACGACGTCGAGCGCACCGATCACTATGGGCGCACGCTTGCGCACTTGTATTTGCGCGACGGCACCAGCATCGAGGCATGGTTGCTGCAACGCGGTCTGGCGACAACGTTAGTGGTGCCACCCAACGCCGGCAATGTGGAGTGCTACGCCGACGTCGAACAAGCGGCGCGCCGCGCACGCACCGGACTATGGTCGTTACCATCTTATCAAGTGATTGCCGCAGACCGATTATCATCGCGTACGCGCGGCTACCGTTTGGTACAAGGTACAGTCCGGCACGTGGGCCGTAGCACGCATGCCCTGTGGCTGGATTTCGCCGGCGGTTTTGCGGTTCGCATCGATCGCACCGACCTGAAATATTTTCCGGCGCTGGCGCCAACTGCACTGCGCGGCAAAACGGTGTTGGTGCGCGGCTGGATTCATTCGCGCCGCGGAAAACCACAGATGCGGGTGCGCCATCCGGCCGCGCTTAAAATCGTTCGCTGATTCCGCCCGCGAGGACACAAGCCATGTCAGAAGATTTCAAGCAGGCCGCACTCGACTATCACGCCACGCCCGTGCCAGGCAAAATCGCCATCCAAGTCACTAAACCGTGCGACACGCAGCGCGATTTATCGCTGGCCTATACGCCCGGCGTCGCCGAACCCGTGCGCGCCATCGCCAAAGATGCGGATGCCGCCTATCGCTATACGGCGAAGTCAAATTTGGTCGGTGTCATCACCAATGGCAGCGCCGTGCTCGGCTTGGGTAACGTCGGCGCGCTAGCCGGCAAACCGGTCATGGAAGGCAAAGGCGTATTGTTCAAACGCTTTGCCAATATCGATGTTTTTGACATCGAGGTCGACGCCGATGACGCCGAGGCCTTCATCGACACGGTCACGCGCATCGCGCCGACTTTTGGCGGCATCAACCTGGAAGATATCAAGGCGCCGGAGTGCTTCGAGATCGAGCGCCGCCTGATCGAGCGCCTCGACATTCCCGTATTCCATGACGATCAGCACGGCACCGCCATCATTCTGTCCGCCGGCCTGCTCAATGCGCTCGATATCCAGGGCAAGTCTTTGCGCACGGCAACGATCGTCTGCCTCGGCGCCGGCGCCGCCGCCATCGCTTCCATGCAACTGCTGCTGGAACTTGGCGCCAAACTCGAAAACATTTATATGATCGATCGCAAAGGCGTCATACACAGCGGTCGCGACGACCTGAACCCGTACAAGCGCCGTTTCGCCAGCGATACCGATCGACACACGTTGAAAGACGCCATGCGCGACGCCGACGTCTTCATCGGTCTGTCCGGCGCCGATCTGGTCAGCGCCGAAATGCTGCAAAGCATGGCGCCGAAACCGATCGTCTTCGCGTTATCCAACCCGGACCCGGAAATTCGCCCTGAGATCGCACTCGCCAGCCGCAAGGATTTGATCCTCGGCACGGGTCGCAGCGACTATCCAAATCAGATCAACAATGTACTCGGCTTTCCGTTCATCTTCCGTGGCGCCCTGGATGTGCGTGCACGCGGCATCAACACACAAATGGAAATCGCCGCCGCGCACGCGCTCAAAGATTTGGCGCGTGAACCCGTACCACCCTCGGTATTACAGGCCTACGGCCTGAAGCAATTGGAGTTCGGCCCGAACTATTTGATCCCAACGCCGCTCGACCCGCGCCTGATCGAACGCGTGCCTGCCGCCGTCGCGCGCGCGGCAATCACCAGCGGCGTGGCGCGTTTGCCGTATCCGGATCACTATCCATCGTCATAGGACGTGTTTGGGGTTGCCACACCCGGCGCCCAAACCTCATGGCACGGATGAATCCGTGCCTACATCGTTTGTGCCAGACGCACGTTTTCGACGCCAGCCAACTTTTTGCGGGCGCGGCTTGATGATGCACAACCATATCCCCAACCATGGCCTTTGTAGGCACGGCTTCAGCCGTGCTCCCTACACCGACTCGCCCATGCACGGATGAATCCGTGCCTACAAATTCGGCGGTGGCGTTCAGGCGCCTTGGGAGAACCCCACCTCGATCACTCAAAACGGCCGACGCAGGCGCGCGCTGCGCCGCTCCTCGAACTGGGCGCCTTGTAGGCACGGCTGCAGTCGTGCACAGCGCCCAAACCTCACCGCGCGGGCGAATCCGCGCCGACAACATTCTGGCGTGGTACATCGATCGCCGTGCTATAAATTACGCAAGGTCTGCATCGGTGACTGCCGCAACACCGCGCGCGCACCCAACACCCCCGCGAGGCCGACGCCGACAGCGCCAACCAGCATACCGACCAGCCACCACAGTGGTTGGACCTGCAGCGTGAGATCCAGAAATTGAGCGCCAATGACAGAACCGATGGCGGTCGCACCAAACGCTGCCAATAAGCCGGACAACATTCCCAGGGTGATAAACTCGCTCAACAAACCGGTCAGCAGCGTGCGCCGCCCGGCGCCGAGGGCGCGCAGGATCGCGCCTTCATGCAGACGCTCGTCGTGAGTGGCCTGAATGGCGGCATACAGCACCACCAAACCGGCAACGAGGGTAAAAACAAACACGTATTGCACCGCCAATGACACGCGATCCATGATGCTGCGTACTTGGCTCATGACGGCATCGACGTCGATGATGGTTACGTTCGGAAACGCGCGCACCAATTGACTGAGAAAGCCGCGCTGCATCGACGGCAAATAAAAGCTGCTGATCCAGGTAGCCGGATAATCGGCCAGCAAACCCGGCGGTGCGACAACAAAAAAATTCGGCCGCATGGTGTCCCACTGAACCTTGCGCAAACTCGTGACTTCCGCTTGTAGGTCACGGCCGGCAATCTGATAGGTCAGTTGATCGCCGACATGGATCGCCAGCGCATCGGCGATACCGGTTTCCATCGACAGCTGGTTTTTACGCTGATCGGCGCCACCCCACCAATGTCCGCTGACAATTCGGTTACCACGCTGCGGATGTGCCGACCAAGACAAGTTGAAGTCGCGCGCAACCAAGCGTTTGGCCCGGGCACTGCTATAGCTGCTCGCATCGACGGCGTGGCCGTTGATCGCCGTCAAGCGAGCACGCACCATCGGATATAAGATCGGCGCAGTACGTCCATGAGCCGCAAAGAAGCTTCGCAAGGCGGCCAATTGATCGCCTTGAATGTTGATGGCGAACTGATTGGGCGCATCGACCGGCAAATTTTGTTTCCAAGCCGCGAGCAGATCGGTGCGGATCAAGGTCAACAACAACAGCGCCATGATGCCGACACCGAAGCCGAGCAACTGCACGGTACTGGCAGCGGAGCGGCGCGCGATATTGGCCAGGCCAAAACGCCAGGCAACGCCGACGCGCTGACGTAGCGCCGCCAACACCCGCACCAACAAGGCGCCGGCCAGCCCAAGCAAACCGAGCGTGGCGGCAACGCCGACTAAGAACCATAACGCCAAACGTAGTTCACCCGCCTGCCACACCGCCAATACGGCGATAGCCAGCAAAGCGGCGGCGTACACGGTTGCCGCACGTGCCGGCACAGGGCCGAGATCGCGCCGCAGTACACGCGCCGGCGGTACGCGTTGCAGTCGCAACAGCGGCGGCCACGCAAACCCGTACAAGGTAACCAGCCCGGCAGTCACACCCGCCAGCGCCGGCCACAGACCGGGCGTTGGCAAACTGCCGCCGACCACGCCCGCCAGCAGCGCCGCCAAACCAAATTGGGCAACGTAACCAAGCAGCGCACCGGCGCCGCCGGCGGCGACACCGATCCAACTAAGCTGTAGCAAGTACAGGCGGCTGATCCACGACTGCCGCGCGCCCAAGCAGCGCAACAGTGCGGCGCTGTCCAACTGTCGCGCGGCGTAGCGGCGCGCGCTGATGGCGATGGCGACGCCGGCCAACAGCACACTCACCAAGCTCGCCAACCCCAGAAAGCGCTGGCCGCGGTCCAACGCCGAGCGTAGTTCCGGGCGCGCGTCGCTGGCATTCTGCAGCTGCTGCGCCGGCCCCAGCCGCGGCGTTAACCACGTGCGCAAGCGCTGCAGACGATCGGCTGTTCCGGCCAGCAGCAACTGGTAGTGCACGCGGCTACCGGGCTGGATCAATTTTGTCGCCGCCACATCGGCCAAATTCATCATCAGCCGCGGTGCGATATTGAACATGGCGCCGCCGCGATCGGGTTCATACGCCAATACACGCGTCACCACCAGACTCGCCGCGCCGACGTGAACCTTATCCCCCAGTCGGATATGCAGGGCGCGCAGCAGGCGCGCATCGACCCAGGCGCTGCCGACTGACGGGATATCGTCCGTGACGCTCGCCGTGGCATAGGCCGCACGACTGATCTTGAGACGTCCGCGCAATGGATAGCCGGGGCCGACCGCCTTCACCGCCGCCAGCCGCGTATGCTCGCCGAACAGCACTACGCTGGCGAAGTTGAGCGTCTGCGCGGTACGCAGGCCGCGCTGCTCGGCCTCGGCACGCCAAGCGCCGGCAATCGGCGTGGATGATTGCAACATCAGGTCGGCGGCAATCAGCTCTCCGGCCTGCGCGCTCAAGGCGCGCTCGACCCGGTCGGTAAAAAAGCCGACCGAGGTAATCGCCGCCACCGCAATCACGAGCGCGATAGCAAGCGCGCGCAGCTCACCGCCACGCCACTGACGTCGTAGACTGCGCCACGAAAAGCGTACGAGTTTCATGCCGCTTCCATCAGCCGGCCGGCTTCCAGCTCAAAGCGTAACGTACAGTGTCCGGCGAGTGCGTAATCATGAGTGACCATCACTAAAGTGGTGTTGTGTGCTCGATTCAGCGCGAACAATTGCTCGATGATACGTGCACCGGTGTGTTGATCGAGATTGCCGGTCGGTTCATCGGCGAACAATATCCGTGGTTCGACCGAAAACGCGCGGGCAATGGCGACGCGCTGCTGCTCGCCGCCGGACAATTGTGCCGGGCGATGATCCCAGCGCTGTTCGAGACCGAGCGATTTGAGCAGCTCTTTGGCGCGGGCCTCCATCGTTTTGCGTTCACTGGTAATGCGTATGATTTCCGCTTCTAATATTTCAGCTTGGTCATGCTCCCAATCAAGCAAAGGTGAAGTGGCGGCAGACTGTACCGCGCTTTTACGGTTGCCCGGCGGCAGGGCAACCACTACCCATAAATTGCATGGCTCGAAATATTCGGGCTTTACCATTACCCGCAAGGTGCGGGCGGTAGCAGTGGCACAAGTCACCAAGACCATACCAGCCGCCAATTCCGGCGGGGTTTCCGTTGCCTTTGCCAGTGCCTCGGCAT
>JASBUN010000045.1 GCA_030147845.1 Gammaproteobacteria bacterium
CCAAAAACCGTTCCTTGCGAGTCTGCTTATAGTACTTGTCAAAGCCGCTGCTGAAGCTCTTCTGGCGCATGCCCTTGTCCTGTCTGGATGACTGTGTGCATTATCGCATGACAGAGGAATTAATCAGACCATCCTTAAGTACGTGTCATTCATTTATGACGCTTTTTTATATCGCGGACATTTTAATAGAGCTCCAACATGGATTCATCTCGCGACCACGATAGCCTGCATGAACATCGGTTCAATAAAAATGTCCCTGTTGGCACTTTGGCACAAAAAAATCGTTGGTATCGATTCCGCTCACGGACGTAGGCTAATCGACTCGAGCGCAACTAAGCGCGATAAATTTCCGTCGCGGGCGACGGCATAGCCGCGATGCCCTATCCGTCGTTTTGCCCGCAAGCTGTTACATGCTATCCACGTCGTGTGTGGCGACTCCCTGCTGATGTTCAACACCGTCACTGAGGTGAGGCATCACCACAAATACACGCCGGCTCGGATAGGATCAGCACTATTTACGGTCGCTGCTTGGCTCATTGGCCCCCGGTGGCGTGTGCTCGGGCGTAGTGAACCAGCTTTCTTCAGGTTTCGTCGGCTTGGCGCTATCTTTTATTTCTTGCACTTTCGACGGCGGCACCGTTGGTTCGGAGCGCTGACGTTCAAATTCCGCGAATTCCGATTCCGAAAGTTGGCCATCCTTGTTGATATCCAGCCGATCGAATTTTCGGCTCAAATTCTTTGAAGCGCTTCCTTCCTTACGGTCGATGTGGTGATCGGCATTGGTGTCCACGTTAGCGAACGTTTTTTGCCCGGCCTGACCGCTGGGTTCCGTGCCAGAGCGCGCGGATTGCGGGTCGGCCTGGGCAATGCCGGCAGATAAAACAAAGACCATCGCCGCGGCGTTGGTGAATGTTCGGGATTGGGCGCTGCGCATATTTTTCTCCTTTCGCAAACCGATCATTGGTTGCGTCATGTACTACTGATCCTAGTTCCCTATGCCCAGCCTGCCAGTACGATTGAGTGTGCGGCTCGAGCCGCAAGCAGCCGTCAACCGCAGGCGCTCCGCTGCGACTAGGTTATGGCGCGATGTCGCGTAGAAAAAATTCATGAGTCATGACTTAAACCATAAATGGAATGACGGATTAATGCGCGCCCTAGGGCGCCAGTAGCGCCGGGCACAGTGCCGCATTTAGGCGGGCGATTTTTTCCACGAGCCGGCGCACACGTCGCACATGGTCCGGTGCCTGCGGCAGACGTTGTGCATAGTCCAACGCCTGTACGTAGTTTTTACACACGTGTTCATGGTATTTGGCCAGTTGTTCCATGGCCTCGACGTTTCCTCTGTCGACCAAACCCTGCCAAATGGCACAGGCTTCGGGCCACTGTCGGCGGCGGCGTAACATCCGCGCAAACTCCAGCGCGCCGACCTCATCCAACGACGCGCGGTTGCGCTGCAACACATCAAACGCGCGTAATTCATGCCCGCGGGCGGCATAACCGCGCGCGACGGCTGCGATATCGGCCCGCCAGCGGGCCGGATGCGTGTATACGTCGGCCAAGGCGGGTAGCAGTACCGCCAACGATAAAAGGTCCCATTGGTTATGTTGCACTACACCAGGGAGCCGACTAGCATCGCCGCGCTGAAGATAAGCTAACCAGGACGCCGGTGCCTCGGAGCCGGGCAGATCATTGATGCGCTCAAACCCCAACAGCCGCTGTTCCGCCGAAAGCAACCGGCAATCCGGCCACAAGCCGCCAAAAGCACGTCGAGTCGGATGCAAAAGATCGACATGCGATTTTCCGGCGAATGAATCATGGCAGCCGAGTAATCGGGCGCGTGCTTGCAGTAACGGTAAGTCGAAGCTCCGACCGTTGAACGACAACAGTACGGCATCGTCGAACATCCAATCCGCAGCCGCGGCAAACATCGCGCGTTCGCCGGCAAATCGGCTCAGCACATATTGCCTCAGCACCAGTTCCGGGCCGACAACGCGCGCCATACCCAACATGAACACAGTCGTACCAGTGCCGCCGGAAAGGCCTGTCGTTTCGGTATCAACGAATACCGCGCGGCGCGGATCAAGACTGGTTATTTCAGCCAATCCGCGTACCGGTCCACGCAAACGCCGCAATCGGAAGCAGCCATGTTGATGATCTAAAGACAGACGGGTTTCCACCACTACCAGACCGGGCGCCACCACGCTAGCACCGAGCATAGCCGCAAAACGCTCATCGTCCGCTGGCGGCGTGCTGGCGACAGGTGTACGCACCGTAGCGTGGCATCGCCGGATGCGGTCGGCCAACGTAGCATCTGAATGCCCTGGCGTCGCCGGATGTATGCCGCTCTGTCGGCGCAGCGTGGCGAGACGTTGTTTCAGGTCATTACTCACTGTTTTTCACTCCATGCCATGTCGGCGGCAAACACTGCGTTGTGCACGAACGAGTTCGTGCCTATGTGAATGTCAGCGCGCGAGCAGTTGCATTCCCGTTTTAACCACGTCATCTCGATCTCGACACGCCGCCGATGCAACGACATACGGTATGCACACACATCGCTCGGCGGCGTACACTCGGCTGTGATCGTGTGCACTCGCTTTCGCCACATGACCGTTGAGCGACAGGTAAACGAGCGTGTCCAGTATCGCGTTACGGAACTAACTTCAGTGCTCCGCCAATAAAGACAGTACTTCAAGCGCAGCGCGCTTGGTCGAATAGCCGCGCTGTTCGTCCGACGCCAGTATGGGTCCAACGCAGGCAGGGCAACCGTAGCTGCAAGCACAAGCGCCTACCATGGCGCCGGCACGCTCGACGACCTCATGCCGCTGATCAAACAATGGCGCCGACAGCCCGATGCCGCCGGGATAGTTGTCGTACAAGAATACGGCCGGTCGAAAACGTCCTTGGTCATCGACGTGTATTTCGCCCTGTTCAAAATTGCGCATTTGACCGCGACCGTTCGCGCCTACCGTAGCGAACCACGTAGCATCGCCATCGCCGACCGCGCGGCCCAGGTCATGCGGCTCCGACATGGTCTGCAAGGCAGCCACGTGGTGCATGGCATAAGCTGCACCGAGAAACCCATCCAATGCCGCCTGGCGCGAGGAAAATTGCGAGTCCAAAGTAGCCGAGGCAATTTGCCACCATACCGCGGTAGTGTGCATCTCCTGGTCGGGAAGGTTGATACTGCCGTAACCAACATTCTCGTGCGTGTAATAACGGATCTTCTTGTAGCCTGAGATACGCCTGACTAAATGCACTTCACCACGCGCGCACTCGCTGCGGGTATGGTGGTTGCGCTCGAACGCATCCAGGATTTTCAACTTCGTGTAATCGATCGAATCAGTGTAATAATCCGCCCGCGTGCCGCGCACGAACGCCTTACGGCCTTCCCAATCGAGCGTTTCCACCTGGTATGGAGTGGCCTGCAACATGTAGATTGCCCCTTCGTATAACGTTTCCGCGGCACTGGAGTAATCGACTTCGGCGACAACATTTTTGCCGCCACTGCTGATATCAACGACAACAAAATTGCCCTCGGCGACCGAGCGTAACGAGACCGAATTGGCCGGATAGCTATCGGCGGTCCAGTACCATTGACGATCTTCGCGATGCACAACACCCTCGTCCCGCAGATACCGCAGCAGCTCGTCCAAATTTTCCTTGCCGAACGGCTCGCCGTCGCGGAACGGCAGTTCGAAAGCGGCGCAGCGGACATGATCCAACAGAATCAACAACTGGTCGGGATCGATGCGCGCATGTTCCGGTGAAGCGCCGAGAAAGAAATCCGGATTGCGCACGATGTATTGGTCCAGGGGCTGACTGCTGGCGACCAACACACCCAAGGACGGCCGCTGTCTTCGCCCTGCCCGGCCCAAGCGCTGCCAAGTCGCGGCGATACTGCCCGGGTAGCCGTTCAGCACACACACGTCCAATGCACCGATATCGACACCAAGCTCAAGCGCCGAGGTCGACACCACGCAGTCGATGTCACCACGGCGCAGCTTACGTTCGGTGCCGCGGCGCTCAGTCGGCAAATAACCGCCCCGATAAGCCGATACCCGCGCCGGCAGGCGCGGATCATGATCGAAAACATCCTTCAGGTATTTGGTCAGCACTTCCACCATGAGCCGGCTCTGCGCAAACACCATGGTTTTGAGCCCCTGCTTTACCGCCGAACGCGCGATCCTCATGCTTTGCGAACGAGCCGATGCGCGAATGCCCAATTCGGCATTGATGACGGGAGGATTCCACAACAACAGATGCTTCTCGCCTTGTGGCGCGCCGCTATCCTCGATGGCGTCGACCTGCGCGCCGATTAGGCCAGAAGCCAGCTGCGCGGGATTGGCGATGGTAGCCGAGCACAAAATGAAAACCGGATCGCTACCGTAGAATCGGCATATACGACGCAGGCGGCGTAATACATTAGCCACGTGGGAGCCAAATACACCGCGGTAGGTGTGCATTTCGTCGATGACGACGTAACGCAGACTCTCGAAAAATTGCGCCCATTTGGTGTGGTGCGGGAGGATGCCCTGATGCAGCATATCCGGATTGGAGACAACGATATCGCCGCGCGTGCGCACCGCCTTGCGCGCATCGCCAGGCGTGTCGCCGTCAAAGGTATAGGCGCGCACACCGAGTTCGCCGGCCTGGTTCAGTGTGCTGATCTCGGCCACCTGGTCCTGCGACAGCGCCTTGGTGGGAAATAGATACAGCGCCTTTGCTTGGCGTTCCAAAGCCGCTTGCAGCACTGGCAGGTTGTAGCACAGCGTTTTGCCCGACGCGGTAGGCGTGACCACGACCACATGCCGACCGCCGCGCACTGCGTCCCAGGCTTGGCGTTGATGGCTGTACAGCCGATCGAAGCCGCGTACTTCCAACGCGCGCCGCAAACGCCGATCCAGATCGTCCGGCAACGCAGCATAACGACCTCGGCGGGCTGGAATCACCAGTTGTCCGGTAACGCGAGCCCGATATTTATCGCGCAGGCGATCGGCTAGATGACGCACCGGATTAACGCCGGCCGCGACGCTAACGCGCTTAGCTGAAGTAACCATGATTCAATCCCCAGTCACTATTAAAGCTGCGCCATTGGCTGCACTCCTCGCTAAGGAAGCGCAGCTTAATCCGTTGAAGCGGCGTTGCTGCGTTGGAAACCGGCTCAGCCTGCGCATGCATCGCGGGTAGCCAGCACGCTGGATCGCTTTCCGGCTTGCCGCCGTCCTCGGCGTCGAAATTAATCAGGATTTTCTTAATAAAATACATTAATTAATCAGCGTTCAACTTTGTTTTTGAGCCTTTTATGATTCAGAGTGTCAAACCACTCGCTTTCGTTCTCTATCGGTTCTATACTGGCATAGTATAGAACAAATGGAGAACAAACAAGTGGCGAATTCACCCGTACTCACGCGCCGACAACAAGCGATCTTCGACTACTTACGTGAGCATCAGGATCGCTTCGAACATCCGCCTACGCTGGAAGAATTGTGTGAGGTATTCGGGGTGCGTTCGCGTGGCTCTTTGCACAAACATATCCAGGCCCTGGTTGACGCTGGCCTGGTCCAGCCAATGGCGGGGAAACAACGCGGCGTGCGTTTGGTCGAACGTGCCGAGGCCAGCATGCACCAATTGCCCCTGCTAGGTTATATCGCTGCCGGACAACCGATTGAGGCAATCGAAACGCCGGAGAGTATCGAGGTCCCAGCCGCGCTGCGAACCGGCCGCTCCTGCTACGTATTGGAAGTGCGCGGCGATTCCATGATCAACGATGGCATTCTGGATGGCGATTGGGTCGTGATCGAACAGCGCGATCAAGCCCGTAACGGTGACGTAGTGGTGGCCTTAGTGGACGGTAATTATGCGACGCTCAAACGCATTGAACAGCGCCCTGATTGCGTCTTGCTGCATGCCGCTAATGACTCTATGCAACCGATGAGCTTTCTTCACGAACAAATTGTTATACAAGGGATTTTGGTAGGTCAAATGCGTCGCTACCAGTAACGCTATTCAGAGCCGTTCATCGGCCGCAACCGAGGTCCGATTAGCCGCTGGAGATCGCATAAATATCGGCGTAATGGTTGCCGCCAATTCATGTATCAGCGTATCGCGGTCGTGCGGTCCAAGCGCGCAGCCGACCTCGGTTTCCTGACCATAGCAGCGTAAGTACAAACGCTTTGGGTGTAGTTCGGTCGGCCCTTGGCGCACCACCAGACGTGTCCAGTGTCGTGGGAACTTCAATTCATGTTCCGGCAGATGTCGTCCACGCTGCACCACGATGTCATAGTCGCTGACGCGCAGTACTTCCTGGGCACGCTGGCGCAGTTTGACCGCATACATCATAACCCACAGCGCCGCCACCTCGAGGCCGGAGAACGGCAGGATCAGCCACAATCCCATCATCATAAATGCCCCGGCGATAGTCAGCGCAATCACGCTGATACCGGCCAGCAAAAATTTGTTGGCCTGCCAAGACAAGGACGAGTCAGAGCGCAATACGAAAAATCGCAATGCACGGTCCGGATCCGTGTAGTGTTCGATCATGCGGCACCTCTCGTCTTAAGGGTAGCAGCCTACAGTCTACAATAACGGCAATTGCGCCAAGATCAATCCTTTAAAAAACGTACCGATACAGCCTTGCAGTCCAATCCAAGGCCAGGCGCCGTAACCGTGCGTGCGCCGGGCTACAGCGGCGGGAAAAACGAACGCAAACCCAGATCCAAACAGTAGGCATACGCGCGCTTGCGCTTTTGCAGCATAAGCGGTGAAATTGCGCACCCTGACGCACACGGCTCAAATCCCCCGGCGCACAGTGAATACCACCGCCGTGACAATGCCGTCACTCTGATAATTTCGGCGCGACGGCATAACGCATTATATTTTGATAACTTATATAACGGCGAGCACTGGCACGGTTTCTGCTTCGGGCCGGCATGAGCGCGCACGCAAGCACCGTCGGCGTGTCGCCTTACCGTATCCACGCGCCCTGGAGGAATCCCCCATGTCCTACCCGAAGTCGAAGATCGCGCTGATTTTATCTGTGACTGCCGTTTTGATGGTGGGCTGTGCGGCTAGTCCAACCCGCGAAAGTACAGGTCAGTACTTGGACTCGGCCGTCATCACGGCAAAAGTTAAATCCAATCTGCTCAAGGACAGCACCCTGAGTGCACTTCAAATCGACGTCAGCACCTACAAAGATATCGTGCAGCTGAGCGGCTTCGTCGATAGTCAAAAAGAGAAAGACGCCGCGGCGCAAGCAGCACGCATCGTACCGGGCGTACGCGAGGTCGAAAACGACTTGATCGTAAAGAGCAGTACTTAACCCGGCAAGCATTCCAACCGCCCTCGCCTGCATATGCGCCATGGTCGAATCGACGTCCGCCAAGCCATACCGCTTGAGCGTTGCTAAATCAGGCATGGTACGGAGCGCGCTCAGAATACGCCGGCGGCGTGGCGGCATTCATTTCTCAAACACACCCGTTATCGACTATCGTCGCGATCATCGGCACGTAAACTTCAACCGGCCCGCCGGGTGACCATTAAGCATCGCTAGCGACGATTCGTTCGGCAACAGCCCGCAAGTCAGACTCGATGATGTCGGGTTGTCCACCGACGGTTAAAGCTGCATTGCCCGGGCGGGTCACCAGTGCCGCCTTCCAGCCCGCCGCCGCCGCCCCCAGCGTGTCCCACGCATGCGCAGCAACCAACCGAAGCCGGCTCGCATCGACAGCCAGCGTCGAAGCGACGCTGCGATATGTCTCCGGGGCGGGTTTGAAGCGCTTGACCGCATCGACCGAGAATTGCTGCTCGAAGTACGGAGCCAAGCCGGCTTTATCAAGCACCGCCCGGCTGGCTTGCGCGGCTGAATTGGTCAACGTCACCAGCCGGAAGTCGGCATTTTTGAGCGTGTCTAGAGCGGGCGCGACGTCCTGATGCGCCGGCAAGCGTGCCATATGATCCTTGAACGCATCGATGTGACCGTCTTCGAGGACCACGTCTTTGATCCTGGCAACCATCTCGAGCACAGCCACGGCAAGTTGCCCGAACGGCCGGTAGCTGCCGCTCAAGGTCAATGCCTGCGAGTACAGTACCAGTTCGGCAAACCATTGCCGCATCACCTGTGCATCACCAAATGTGTGCTCGAAAAACGGATTCAGCGTTTCGATGTCGAGCAGGGTCTCATTGACGTCAAAGACAATCACCGTCTCACGTTTTTTCTGTTTACTCATCTCCGCCCCTTTTGATACGTAACCATGACATCATCAACCCGGAACCGTTTTCTCCAGTCGGCATTGACGGACATGCGATGGGTGACGCGGGTCGCACCTTGACGGCCGTGCCTACTCGACGCGCAGAAGCCCACCGATCGAAGAAATGAAGCCGTGAACAAGCCGCACGAATTCCCGCGATACGAAATCATAAATTGTAAACATCGCAGGTCGTTTAACCACATTGCGCTGTTCCAGCGAAATTCCGTCTCTCCTAAGCCTAGCCCAAGCAAGGTGCGCCCACAGGGGACGACCAAGGCCATGGTGCTTCCAAGCTTTGAACATCGACACGACCGCTGCCTCAGATGTCGCTCACCTGTATTCAACCCGGAAACACCAGCAAGCCGCCGGTAAATCACGTCGCCGAGTACGCCACGCGATCAGGTCTACACGGTCTTAACAGGAAATCGGGAAGGCATGCTCGGTAGCGTCCATGGTCGACTTGCGATCCGCTCGGCTAGCCCGGATTTCTCACCGATAGAATTGAATAAGGCTGTTTTTCATGGCATAACACTTGTGCGACCAAGGAGTTATAGCCAAGAGGAAAAACAGCCTTATGAAGACAGAGTGTACTGCAGATCAACTGGAATTTCACGGC
>JASBUN010000047.1 GCA_030147845.1 Gammaproteobacteria bacterium
AAAACCCAGCGTTTTACACCGAGGTCATTCATCAAATAATCGACGGCGGGAATGGCTTGCTGATTGGGCGCCGCACCGGTGTAGAACACATAGCGCGACGATTCTTCGCCTTCATACTGAACCGGGTAGTACAGCGGTACGTGCAGTTCCTCGACCACAGGCAGTACGGATTTGCGTGACACCGATGTCCAACAGCCGAAGATCGCCGACACCTTGTCCTTCTGAATCAACTCGCGGGCTTTCTCGGCAAACAGCGGCCAATTGGAGGCCGGATCGACCACTACGGGCACCAACTTTTTGCCCAGCACTCCACCCTTCTTGTTCTGCTCGGCGATCAACATCAACATGGTATCTTTGAGCGTAGTCTCGCTGATGGCCATAGTGCCGGACAACGAATGCAAAATTCCGATCTTTATCGTACCTTGCGCGCGAGCCGGCGAGGTGCCCAACGCAGCTACCGCAGACAGAAGCACCATCAACCCCGCAGCCTTTATCGACAATTTCATTATCGTCACTCCCTAAGCGAAAACCGACCGTAGCGGCAGGAAGATGCGCAACCCACTTCTATCGGTCGCGCATCTCCACACACCGTCACTTGATGTCGAAATTGTAGGAAACGTCGAAGAACACCGCGTTGCGTTGGTCGACGCCGTTGCGGTCCTTGCCGCCGAACACCACGGTCGCGCCCATGTCGGCGCCGGTATTGCCGATCGGATGCGAAAGACTCAGATTGAAATGTCGGAAGGCGCTGCTTTCAGAACTCGATGCGATGTATTTGCCGCTGTTCTTGTAGGTGTAGTACCCCAGCGTAGCGCCGAGCGTAAACCCCTTAGGGAGGGGAGTCGAATAATCCAGCGTCCAGTAGGTATCGCCCTTGTTACCCCAGGTGACATCGTCGGTGAGCGTTTTCGCACCGAGCGTAAACGGCCCGTAGCCTACGGTACCGTGCGCCTCAGTAGCATCAGCGTTGGCAATATTGACATAAACGTAGTGTATGAAACCGGCGCTGTAGTGAAACTTACCGGCGCTGCCTGCATAGCCGGCGTACAGATCGTTTTCGACACCGTTTGATTTGCCTTTGTCGGCATAGCCCAAGGACGAGCCCCAATAGCCCAGATAGATACCGTTGTTGAACGAATAGTCCAAACCGCCTTGAAGGGCGGCGTTATCGTTCTCCGGGCTGTTCGTTATGCCGCGCAGGATATACTTGGAGTACACACCGATGTTACCGGTGAAGGAATCCGCGTGGGCCATCGGCACCACCGCGGCGGAAATCGCCAGCGTGGTCGCGACGGCCAGTGGACGCAGTTTGGTCGTTAGTTTCATTTCGGAGCTCTCCCAGTCAGATTTTTCGGTCGATTTTTTTAGCGTGGTCGCCGCCACCGTGGCCGACCCCCAATTTGGAATTGAGCAAGCATTGCTTTCATCCTGTGGCGGACTGATGCACAGGTCATGCCAGTAGTATTTTTTATCAAAAAATCAGTCTATTACATGGATTTTAAGGTTGTAACACGGCGGTAACGATTGGCGCTCGCACCAAACCAATGCACACTGATTGGCTGCTGCCGTTTTTTGGAGCGGCGCGCGGCAGGGTACGTTTTGCGCGCCGTTATTCGAAGTCTTACGCGCTGCCGCGACGCCGGTGGTCGCAGTCGACCACGGCGGCGCGATCAACCATCGCGTGCGGGCTTATCGGTTCGCGGAAATGGCGCGAAGCGCGCCATCGTCAATCAGGCCTTCGCGTTCAACGTAGGCGATGATGTCGGCCAAACCATGACCGGTCTTCAGGTTGGTAAACACGAACGGTCGATCACCGCGCATGCGCCGCGCATCTTGTTCCATTACCTGCAGCGACGCGCCGACATAGGGCGCCAGGTCGATTTTATTGATGACGAGAAGATCGGAACGCGTGATGCCGGGCCCGCCCTTGCGCGGAATTTTTTCGCCGGCAGCGACATCGATGACATAAATCGTCAGGTCCGACAGTTCCGG
>JASBUN010000055.1 GCA_030147845.1 Gammaproteobacteria bacterium
TCGGGCTTCCTTCAGACATCCCCTCACGGGTTTGCCCTTGCCGTCGGCTAGTAGTTATGATTGATCCATGATGAATCAATTTAGGTTCTCCTACAGGGGACTTGTACCCCATAAGTTCATGCCCATGCTGGGCGTACACAATCGGCTCAAGCCGACGGTCACGCCTCTGGCGTGCCCGCGGCTTAGCGGGGGCGTTAGAGCTCACATGAAACTTTGTCCCGCCTCACAGGCATCAACAGATGATCTGCGCTTCATGGTGCGATCCGTGTCTGTATCAAAGATCTATTACGTCTCGACGGGACGGAACGCTTGGTGGAGCACATGGGCAACTCGGTATTCACCTGGATGTTTCCATACCACCCTTGCTAGTGCCAAGTGGTTCTGTGAGTCAAAGCGAGTACAAGGCACTGTCTTCTGCATCGACGAACTTCCGGTACTCGCGTTCCATGCACCTGAGCGCGCGCTTTTCGCCATAGAGATCAACACCAAGCATTTCCTGTGCAAGATTGACCAAGAGCTACTGACCTCGGTGACAACCGTCTTCCCCGTGTCAACAATGACCCTCCAGCAAATGCACTACATGTTCAAGCTAGGCAGCCCACTATGGCCAAGGGTTCTACCCCGATACCACGGACGGTTTAAAAACGCCTGAAAACTGCTGATCCTGTCTGGCCACTCTACGCCGCATTCTCGGATTGTGGAACCGTTCGATGTAGTTGAACAGATCAGCCCTGGCTTCATCTCGGGTGCGGTAACGACAATGGTTTGTGCGCTCTCGCTTGAGCATGCCGAAAAACCCTTCACACGCCGCGTTGTCACCACAATGGCCGACCGCGCTCATGGAGCAGACGAGCGTATTTTGCTTCAGGAATCGCTGATAATCGCTACTCCTGAACTGACTGCCTCGGTCAGAATGCAATATCACTGACCAACTGCCCTGGCGCTGCCAGATCGCCATCTCCACAGCGCGAATGACCATCTGTCGATCCTGGCGATGATGCATCGACCAGCCGATGACGAGTTTGCTGAACAGATCAATCACCACGCACAAATACAGCTTGCCTTCGGCCGTGTTCAACTCAGTTATATCGGTCACCCATTTGGTCTCCGGCTCCAGGGCCCGGAAATCCCGCTCCAAATGATTGCGTATACCCACCGGCGCCAAGGCCGACTTGGCGCGCATACCGCGTCTCTTCCTGCGCGGCCAGCCCTGCATGCCGTTGACAGACATCAGGCGCGCAACCCGGTTCTTGCTCGCCGCCTCGCCTTCGTCGGTCAGATCCTCATGCATGCGCGGCACACCGATAATCCCGCCGCTGTCCTCATGGATCGCCCGAATACGTTTCAGCAAACGCGCATTGTCGCGCTGCCGTGGACTGGGCAGGCGGTCCGACCAATCATAGAAACCACTGGGCGAAACCTTCAGAAGCCGACACATCATACGAATCGGGAACTCATCGCGGCAACGTTGAATCGCTTGGTATCTCAAGACGACTCTTTGGCGAAGAACGTTGCCGCTGCGCGTAAAAAATCCCGTTCCTTTTTTACGCGAGCTAGTTCCCGCTTCAGGCGGGCTACTTCCTCATCTCTCGGCTTACCCGAACCACCAAAGGCGTGGTGACCTTCGCTATCCGCCTCTCGTTTCCAACGGCTCAACAGGTTCGCCGCAATACCCAGCTCCCGGGCTACTTGTGCGCAACTGACACCAGGCTGACTGGCCTGTTCAACAGCGCCACGCTTGAACTCCTGACTGAATCGCTTTCTCTTGGACATAAGAACACTCCTTTTGGCCCAGTATGGGCTTTTTTGAAGTGTCCGGGTAATCGGGGTAGAACCCCAAGTAACTACCCCAAGAGAGACTCGATGCTCGTGACCTTTGGCTCCGGCAATCAAAAGCCTGAAGACGTCGCGAGCGGAGACGAACTCTTCTCGCACAAGTCCTACGGTCAGGGCGCTGCCTATTGGCTCGGCTGGGAGCGCCGGCCGTTCACCATAAACCGATCGGCCTTACATGCAGTAGCTTCAGCGCTTGCAGGCAGGCTGGATGAGCTCTAAGAATTCAAGCCGACGCGATAGTTCCTACGGTTTAGTGGACACCCTGAACTAACCATTCAGAGGTGTTTGAAATGCCGAAACCGGGCAGCTTAACAACGTTATTCTCACTCATAGTGGCCTATCACCTTTGGTTGCTTTGATGTCTGGACCTACGACAGCTTCCGTGACGCCCGTGATTCGCTGGGCCGGCACTTTGCCTTCTACAACACGAAACGACGCCGTCCGTCGCTTGACAGGCAGACGCCGGACAGCGTGTATTACCTAGATACAGCCACGATGGCGGCATAACCCGAGGATGCACTTATCGCACCGTCCAATTCTTGGGGTCCACTTCTCTAAATCCATTCGTCCAGCGATTCACCTAATAAATTAAACCGCACAGCCATGCCCGCAAGGGCTTCAGAGACAAGGGCATCATGTTCTTTGTTCAATCGCGCGAATGTACGCCAGTGCATGCCCTTAGGTTTCCGCCATCCCTTCGGATTCGAGATACCTTGCTCCCAGCCAAGCCGCTCTCGAATTTTATCTGCTCGTCTCGCGGCTCGATCATAGGCGACCTCTCTCTGGCTGGGATAGGCCAACCGATAGCAATGGCGGCAGGCAAAGATACTACCACCATAAAGAATCGCTACCCGACGACCACAGCCACGCGCAGGGCAGAGAAACCAAGGGCGTTGGCCACCCAGGTGGCAGGGTGTCCAATCCAGATAGATCGGATAGTTTTCATCCTCCCATTCGGTACCACGGCTACGCTGGCGGTAGCTTAGGATCACACGGCCCGGTTCCGCTCGCATCTGGATGGAGGCCACCACGTCGCCGTCACGGCTCCACTGCCAGCCGCAGGCGCATCCCGATGTCAGTAGCCCCGCTCGTTGCCAGCGCCGTACATCGATGGCGCGGTAATTGTCGATCGTGTCTTTAGCACCCAAATACCCGTGTCTCCCGCTACCCATGCCGCCCATGTTCACCTCTCGATTTTTTAACCGAAATCATTTGGAAAATGTCACTTTATCTATTCGTCTTTATTCGACTTTATGGGTCGTTGTCGGACTGCACTGGCATGGGTAAATACCGTTCGCAATATCGATGATCGGTATCCCATAATCCGGCAATCGCTTCGGGTTCGCCTTTAACGCAATGACCCAGACGCGGGTGGTCTATGCGTTCAAAGTGAACACACTCGCCGCAGGTAACCCGTTCATTGATAGAGACTGGATCGGGCACTGCTTCAGCCCGTTTCAGAAAGTAGGCTCGCGCATCCGTAGTCGCGTGGCATTTGCTTAGCACCTCGGCGATGGTTTCGGGGTCACGCTCCTCGATGTGTGCCAGCCACGCGCGGACGCTTGATTCTTCCTTCGCGGATAGTTCACGTGGGGGCTCTGGACTCGCTGCGACAGCGACAGTTGCGACTGGGGCGACAGTTACCGATTGATCGGCTTCTTGTGTCGCGAGTGTCGCAGGTGTCGCCGTCGCTAACTTGGCCAGCCCACCTTTCTCGATGAGTGTGGAAAGCGTCACTGCATACCCCCTTTCAGCAGGGCCGGATTGATATGGATCGCCTTGCGCTTGCCGTCCTGGATCAATCGCACCCGGTCGGCTTCCCGCAGTTCGATTAGTGCAGCATCCAGCGTGGCCTTTTGGCGAAGGTGTCCCGGTGTCACATTCCGTTGAATATCCCGGCGGGAGACAATGGTTGTCTTTTCCCTGCGACAGTACTCGGTAAGCCAGTAATCCAAGCGTGCCGCGTCGGCCTGTTCCACCGGTAAGGCGAGTTCTCCATAAAACCGGAGGGCTTCATATAAGTGCCACATGGCGATCCTTGATGCACCTTCAAAAGCCGTCAGACCAATAGCGCCGCTGCCACCGTGTTCGAATACCTGGAATAGGGCAGCAATGCGTGAGGCGTTGTCGGCAGTCTTGCTGGCCACATCGCGCACGTCGTAGAGTTCGCCTCCGGCGCGCAGTTCACTTTCTACGGCGTCGTGAAAGACAATCCATGCCGACTTGGTATCGGCTGCCAAAGAAAGTAGTGGCGGCGACAGTGCACCCTCCTCGTCTATGGGGACAGGTTGATCTAGCAAGGCCGCTATGCGCCGATTGAACTTCGCCAGTGCCGGCCAGGCGTCCGGAGGATCGGTAAACGGCCGCCATCCTTGTGTGGACTCCGGCCAGGCCACCAGGAAGCGGGCAAGAAAGCCGGAGCCCCGTGCCAGTCCGCCGGACCGCTCGAAGAAACTGCGCAAAGTCGCTTCCTGCACCTGCAAGGCAATGGTCAGTCGTGCGCCGCGCACCGTGAAAGACGTTGATGTGCGCCGTTCCGTGGCAATATCCGCGCCGTCCCAAAGCTGGTTCAATGTGGCCAGATTGCGCATCACCGAATCCTTACCCATACCGTGCGCACCAAACACCAACCCGGCTTCGCTGGACACCACACCACCGGAAGGCCAGCCCATGGCCAGATTCCATTTCAGGGCTTCGGGGGTAGCATCGCCATAGATCAAGTGCGGCACTCGAGGGGAGACTGGCTTGTCGTGCTCAAGTTCCCGCAACGCCGTTTCCTGCTCTAAGGCGCCTTTTCCGCTCTTGGCGAGGGCGCGAATCTTCTCCTTGATGCCGCCACGTTTTGCCTCCCAGGCTTCCATGGCTGCGATGTGATCTTTTATCCGCGGTTTGGCGTCTTCCGCCTGCATCGCCGCATAGTCGCGAATGGCCTGCATGAAAAACCCATCGCAGGTGGACTTGCGCTCGCCAGAATCAGCAATGGTCAGTAGGAACAAACCCACTGGCCCGGACAGTTTTTCCGCCCGTTTCACATCAGCAAGGGCTTGCGCGGCCAATGACAAGGCCGCTAGGGCCGAAGAAGCCACCAATGGAATGGGCGCCTTGGTAAAGGCGTGGACTTCCTCAACCGCCGCACGGAGGATGTCTGGCAGTGCGTCCAGCGGATAGATTTTCGGATGAACCTCGGCGGTCAGGGGTAAGGGAGACGGCCACGCTTCGTCGTTCGTCGCCGCTTCCTGGAGGGGAAACGTTGCCGCGTTGATCGCATGCGCCACGGACTCTAGGTCCACAAGGGTCGCCATATCGTTGAAGTCGCTCACGCCTTTCGGTCGTTCATTGCCAAACGAGGGCACAGCCAGTTTCGCCCCGGTGGCAATAGCCGCCGCGGTAGCTTTGGCCAAACCCGGATTGCCGGTCGTTCCCGCATCGTCATCGGCGCAGATAATCAAAGGCAGGTTGCGGAAGCGATCGCACATCGCCTTCGCAACGGCTTCCAGATTGCCGGCATTAAAGGCCACGGCAACCGGGTAACCGGTTGCTAGATGAATCGTCACCCCGGTGGCGAAGCCTTCCGCGATGCACAAGGCTCCTGCGGCCTCAGTGGTGCCGATGCTGAAATAGCAGCCGGACACCCGACCGCCACTGAGGAACCGCTTATTACCATCGGCACCAATGAATTGTAGAGAATGCACTTGGCCATCAGCACGCATAGGGATAACCAGTGCGTTCTTATCAAGACGCGCCCCACAAGCCTTGATGCCCTTGCGTACGAGGTATGGATGGTCATCGTTCGCGGGCTCTGCAACGCGCCACATTGCGACGGCCTTTTCGGCGGATTCTGCTTGCCGTGCCTGACGCTCGGCCTCGGCTTGGGCTCGTGCCTCCGCCACACGGCGCTTGAAGACCTCTCGTTCCGCCGGAGAAAACGGCTGATCACGCTTCGCCTGCCAGTGCTCGGAAAAGCCCGAAGACCAATCACCGAAGCAACCGCCCAAGGTGTCGTCGAACAGCTTGCACCAACCGGCCGTGTTGCCGTTGCGTTTGCCGACACCAGGAAAGCGGTGCAGTTGGCCGGGTTCAATTTCGCTTGGGGGTTCTAGTCCGGCGGCGCGCATCGCGTCACGGAATGGGGAGATCGCATCATTCATCGTGCGGCCCTCCCATGCGGTTGATCCGTTCCGCCAGCCCGATCGGAAACCAGCCCCACAAGGCCAGGGTCACCATCGCTGCTTTCACACGCGTAACGATGCCGGTAGAATGGCAGCTGCTTAAAGACGTCTTCGGGGTCGCCTGGTGTCCGCCAGCGCGGCCTTTTGTTTTTTTAGTCATCGTCGCGGCCCCCTCCTCAGCGTGCAGCCTTGCGGCTGGCCTCGATCTGCTGGTTCAGCCAGTCATTCACTTCCGCCTCGATCCAGCCCACAGCCCGGCTGCCCAGCGAAACGGGCTTTGGAAAGGTGCCTTCTGAGACGCGCAGATAGATGGTGGAACGGGAAAGTCCAGTACGTGCCTTAACGGCGGGAAGTCTTAGAATCGCGGTAACCATGTTTACGCCTCCATAGGCGTTGTTGAACATGGTTACCAATTGTTGTGGCAGGAGCCGGATCCTAATAGTTCTACGGGTTGCAGATACTTGCCTAGAAAAAGAACCGATAGGATAGGCGGATACTTTGGTAAAGGGTGGTGATTTCTACACGGCGACGACAATATAGATAAATATATTCAGTTAGTTAATGGGTGGGTGGGTTAGTCGTCACCTGGAGTTCTGGGCGCCCCACCCTTGTCTTTCCAATTTGCTACTTTTGCAATCTGGTTCTTGATCGCGTCGGCGTTGATTTCGCCGTCGGATTTCACTAGATCGAACTCGGCCGCATGAGCTGTCAGCCAGCTCTCGAGATTCTGTTTTACGTGCTTTCCGTTATTACGATATTTCGACTCGCTGGTCACCGCTTCCCAAGCACGCACAGCGGCTGCAAGCTTCGGCGCATAACTGGGATGGTTTCGGTCAAGGTAGTCTGGTGCGCCGGCTTCGGTTGGAAAGAAAAAGCCGCTACGGAATCCGCGGTCCGCGAGCCAAGCGCGAAGAGCGGTAACGCGCACTCTAGATTCCTTTATGTTAATCGAACCATCAATGGGGTCGTTGTGGGTTCCATAGTACTCATCGTCATAGAACGGAATAACCGTTCCCTCAATTGCCCCAGTTAATAGTGCACTGGAAAGCGCGCATTTCGCAGCGTCGTAGCCTTCTGGTCGTTTGTTCGCTTCCCATCCCTCGACATTACCTTGTTCGCCCGCCGGATCGCGGCCAATTATCAAGAATGCTGCTTGAATTACGTTTAATTCATCGCACAGTCGCCAGTAGTCCAAGCCATCCATAACAATCCCCCTATTGCGTTGTATTTCAATATAATCCTATGGTGATGTTCTATAGTGTTTTACCAAAAGTAGAGCGCTAGATGTCATTGTTGGCTCGTTTTGAACTTTACAGTACATTACAGTACATTCACAGTACACTGGTTAAGGAAAATCAATGGCCACCGCCAAGACCACCACGCTGACCTTTCGCATAGAGCCGAATCTCAAAGACGCACTGCGCACCGCCGCCGCCCGCGAGCACCGCTCCATTGCCAATATGGTGGAGATGCTGATCCGGGACTATTGCGGGCGTAACGGCATCGAGATCGCGGAAGCAGATGCAGCCGGTCCAGCTCGAAGGGGCGGTATAACCAAGAAGTAAGCTAGGCGAGAGGGAAGGAACAATAAGACCATGGCAGCCAAAGAAGCCAAGGCCCGCATCAAGATTAACAAATTACTGGAAGAGTCCGGCTGGCGTTTCTTCGACGAGAAGGGCGGCAAGGCCAACGTGGTGCTGGAGCCCAACGTCAAGCTAACCCAGGAGCAAGTTGACGACCTGGGTGAAAATTTCGAGACCACCAGCAACGGCTTCATCGACTTCCTGCTGCTCGATGAGCAGGGTTACCCGCTGGTGGTTCTGGAGGCCAAGGCGGAAGACAAGAATCCGCTGATCGGCAAGGAGCAGGCCCGCAAGTACGCCAAGTCTCAGAACTGCCGGTTCATCATCCTTTCCAACGGCAACCTGCACTATTTCTGGGATCTGGACCAGGGCAATCCACATATCATCACCCGGTTCCCCACCCCGGATTCCATCAAGGGTTACCACCGTTTCCAGCCAAATCCCGACCGCCTGATCAAGGAGACGGTTGCCAAGGACTACATCGTACTGACCCAGCTCCCAGGTTATGCGGACGAGGCGGGCTGGAAGAACAGCGAAGAGCGCCCGGCCTTCATTGAGAAGAACCGCTTGCGCTTCCTGCGCGATTACCAGAAACGCGCCGTCCATTCGGTCCAGGATGCCGTTGCCGAGGGCAAGAGCCGCTTCCTGTTCGAGATGGCCACCGGCACCGGCAAGACCCTCACATCTGCCGCGGTTATTAAGCTCTTTTTGCGCACCGGCAATGCCCGCCGTGTGTTGTTTTTGGTGGATCGGCTGGAACTGGAGGACCAGGCCAACAAGGCCTTCACCCTTCTGCTGAAGAACGATTTCACCTCGATCATCTACAAGGAGCGCCGTGACGACTGGCGCAAGGCGGAGATCGTCGTCACCACGGTGCAGTCGCTGCTGTTCAACGACAAGTACAAGCGCCTTTTCTCACCGACGGACTTTGATCTGGTGATCTCCGACGAATCCCACCGCTCCATCGGTGGCAACGCCCGCGCAGTGTTCGAGTATTTCGTCGGCTACAAGCTGGGCCTGACGGCGACGCCAAAAGATTATTTGAAGAGGTTCGATAACGCCAACCCCACCACCCGCGATCCCCGCGAGCTGGAACGACGCCTGCTGCTGGATACCTACCGCACTTTCGGCTGCGAATCCAGCGAGCCCACGTTCCGCTATTCGCTGCTGGATGGCGTCAAGGATGGCTTCCTGATCAATCCGGTGGTGGTGGATGCCCGTACCGACATCACCACCCAACTGTTGTCGGATGAAGGCTATGCCGTGCTCGCGTCTGGCGAGGGCGAAGAAGACGCCGAGCAGACCTTCTATCACAAGGATTTCGAGAAGAAGTTCTTTTCCGAGGCCACCAACCGCCTGTTCTGCGAGACCCTGCTCAAGAACGCACTGCGTGACCCCGTCAGCGGCGAGATCGGCAAGATGATCGTCTTCGCTGTCAGCCAGAACCATGCCGCCAAGCTGGCTCAGATCCTCAACGAACTGGCCGATGTGCTGTACCCAGGCAAGTATCAATCCGACTTCGCCGTGCAGGTCACCTCGCTGATCCCCGAGGCTCAGCAATACACCATCAACTTCACCAACAACAACTTGCTGGGCTCCGCCAACTTCATGGAGAGCTATCGCACCAGCAAGGCGCGGGTCTGCGTCACAGTGGGCATGATGACCACCGGCTACGACTGCCCGGACCTCCTCAACCTGGCCCTGATGCGCCCGGTCTTCTCACCCCAGGACTTCGTGCAGATCAAGGGGCGGGGCACTCGCAAGCACAACTTCATTGAAGAGCTCTTCGACCCGGCATTGAAAGAACAGATCGGTGGCCAGGAGAAGACCCGATACAAACTCTTCGACTTTTTCGCTAACTGCGAATACTTCGAAGAGAAGTTCGATTACGATGAAATCCTGCAACTGCCGCGACCCGGCCAGGGACAGGGTGGCGAGGGGCCGGAACCGCCACCACCGCCACCCGGTGGGCAATACGAATATGGCGGCACCGATCTGATCGCCACCTTTGGCGAGACCGCGATCGGCGATAACGGCATGAAGATCGACCGCATGTTCTTCAACAAGTTTGAAGACACGGCCAGAGAAGATGTTGCACTCCAAGCGCTGATCGAGTCCGAACGTTGGGACCAGGCGATGGAGTACGTCCACACCCACCTGTTCGACAAGCCCGAGGAGTACTTCAATCTCGACAAATTGCGCCGCGCCGTCGGGGTGGATCGCCGCCTCAGTCTACGTGAGATCTTGGAGAAGGTCTTCGGCCTCATCACCGGCTTCAAGTCCAAGGACGAAATGCTGGAGGACGAATTCGACAAGCTCCTGCTCGACCTCTCCCCCGAGGAGCTGGAGCAACATGCCGACGCCATTGTCGCCCTCAAGAACTATTTCAAGGCCTACGCCACCGACAGCCGCTTGCGTGACATCATCGAACATAAGCGCTTCACCGAGCTGAACGTGAACCCCAGCTTCAGCATGGCCGACTTCAAGGCGGTGCCCCAGGAGTTGCGGGGCCGTATCCCCGATTACATCAAGGACTACCTGTCCCTAAACCAATTCATGTAGAGCACGGAACCCCATGCTGGATACCGATACCAAACGCCGCATCGACACCTGCCGCGACATCCTCGTCGGCAAGGTGCCCGACCCCAAGTCCCAGGTAGAGCAGATCACCATCGCCCTGATCTACAAGTTCATGGATGATATGGACGCCGAGGCCGAGGAGCTGGGCGGCAGCCGCAGCTTCTTCACCGGTGAGTTCGCCCGCTATGGCTGGTCGAAGATGATGGCCCCCGGTCTGGGCGGCCACGAGATGCTGAGCCTCTACGCCGAGGCGATCCAGCGCATGAACGAGAACCCCGGCATCCCGCCGTTATTCCGCGAAATCTTCAAGAACGCATTCCTGCCCTATCGCGACCCGGAGACCTTGCGCAGCTTCTTGAAGGAGATCAATACCTTCACCTACGACCATTCCGAGCGCCTCGGCGATGCCTTCGAATATCTGCTCTCGGTGCTCGGCAGTCAGGGCGAGGCCGGGCAGTTTCGCACTCCGCGCCACATCATCGACTTCATGGTGGAAATCACCGACCCAAAGAAGGACGAGACCATCCTCGACCCCGCCTGCGGCACGGCGGGCTTTCTCATCTCCGCCTACAAGCACATCCTCAAGCGCAACAGCACGGGCTATCAGGCGCAGCAGGGGCGCGAGGCCTACGACGAGCAGGACGTGCCGATGGAGGCGCTGACCCTCGAAAGCCCCCTGCGCTACAGCGGCGATCGGCTCACGCCGGACGATCGCAGGCGCCTCGCCACCAGTATCGGCGGTTACGACATCTCGCCCGACATGGTCCGCCTGTCGCTGGTCAATATGTACCTGCACGGCTTCATCGATCCGCACATCGAGGAGTACGACACCCTCACCTCGGACGAGAAGTGGACCGAGCTGGCTGACGTGATCCTCGCCAATCCCCCCTTCATGTCACCGAAGGGAGGCATCCGCCCCCACAACCGCTTCTCCGTGCAGTCCAAACGCTCCGAGGTTCTGTTTGTCGACTACATCGCCGAACACCTTACGCCTAACGGCCGTGCCGCAGTGGTTGTGCCTGAGGGCATCATCTTCCAGAGTCAGGGCGCCTACAAACAGCTGCGTGAGATGCTGGTGAAGAACTACCTGGTGGCCGTGGTCTCCCTGCCCGCCGGGGTCTTCAACCCCTACAGCGGCGTCAAGACCTCTATCCTGGTGCTGGACAAGCGCCTCGCCAAGCAGCGGGACGAGGTGCTGTTTGTCAAGATCGATAACGACGGCTTCAACCTGGGGGCACAGCGGCGGCCCATCGACAAGAACGACCTGCCCGAGGCGGTGCGGACCGTGAAGGCCTTTCTGCAACAGGGTGAGGTGGCCGAGCGCAGGAATGTGTTGGCGGCGAGCCGGGAGCGGATTGGGGAGAATGGCGAATGGAGCCTAAGCGGCGAGAGGTATGCGATAGAGAAACCAAGGGACCATGCGTATGGCTTGGTGGCCCTTGAAGACGTTGTGGAGATATTAGATAGCCAACGTAAACCGATCACGAAGCATGATCGGAAGCCAGGCCCGTACCCCTACTATGGAGCGACAGGGGTGCTTGACTATGTTGATGGATATTTGTTCGACGAGCCTTTGGTTTTAGTAGGCGAGGACGGTGCCAAGTGGGATGCAGGTGAGAGAACGGCATACCAGATATTTGGAAAGACATGGGTCAATAACCATGCGCATGTTCTTCGCCCAAATCGCGAAAGGATTCTGGATGTGCTGCTTGTGGAATTGCTTTGCGGAATGGACTTGTCGCCTTATATCACTGGGGTCACGGTTCCAAAGCTGAATCAGCAAAAATTACGTTCGATAAAGTTTCCTCTTCCGCCCCTGGAAGTGCAGAAGGAGATCGTGGCAGAAATTGAGGGCTATCAGAAGATCATCGACGGCGCCCGCCAGGTGGTCGAAAACTACCAGCCCCGCATCCGCATCCACCCCGACTGGCCGCTGAGAAGGGTCCAAGAAGTGTGTCAGGTAAACCCAAAGAAAGTAGAAGTTCGTGATCTACCTGGCGATCTTGACGTTTCGTTTGTGCCAATGGCTGATGTAAGCGAAAACGAAATGCTATTTTCGCCGAAAGAAACGAAGAAACTTGAAGAAGTGATAAAGGGGTATACCTATTTTAGGGAGAATGATGTTCTGCTGGCCAAGGTGACCCCGTGTTTTGAAAATGGAAAAGCAGGTATTGCGAGAAATCTGATCAACGGCATTGGGTTTGGATCAAGTGAGTTTTATGTCATTCGGGCCTCAGATCTTGTGTTGCCAGAATGGATATACATGGCGGTAACAACGAACACATTCCGTGAATCATCTTCTGCGCAAATGACAGGAACTGGAGGACTGCAGCGTGTACCTAGGGCAGTGGTAGAAGAACACAACATACCTGTTCCTGGTGTGGAGATTCAGCAAGCAATAGTTGACGAGGTTGAAGCTGAGTTGCGAGTAGTCGAAGCCAATAAGGAACTGATCCACCGCTTCGAGGAAAAGATCAAACAGACCATCAAGCGCGTCTGGGGTGAAGCGGAGTAGGCCGCCATGGACGAGGCGCTGCGGATTCACGATTACCTGCCCGTCTCCTATGCCAACCGCGAGGAGGAGGCCTATATCCGCTTCCTCTGGGACGCATTTGATACCAACTACAGCGCAGAAAAGTACGAGTTCGCCAACCTGGCTTTTCACCTGCTCTACATGAGCTTCGTCTGCTTCTCCGTCTGGCAGATCCGCGCCGCCCGCCGCGCCGATTTCGACAAGGCAATGGTGGGATTTCAGAGTGATGTGGAGAACAAGCTGTCCGGCGCCGACACCCCGTTTAAGTTCTTCGAGAACCTGAAGGAATCGGCTATCTTCCGTTTCATCAAGCTGGTCGGCTGCGACAACCAGCAGGTGGGCGAGTTCGCCAAGTTCGTCAAGCAGCGCAACCGCATTGCCCACCCCAGCGGCACGGTCTTTTTCAACAGCAAGGAGAACCTCGACGAGCAGATCGAAAATATCATGGCCGAGATCGATCATATCCAGCAACATATGATCCCGGTATTGCACGATTGTCTACGCACCTTCTTGGAGGAGAATGCCGATCCGGAGGGATGGGAATACTCTATCCCGGAGGACCAGATCGACGCCGCCCTGATCCATGCGCACTACTTTTCCCGCAAGGACATCGACGTCTGCCTCGCCTTCGACATCAGCGCCTTCGACAGTCACGCGGATGCCGCGTCCATCCGCGAGCTGTTCGCCACCTTCGAAGAGACCTACCGCGCGGAGGGGGAGGACTAGCTAGATGGCCTATTCCAAGCCGTGGCAAAGCTACGAGGAGCAACTCGATCTGTTGGTCGCCCGTGGCCTGGCTGTCACAGATAGACCCAAAGCCTTGGAGTATTTAGAACGCATTGGCTATTACCGCCTGAGCGGCTATTGGTTCACGTTTCGGGCGCGGTCGGGAGCGCTGACGCTGCTGGATGAGCAAGGGCGCAAACCGGCCAGACCCAACAAGGTCGAGACCATCGCCCTCGATGATTTCCAGCCAGGCGCGACCTTCGAGAACGCGGTCAAGCTCTACGTATTCGATAAACAGCTGCGGCTGCTGGCCACGGACGCGCTGGAACGTATCGAGATTGCGCTGAGGGTGGATATTTCACACACCTTGGGCAAGCTCGACCGCTTTGCCTACCTCGATCGCGAGCTGTTCCATGACTCTTTCAGCCGGGATCTCAACAATGGTAGAGGATTAACCCAGCATCATGAATGGCTGAGCAAGCACGCCCGACTGATCAACGATTCGAAGGAGGAGTTCGTCCGGCACAACAAGACCAAGTACGGCCTGCCCCTGGCAATCTGGGTAGCCTGCGAGGTGTGGGACTTCGGCACCCTGTCGCGTCTCTACGCCGGGATGCGTGAGGAAGAACAGGACGCCATCTCGGCCAAGTACGGCATCCACAACGGCCGCATCTTCGCCACCTGGCTGCGCAGCCTGAACTACCTGCGCAACGTCTGCGCCCACCACAGCCGCCTCTGGAACCGGAACATCATTGATCAGCCCAGGCTGCCACCAGCGACCGAGGTGACCTGGGTCGAGCCCTTCGAAGATAACAACCATCTACGGGCACGCTGCTTCCTGCTGATCCGTATCGCCCGGCATCTGTTGCGGGTGGTGAACCCGAATTCGAGCTGGCCCGACCGGATAAAAGAACATTTGCAAGATTTTCCCGATTTGGAGCACCTGGATATGAACCTTGCAGGAATGGGAGCACCAGATGGTTGGGAAGCAGAGTGGTGAGAAACATCAGGCAACAAAAAACCCCTAAGCGATCTCCCCGCCGAAGCGGTTCAACCGAAAGGGGCCGTGTTGCAAAGAACAATAGGCCCATTGGGCCTAGAAATCAAGCCTGAGATGGCCTGTCCGGGACTGCTTCGGACCGCTCGCCTCAAGAGGCTCCCCGGTGGCTTCGTTCAGGCGTGTTGGTTAAACGGGATGATCTCCGCGCCTGCTTTCAGCTTGTCGAGATAATTTGCCCATGCCTGCATCATCTTCCGTCGTTCGGATAGGTGGGAGGTGCGGTTGTAGGCGCGACCGTTGGGGTCACGTACCGCATGAGCAAGCTGGTGTTCGATGTAGTCGGGCCGGAAACCGAGCACTTCATCCAGAATAGTTCTGGCCATAGCGCGGAATCCGTGGCCGGTCATTACTTCTTTACCAATACCTAGCGTTCGAAGTGCCACAAGTATGGCGTTTTCGCTCATCGGCCTGTCGCCTTTTGGGCTGCGTGCGTTCGGGAAAACATAGCGTCCCCGTCCCGTCAGAGGGAAAAGCTCTCTGAGAATCGTGACTGCCTGTTTTGAAAGAGGAACGATGTGCTGGGTTTCGGTCTTCGTCACAAAGTACCGCCACTCGGCTGCATCCAGGTCGAGATCTGCCCACTGTGCCTGTCTCAGCTCACCAGGGCGTACAAATACCAGCGGGGCAAGCCTAAGTGCGCTCTGAACGATTGGCGACCCCTCATAGCCTGCTAGCGTCCTGAGCAGTGCACTCACCTCAGCCGGTTCTGTGACGGCCGCTAGATGTTGCGCCTTCTTCATTGGTGTCAATGCGCCACGCAGATCACTGGCTGGATTGTAGTCAGCCCTGCCGGTCGCGATTGCATATCGGAAAATCCGGCTGCAATCACCCAAGGTACGGTGCGCTGTTTCGATCACCTCACGGCTCTCAATGCGCCTGAGCACATTAAGTAGTTCCGGTGCTTTTATCCCTGCGATAGGTTTTTCGCCCAGCCAGGGAAATACGTTCTGTTCCAGCCTCCGCATGATTTTAACCGAATGCTTAGGCGCCCATTTCAATGCCTGTTTGGCATGCCACTCGCGGGCGAGGATCTCGAAGCTGTTTTCCAGGCTGGTTATGCGGGCCGCCTTATGAGCTTTGCGTTTTTCGCTCGGGTCTATGTCGTTGGCTACCAACTTGCGGGCAGCATCACGGCGGTCGCGAGCGTCTTTCAGGGTTACATCCGGGTAAACACCGAGTGACAGTCGCTTCTCTTTGCCGTCGAAACGGTACTTGAAACGCCACCATTTGCCACCCTGGGGCGAGATCTCAAGATACAGCCCCTTCTCATCATAAAGTCGCTTTGTCTTATCAGCAGGCTTGGTATTACGTATTGCGGTGTTAGTTAAGGCCATTTGGGGGCAACCTATTTTTGGTAGTTGCTGTTGCCCCCAAATGTTGCCCCCACGTAACCGTGGATGTCAAGCGACACCATTGGATGGTTTAAGACGGTAAATATATGAAAATTTACATTATTGCAGATAAAACTAGACGGCTTTGGATGTTAGCGGAAGGGGAAATGGTGCCGGAAGAGGGAGTCGAACCCCCGACCCACGCATTACGAATGCGTTGCTCTACCGACTGAGCTATTCCGGCGCAGTACGCGCGAGCTAGAGATCGTCGCGCTGAGGAAGTGCGGCAGTATATAAAAGAACCTTCACGAAAGAAATAAGCGCAGCACCGTCGGCGATCAGGCGCGATCGTCTTCCTGGCGCACACGGATGATGACATCGACACCTTCGGCCAGCGTACCGGCCGGTAATTCCGGCATGCCGCTGATGGCCACCTCGGTGGCTTCGATATCGGTGAGCGTACCGGTATCGACGTTATAGAAATGATGGTGCTGACGCGTGTTCGAATCGTAAAAAACCCGATTCGGGTCGACAATCACTTCACGCACTAAGCCCTTGGAAGCAAACAATCCCAAGGTGTTGTACACGGTCGCCTTGGACGCTACGACCGCTTCCCGATTGACCGCTGCGAGAACCTGATCAGCAGACATATGCTGCGGCCGTGCAAACAAAATCTGAGCGATTTCAATCCGCTGCTGCGTCGGCTGAATATCATGCCGTTGCAACGCACGCGTAATCGCGTCGAGGTCGAGCTTGTCGAAGAGCTGATGCATACGGCTAAGTATATGGGAAAAATTGCGATTTCGTCTATGGTAGCACCCTATTTATTAATTTTTATAAGGTTTTGGTGCGAAATTGAGCCGTTGCAGCCAATCCTTCACCCGGCCTTGGCGTACTCGGCCGGTACGGCGCCGGATCGAGAATCGGCCGCCGCCCCAGCACTAAATCCGCCAGCAAGCGCACCGAAGCCGGCGCCAACACCACGCCGTTGCGGAAGTGACCCGCATTGACGAACAATCCGTCGACTGCCTCAATGGCCCCAATAAACGGCACGCCGGCGGGCGAGCCAGGGCGCAAACCGGACCATTGCCGCTCAATGTCGAATCGGGCCAGTTCGGGCACTAAGCGGCAAGCCACCGCGCGCAACTCCGCCAAAGCCGTATCAGTGGTCGATTTGTCGAACCCGACGTATTCCAGCGTACTTCCAGCCAGCACATGGCCGTCACGCCTGGGAATCAGATAACGGCCTTCATGCATCACCACGTGGCGTAATAACCCAGGCCGCGCATCAAACACAATCATTTGCCCGCGCACCGGCTCGACGGCAATTTCGACGCCGGTAGCCGCCACCAGCGCCGCGCTCCAGGCACCGCCGGCGATCACCACGCGGGGCGCCGAAATTGTGCCGGCCGCGGTGCGGACGCCACGTATCTGGCCGTGATCGAGCAGCAGGTCGGTAACTGGCGTGTCTTCTTTTAGCGTCACGCCGGCATGCACAATACTACCGCGCAGTGCCTTGACCAGACGCGGATTACGTACTTGTGCGACGCGCGGCATCCACAGCGCATCTGTCTGGACCGCTGTGAGCGCCGGTTCGCATTGCGTCGTCGCCGGCGCGTCGAGTCGTTCGATTTCGGCGCCAAAGCGCGCCGCCCAGGTCGCGGCCTCACACGCCTGCGCGGCGCCGAGCATGAGTAAACCGGAGCGTGTCCATTGCGGATCGACGCCGGATTCCTCCGCCAGCGCCTCAGACAGCGCCTGGTAGCGCTCCTGACTCCACTGCGCCAATGCCGAAACGGCGTCGCCGTAGCGCCACGGGTAAAGCGGCGACAGGATGCCGCCGCCGGCCCAAGAGGCCTCCGCGCCGGCCCGACCGCGCTCAACCACGGTCACTGACAGACCCGCCAGTGCCAGCTCGCGCGCGGTCAGCATACCGATGAGGCCGCCGCCGATGATGATGCAGTCCGTCGTCATGGTGTCGTTATATGAGGGATAAGCTCGAAATGGCCGAAATCTGAGCCTGACATGATATCAGATGGCCGCCCGAATCCGCTCGTCCGCGAAAAACACCACTTCATCGGTGGAAGGATGACTCGCCGACATGGATTCGGTATAGAAGTAAGCATGAAATCACAACGTGCCTTTACGCTGATCGAATTGATCGTCACGGTGGCCTTGGCGGCCATCTTGCTGACCATTGCCATACCCAGCTTTCGCACCACCATTCTTAATAATCGCCTGGTGACCTCCGCCAACGTATTTCTGACCGATGCCAACCTGGCCCGTAGTGAAGCGATCAGCCGTGGCCAGCCGGTGCGTATCATCAGTAACGCCGGCGGCTGGAACAACGGCTGGAAAGTGCAAGTGGCGGCGACCGCAACGGACATCAAGGTCGCCGACGCCTTGCGCGATGGCGTCACCATCACCGCCAGCGGCGGCGCCACCCAGTTCACCTTCAGCCCCGACGGCTCGTCCAGCGCCGCCGACACACTCGACGTCTGCGACAGCCGCAGCGGCGCGCCGGGACAGCGGGTCACGGTCGCCCTTTCCGGGCGCGTTGCCGCCGCGAACTTCACCTGCCCCTAACCGTCATGCCGCGAGTGATGAACATGAACCGAGCGTCTTCCCAAGCACACCGTCAAGCGGGCTTCACCATGCTCGAGGTGCTGATCGCAGTGCTGGTGCTATCCATCGGTCTGCTCGGCCTGGCCGGTTTGCAGGCCGCCTCGCTGCGCAATAACTACAGCTCCTATCTGCGCAGTCAGGCGACGCTGCTGGCCTACGGCATGTCGGACCGCATGCGCGCCAACATGGCCGGTGTCACGGCCGGCAACTACGTCATGACCAGTACGGCTACGCCGGCCGCAGTGTCCGGCTGTAGCGGTTCGGGCTGCGCCAGCAATCAGATGGCGCAAAACGACGAGTACGAGTGGGAAACCACCTTAAATGCAGAACTACCCACGGGCAAAGGCATCGTCTGTCTCGACAGCACACCGGATGACGGCACCCCCACCGCTCCGGCCTGCGACCCGCCCGGCAGTGGTTCGATCTATGCCATCAAGGTTTGGTGGACCGACGACCGCGACGGCACGGAAAAATTATTCGCCATGAGCTTCCGCCCATGAACCGCCCTACACACACAAGCAGCGCCGATCGCCAAACCGGCTTCACGCTGGTGGAAATTCTGGTCGCACTGACCCTGTCGGTGCTGCTGTTGGCCGGCACCATACAGATCTTTGTCAGCAGCAAACAGGCCTACCGCACCCAGGACGCACTGGCGCGGCTACAAGAGAGCGGCCGCTATGCCACCGATCTCTTGGCCACCGACATCCGCAAGACCGGCTATACCGGCTGTATGCCCGCTAGCGATTTGGCCACAGTAGAAAACCGCTTAGTTAGCAAAACCGGCTACGGTTGGGATCCAAGCCAATTCATCATCGGCAATGACGTCCCGTCCCCGCCTCCGTTCCCTGGCAGCAGCAGCTGGTCGCCAGCGCTCGACCCCGCCATCACCGGCGTCAAGCCCGGCACCGACGTCATCACCATCCGCTACATGGCCGCCAACGGTTTGGATTTGGTGTTCCCGTACTCGGATTCGGCGCAACTATTTATCAACCCGGCCAGCATCGGCCAGTTCAATATCGGCGACATACTCATGGTCACCGATTGCTCAAAAGGCACGCTATTCCAGGTCACCACCGTTAAGCTGGCTAGTAGTGGCAAAGTCAACGTCGTGCACTCCGCGGCAGGCACCGTATCACCCGGCAACGATCAACCGCTATTTGTCAATAGCTACGGCGAAGACGCCGAGGTCTCGGTATTCAAAACCGAGGCGTTCTTCATCAAGGACAATGCCAGCGGCATTCCTTCGCTGTATCGCATGCAGCTAATCAATTCGGGCGGTACCGCCGCATTCAATGTCCCCGAGGAAATGGTCGAAGGCATCGAGAACATGCAGATTTTATATGGCGAAGATACCGATGCCGATGGCACCGCCAACCGCTACGTGCCCGCCAGCAGCGTGACCGACATGCATAACGTCGTCAGTGTACGCATCTCCCTACTGGTGCAATCGATTAGTGATTTCATCACCACGCGCCCGCAAAGCTACACCTTCCCGGTGATCGGCGGCACGGCGACAACGCCGACTGACAGGCGTCTGCGGCACAGTTTCACCACCACCATTTCACTCCGTAACTTGCTCAAATAGGTCTGTCGAGCCATGCATACGAAAGCGCACATGCCATCACACCAACTTCACTGGGCGCACCGGGGACGCCAATCCGGCGCCGTGCTCGCCGTCAGCCTGATCATCCTGTTGCTGTTGACCTTGATCGGCATTACCGCCATGCGGGTGACGACCATGGAAGAAAAAATGGCCGGCAACACGCGCAACCGTAATCTGGCCTTCCAGGCCGCGGAATCGGCCTTGCGCGACGGCGAAGCCTACGTCGAAAGCCTGACCACGACGTCGGGCTTTACCGGCGCCGGCGGCCTGTATTCCGAGACCGACGCCGAGCCGGACTACACCAATTCGGCGAGCTGGAGCGCAACCACCTCACGCGCCTACAGCAGCACCTTTCCGGGCGTGAGCAGCGCGCCGCGCTACTACATCAAAATTCTAGCCGTGGTCGCAGCACCGACGACCTCCAAAGTGCTGCCGTCGACTACCGGCGCGGCAGTCACCATATTCCGCATCACCGCCCGGGGCGTCGGCGCCAATCCGAATGCCGAAGTGGTGTTGCAATCCCGTTACGGCAAGACGTTCTAAACGACACGACCGTCGCGCGCGCCGCGCCGCGACAACACGAGGGCAGAAGACGCCATGAAACACGAACCAAGCAGATTTTCTACACCGCGCAGCCTAAGTGCGCGCGCCACGCGCTGGCTGCAGCTTTTGTTGCCCGTGTTTTTGCTGCTGCCCACCCTGAGCCACGCGGCACCCGGCGTACTGGCCAGCAGCCCGCTGTTTCTGAGCGGCACGGTCAAACCCAATATCATTTTTACGTTGGACAATTCGGGCAGTATGTCTTGGAGTTTTATGCCCGAAAGCGTTTTTTACTACATTTATCGACCACAGGCGGAATCGAGCACCTTCAACAAAATGTACTATGATCCGAGCGCGACGTATGTCGCGCCGCCGGATGCGAGCGGCAGCAGCCTCGGCGATGCACCTTTCACCGGTGCTTGGCTCGATGGCATAAACAAGGGCGCCACAGTTGACCTGTCAACCAGCTTCCGGCCGACATGGTACTACTCGTGGAGCTCGTACGCCTACGTCGGCACACCGCAACCAGCGTATTACAATGTCTATGATCCCACCGGCACGGGCTGCATCTCGCCTTCCGTCACCAACGACCTTTGCTATCGCAAGGTGGTGGTCAGCGCCACTTCCGGCCCAGGCGGTACCGACGAGCGGCAAAATTTCGCCAACTGGTACAGCTATTACCGCACCCGTATCCTGGCCATGAAATCGGGCCTCGGCCGCGCGTTCAACGTGCTCAACGACCAATATCGTGTCGGCTTTTCGACCATTAATACCAATTTAGGCTGGCCCAATACCATCGGCGACAATTTCATCCCGATCGATGATTTCAACGCCGCACAACGAACGCTATGGTACAACCAGCTTTATTCGATTAGTCCCAACGGCGGCACGCCGCTACGCGATTCCTTGAAGTACGACGGCGAATATTTCAAGACCGGCCGCATGTTCGGCACCAGCTCCAGCGACCCGGTGCAGGCATCGTGTCAGCAGAATTTCGCCATTCTGTCGACCGACGGTTACTGGAACGGCGTTTCGCCCAGCCTAGGTAACCAAGACAGGACCGTACCCACGCTGCCGCAACCCGTTACGGGCTTGACGGCCGGCGCCCAATGGCCGGCGCCCTTCTACGAAGGACCGGTGCCGACGTTCAACACGCTGGCCGACGTTTCCATGTATTATTGGGTCAACGATTTGCGTGGCAGTATGACCGACAATGTGCCCACCAGTCCGGCCGATCCGGCTTCGTGGCAGCACATGACCACCTTTACCATCGGTCTCGGCGCCGGCGGCACGCTCAACTATCCCGGCGATTGGTCGGCGCTGCAGGCCGGCACCAAAAACTGGCCAGTGCCGGTTTCCAATACCTCGACTACGGTCGACGATCTGTGGCACGCGGCGGTCAACGGCCACGGCGAGTTCCTGCGCGCGAGTGATCCGAGCAGCCTGGCCACCGGTCTTAGCTCCATTCTCGGCAGCATCGTCTCGCGCAGCGGCTCGGCGGCCGCGGTCACCTTCAACACCAGTACGCTTGGCACCAGCAGCGCGGTCTACACAGCGCTATTCAACTCCGGTAGTTGGAGCGGCGATCTGATTTCCTATCCGCTCGACCCGGTCACCGGCGACGTCGGCGCCACGCCAAACTGGCAGGCCGCCGCGGTGCTGGACGCGCGCGACATCACCGGCAGCCCGCGCGTCATGCTGACCTATAGCAGCACCGCCGTGGATGGTGCGCCATTCCAATGGAGCAATTTGACCACCGCACAGCAGAACGATCTGCGCACTAATTCCGCTGGCGGCACCGACCCGGTAGCCGAAGGTCAGGCCCGGCTCGCTTTCCTGCGCGGCGATCGCAGCAACGAAGGCACGGGCTACAATTTCCGCAAACGCGCCAGTCGCCTCGGCGACATCGTGCATTCCGCGCCGGTGTTCCTCGGCCAACCGTCCGTCACTTGGCCCGATACCGCACCGTTCCCGACCACCACCGGACAGCGCTATTCGGATTTCCGCGCCGCACAGGCCGGCCGTTTGGGCGTTGTCTACGTCGGCACCAACGATGGCATGCTGCATGCCTTCCGCGAAGATACCGGCGCCGAGGTGCTGAGTTACGTACCGAGTAATTTATTCTCTACCTCTACCGGCGCCGGGCTGCACACGCTCACCGAGTCTACCTACTCGCATCGCTACTACGTCGACCTGACGCCGACCGTTGCGCCGGCATATATCAAGACTACAACGACAGGCGTCGCTGCCTGGCGCAGCATCTTGGTGGGCGCCGAACGCGGCGGCGGCCGTGGCCTGTTCGCGTTGGACGTAACCGATCCGACCGCGTTCACGGAAAGCAATGCCGCCAATCTGGTGTTGTGGGAGTTCAATGACAGCAACGACAGCGACATGGGCTATAGCTTCAGCCAGCCGACCGTCGTATTGATGAACAATGGCCGCTGGGCGGCCGTGTTCGGCAATGGCTATAACGACGCCGGCAGCGGCCATGCGCAACTGTTCATCGTCTTTCTCGACGGCGGACTGGACGGCACCTGGACCTTGGGTACGGATTACATCAAGATCGACACCGGCGTCGGTAGCACGGCTAGCCGCAACGGTCTGTCCACGCCCGCAGTGGTGGACGTCAACGGTGACGGCGTTGCCGATCGCATCTTCGCCGGTGATCTTGAAGGCAATATGTGGGCGTTCGACGTATCCAACTCCAACCCGGTGCAGTGGAAGGTAGCCTATAAGAGCGGCAGCACACCGAAGCCGCTGTTCACCACACCGAGCGGCCAGCCGATTACGGTCAAACCTGAGGTCGCTTTTAATCCGCAGGTGACCAGCAGCCCGTCTAACTCGCCGAATATGCTGGTCTTCTTCGGTACCGGCCAATATCTGACCAATGCCGACAAGGCCACTACCACCACGCAGACCATGTATGGCGTATGGGATCAGGGCAAAGGCGAGCTAACGCGCAGCGACTTGCAACAGCAGACGTTCGAACCCGGCTTCCCGGCCAACGTGCGCGTGCCGACCGATTACCCGGTCAATTACACCGGTAGCGGCAGCTCGAAACAATACGGTTGGTACCTGGATCTCACCGACACCGGCGAACGCTTGGTCACCGATCCAGTATTGCGCGGCCTGTATCTTTACTTCAACACGTCGGTACCGTCATCGAGTGCCTGCAGCTACGGTGGTTCGAGTTGGAGCATGGCGTTGAAATACGAAAATGGCGGCCGCCCCGCCGCGCCGGCGTTCGACTTCATCAACGACGGCCGTCTCGATGCCAGTGACCTGGTCAGCAGTAGTTCTCTATCCAGCGTAGCGCCAGGTGGGGTCAAGAAAGGCACGCTTTTGAGTGCACCACGTTTCTTGTCCGACTACAAGTATGAGAGCGATACCGGTTCGACCAAGCCGACCAAAACCCGCGTACCGAAACTTTTCGGCGTTAACAACGGTCGCCTATCGTGGCGGGAACTCGGACGCTAGGCCACATGTGGAAGTTTTTTAGAGGACATGCAACCGTGTTAAAAAATACTCGATTTTATTGGGCGCTATTGTTTGCACTGACGTTCACCACTTCGGCGATGGCGGCACCTGACACTCCATCCGGTACGCTATGCAATGGTCCTGTGACGGCTGTTAACTACGGCGCCTATACCGTCACCGTAGGTAGCACGACCATATTGTCGCTGGATAGCCGCGTAATGGTTCACACCGGAGACCGCAACGGCTCGATCGAGCTGTTGCACCCCGGGCAATGGATTATATGTTCAGCAAGTTCGGATGCCCAGGAAAGTTCACACATTCAGGACATCTGGGTCATTCCGTCAGGACCAGGGGACAAGCCGTCATCAATAGCACCGCGCTAGCGATCCAGGCAGATAAAGTCGGAGTCAGTCCGGCAGAAGAAAAATTGAGGGCAGGCAATGCATCCATACCGTAATAGCAGGGGTTTCTCGCTCATCGAACTTATGGTGGTGGTGGTGATCATCGGCATTTTGGCGGCGATCGCCTACCCGTCTTATCGCTCGCATGTGATAAAAACCACGCGTGCCGATTGCGAAGGCGCACTGGTTGGTTTCGCCAACGCCATGGAGCGAAGATTCACCGAAACCGGCAGCTATCTGGGTGCCGCCACCGCCGGCGGTAATACCGGCGCGCCGGCGGCAACGACCTACCCGGCCCAATGCCCGATCGACGGTAGCAACAAAACCTATGACTTAAAGATCAGCGCCGCGACACAGACCACTTATACGCTGCAAGCCGTGCCGGTCGCCGGCGGACCGCAGGCCAGCGATGTGTGCGGCACCTTGGCGCTCGATCAGACCGGTGCTAAATCCGCCTCCGGCGGCACGGTTACCACTTGCTGGAAATAAGGCCGCGCGCAAGACATAGCTGTGCCGTGCAGTGGATACCAATCGCGTAGGTCGGGTTAGCCCGTGGGCGTAACCCGACAACAGCCCGGGCAGGGAACGATACGTCGGGTGGCGCTACGCTAACCCGACGTATATCGCTTTCCACCCGTCTGGCACGGATGAATCCGTGCCTACAAAAACCCCTGTCACGGTCGCCACGTACCACATGATTTTGTAGGCGCGACTAATACACCCATCGATTTTGTAGGCACGGCTTTAGCCGTGCGGTGGATACCAATCGCGTAGCTCGGGTTAGCCCGTGGGCGTACCCGACAACAGCCCGGGCAGGGAACGATGCGTCGGGTGGCGCTACGCTAACCCGACGTATATCGCTTGCACAGATAAATCCGTGCCTACAAAAACCCCTGTCACGGTCATCGCGTACCACATGATTTTGTAGGCGCGACTAATACACCCGCCGATTTTGTAGGCACGGCTTCAGCCGTGCGGTGGATACCAATCGCGTAGCTCGGGTTAGCCCGTCGGCGTAACCCGACAGGGCCCGGGCGGGGAACGATACGTCGGGTGGCGCTACGCTAACCCGACGTATATCGCTTTCCACCCGTCTGGCACGGATGAATCCATGCCTACAAAAACCCCTGTCACGGTCATCGCGTACCACATGATTTTGTAGGCGCGACTAATACACCCGTCGATTTTGTAGGCACGGCTTTAGCCGTGCATCGGAAATACGGATTTGACGTTGCCGGATTCGGCTACTGCACGCTGCGCAACAATTCTTTCGGCAACGAAAAAGTCACGTTCTCGCTACAGCCTGCGCTTTCCTCGACGAGCTGCGCGCCGCGCTTTTGCAGGTCGGCGATCAACTGCCCGACCAGCACCTCGGGCGCCGATGCGCCCGCGGTCACGCCGACCGTACCGGCGTGCTGCAGCCACTCGGCGCGTATATCGGCCGGACCGTCGACGAGATAAGCTGGGATGCCCTGTTGTTCGGCGATTTCGCGCAGCCGATTGGAATTGGAGCTGGTCGCCGAGCCGACCACCAACACGACGTCACAACGCCGCGCAAGCTCCTTTACTGCATCCTGACGATTCTGCGTGGCATAACAAATGTCGTCCTTCTTCGGACCGCTGATGGCGGGAAACCGTACGCGCAAGGCATCGATTACGCGCGCCGTGTCTTCCACAGAAAGCGTCGTTTGCGTCACATACGCCAAGCGCTCCGGGAATTTTACTTGCAGCGTCTCCACATCATCCACGTGTTCCACCAAGTAGATGCCCCCATCAGGCGCATCGGTAAGATACTGCCCCATGGTGCCTTCGACTTCGGGATGACCGGCGTGCCCGATCAGCACGACTTCGTCGCCGTCGCGGGCGTGACGCGCCACTTCAAGATGCACCTTGGTCACCAATGGACAAGTGGCATCAAATATTTTCAAGTTACGGCGCTCGGCTTCGGTTCGCACCGCCTGTGAAACCCCGTGAGCGCTGAAAATCACCGTCGCGCCATCCGGTATCTCGGACAATTCATCGACGATCACTGCACCCTTGGCACGCAAATCATCGACGACGAAGTTGTTGTGCACCACCTCGTGACGCACATAGATGGGTGCACCGAAGACGTCCAAGGCGCGCGCGACAATGTCGATGGCGCGATCGACGCCGGCGCAAAATCCTCGGGGATTGGCTAGTATGACATTCATAGCGAGTTCGGTTGGCTTCCAGTCAGTTGATTATAACTCGGATCAGTGCGGTCGACCCCAGTGCCTTGGCGCGTAATATGCTGATGCCCTGCTGACGTCAGGCAAATCAGCGCGGTTACGTCAATATAATAATGGTTTGCCTAGCGGTAATGCCGACGGCGTGCGCGCGGCGTCGGTCCGTGCAGCCGCGGTGTCGGACGATCAAGCAGGGCTGGGAGCGGTTACGCCCACAATCTCGACGCTGAAGCTGATCTCGTGGCCGGCCAATGGGTGATTAAAATCGACTGTGACGGTGCTCTCCGACAGATCCACCACGGCTCCCGGCACCTCGTCGCCGGCCGGCGTCGAAAAGCCGATGATCAAGCCCGGCTCCAAGTCCATATCGGCCGGAAATTCACTGCGCGGCATGTCGTGTATAGCCTCCTCATCACGAGCACCAAAGGCGACGTCAGGACCGATTAATAGCGTCTGCCGATCCCCCGCTTTGAGGCCATAGAGCGCCAGTTCCAAACCCTGAATCAGGGTGCCGTCGCCCATCACAAAGCGTAGCGGCTCGGTACCATCGGTGCTATCGGCAATGGTACCGTCCTCCAGTTTGAGCGCGAAATGCATAATCACTTCGCTACCCGGCTCGATTACGGTTGACTGTTGATCGGACAAGGCCGTTCCTTTCCAGTTATATCGGCTACCACACCCATGCGGTGGAGCCGGAATCGCGCTTGTGCGCGTTAGCCTCGCACGGCTGAAAGCGCATAAAGCCTGTATTTTCTTCGCGTGCCCGGCGTCTTTGCGAGAGATTAAGGTTTTGCCAGCTCGCTGGGATGCTCTCGCGGAGACGCAAAGCGCGCCAAGGTGAATAAGGTCGCCCCGCGTCACAACTTCTGCGTGATGCATGGATTCATGCATGCCCATGGTACAAACCGCGCCGAGATCCGGCCGTGCACGCATCCAGGGACTCACGCATTCCGGGGGCTACTGCCGCGTCCGAACAAACCGTCCAGCAGCAACACCGCTACACCGATAGTAATGGCCGAATCGGCAATATTGAACGTCGGCCAGTGCCAATGCCGATAGTAGACGTCGAGAAAATCGATCACCGAGTGACGTAGGACACGGTCGATCAGATTGCCGACCGCGCCGCCCAGTATCGACGCCAGCGAGATCGCCATCCAACGATCGGCGCGGCGCAGGCGCGCCAACCACACGACCAACACGACGCTAACCACGGCCGCCAGCGCGATAAATAGCCACCGCTGCCAACCACCGGCATCGCTGAGAAAGCTGAACGCGGCGCCCGGATTTTCAGATAACGTCAAATTGAAGCCGGGCAGCACGTACACCGGTTGGTGCAGTTGCAGCATCGACACCGCTATATATTTCGAAGCCTGATCGAGCGCAACCACCACAACCGACAGCCACAACCATTTCAACATGCACGCATCTCCCATTCACACCACGCGCCCCCGCCACAACTCAATGGCGCTCTGACTCAACTCGCGCGGTCGCTTGACTTCTCCGCGACTCCAATCGGCACGGATGAATCCGTGCCTACAAAAACCGCCGTCACAATCGACTGCGAACCGTATGATTTTGTCGGCACGGCTTTAGCCGTGCAGTGGATACTCATCGCGTAGGTCGGGTTAGCCCATGGGCGTAACCCGACATTGCCCGGGCGAGGAACGGTACGTCGGGTTACGCTACGCTAACCCGACCCACATCGTTTCTCCGCGACTCCAATCGGCACGGATGAATCCGTGCCTACAAAAACCGCCGTCACAATCGACTGCGAACCGTATGATTTTGTCGGCACGGCTTTAGCCGTGCAGGCGATCGTTGATCAGTAGCCGCCGACCGCTACACTCAAACGAACTGTCGCCGTTCACCCTCGCCTTCAATATTTTCGACGCAGCGCCCACACAGTTCCGGATGCGTTTGTACGCTACCCACATCTTCGCGATGATGCCAACAGCGCACACACTTGGGATGAGGTGACGACGCTACCACTAACCACAACGCCTCATTGTCATCCGACGTCACTTGCACCGCATGTTCGGGGCGTGTGTCCGCACGCAGCACGCGTGCAGACGATGTAATCAGCACGAAGCGCAGTTCATCCTGCAACAAGGAAAGGCGCTCGAACAGCGCGTCGCTGCAATACAGTTCCACCTCCGCGTCCAATGACGAGCCGATACCGCCGGCCACACGCAGACGCTCCAGTTCCTTGCTCACCGCCTCGCGCACTTCGATAACTTGGGCCCAGAAGTCAGCGTCCATCGGTCCGGCATTGTCGAGCCGGAACAAACCGCCGTACCACTGTTCCAACAACACCGACTCGCCGTGCCGGCCCGGCAGATTCGCCCACGCTTCATCGGCGGTGAAACTCAAGATCGGCGCAACCCAACGTACCATCGCTTCAACGATGTGATACATGGCGGTCTGCGTCGAACGGCGCGCGACGCTATCGCTTTGCGTGGTGTACTGGCGATCCTTGATGACGTCCAGGTAAAAACTGCCCATATCGACCGCGCAGAAGTTATGTACCTTCTGATAAATCTGATGAAATTGGTATTCATCATAGGCGGCGACGATCTGTTCCTGTAGCGCGCTCGCGCGATCGACCGCCCAACGATCGAGCAACAACATATGCTCGGGCGCGACACAATCCTGCGTCGGATCGAAACCATTCAGGTTGGCCAGCAAAAAACGTGTCGTGTTACGAATACGTCGGTAAGAATCGGCGATGCGTTTTAGAATTTCGTCGGACACCGACATCTCGCTGCGGTAATCGGTGGCCGCCACCCACAAGCGCAAAATATCGGCGCCGAGGCTGTTCACCACTTTTTGCGGCGCGACCACATTGCCCTTGGATTTGGACATTTTCATGCCCTTGGCATCGACAGTAAAGCCGTGTGTCAATACGCCACGATACGGCGCCCGACCATGCATAGCCACCGACGTCAGCAAGGACGACTGAAACCAGCCGCGGTGCTGATCGGAGCCTTCCAGGTAGAGATCCGCCGGGAACTGCAACTCTTCGCGCTGCTCCAATACGCAGAAATGTGTTACGCCGGAATCGAACCACACATCCAGGGTATCGGTTACCTTCTCGAACTCGCGCGCATCATCGCCAATCAACTCGGCGGCGTCGAGTTCAAACCAACCGTCGATACCTTGTTCTTCGATGCGGCGCGCCACCGCTTCGATCAACTCCGGCGTACGCGGATGCAGAGCGCCGGTGTGTTTATGCACGAACAGTGCGATCGGCACACCCCAAGTGCGCTGGCGCGAAATACACCAGTCGGGGCGGCCGGCAACCATACCCTCGATACGCGCGCGGCCCCAATCCGGCGTCCAACGCACATGGGCGATCTCGTCCATGGCGGTGGTTCGCAAACCGTTCTGCTGCATGCTGATAAACCACTGCGGCGTGGCGCGGAAAATGATCGGCGTCTTGTGCCGCCAACAGTGCGGATAGCTGTGCTGGATGGACTCGTCATGCACCAGCTTGCCACGCGCCCTGAGCACATCCAGCACGTGCTGGTTGGCGCTGAACACATGCTCGCCGGCAAACAATTCGGTATGCGCGAGGAAACGGCCATCGGCGCCGACCGGGTTGTCGACCTTAAGGTGATAGTGCATGCCTACCACATAATCTTCCTGACCGTGGCCGGGTGCGGTATGCACGGCTCCGGTACCGGCTTCGGTGGTGACATGATCGCCGAGGATGATCGGCACCTCGCGTGCGTAGAACGGATGCTGCAGTTTGATACCCTCGAGATCGGCGCCCCTGACCCGGGCGAGCACCTGATAACGCTCGACGCCGTAGCGCACCATGGCATCTTTGAGTAACGCGTCGGCAAGCACCAAGCGCTCCGGTCCGTGCTCGTCGACGCCATCGCACTGCACAACCACGTAATCCAACTCCGGATTCAGCGCCACGGCCTGATTGGCCGGTAACGTCCACGGCGTGGTGGTCCAGATCAGCACCGACATCGGACCGTGCCCGTGCGTGCCGTCGGCGCCGTTGCCGCGCGCCAACAGTGCCGCCGGATCGAGCACTTCGAAGCGCACATCGATGGCCGGTGAATTGCGATCCTGGTATTCAACCTCCGCCTCGGCCAGCGCCGAACCGCAGTCGGTACACCAGTGCACCGGCTTGGAACCCTTGTGCAGATGTCCGTTGGCGACGATGCGACCCAAGGCGCGGACGATATTGGCCTCAAAAGCAAAATCCATGGTCAGGTAAGGCCGATCCCAGTCGCCCAGCACGCCGAGGCGCTTGAAGTCGTCGCGTTGCGCATCGACCTGCTTGGCGGCGTAGTCGCGGCACGCTTTACGGAACGTGCGCGCATCGACCTTTACGCCGGCTTTGCCGACTTTCTTCTCGACATTCAGTTCGATCGGCAGACCGTGACAATCCCAGCCCGGCACGTACGGGGCGTCGAAACCGCTCATACCGCGCGCTTTGACGATGATGTCTTTGAGAATTTTATTGACCGCGTGACCGATATGAATTTGACCGTTGGCGTACGGCGGCCCGTCGTGCAGTATAAATTTTGGCCGCCCGCTGCCGGCGGCGCGCAACTTGCCGTACAGGTCCATATCACGCCAGCGCTGGAGCATTTCCGGCTCACGATTGGCCAGATTCCCCTTCATGGGAAAGGCGGTGTTCGGCAGGTTTAAAGTATGTTTGTAGTCAGCCACAAGTCTCTCTCGATCATTACCGTGATGTATTCAGGGATCACCGCCCTTGTCGGCACGGCCGCAGCCGCGCACACATATCCGTCCCCAGTCTGCACGGTTAAAACCGTGCCTACAAAACCTGTCGTGATGTCATGACTTCCACGCCAATCGGCCCTACAAGCCCGCGCATATCTTACCTTACTGCGCAAAGCTGACCCGTCGCGTGCGGCGGGTTCGCACAACCACCTCACCCGTGTAGGCACGACTTCAGTCGTGCACAAATGTCCTGCCCCAGTCTGCACGGTTAAAACCGTGCCTACAAAATCCGCAGATGTCATGCCTCCGATGCCAATCGGCCCGACAACCCCGCGCATATCTTACCTTACTGCGCAAAGCTGACCCGTCGCGTGCGGCGGGTTCGCGCGACCACCTTACCCGTGTAGGCACGACTTCAGTCGTGCACAAATGTCCTGCCCTAGTCTGCACGGTTAAAACCGTGCCTATAAAATCCGCAGATGTCATGCCTCCGATGCCGAGCCGTCCGACAACCAAAACCTGTCGTGATGTCATGCCTCCGATGCCGAGCCGTCCGACAAGTCCGCGCGTATCTTAGCCTGCCGCGCAAAGACATCCCGCGCTTGCTCGGCATCGCGCTGGATCTGCCGCTTTAATTCGTCGAACGAGTCGAAACGACGTTCATCGCGTATCTTATGTACAAAATCGACCTGCACGTAGCGGCCATAGATATCGGCATCGAAATCGAATAAATGTACTTCCAACAGCGTGCGCACACCGTCAACGGTCGGGCGGCTACCGACGTTGGCCACCCCTGACAGCGGCTCACCGGCAACGCCGGTCATACGCACGGCGAACACCCCGTTGACGGGCGTTTTGTTGCGGTGCAGATGCAGATTCGCGGTCGGAAAGCCGATACTACGACCGCGTTTAGCGCCGTGCGCAACCCGACCGCACATGCGATAAGGGCGTCCCAGGAGCTGTTCCGCGGCGGCTAAATCGCCGCTCGCCAAAGCCTCGCGAATACGCGTGCTGCTGACCCGTTGACCGTCGACGGCGAAAGTACGCAAGCTGTCCACTTCGAAGCCGAGCGCCTCGCCGGCGCGCCGCAGCATAACGAAATCGCCGCTGCGTCCGTGACCAAACCGGAAATCGTCGCCCACCACCAAGTAACGTACGCGCAACCCGTCGACCAATACCTGTTGAATAAACTGCTCGGCGCTTACCGCCGCGGCGCGCTGGTTGAAGCGCAAGCACAACATACGATCAATGGCGAACTGGCGCAGCGCGGAAACTTTCTCCCGCAACCGCGTCAGGCGCGCCGGCGCTCGCTCGGGCGCAAAAAATTCCTGTGGCTGCGGCTCAAACGTTACCACGGTAGACGGTACGCCAAGCTCGCTTGAAGCCTGTATCAGCTGTTTAAACACCGCTTGATGCCCCAGGTGCACGCCGTCGAAGTTGCCTATCGTGGCGACGCAGCCGAGGTGACGAGGGCGTAGGTTGTGCAGACCGCGGATCAGTTCCATGAACGACGACACTGGCTAGTGAGAAAAGGAACGATTATAAGACAACATAGACTCGTGTCACCGGATAGACTCGGGTTTCCAGCGCCACATCGGCAGGCCCATGGCGGCTAGCGCGACGAAGTACAGCGCAGCGCCGCCGAATACCAGCAGCATTAAACGCATGGCGCGATGCACTGAACCTGCCACCAACCATGAATTCAGGCTACCGCCGCCCCACCACAGAAACGCGCCCATGGCGGCGCAGGCCGCACCAATACGCAGCGCCAACATTGGCCAGCCCGGTTGCGCTCGATAAACGCCGATACCGCGCAGGCCGCGCAACAACAGTCCGGCGTTGACGAACGCCGCGATCGAGGTGGCCAACGCCAACCCGGCGTGCGGCGCCCGGAAGCCGGTGGTCGCCAACGGTATCACGAACACCAAATTGAGGACGATATTGGTGAACATGGATATCACCCCCACGCGCACCGGGGTACGGGTATCTTGGCGCGCATAATAGCCGGGCGCCAACACCTTGACCAAAATAAAGCCGAGCAAGCCAAGGCTGAACGCCTTGAGGCTGAAGCTTGCCATGACCACGTCGTGGGCGCTGAAGCGCCCATAATGAAACAGGGTCGTGAGCAGAGGAGCGGACAGTATGAACAAGCCGACCGCCGCCGGCGCGCCAATCAATATCGCCCAACGTAGACCCCAATCCAGCGTATCCGAAAAGCGCTTCGGATCCGATTCGGCATGCCGGGTCGCCAAACTCGGTAGGATCACGGTGCTGAGCGCGATACCGAATACGCCGAGCGGGAATTCCACCAAACGGTCGGAGTAGTACAACCAACTCACGCTGCCGGTAACCAAAAACGAGGCGATAATATTGTCGAACAACAAATTGATCTGCGCCACCGACGAGCCAAACAAGGCCGGCAGCATCAGACGCATGATCTGACGAACACCCTGGTGCGTGCGGTCCCAACGCGGGCGCGGCAACAAACCCAAGCGCCATAAAAAGGGGAGCTGGAATAGTAATTGCGCCAAACCGGCCACAAATACCCCGATTGCCAGGGCGATAATGCTGTTGTGCATATGCGGCGCCAACCACAGCGCGGCGCCAATCAGTGACAGATTCAGCAGCACGGGTGTAAACGCCGGCACGCCGAAGCGGCCATAGGTATTCAGGATGCCGCCGGCCAGGGCTGTCAGTGAGATGAATAAAAGGTACGGGAACGTCAGTCGCAGCATGGCCGTAGCGGCATCGAACTTGTCGGCGTGACCGATAAAGCCGGGCGCGAAAGCCATAATAAATAGTGGCGCCGCCACCACACCGATAACTGAAATCACGAACAATACGACACCGAGCGCACCGCTCACCCGGTCCACCAATGCCCGCACTTCGTCCGGCGAACGTTGTACGCGATATTCGCTCAATACCGGTACGAACGCCTGCGAAAAGGCGCCTTCGGCAAATAGGCGGCGGAAAAAATTGGGGATTTTCAGGGCGATAAAAAAGGCGTCCGTGGCGGCGCCGGCGCCGAAAATACGCGCCAATACCATATCGCGGACAAATCCGAGGATACGGGAGAGCAAGGTCATGCCACCAACGAGTATGGTGGATTTAGCGAGTTTTCGGCTCATTTACCAACATTATCATGCTTAGATCGCTGCGCGGCGCGCATTTCAAAGCCGCCGCACCACGTTCACCGGCAGACCAGGACCTACACTATACCTTGACGGCGTATGTGGTGATATACGCGAACGCCGCCACACCAAGCCGCGCGCCTTGACAAAAATGGAAAAAATCCTCATAGTACGCAGCCTTTCCGGCTATCAGTTCGTAGGAGTACAACGTTGGCTAATTCTGCACAAGCACGTAAGCGCGCCCGCCAAGCGGAACAACACCGCCAACGCAACGCCAGTGCGCGCTCGATGATGCGCACCTACATGAAGAAAATCGTCAAAGCCATCGAGTCGGGCGACAAAGCCGCCGCACAGGACGCCTATAAGGCCGCCGTGCCGGTCATCGACCGCATGTCCGGCAAGGGGCTGATGCACAAGAACAAGGCCGCACGGCATAAAACGCGCCTGAATCAACATATCCGCGCCATGCAGGGCTAAGCTCGCCCGCTGGAGCACGAAAAAGCCGGTCTCTGACCGGCTTTTTTATTGCCGGCGGCACGTGCACCGGCCTACCTTGCACGGATGAATCCGTGCCTACAAAACAAAAACGCCTGCCACAACCGACCGCATATCTATGATGTTGTAGAATCGCGTAGGTCGGGTGAGCCCGTGGGCGTAACCCGGCATTGCCCGGGCGGGGAACGATACGTCGGGTTACGCTACGCTAACCTGACCTACATGGCTTGCATGGATGCATCCGCGTCTACAAAACCCGTCCGCGATCAATCGCGTAATGCATAACGCCTGGGGCATCTTTGCGGGCCCTGCGTCTTGGCGAGAGCTTACGGTTTGGCCGAATTACGCGAAACTCTCGCAAAGCCGCGAAGCGCGCCAAGGTGAATCAGGCCGCCTCATGTCATGACTGCCGAGTGCAGCGCGTATCAATCCGTGCCTACGAGATGAGCGGTGATATTCGAACGCATCTGCCAATTTCGAATGTACCCATCGATTTTGTAGGCACGGTTTTAACCGTGCAGGTTCGGTACGTGCACCGGCCTACCTTGCACGGATGCATCCGCGCCTACAAAATCCGTCCGCGATCAATCGGGTACCGCAAGACGTTGTCGGCACAACTTGGCCGCGCAACCGTCGCCACCGAAACTACAGCACCACCATGTCGTCGCGGTGGATGAGCTCCGGCTCATCGACATAACCGAGCAACGCTTCAATACGATCACTCGGCTGCCCCATGATCTTACGCGCCTCCTCGGCATCGTAATTGACCAAACCACGGGCGACATCACGGCCATCGGCACCGACACATGCGACCAGATCGCCACGCTGAAAACTGCCTTCGACGCGCGTCACGCCGACCGCCAACAGGCTGCGTCCGGACTGGCAAACACTGCGCGCCGCACCGGCATCCAAATGCAGCCGGCCCTTGATCTTGAGCCGACCCGCCAACCACTGCTTGCGCGCCGCCAGCGACTCGCTGGTGGCACGCAAAAGCGTACCCGGCGCTGCGCCGGCGGCTACTTCGAGCAGCACGTTTTCGGCACGCCCGGAGGCAATCACCGTCGACGTGCCGGAACGCGCCGCACGCGCCGCCGCCTGGACCTTGGTGCTCATACCGCCGCGACCCAGACTGCCGGCGCCACCGCTTGCCATGGCGTCAAACGCGGGATCACCTGCGCGTCCTTCGCGAATCAGCTTGGCGTTGCGATGCTGGCGCGGATCACGATCGAACAGACCCTCCTGGTCAGTCAAAATGATCAATAAATCGGCTTCAACCAGGTTGGCAACCAATGCAGCCAAGGTGTCATTGTCGCCGAAGCGGATCTCTTCGGTCGCCACCGTATCGTTCTCGTTGATGACCGGAACCACGCCGAGCTGCAGCAAGGTTCGTAGCGTTGTACGGGCGTTGAGATAGCGCTGCCGATCGGCCAGGTCCTCGTGCGTCAACAATACCTGCGCGGTTTGCAGGCCATGGCGCTGAAAACTCGATTCGTAGGCCTGCACCAGGCCCATCTGACCGACCGCAGCGGCGGCCTGCAGCTCATGGATGGCGCGCGGGCGGCGCGCCCAACTCAGGCGCTTCATGCCCTCGGCTACGGAGCCGGACGAGACAAGGATGACGTCCACCGCTTGCTGACGCAGTTGCGCCACTTGATCAACCCAACGATCGATGGCGGCCCGATCCAGGCCGCGGCCCTCGTCGGTAACCAACGCACTGCCGACCTTCAGCACCCAACGGCGCGATAAACCCAATTGTTCGCGGTTTTTCATGGATTCCTAGTTTCGGTTGCCCGTCACCCGGTTGCAACTGCCGCACGCCAATCGCCTGACCCTGCACGGATGAATCCGTGCCTGCACCCGAGCAATCGCTGACAGCTCATAAAGCCTGTGTTTTCTTTGCGTGCCCGGCGTCTTGGCCAGAGCCTAGGGTTTGGCCAAATTGCATGAAACTCTCGCAGAGACGCAAAGCACGCCAAGGCGAACAGGTCGCCTCACCCTGCACGGATGAATCCGTGCCTACAAAAACCCGACGCGGCGGCGTAGCGACGGTGCACGACATCCTACAACCGCAACAATACCTATCGCGTAGGCATGGCTGCGGCGTCAGGCCTGCTCCGGGCTCGCTCGAACACCTCGCCCTCGTAGGCACGGCTTCAGCCGTGCATCGGCTTGGTTCGAACACTCCGCGCGAATGAAACCGCATAAGGCCTGTGCCGTCTTTGCCGGCCCGCTTCACTCCATCTCATCGACGGCATTCTGCTGTTCAAGATACTCGGCGATACGGAAACACAGTTCACGCGTGCCGTCGCCTTTGATCGCCGAGATACGAAATACCGGCTCGCTCCAGGACAATCGTTCGATGATCTCATCGCAACGCGACCCGCGCTCAGCCTCAGGCAACAGATCCACTTTGTTGAGCACCAGCCAGCGCGGGCGCTGTTTTATGTCTTGGCTGAACTTGTCCAGTTCGGCGGCGATGGTACGCACCTCCGCAACCGGATCGACGTCCGGGTCGAACGGCGCCACGTCGACCAGATGTAGCAATAAGCGTGTGCGCGCCAAGTGTTTGAGGAAGCGGATGCCCAAACCGGCGCCGTCGGCCGCGCCTTCGATCAGTCCGGGGATATCGGCGACCACGAAACTACGCTCATTATCCACGCGCACCACACCAAGACTGGGATGAACGGTGGTAAACGGATAATCGGCCACCTTTGGCCGCGCCGCCGACACCGCCCGTATGAAGCTCGACTTACCCGCGTTGGGCATGCCCAGCAAACCGACATCCGCCAGCAGCTTGAGCTCTAGATGCAGCGTGCGCCGCTCGCCCGGAGTGCCGGGCGTGAACTGGCGTGGAGCGCGGTTGGTGCTGCTTTTGAAGCGGCTGTTGCCGAGCCCATGAAAACCGCCCCGCGCCACCAACATTTCCTGACCCTGGCGCACTAAATCGCCGATGACTTCATCGGTATCGGCATCTTTGACCACCGTGCCGATCGGCACGCGCACGCGGCAGTCGGCGCCGCCCTTGCCGGTGCAGTCCGAACCCATGCCATTTTGCCCACGCTCGGCCTGGAAGCGCCGCCGAAAACGAAACTCCGCCAGCGTGTTCAAGCCCTCGTCGGCGACCAGATAGACGCTGCCGCCATCGCCGCCATCGCCGCCGTCCGGTCCACCGAAGGGAATGTATTTTTCGCGCCGGAAACCGACGCAGCCGTTGCCGCCGTCACCGGCGTCGACCTTGATAATGGCTTCGTCGATAAATTTCATAGGTCAAATACCGGAACACAAGACTCACGCGCAGCCAAATGGGCCGGCATGCCGGCCGGCGACTGCCGGTCGACCGGACGCGTATGCCCGGCCCGCCATGACTTCCCGGTCGCCAACAAAAAGCCCCGTACCAGGACGGGGCTTTGCGAACGTGCTGGCGGCGGGAAAACTGATCAACCGGCAACCACGCTCACGTATTTGCGATCGCGCGGACCTTTGGTCTCGAACACCACTTTTCCGGCCGCGGTCGCAAACAAGGTATGATCCTTGCCGCAGCCGACGTTACCACCCGGATGGAACTGCGTGCCGCGTTGACGCACCAGAATATTGCCCGCGAGCACGTTCTCGCCACCATAACGCTTCACACCCAGGCGTTTGGATACGGAATCGCGACCGTTACGGGTACTGCCGCCTGCCTTTTTATGTGCCATTGCTGTTGCCTCGTCTGTATTACCGCCGACGTTGGCGCGTTTAGCCCGCGCTGATGCCGGTGATCTTCACTTCGGTGAAATTCTGGCGATGTCCGGTACGCTTGTCGTAATGCTTGCGGCGGCGGAACTTTACCACCTCGATTTTCTTGCCTCGGCCGTGTGCGGTGACCGTGGCGGTGACCTTGCCGCCGGACAAATAGGGCGCACCGAGCTTGACATCGTCGCCATCGGCGACCATCAATACAGTATCAAACTCGACGGCATCGCCGGCGTTCACGGTTAGGGACTCGATTTGAAGGGTGTCCCCCTCAGCTACCCGGTACTGCTTGCCCCCGGTCTTGATAACGGCGTACATGGCTGAAACTCCAAGCGAATCGACATGATCGACTAAAGACCGGCGATTTTATCCGCAAACACCTATTGGGGTCAACGACTACACCATTAGATTTCCCTGGAACCCGGCCCATGGCATGAGTAAACTAGGCCACGCACTAAATCCCAAACGGTCCCGGCCCTGAGCGGAGAGCGATGTCCTCCATTCCGCAACAAAAATCGATGGATCTGGCCGCCGTGCGCGCACTGGTCGGCGATGATATGGACGAAGTCGATCGTCTGATCCATACCTCACTGCATTCCGAGGTGGCGCTGGTCGGCCAGCTCGGTCAATACATTATCAGTAGCGGCGGCAAGCGCTTGCGGCCGATGCTGGTGCTGCTGGCGGCGCGCGCGTGCGGCTACCGTGGCCGCCATCACATCAATCTGGCCACGGTCATCGAGTTCATCCATACCGCGACGTTGCTGCACGACGATGTCGTCGATGCCTCCGAATTGCGGCGTGGCCGCGAAACCGCCAATAATATTTGGGGTAATGAGGCCAGCGTGCTGGTGGGCGACTTTCTCTACTCGCGCGCTTTCGAGATGATGATCGAGGTGCGCAATATGCGCGTCATGGAAATCATGGCCCACGCCACCAATACCATTGCCGAAGGCGAAGTAAAACAGTTGCTCAACTGTAACGACCCGGAGACCACCGAACAGCGCTATCTGGACGTCATCTACGGCAAAACCGCCAAGCTGTTCGAGGCCGGCGCGCAACTCGGCGCCGTGCTCAGCGTACGCTCCGGACAGGAAGAGCGCGCCATGGCCACCTACGGCCTGCATCTGGGTACCGCCTTCCAGCTTATCGACGATGTCCTCGACTACAGCGCCAGCGCCGATGACATGGGTAAGAATGTCGGCGACGACCTAGCCGAAGGCAAACCGACCCTGCCGCTCATCTACGCCATGGCCAATGGTACGCCGCAACAGGCGCGGGTCATCCGAGAAGCCATAGAACACGGTGGCTTAGAGCACATTTTCGAGGTCAGCGAGGCCATTGAATCGACCGGCGCGATCGCTTACACTGCGCAGCTCGCCAGAGAGGCGGCCGGCAAGGCCCAACTTGCCCTGACAGCGGTACCGGTTTCGCCCTATCGGGAAGCGCTTGAAGCCCTGGCCGACTTTGCTGTCGAGCGCGGCTATTGAAAACACTACCATCGGGGTGTAGCTCAGCCTGGTAGAGCACTGCCTTCGGGAGGCAGGGGCCGGAGGTTCAAATCCTCTCACCCCGACCAGTCGTTTCAAGCACTTATCTAACAGGTTGTTGAAAAAGTCTCCGGTGGATGCCAGACCGGGCGGAACACGGCGAGAAAGCGCAGTTTACACGTCAGTAAATGAGCATTTTGA
>JASBUN010000065.1 GCA_030147845.1 Gammaproteobacteria bacterium
GTACTCCCCGCCAAACTTCTCGCCCATCACTTTCGTGATCGCCGCCGTCAGCGTCGTCTTACCATGGTCCACGTGACCTATCGTGCCTACGTTCACGTGTGGCTTCGTACGTTCAAATTTTCCTTTGGACATGAGGCGACCCTCTTACAAACTCGTTGATACGAAAATTATTCGGCTTTGATAACAGCCTCGGCAACACTTGCCGGAGCCTCTGCGTACTTCGAAAATTCCATTGAATAGGTAGCGCGGCCTTGGGTTGCGGAACGCAAGTCCGTGGCATAACCAAACATCTCAGCAAGCGGCACTTCGGCGCGAATGATTTTGCCGGCCGGCGCATCTTCCATACCCTGCACCAAGCCACGGCGGCGATTCAAATCGCCCATCACATCGCCCATATAGTCTTCCGGCGTGACGACTTCGACTTTCATGATTGGTTCAAGCAGGGCCGGCCTGGCCTTTTTCGCACCTTCCTTGAAACCCATGGATCCGGCGATCTTGAACGCCATTTCCGATGAGTCGACGTCATGATACGAACCGTCATACAGCGTCACTTTGACGTCAACCACCGGGAACCCGGCGATAACACCGTTACGCATCTGTTCTTGTATGCCTTTGTCGACCGCCGGAATGTATTCCTTCGGAATCGTACCGCCGACAATACTATTAACGAATTCGTAGCCGGCGCCCGCCTCGCTGGGCTCAATCTTCAGCCATACATGGCCATACTGGCCGCGGCCACCCGACTGACGCACGAACTTGCCTTCTTGCTCGACCGCTGAACGAATGGTTTCGCGGTAAGCCACCTGCGGCTTGCCCACATTCGCCTCGACCTTGAACTCGCGCCGCATGCGATCGACGATGATTTCCAGGTGCAATTCACCCATACCCGAGATAATGGTCTGACCAGACTCTTCGTCGGTATGCACACGGAAGGATGGATCTTCTTGCGCCAGTTTCGACAGCGCGATACCCATCTTCTCCTGATCGCTTTTGGTCTTCGGCTCGATGGCAATAGAAATCACCGGCTCCGGGAATTCCATGCGCTCCAAAACAATGACGTCGTTGAGCGCACAGAGCGTATCACCGGTAGTAACGTCTTTGAGACCAACGGCAGCGGCGATATCACCGGCGCGCACTTCTTTGATCTCTTCGCGCGTGTTGGCGTGCATCTGCACGATACGGCCGACGCGCTCTTTTTTCTGTTTGACCGAATTATAAATGGTATCGCCCGAGTTGATGACGCCTGAATAAACTCGGAAGAAGGTCAAGGTGCCAACAAACGGGTCGGTGGCAATCTTGAACGCCAACGCCGAAAACGGTTCGCTGTCGTCTGAATGGCGCTCGGCCTCAGTGCCGGCGGCATCGTCCAACTGCCCGCGAATCGATGCAACGTCCGTCGGCGCCGGCATATACTCGACGATGGCGTCGAGCATGGCTTGCACGCCCTTATTCTTGAAGGCGGATCCGCACAAACAGGGTACGACCTCGTTGCGCAAGGTACGAATGCGCAGCCCGGCCTTGATTTCGTCGACCGACAACTCGCCGCCTTCCAAATACTTTTCCATCAGCTCTTCGGTCGCTTCGGCGGCGGCCTCGATCATATGCTCACGAAGCTGTTGTGCTTGCTCGACGAGCGGCTCCGGGATCGGCTTCGCGTCATAGGTGGCGCCGAGGTCGGCTTCGTTCCAATAGATCGCTTCCATGCGCAACAGATCGATAACGCCCTTGAAACCTTCTTCGGCGCCGATATTGAGTTGCAGCGGCACCGGATTGGCGCCCAGTCGATCCTTGATCTGGCCGACCACGCGTAGAAAATTGGCGCCAGCACGATCCATCTTATTGACGAACGCCATGCGCGGCACGTGATATTTATTGGCTTGACGCCATACCGTTTCCGACTGCGGCTCAACACCACCGACCGCGCAGAATACCGCGCACGCGCCGTCGAGCACGCGCAACGAGCGCTCCACCTCAATGGTGAAGTCGACGTGTCCGGGCGTATCTATAATATTGATGCGATGCTCGGGGAACTGCTTGTCCATGCCCTGCCAGAAACAGGTGGTTGCCGCGGACGTAATGGTAATGCCGCGCTCCTGCTCCTGCTCCATCCAGTCCATGACCGCAGCGCCGTCGTGCACCTCGCCGATCTTGTGCGAGATACCGGTATAGAACAATACGCGCTCGGTGGTCGTCGTCTTACCGGCGTCGATATGCGCCATGATACCGATGTTGCGATAGCGCTCAATTGGAGTTTTGCGTGCCACTACTCAAGTTCCTTAAACAAATATCTACAGGCCAACTACCAGCGGTAGTGAGCGAATGCTTTGTTCGCATCGGCCATGCGGTGCGTGTCTTCACGTTTTTTGACTGCCGAGCCGCGGTTTTCCGCTGCATCCATAATTTCGCCAGCCAAACGGCGCGCCATGGACTTCTCTCCCCGGCTGCGGGCGGCGTCGATCATCCAGCGCATGGCCAGCGTCGCACGGCGAATCGAACGAACTTCAATCGGCACCTGATAAGTTGCGCCGCCTACACGGCGCGATTTTACTTCCACGCGTGGGCTTACGTTCTCTAATGCCTTGTTCAAGACTTCCAGCGCGTCCTCAGCTTTTGCCTTGGCGATAATGGTATCCAGAGCGCCATAAACGATCCGCTCGGCGGTCGATTTCTTACCATCGACCATCATCATATTGATGAATTTGGTCAGCATCTCGCTACCGAACTTGGGGTCCGGCAGGATGGTGCGCTTCGGAACTTCTCTTCTTCTCGGCATCGCCCGCTCTCAATTCTCGTTCGTCACAAAATCCGTCTGGATGCAACCGCTACGGCATCAACCCTTCGGTCGCTTGGCGCCATACTTCGACCGACCCTGGCGTCGACTCTCGACCCCGGATGTGTCCAGGCTGCCGCGTACCGTGTGGTAGCGCACGCCGGGAAGGTCTTTTACACGACCGCCACGAATCAGCACTACCGAGTGTTCCTGTAAATTATGCCCTTCACCGCCAATGTAACTACTCACTTCAAAACCATTGGTCAGCCGTACGCGAGCAACTTTACGTAACGCGGAGTTCGGCTTCTTCGGCGTGGTCGTATACACGCGCGTACATACGCCGCGCCGCTGCGGACAGCCCTCGAGCGCCGGTACGTTGCTCTTCTCCTTTTTACGACTACGCGGCTTGCGCACCAATTGGTTGACTGTTGCCATGAATCCCGAACTCCGGATACTGAATTTGCCTGGGGAAACAAAAGACAGGCCGGAAGCAGTTCCGGCCTGTCGAAGAAGCGGAATTGTAGGGTTAGGGCGTTCTGGTGTCAAGCCAAACGCCCGGGGATTTTAAGCCCCAACCCCCTACTTTGCGCCTTTATTCCTGAGTTGTAGCGTCTTCGGCCTGATCCGCGGCTTCGTCTGCCGGCGCCGATTCCGGGACTATCAGCTCGAATTCCGGCAGGGCACGTTTGCGTCGCCGTTCGGCATGATAGGCCAGCCCCGTACCTGCCGGAATGAGCCGACCGACTATGACGTTTTCCTTCAGTCCGCGCAGATCATCACGCAAGCCGCGCACCGACGCTTCCGTCAGCACACGCGTGGTCTCCTGGAACGAGGCCGCCGAAATGAACGACTCGGTTGCCAGCGAGGCCTTGGTAATACCCAGAAGAATGGGGTCGTAAGTAGCCGCGGCCTTGCCCTGCGACAACATCTTCTCGCTCTCTTCCATGAGCCGCGCGCGATCGACCTGCTCGCCCTTGAGCAATCGGGTATCGCCCGGGTCGGCGACTTCGACTTTGCGCAACATTTGGCGAATGATCACCTCGATGTGCTTATCGTTGATTTTCACGCCCTGCAGCCGATAGACGTCCTGAATCTCCTTTACCAGGTACTCCGCCAAATCGGTGACGCCCAGCAGACGCAGAATATCGTGGGGGTTGGCCTCGCCCTCGGCAATCACCTCGCCACGCTCGACATGCTCACCCTCGAAAACGTTCACATGGCGCCATTTCGGAATCAGCTCCTCGTGCTGCTCTCCGTCGGCATCCGTGATCACAAGACGTTGTTTTCCTTTGGTTTCTTTACCAAAACCGACGGTACCGGTGTACTCCGCCATGATCGCCGGATCCTTCGGCTTACGGGCCTCAAACAAATCCGCCACGCGCGGTAAGCCGCCGGTGATGTCACGTGTCTTGGACGACTCCTGCGGCAGGCGGGCGATAACATCGCCGACGTCCACCTTGGCGCCGTTCTCGACGCCGACGATGGCGCCGGAAGGCAGATAATAGCTGGCCGGGATCTCGGTGCCGGCGATGTGGACATCTTTGCCCTTTTCGTCGACCAGCTTGACCATCGGGCGCAGATCCTTGCCGACCGAGCCACGCTGTTTCGGATCCGTCACCACCAGACTGGACAGCCCGGTGACGTCGTCGATCTGCCGGTTGACGCTGGTACCCTCCATAAAATCATGGAATTTGAGCACGCCCGCCACCTCGGTGATGATCGGCAGCGTATGCGGATCCCAGTTGGCTATGACCTGGCCAGGCTCGACCGAATCACCGTCATTGACGGTCACGGAGGCACCGTACGGCACTTTGTAGCGTTCACGTTCGCGGCCGTGCTCGTCCTGGACCGTGAGCTCGCCGGAACGCGATACCACCATGTTGTAACCGTCACGGTGCTGCACCAACTTCATATTGTGCAGCTTCACCGCACCACGCGAATTCACCTCGACATTGTTGATAGCAGCCGAACGTGAGGCAGCACCACCAATGTGGAAGGTACGCATGGTCAGCTGCGTGCCCGGCTCACCGATCGACTGCGCGGCAATGACGCCCACGGCCTCACCGATGTTGACCAAATGGCCGCGACCAAGATCACGTCCGTAGCAGGTCGCGCAAATACCATGGCGATTGTCGCAGGTAATCGGTGAGCGCACCTTTACGTGATCGATGCTCATCTCCTCCAACCTGGCGACCCAGCCTTCGTCGAGCAGCGTGCCGGCCGGCACCGCAACTTCGTCACCGCCGGGCAGTATCACGTCTTCCGTGACCACTCGACCCAATACACGTTCACCCAGCGGCTCGACGATGTCGCCGCCTTCAATCAATGGGCTGGCCCAAAGACCATCGGTCGTTCCACAATCGACATCGGTGACCACCAGATCTTGTGCCACATCCACCAGGCGCCGGGTCAAATAACCGGAGTTGGCGGTCTTCAGCGCGGTATCGGCCAAGCCTTTGCGCGCGCCATGTGTGGAAATAAAGTACTGGATTACGTTCAGGCCTTCACGGAAGTTAGCCGTGATCGGTGTCTCGATAATGGATCCATCCGGTTTCGCCATCAGGCCGCGCATACCAGCTAACTGACGGATCTGTGCAGCGGAACCTCGCGCGCCGGAGTCGGCCATCATATAAATCGAATTGAACGACGGCTGTTTGACCGTCTTACCCTCGGCGTTGACGACATCGTCGGTGCCGAGCTTCTCCATCATCGCCTTGGCAACCTGGTCGTTGGTATGCGACCAGATATCCACCACCTTGTTGTAACGCTCGCCGTTGGTCACCAGACCCGAGATGTACTGATGCTCGATCTCTTTGACCTCGTTCTCGGCACGCGCCAGGATGGCCCCCTTCTGTTCGGGCACGACCATGTCGTCAACGCCGAAAGACATGCCGGCGCGGGTCGAATAGTGGAAGCCGGTATACATGAGTTGATCGGCGAACACGACGGTCGGCTTCAGATTCAGGCGCCTGTAGCTGGTGTTGATCAGACGTGAAATGGCCTTCTTGTTCATGTCCTGATTGACCAACTCGAAAGGCAAGCCGTCAGGCACGATGTCATACAGCAGGGCACGCCCAACCGTGGTGTCTTTGAGACTACGCGTAGTTTCCATCTCGCCGTGCTCGTTGAGCACGGTCTCGATGACACGCACCTTCACGCGCGCCTGCAAATCAACCTTACCGGTCTCGTAGGCGCGATGCGCCTCTTTGATATCGGAGAAAACCATGCCCTCACCGCGCGCATTAATGCGCTCGCGAGTCATGTAATACAGGCCGAGCACGACGTCCTGCGATGGCACGATAATCGGCTCGCCGTTGGCCGGCGACAAGATGTTGTTCGACGACATCATCAACGCGCGCGCCTCGAGCTGTGCCTCGATCGATAACGGCACATGTACCGCCATCTGGTCGCCGTCAAAGTCGGCGTTGAAGGCGGTACACACCAGCGGATGCAGCTGAATCGCCTTGCCTTCGATAAGGACCGGCTCGAATGCCTGAATGCCCAGGCGATGCAAAGTCGGCGCGCGATTGAGCATGACCGGATGTTCGCGGATCACCTCTTCGAGGATGTCCCAAACCTCGCCGCCCTCACGTTCGACCAGCTTCTTGGCCGCCTTGATGGTAGTGGCCAGCCCGCGCAGTTGCAGCTTGGAAAAGATAAACGGCTTAAACAACTCCAACGCCATCTTCTTCGGCAGGCCGCATTGGTGCAACTTCAGGGTGGGGCCGACCACGATTACTGAACGACCCGAATAATCGACACGCTTGCCAAGCAGGTTCTGGCGGAAACGCCCCTGCTTGCCCTTGATCATATCGGCAAGCGATTTCAACGGCCGTTTGTTGGTGCCGGTAATGGCGCGGCCGCGACGTCCGTTGTCCAACAGCGCATCGACCGATTCCTGCAACATGCGCTTTTCGTTGCGCACAATGATATCCGGCGCATTGAGTTCGAGCAGACGCTTCAGTCGGTTGTTGCGATTGATCACACGACGATACAAATCATTCAGGTCCGAGGTGGCGAAACGGCCACCATCCAAGGGCACCAATGGCCGCAAATCCGGCGGCAACACCGGTAGCACGGTCATGACCATCCACTCCGGCTTATTGCCCGACTCGATGAACGACTCGATCAGCTTTAGGCGCTTGGAGACGCGCTTCAGCTTGCTTTCCGAATTAGTGGAGGCAATCTCTTCGCGTAGCCGATCGGCTTCGCGCTGCATGTCGATGGTGCGCAGCAACTCAAACACCGCCTCGGCGCCCATACGCGCGTCGAATTCGTCACCATGCTCTTCAATCGCTTCGAGATAGGCTTCGTCCGACAGCAGTTGGCCACGCTCCAGCGTTGTCATACCCGGGTCGACAACCACGAACGCTTCGAAGTACAACACACGCTCGATATCGCGCAGCGTCATATCCATAAGCAGACCAATGCGCGACGGCAGCGATTTCAAGAACCAGATGTGCGCCACCGGGCTCGCCAGTTCGATGTGACCCATGCGCTCGCGGCGCACTTTGGCCAGCGTCACTTCCACGCCGCACTTCTCGCACACCACGCCGCGGTGCTTGAGGCGCTTGTACTTTCCGCACAAGCACTCGTAGTCCTTTACCGGCCCGAAAATCTTGGCGCAAAACAGTCCGTCGCGCTCGGGCTTAAAGGTGCGATAGTTGATGGTCTCGGGTTTTTTGACCTCGCCATAAGACCACGACCGGATCATATCCGGAGACGCCAATCCGATACGGATAGCATCAAAGTCTTCGACCTGTCCCTGCTGCTTGAGAAGATTCAGTAGATCTTTCATATCTATCACCTTGGTGAGTTGCGAGTAGCTGGTTGCATGTTGTCGGGAAAGATCATCGGTCTTCCCGCTCAGGCCACCCTAGCTACTCGCGACTAGAGACCAGCTACCTGCTTCAGTCCTGTTCCAGCTCAATATTGATACCCAGTGAGCGGATTTCCTTAACCAATACATTAAAGGACTCCGGCATGCCCGCATCCATCCTGTGATCGCCGTCGACGATGCTCTTGTACATCTTGGTACGGCCATTGACGTCATCGGACTTGACGGTGAGCATTTCCTGCAATGTATAGGCTGCGCCGTAGGCCTCGAGCGCCCACACTTCCATTTCACCGAAGCGCTGACCGCCGAATTGAGCCTTACCACCGAGCGGCTGCTGTGTCACAAGGCTGTATGGGCCGGTGGAACGCGCATGCATTTTGTCATCCACCAAGTGATTGAGCTTGAGGATATACATGTAACCGACGGTTACCGGACGGTCGAAGCGATCGCCGGTGCGGCCATCGATCAGCACGGTCTGGCCGCTTTCCGGAAGGTCAGCCAGCTTAAGCATTTCCTTGATTTCCTGCTCATCACCGCCATCGAACACCGGTGTTGCCATCGGCACGCCAGTACGCAGGTTCTTGCACAGCTCAACGATTTCATCGTCGCTAAACTGGCTGAAGTCCTCTTTCTTACCACTGGTGTTGTAGATCTGCTCGAGGAACGTGCGCAGTTCGGCGATCTTCGCCTGCGCCTCCAACATGCGGCCGATCTTAAGTCCAAGCCCTTTCGCGGCCCAACCCAGATGGGTTTCCAATACCTGCCCAACGTTCATGCGCGACGGTACACCCAGTGGGTTAAGAACGATATCGACCGGCGTTCCGTCTTCGGCATAGGGCATATCCTCGACCGGAACGATCATGGAAATAACACCCTTATTACCGTGCCGCCCGGCCATTTTGTCGCCTGGCTGGATGCGGCGTTTGACGGCGAGATAGACCTTGACCATCTTCAGCACGCCGGGCGCCAAGTCATCGCCGGCGGTGATCTTGATCTTTTTCCCTTCGAAGCGCTTGTCCATCTGCTCGCGCTGCGCTTTGAGCTGTGCGGCCGCCGCCTCGAGCTGCTCGTTGGCATCGTCACTGCGCAGTCGAATCTCGAACCATTTTTCGCGGGCGAGATCGGTCAGATAACCCTTGCTAATCTTGTCGCCGGCCTTGAGCTTGTTGGGACCGCCTTCGGCAACCTTACCGACCAGCATTTTTTCGACGCGCTGATAAACGTCGTCTTCGACGATGCGGAACTGATCGTTCAAATCCTTACGGATCTGCGCCAATTGCGCCTGCTCGATCTGCAACGCACGTTGATCTTTTTCGACGCCATCGCGCGTAAACACCTGCACGTCGATAACCGTACCGTCCATACCCGGCGGTACGCGCAGCGACGTATCTTTCACGTCGGAGGCTTTCTCGCCGAAAATGGCGCGCAGCAACTTCTCTTCCGGCGTTAGCTGCGTTTCACCCTTGGGCGTGACCTTGCCGACCAGAATGTCACCCGGCCTGACTTCGGCGCCGATATAGACGATGCCGGATTCGTCCAGCTTGGCCAGTGCAGCTTCACCGACATTCGGGATATCACCCGTGACCTCTTCCGGACCCAGTTTGGTGTCACGCGCAACGCAGGTCAGTTCTTCGATGTGAATGGTGGTGAGACGATCCTCTTCCACCACGCGCTCGGAGATTAGGATCGAGTCCTCGAAGTTGTAACCGTTCCAGGGCATGAAAGCGACCAACAGGTTTTGCCCAAGCGCCAATTCACCGAGATCGGTGGACGGCCCATCGGCCAAAACGTCGGCGCGCGCAATCACATCACCCGGTTTCACCAGCGGACGTTGATTGATGCACGTATTCTGGTTCGAGCGCGTATATTTAGTCAGGTTGTAGATATCGACACCAGGCTCACCCGGAACCGTCTCATCATCATTGACGCGCACCACCACGCGACTGGCGTCGACGGAATCGACCACGCCACCGCGATCGGCAACGACCGCCACGCCGGAGTCGACGGCCACGGTACGCTCGATACCGGTACCCACCAACGGCTTCTCTGAACGCAGCGTCGGGACCGCCTGGCGTTGCATGTTGGAGCCCATCAATGCACGGTTGGCGTCATCATGCTCGAGGAACGGAATCAATGCCGCGGCAACCGAAACCACCTGCTTCGGCGACACGTCCATATACTGGACCTTGTCGGGCGTCGACATGGTGAACTCGTTTTGATGACGGCAAGACACCAATTCGTCGGTTAGCTTACCGACGCCATCGACCGTCGCATTGGCCTGCGCGATAACATACTGACCCTCTTCGATCGCCGATAGATACTCGATCTGATCGGTAACCTTACCGTCGACGACTTTGCGATACGGCGTTTCCAAAAATCCGTAACGATTGGTGCGGGCATAAACCGCCAACGAATTGATCAGGCCGATATTCGGCCCTTCCGGTGTCTCAATCGGGCAGACACGACCGTAGTGCGTCGGGTGCACGTCGCGCACCTCGAAGCCGGCACGCTCGCGCGTCAGTCCGCCCGGGCCCAAGGCCGATATGCGGCGCTTGTGCGTGATCTCCGACAATGGATTGTTCTGATCCATGAATTGCGACAACTGCGACGAGCCGAAAAATTCTTTCACCGCCGCCGCCACCGGCTTGGCGTTAATCAACTCCTGGGGCATGAGCCCCTCGGACTCGGCCAGGCTCAAGCGTTCCTTGACCGCGCGCTCGACACGTACCAAACCGACGCGGAAGACGTTTTCCGCCATCTCCCCTACGCAGCGAATACGGCGATTGCCCAGGTGATCGATATCATCCACCGCGCCGTTGCCATTGCGAATGTCGATCAGCACCTTGATGACATCGGTAATGTCTTCTTTCGACAGCACACCCGAACCAATCACTTCGTCGCGACCGACGCGCCGATTGAACTTCATGCGACCGACCGCCGACAAATCGTAGCGCTCTTCGTTGAAGAACAGATTGTGGAACAGATTTTGTGCCGCTTCCTTGGTCGGCGGCTCGCCAGGGCGCATCATGCGATAAATTTCGACTTGCGCCTCCAGCTCGGTAGTCGAATTATCAATACGCAGCGTGCTGGAAATGAACGGGCCGTGATCCAGGTCGTTCACGAACAGCGTCTTGATTCGCTTGATGCCGGCCGACTTGATCGCCTCGAGTTGCTCAGCTGTGATCTCGTCGTTGGCCTGAGCGATCAATTCGCCGGTCGACTCGTCCACGACATTGTGCGCAATGATCTTGCCCACTAAATAATCGGGCGGCACCACCAAGCTCTTGATACCGGTTTTCTCCAGCTCGCGTATCGCGCGCGCCGTGATGCGACGGCCTTCCTCGACGATTACCTTGCCTTTGTTCTTGATTTCAAAGGTAGCAGTCTCGCCGCGCAGCCGCTCCGGCACCAACGTCAGCTTGACGCCGTCTTTAGTGAATTCGAATTCATTCTGCTCGAAGAACATCTCGAGCATTTGCTCGTTGTCATAACCCAACGCGCGCAGCAAGATACTGACCGGAAGCTTGCGGCGGCGGTCGATGCGCACGAACACGCAGTCCTTGGGGTCGAACTCGAAATCGAGCCACGAGCCACGGTACGGAATGACGCGTGCATTGAACAGCAACTTGCCGGAAGAATGCGTCTTGCCCTTGTCATGATCAAAGAACACGCCCGGCGAACGGTGCAACTGCGACACGATCACACGCTCGGTGCCGTTTATGACAAAAGTCCCGGTTCGCGTCATGAGGGGAATCTCCCCCATATACACTTCCTGTTCCTTGATGTCTTTTATGGCTTGCGAACCGACCTTGGCGTCCTTGTCGTAGATGACCAAGCGCACCTTCACCCGTAACGGCGCGGCATAGGTCAAGCCTCGCATCTGACATTCTTTGACGTCGAAGGCGGGATCACCGAACCGAAAGCCGACGTACTCCAATACCGCATTTCCTGAATAACTGCTGATCGGAAATACGGATTTGAGCGCCGCGTGTAGCCCCATCCCTTCGCGCTGAGCTTCCGGCGTATCCGACTGCAGGAACTGGCGATAAGATTGGAGTTGAATCTCGAGCAGGTACGGAACCTCGAGCGTCGCGGGGCGTTTACCGAAATCCTTTCGGATGCGCTTCTTCTCGGTAAAAGTGTAGGCCATTGGAAATCCTCAGCTATGCGTCAACGTCAATGTCATGAATTAGTCCCTAGTTAGCAGTAACTAGTTACTAGCCGGTCGCCGTCCGCGCTCCCTGCCGGAGGGCATTGTGCAATACTGCGCGGCACAACGTATCGCTTGCGCCGGAGAAACAGGAAAAGGCCGGTGGCTTTACGCCACCAGCCGTCCTGCAAACAACGGGTTGCCTGGTTTACGCAACCTTGATCCGGCGCCTACTTGAGCTCCACGGTGGCGCCGGCTTCTTCCAACTGCTTCTTGACGGTCTCGGCTTCGTCCTTGGAGATACCTTCCTTGACGGTCGCCGGAGCGCCCTCGACCATGTCCTTGGCTTCCTTGAGGCCCAGGCTGGTAACGGCGCGCACGACTTTAATGACGCCAACTTTATTACTGCCAAAGCTGGTCATCACGACGTCAAACTCGGTCTGCTCTTCGGCGACAGCGGCTTCGCCCGCACCGGCGGCCGGGGCAGCGGCGACCGCAGCGGCGGCGGACACGCCAAATTTCTCTTCCATGGCGGAGATCAGGTCAACAACCTCCAGCACGGTCATATTGGAAATGGTTTCCAGAATGTCTTCTTTTGACACAGCCATTGAAATAGCTCCTAGTAAATTCAGTTCAACCAACCGCGTGGCAACAAACCCAGATTACGCGGCGTCTTGTTTTTGATCGCGGATCGCGGCGACGGTGCGAACCAGCTTGCCCGGCACTTCGTTGAGAGTCCGCGCGAACTTGTCGAGCGGCGCCCTCATCACAGCCATCAGCAAACTAATCGCCTGGTCGCGGGTCGGCATTTTCGCCAATCGATCGATATCGGTCGCCGGATACAGCTGCCGTCCGACCGAAACGAGCTTGACCACAAGTTTGTCGTGGTCCTTGGCGAAATCCTTCATGACTCGTGCAGCGGAACCCGGGTCTTCCTGGGAGAACGCCAATACCAGCGGCCCCACAAAACCGTCGCTCATGCACTCAAAGTCAGTACCCTCAACCGCCCGGCGTGCGAGAGAATTCTTCACCACTCGCAGATAGACGCCCTCGGTGCGCGCTTTCACGCGCAACTCGGTCATCTCGCCGACCGTCAAGCCGCGATACTCGGCTGCAATCGCCGAAAAAGCCGAAGATGCCACTTCGGATACTTCCGCAACGACAGCCTTTTTCTCGTCCAGCGTTAGACTCATGTATCGCCTCCTGGATACGGCTCGACCATGGAGCGCCTGTAATTACGTTGACGCTCCCCCCTTACGGCAGCCATCCCAGATAAATTCTGCTGGGCATTTTACCGTCTACGCAGGCAGACTTGCGTCGATTAAGCATCCGGAAGATGCGCCTACGGTCTTTGACGGCTGCCGGCCGAAGCCGACAGCCCATCAATCGTTACCGCGGACACCCGTTCAGGCATCCGCGTCCTATCTCTAAAGTCCCAGGGAGCTGCGATCCACCGGGATACCAGGCCCCATGGTGGAGGACACGCTCACTTTTTGAACATAAATGCCTTTGGCCGCGGACGGCTTGGCCTTGTTGAGATCGGCCAACAGCGCATCCAGATTCTCGCGCAATGCGCCAATCTCGAAATCAACCTTGCCGATCGAGCAGTGGATGATGCCGGCCTTGTCGGTGCGATAGCGCACTTGACCGCCCTTGGCATTCTTGACCGCGGTCTTGACATCGGGCGTCACCGTGCCGACCTTGGGATTCGGCATCAGCCCACGCGGGCCGAGAATCTGACCAAGCTGGCCGACCACACGCATGGCGTCCGGCGTCGCGATGACAACGTCGAAGTCGATGTTGCCGCCCTTGACCTGTTCGGCCAAGTCTTCGAAGCCGACCACGTCGGCGCCCGCTTCACGCGCCGCTTCGACATTTGCCCCTTGCGTAAATACCGCCACTCGAACCGTCTTGCCGGTACCGTTTGGCAATACCGTAGAACCGCGCACGACCTGATCCGACTTACGCGGATCGACGCCCAGGTTGATGCTGACATCAACCGATTCGAGAAACTTGGCCGCAGGCATCTGTTTGATCAGGCTGAAGGCATCCTCGACCGGATAGAGTTTGCCGGCTTCCAATTTTTCCTGGAACTGCTTTTGGCGTTTGCTCAATTTGGCCATGACTTATACCCCCTCCACTTCCAAGCCCATACTGCGAGCGCTACCGGCAATGGTGCGCACAGCAGCATCGAGGTCGGCCGCGGTAAGATCAGGCTCCTTGGTCTTGGCAATCTCTTCGAGTTGCGCGCGGGTAACCTTGCCAACTTTATTGGTGTTGGGGGTGCTGCTGCCCTTGGCAATACCGGCCGCCTTTCTCAGCAGTACGGCCGCCGGTGGCGTCTTGGTGATAAAGGTAAAGCTGCGATCGTTGTAAACCGTGATCACAACCGGTATCGGCATGCCCTGCTCCATCGACTGGGTCTGCGCGTTAAAAGTTTTGCAGAACTCCATGATGTTGACGCCATGCTGGCCCAATGCCGGGCCTACCGGCGGGCTGGGGTTGGCCTTACCGGCCGCCACCTGCAGCTTGATATACGCTTCAACTTTCTTGGCCATGCTGTCATTACTCCTGTGGGTACTAGCGCCGTTAGGCTCCCCGCTAGGGCGAACGTCAATTCGCCGGCATTTGTCTGGCCGGCGCAAGCCGACCCGGTATTAAATCAACCCTTTTCGACTTGCCCGAAGTCCAACTCGACCGGCGTCGAGCGACCAAAGATGAGCACGGCCACACGCAGCCGGCTCTTCTCGTAGTTGACTTCCTCGACCACGCCGTTGAAATCGTTGAATGGGCCGTCGATGACGCGCACCACCTCGCCGGCCTCGAACAGCACCTTCGGTCGCGGCTTTTCCACACCATCTTGAACACGCTGCAGGATGGCATCGGCCTCGCGGTCCGAAATCGGCGCCGGCTTATCCGAGGTGCCGCCGATAAAACCCAGCACCTTGGGCGTATCCTTGACCAAATGCCAAGTGTCGTCACCCATTTCCATCTGCACCAACACATAACCGGGGAAGAACTTGCGCTCACTTTTGCGCTGCTGCCCCTCTTTCATCTCGACCACTTCTTCGGTCGGAACGAGAATATCGCCGAATTTTTCCTCCATCTCGAAACGCGTAATGCGATCGAGCAGAGAACGCTTGACCTGGTTTTCAAACCCGGAGTAGGCGTGCACGACATACCAGCGCTTCGCCATCGATCAGGCTCCTTGGCCGGTCAAGAGCTTGACCGCCCATAATAAAAATGAATCCATAACCCAAAGCAGGATGCCGACGATAATCACCATAATAATGACCACCAACGTCGTCTGGGCAGTCTCTTTACGATTGGGCCATACTACTTTGCGCACCTCAGTGCGCGAATCCCTGACGAAACCCCAGCCCACACGGCCATACGTGGTGGTCATCATAATCAAACCCGCAACGCCTACCACCACCAATATGCCGAGCACACGCAGCAGCAGCATTTCCTGGTCGTAGTAATTGAAGGCAATAGCACCAGCCACCACCAATACCAGCGCTACCACCAGTTTGGCGATATCGGCGGCCGAACTGCGCCCTTCGACTTTCGCGTTCATAAATCCGATCGCATGTTCCGGATGACCAATCTCAACTCAAACTGCCGTAGCTGACTCAGGCATGGCGACGCACGAGATTCGCAATCCTAAAAACCAACAATGGCAGGCCAGGAGGGAATCGAACCCCCAACCTGCGGTTTTGGAGACCGCCGCTCTGCCAATTGAGCTACTGGCCTAAACCTTTAGCTATTGCGAGTGCCCGCTCAACAACCAGACCCCGGCATAGGACACCGATCGCCTATTGGCGAACGAGCCACCCGCAACGAGCAAACCGTTACTCAATCACCTTCGACACCACACCAGCGCCGACCGTTCGTCCACCTTCGCGGATCGCGAAGCGTAACCCTTCTTCCATCGCAATCGGCGCAATCAACGATACCGTCATCTTCACGTTGTCG
>JASBUN010000066.1 GCA_030147845.1 Gammaproteobacteria bacterium
TGGCGGCGGCCGTCGTACTGTTTGTAGTGGAAATGGCCCTGCATTTTTCCGTCGGCGCCTATATTCTCGATCACCGCATGCGGCTGATCCGGGTGCTGCGTGTGCCGGTTATCGTTGCCACGCTGTTGGGACTCGCTGTTAGTACCAGCGGCGCGGTGCTGCCCGGACCGGTTGTCACCGTCATCAGCATGTTGGGTGATATCGCCGTGCCGCTGTTATTGTTTTCGCTCGGCGTACGCTTGACCGAAGTATCCTTCAAAGATTGGCGGCTCGGCGTGTGGGGCGCCGTGTTATGCCCGGCCAGCGGCTTGATCATGGTTTGGTTGGTGACACGAATAATCGAATTACCGCCGCAGCAATATAGTCTATTAATCATATTCGGCGCGCTGCCACCGGCGGTACTCAACTATATCGTTGCCGAGCAGTTTCGCCAGGAGCCGGAAAAAGTCGCGTCCATCGTCATGATGGCGAACCTCGGCAGTTTGCTGGTGATGCCGCTGGCCTTGGCGGTTGCGCTGCGATAGCGTGTTGGTTAGAGCAGGAATCCCAGCTCGGTGAGTTCGGCGCGCACATCGTCGCGTTGCAGCAGTTGCAGGAAACGTTGTACCGCCGGCCGTTGCATGCGGGCGCTGGGCACGACGAAGTCATAGTGTTCCTCCTGCAACGGAATGAATCCAAGACCGTACATGCGCGCCACCACGTCAATGGCCACGCCCCAGTCAGCCCGGTGTTGCGCCACCGCGGTGGCGACGGCGTTATGCGACTTGGTCTGCACCGCATAGCCAGGTGGTTCGGTACCATTGAGTAAGCCGTCGATGAGGATGCGCGTGCCGCTACCGGCGTTGCGATTGACCATGACGCAATCGGCATCGGCGAGGGCGGCGGCGATTGCCGACGGGATCGAATCGACGCCGGCGAAACGGCTGTCGTCGGCGCGAAACACGATGCCCTGCATGCGTCGATAGCCTTTGACCAATTCCATTCCTGTTTCCAGAAACGCTCGGTTGTACTCACCCGAAGCCGGGTCCATTAAGTGAATGCCGGCGATATCACATTCGCCGCGGCGCGCGGCCGCCAGACCGCCACTGCTGCCGACGTGCATGGATTTGATTTCCAAGCCGTCGCGTTGCAGATGGCCGAGTAAACGGTCGAGTCCGACGCAGTGACTACCGATGGTGACGATATCGGCCGGCTCTAGGCGATTCGACAGTAGCTGTACCGTGACGCTGGTACCGGCGGCGATTTGTTCCACGTTCTCGGCGATGCGAATAAAACCATCGGCATGCGAAAAGGCAGTGACAGCACCGGAATTCTTGCCCATCGAATAAGCCGCGAAACCGTTGCCGGTGCGTATCAGGCTGACCATGAGAAATTCCATACGTCCGCGTTCAGAGCCGACCCGCATCGGCATCACCGCCTGCGTAGTTTGCTGCTCGGCGGCAGGCAGACCGGCAAAGGCGCGCAACACCGGCGCGACGAATTGGTGAAAGGTAAAGATGGCAGAGGTTGGAAATCCCGGCAGAATGACCACCGGTGTGCGGTCGCTTACCGCCAGGCAAAGCGGTTTGCCTGGTTTTACGGCGACGCCGTGCACGACCACGCCGGGTGGTTGCAGGCGTTCCATGACCTGATAAGACAGGTCACCGGCGCCTTTCGACGTGCCGCCCGACAGGATCACGACGTCGCAGCGCAACGCCTCATCGAGCACCTGTTGCAACTTGCTTTGGTCGTCGGGAACGGCGCCCAGCGGCACCGCTTCGCAGCCGAGTTCTTCGACGGCTGCGGCGACGATCGCTTGGTTGGAATCGTAGACACAACCGAGCGGCAGTGGCCGGCCGGGCGCTACGACTTCATCGCCGGTCGACACGACTGCCACGCGCGGTCGCCGGTATACTTCCACCGCGGCGCAGCCGACCGCCGCCAATACGCCGATTTCACGCGAACTGAGCCGCTGACCGGCGCGCAGCACGGTTTCGCCGCGGCCGATATCGGTGCCGGCGAAGGTGATAAATTGACCGGCAGCGGCAGTCCGACGTATGTCGATGGCCGGCGGATCGGCGTCCTCGACGCTATCGGTCTGTTCCACCATGATGACGGCATCGGCGCCGCGCGGCACCATTGCGCCGGTGGCCAAGATGGTGGCGGTAGCGGCGTTCACCACAAATTGAGCGGCAACGCCCGGCGTTAATATCTCGTCATTGAGTCGCAGACGCCGTGGCGTATCCTCGCTGGCGCCGACCGTATCGGCCGCGCGCACCGCGACGCCGTCTACGTTGGCGCGATCAAAGCCGGGGACGTCGACCGCGGCAATGACATCGCTGGCGACGACACGATTCAGCGCGTCACACAATGGGACCAATTCACTACCGACCGGCGCCAGTAACAACGGGGCCTGAAACCGGCGAGTCGCTTCGTCGACGTTGACGACTTCTAAAAACTGGCGCTGCTGCGCCGCACGGCGGCGTTCGCTGATCGGGTCGGGCCGGGGCATTTTGGACACTCCTAATTTGTTTTATTCGCTACCGTGCAGCAACACGGTGACCTCGGTGTTTTCGGCATAGCCTTCGCTGTGAACAGGCACAATAACGAAACCGTCAGCGCGTACCGCACTGGCCAGCAAGCGGCCGTCGGTGACCGTCAGTGGTTCGGCGTCGTTGCCATGCAAGCGCACACGACAAAATTCCTGAACGCCCAGGGTGGAGGCGATCTTGCGCGTCAATCGCGCCCGCCGTTTCGGGTATGGCCAATCGTTGCGGCTGCCGGCGAGACGTCGCACGGCGCGTCCGGCAATCCATTCGTAGGCGTACAAACAGGCCAGCGGGCTGCCCGGCAGCACAATCACGGGTACGTTATCTGCGCGCCCGAGCGCGGTGGTAGCGCCGGGATTTATCGCCACCCCATGCATATCCAGCACGCCGGCCCGTGCCACGCTGTCGACGGCAAAATCGTTGTCACCCAAGCCGCTGGCGCCGCATACCAGGATTAGATCACTATCGACCGTGGCCAACGCCAACGCATCGCACAATGAGTCGCCGTCGTGCGCGCGTGCAGCGGCTTCGAACTGCGCTCCATCTCGCCGCAGCAATGCGCTTAACAGGATCGTGTCGATGTCGCCCGCGGGTGTGCGTGTCATCAATAAGCGCACGCGCGGACGTTGAATGACGGCTACGTGCTCAGTGCCTATCAGCGCCAATAGGGCAATATCCTGGGCGCGTAGTCTGTTGCCCGTATCGAGCACAACTGCGCCGTCGATCGCCTCGTCGCCGGCACGAACCAGATTTGCGCCGACCGCGATAGGGCGGAAGACATCGAGTATCGTGCCACGCAAGCCGGCCTCTTCGGTCGGCAACACGGCGTCGGCGCCCGCCGGTAATGTTTGTCCAAGCGCGATCGGCATGGCCACGTCGTTGCCCATGGCGCCGGCGAAGTTCGACTGTAGGTTGAGCGGTAACGGATTGTAATCCGACGCGCCGAGGGTGGCGGCGGCGTGTAAGGCGAAACCATCGAGCGCGGCAGTGGCGTGCGCCGGATGGTTGCCGATGGCGTATATCGGCGCCCCGAGAATGCGTCCGAATGCCTCAACCGGCGACACCAGCTCGGTGTCCAGCGCCACACATCGAGCGTCGACCCAGGCCAGAGCGTCGCTGGGCTGAGCCAGACTGCCGGCGCGTAGATCGGACACTGCAGGCGGGCTCGGAGGAAAGCTGGGATCGTTCCAATTCATGGTCTTACGATCAGTAAAGTAATCGGTAGCGGCGTGCTAACAGCATCGCGCGTCGTTAAACGATGGGTCGCATGGGCGGTTTGAGTGAATGGTACGCCATTTCGTTGCTGCTGTGTGGCAGAACCGTCGCGCTGGGCGAATGGTCAAGCCGACCTGCGGCAGGTGCGGTCGGCACGACGACTCTACGCGGGTCAGCTCGGCTTGCAGACCACGTTTTCATGTGATAAATGTATATACGTTGTAATTTTCGCACAAAACATCACTAAACACAGATCAAGATCACGCACGGCGTCTGTCCCCACATACCACTCTCTACGGATCGCCGACCATGCAGGACTTCGGTGCCGCCTTCGGGCTGGCCTTTCATCTCATCACCTCGGGCGACAGTGCCCTCACGGAGATCGTGCTGCTATCGCTGCGCGTCAGCTTGACTGCCGTATTGCTGGCCTGCGTGGTCGGGTTACCGGTGGGTGCGGCCGTTGCCGTGGGCCGTTTCCGCGGACGCGGACTGGCAACGGTGATCCTGAATTCCATGATGGGCTTGCCGCCGGTGGTCATTGGTTTGCTGCTGTATCTGACATTCTCCAACGCCGGGCCTTTGGGCGCGCTCGAACTGTTGTATACGCCCGGCGCCATGATCGTCGCGCAAGCGGTATTGGTGGCGCCCATCGTCGCCGCCTTGGCGCGCCAAGTCATAGACGATTTGCACCGCGAGTATGACGAACAGTTGCGTTCGCTCGGAGTCGGGCCATGGCGCACGATCGCCACTGTGTTGTGGGACGCTCGTTATAGTTTGTTGACCGTCTCGTTGGCGGGATTCGGTCGCGCCATCGCCGAGGTCGGCGCGGTGATTATCGTCGGCGGCAATATCAATCACGTCACGCGCGTCATGACCACCGCGATTGCGTTGGAAACTTCAAAGGGTGACCTGGCCTTGGCGCTCGCGCTCGGCATGATTCTGATTTCGATCGCCGTCGCCGTCAACGCCGGCGTCATGGCGCTGAAAGCGACCGCGAGCAGGTCCGCGTATGCTTGATGCGGCGATGCCAAAATCGGATTTTAGCGCCGCCAACACGCCGCCGCCGCGCCGGGCGTCGTTACTGGTGGCCGAAGGCTTGTGCTTCGAGGCGAACGGCCATCGCCTGATCGCGTCGCTCGATCTGCAGCTCGATCAAGGCTCGCGCAGCGTCATTATGGGGCCAAACGGTGCGGGCAAAAGTTTGTTGCTGCGTCTTATCCATGGCTTGTTGAAACCGAGTGCGGGTTCCGTTGCTTGGGCCGGGTGCGACGTCGGTCGCGCCACCAAGCAGCGTCAAGCCATGGTGTTTCAGCGTCCGGTTTTGTTGCGCCGGTCGGCTGCTGCCAATGTGCGTTATGCCATGGCCGTACACGCGGTGCCGAGACACGAACGTGAGGCGCGCCTGCAGTTCGTATTGCAGGCGGCCGGGCTCGAGCATTTGGCGGCCAAACCGGCGCGCGTGCTCTCCGGTGGCGAACAGCAACGTTTGGCGATCGCGCGCGCGCTCAGTATTCGCCCGCAAGTGCTGTTTCTTGATGAGCCAACCGCCAGTCTCGATCCCGCATCGACGCTGGCGGTGGAAAACTTGATTCAGCACGCGCACGCTGCGGGCACAAAAATCGTCCTGGTAACACACGATATCGGGCAGGCCAAGCGTATCGCCGACGATGTTGTATTTATGTATCGCGGACAAGTGGAAGAACACAGTTCAGCCGACAAATTTTTTGGTAATGCCCGGTCTGCACGAGCGCAAGCCTATCTTGATGGCAGAATCGTGCTTTGATGTTAGTTCCAGCGAGGAGGATAGAAGAGATGTCACCGAACAAGAGTAAGATCAATGCACTTGCTATTGGCCTATTTGCCGCTGCGTTGTCACTGTCATTTTCTACGCCGAGCCGCGCCGGTGATAAATTTATTGTCGTGCAGTCAACCACATCGACACAAAATTCAGGCTTGCTCGACTACATGTTGCCGAAATTCACTAAAAAGACCGGTATCCAGGTGCGCGTGGTTGCGGTTGGCACGGGTCAGGCATTGAAGAATGCCAGGAATGGCGACGGTGATGTCGTGTTGGTGCACGCCAAACCGGCCGAATTGAAATTCGTACGCGAGGGTTGGGGCGTAAAGCGTTATGACGTCATGTATAACGACTTCATTATCGTCGGTCCGAGCAAGGATCCGGCCCATATTGCCGGCATGAAAAATGCGCCGGCTGCGCTGACCAAGATCGCTCAGGCCAAGGCGCCGTTCGCTTCGCGTGGTGACAACAGCGGTACCTATAAAAAGGAGATGGCGCTGTGGAAAGATACCAAGATCAATCCCAAGGCGCATAGTGGCCGCTGGTACCGCGAGACCGGGTCAGGCATGGGTGCGACGTTGAATGCGGCGGTCGGTATGGGTGCCTACACGTTGACCGATCGCGGCACTTGGATCAGCTTCAAGAACAAGGACCACTTCAAGATTCTGGTGCAGGGTGATCCGAATCTGTTCAATCAATATGGCGTGATTTTGGTCAACCCGGCCAAGCACCCCAACGTCAAGGTAAAATGGGGTCGCGAGTTCATCAACTGGATTACCGGTCCCGAAGGTCAGGCGGTGATCGCCAGTTACCGCTTACATGGCAAACAGCTTTTCCACCCCAATGCCCATCGTGCTCATGCCGGCTCTTCCAAGAAGCAGCAGCACGGTTAATCGACGGCCGCGTTATATTGAACCTGGCCGAGCATGGATACGTCGTAGCCGCTTAATTCGTTGGCGCGATTGATCAGAGCGGTGCTGTTGGCGAACTGTATGAGCCGTTGAAAAGGTGGTTCGAAATAGGCGCGTCGATAAATAGCAATATCGAAGCGCTCGCGTGCTAAGTGCAGGAAGTCGAGGCGGAATTGTCGCGCCATGCAGGCCAAGCCGAGACCGGCGTCGGCCTTGCCATCGGCGATGGCGGCGGCGACATCCGTTTGCGTGCGCGCCGGTGGCGTCAGCAGCTCGAAGTCGGACATGCACAGTCCGGCTTCCGCTGCTAAGCGTTTCAACAACACAAAGGTACCGGCTTCGCTTTGACGTGGTATGAAGCGCCGGCCTTTCAAGTCCGCCAGGCCGGCAATATTGTGCGGATTTCCAGGCGGTAGAATCAGGCCCTGATCGCGCCACGCCCAGTGTATCAGCACCAGCGGCTCGTCCGGCAACATGGCGCGTAGGTGGGTGCGGTTCCAGCCGTCGTTGTCTGGTTCGGTGAGATGGATGCCGGCGGCGATCGCATCACCGCGTCGTAGCCGCTCTAGGCCGTCCAGGCTGCCGTCCAGAAACATGGCCAGGCCGCTGCGCGATTCACGTAAAGCCCATTCCAGTAGCGGATCGTGACTGCCGGCGATTACGTTAGGGCGCAGCACTTGCGTGGGTTCCTCCGCGCCCATGCGATGGCGCTTCAACCAAGCGTCAATTTCGGCGCGCGGAAACAGCAGTTTGCCGGTGGCGCGGCTGCACGGTACGGCGCCCGATGATGCCAGTTCGTATACTTTGCGTTCTTTGACTCGCAGCAGCTCAGCGAGTTCGCGTGTGGTCAGGTACGCGGGCAGTTCGGCGGTCACAGGTCGGATTCCGTTGTGGGCAGGTTGGCAGCATATCGCGGCCGGCGTCAGCTTTGAAGCGCTTCCGCGCACCGCGAGCGACCCGATGCAGCGTATCGAAACACGGCCTCGGGCGGCGTGTCGCGCGGATGACGGACAGACGTGGAGGCCGAAAATGGGCGCCACGTTAGCTGCCCATACTGTTCACTTTATAGTATTACCGCTACCGCCAACACAGGCGCCGCGGCTGTCATTTTCGGGACGAATGGTGTATTTTAAAACGGGATTCGGGGATTGCGGCATGCCCGTCGGCAAGAACGGGGAATGGCCGGTCGAAATTTATAGGAGGTCGGATGATCAGCGTCTTACTGGTGGATGACCACGAGTTGGTCCGTACCGGTATTCGGCGTTTGCTGGATGATCAGCGCGGTCTCAAGGTGATCGACGAAGCATGCACGGGCGAAGAGGCCATATTGAAGGCGCGCCAGAACAAGCCCGATGTGGTGTTGATGGATGTCAACATGCCCGGCATTGGTGGTTTGGAGGCCACGCGTAAACTGCAGCAGTTCGATTCGAGCATACGCGTCATCGTGTGTACGGTGCATACCGAAGAACCCTTTCCAACGCGTTTACTCGAAGCGGGTGCCGCTGGTTATCTGACCAAAGGCTGCGGCATTGATGAGATCGCAACGGCGATTGACGCTGTGTATCGCGGCGAGCGTTATATCTGCTCCGAAATTGCGCAACACATTGCTCTGTCCATGATGCCAGGCGCAAGTCCTACGCCGTTTAATCGCCTGTCGCAGCGCGAAATGCAAGTGATGCTTATGATCACCCAGGGACAGAACGTACAGGAAATATCAGACAAACTTTGTTTGAGTCCGAAGACCATTAGCACCTATCGACATCGCTTGTTCGAAAAGTTAGGCGTCCTCAACGATGTCGAGTTGACGCGCTTGGCCATTCGGCATGACATGATCGAAAACGTGAAAGAAGCATAACGCTATTGCCTCCCTTGCGATGCCCAGCCGCCGCATGTACCGCGCAATCTATATATCAGCGTCGAAGCGCCGAACTCTTGCCGGCCACGAGTTAGTGCTGCCAAGAACCGTACCCTGGTGACACGCGAACCGATCCGCGCCCCAGAGTTACCTGATCACCTCGAGTGGTATAATACCGGCGTGCCCATACGACTGCGGGAACAACGCGGTAAAATGGTGCTACTCGATTTCTGGACCTATTGTTGTATTAATTGCCTGCATATTCTCCCGGATCTGCGCTATCTCGAGGAAAAATACCGCGATGGCTTGGTAGTCATCGGTATACACTCACCCAAGTTTCCGCACGAACGAGTCGCCGAGAACGTGCAAAAGGCGATCAATCGCCATCACATCCGTCATCCGGTGGCCAACGATCCGACTCTACAAGTGTGGCGTCAGTATGCTATTCGTGCCTGGCCATCCATTATTTGTATCGATCCGGAAGGCTATGTGCTTGGCGTTGTGCGCGGTGAAGGCCGACGCAAGCAACTCGACGGGCTTATTGCTGAACAATTGGAGAAGGCGGAGCGGTCTGGCAGGCTTAACACGGAACCGCTAGCGCTGCGTCCGCGACCGGAAGCATCGGCGACGCTGGCGTTTCCAGGCAAGCTCTTGGCCACCGGCAGTCGCGTCTATGTCAGCGACAGTGGGCATAATCGAGTGGTTGAAGCCACTGCCAGCGGTGCGATCGTGCGGGTTTTCGGCGGTAATAGTCCTGGTTTTGTCGACGGACAAGGGGACGCCGCAGCCTTTTCTAATCCACAAGGACTAAGCAAGATTGACGAATTTTTGTATGTTGCCGACACCGGCAATCACGCCGTGCGGCGTATCAATTTGCGCGATGGTGACGTACAAACGGTTGCTGGAAATGGCCGCCATGGGCGTGGTGGCGCCTTATTTTACACTGACCCGCTGCAGGCGGCTTTGAACTCGCCGTGGGATTTGGCCTATCACGGTGGCAATCTGTACATCGGCATGGCCGGTCAGCATCAGATATGGAGCCTACAACTGAGCAACAATACGATTGGCCGGCTGGCCGGTAGCGGGCGTGAGGGCATCGACGATGGCGCGCCGGATTTGGCCAGTTTCGCGCAGCCATCGGCGCTCACCGTGGGGGATTTCCGCCTGTATGTTGCCGACGCCGAATCCTCGGCGCTACGGTCGTTGCGTCTGCCGGATGCGCGGGTAGAAACGCTGGTGGGATTGGGGCTGTTTGAATTTGGCGATGTCGATGCGAATGGCCAACGGGCGCGCTTGCAGCATCCAATGGGGCTGGCCTTTGACGGGCGGCGTGCTTGTCTCTGGATTGCAGATACATATAATAATAAAATCAAACGATATGATATGAAAACTAATGTAGTTTCTAGTTCGTTGTCGTGTCCCGAACTGGCCGAGCCGGGTGGCTTGAGCTTGCATCGCACCCAGCTGTGGATTGCCAACACCAACGCCCATGACGTGCGTTGCATGGACTTGGACAGCGGCGACTGTCGGCGTGTGGATATGTCCGAATGAGTGCGGCTACATTCGATCTGGAGTGCCGGCGCTGCCCAAGATTGAGCCGCTTTTTGGACGAAGTCGGGGCGCGCCATCCCGCTTATCACGCGCGCCCGGTAGCGCCGTTTGGCGACCCGTCCGCGCGCTTGTTGATCGTTGGTTTGGCGCCCGGCATGCATGGTGCTAACGCTACCGGGCGACCGTTTACCGGTGATCACGCCGGCATCTTGCTCTACCAAACGCTGCATCGGTTCGGCTTCGGCAGTCGCAGCGAATCGGTTTCCGCCGACGACGGCCTGATTTTGACCGATTGCCGCATTACCAACGCGGTCAAATGTCTACCACCGGCCAATAAGCCTGAGGTCAGCGAGATCAATACCTGCAATGCATATCTGCGCCAGGAGTTGGCTAATCTGGCGACGGCGAGTGTGGTCTTGGCCCTGGGCACGGTGGCGCATACTGCGGTCCTGAAGGCGCTCGCTAAAAAGCGCTCACAATACCCGTTCGGTCATGGGCAGGAGCACCAGCTGCAGCCGGGTCTGACGCTACTCGATTCCTACCACTGCAGTCGTTATAACACCCAGACGCGGCGTCTGACCGAGCGCATGTTTCACGACGTGTTTGGTCGTGCGCGGCAATTGTTGGGCTGAAGCGCGTCGCCGCTGCGCTGCATGCGCGATACAATAGAATCCGCATAGCAGGGCGATTCGGTCAGCGGCGTATGAATCTCAAAGAAACGCATACTAGCTTTGATGCCAAGTTGTTTCTCAAGCATTTGACTCCGAAACCGGGGGTATACCGCATGCTTGGCGCCAAAGGCGAAGTGCTGTATGTGGGTAAGGCCGGCAATCTAAAGAAGCGCGTTTCAAGTTATTTTCGAACCGCCGGCTTGCCGCCCAAGACGCAGGCGCTCATGGCTCACGTGTGTAATGTCGAGATTACCGTGACACACACTGAAGGCGAGGCGCTGATTCTCGAAAATCACCTCATCAAGGAACTGCGGCCGCACTACAACGTGTTGCTACGTGATGACAAGAGTTATCCGTATATCTATCTTTCCAACCAGGATACCTTTCCGCGCCTTGCCTTCCACCGCGGCGCGCGCCGCGCCAAGGGACGCTATTTTGGACCATTTCCATCCGCTTCGGCGGTGCGCGATACATTAAGTTTGTTGCAAAAATTATTTCGTGTGCGTCAGTGCGAGGATTCTTTCTTCCGCAACCGCTCACGACCGTGCCTGCAATACCAGATCAAGCGCTGCACCGCGCCGTGCGTGGGCTTGATAGATTCCGATACCTACCGCCGTGATTTGCGTCACGCGGCGTTATTTCTTGATGGCAAGAGTGGTGAGGTCATCGATGAGTTGGTGCAGCGCATGGAAGAGGCATCGCAGGCGTTGGATTTCGAGCTGGCGGCCCGCTATCGCGACCAAATCGCGAGTCTACGCCGTGTGCAGGAACGCCAATATGTAAGTGGAGATAGCGGTGACGTCGATGTCGTCGCGGGTGTATCGCAAGGCGGCACTACCTGTGTGCAAGTATTCTATATCCGTGGTGGGCGGAATCTCGGCAACAAGAGCTTTTTCCCGCGCGCGCCCGCCGACGCCTCGCCCGGTGAGGTGCTGTCGGCATTTTTACCGCAATACTACCTGGGCAAGGATGTGCCGCAGGAGATTTTGCTCAGCCATGCCGTGGAGGATCAGGTTTTGCTGGCCGAGGTGTTGTCATCGCAGGCGGGACATCGCGTTGCCTTGAATAATCGACTGCGCGGTGAGCGTGCGCGCTGGGTGCAGATGGCATCACACAATGCCGAAAATGCGCTGGGCCTTCGATTGGCCAGTCGCATGGGCGTTCAGCGACGCCTCGAAGCATTGCAGGATGCCCTGTCGTTGGATCAATTGCCGGCCCGCTTGGAGTGTTTCGACATTAGCCACACCATGGGCGAGGCGACCGTGGCGTCGTGCGTGGTATTCGACAACGAGGGACCGGTGAAATCGGACTACCGGCGCTTCAATATCGCCGATATCACGCCCGGTGATGACTATGCGGCCATGCGCCAAGCGCTGCGCCGCCGTTATACGCGACTCAAAGAGGGTGAGGGCAAGCTGCCCGATTTACTGTTTATCGATGGCGGTAAGGGCCAATTGCGCCAGGCGCGCGAAGTATTGGAAGAGCTTCAAGTCGAAGGTGTGATCATTGTTGGGATTGCCAAAGGTCCGGATCGCAAGCCCGGTATGGAAACGCTGTTCTTGTCCGGCAAGGCCACGCCCACTATACTGCCGGGGGATTCGCCTGCCTTACACCTGATCCAACAAGTGCGTGATGAGGCCCATCGCTTTGCCATCACCGGCCATCGGCAGCGCCGTTCACGTGCGCGCAGTACCTCAGTTTTGGAGAATATTCCCGGCATGGGCCCTAAACGCCGACAACAGTTGTTGAAGCAATTCGGCGGATTGCGCGAGATCGCACGGGCAGGGGTGGAAGATTTGGCCAGCGTACAGGGAATAAGCCGGGAATTGGCACAACGAATTTACGACGTATTTCACTCCGCCGCCAACTGACAGCCGATGCGTTTCAATCTTCCCCTCATATTGACACTATCGCGGATTGCCGTGATCCCGGTATTTGTGCTCATTTTCTACTTGCCGGTGAGTTGGGCCAACGAAGTTTGCACGTGGCTGTTCGTCGGGGCGGCGATTACCGATTGGCTGGACGGCATGATTGCGCGGCGCTTCGGGATGACGTCGCGCTTCGGCGCCTTTCTCGATCCCGTAGCCGATAAGTTGATGGTTGCGGTAGCGCTTATTCTGTTAGTGGATCGCAACCCCACGCCGTTTCCGGACGTGTTGATTGCCATACCGGCGGCGATCATTGTTGGCCGCGAGATTACCATCTCGGCTTTACGTGAGTGGATGGCGGAAGTCGGCGAGCAAGCCAAAGTGGCGGTGTCGTATATTGGCAAAATCAAGACCACCGCCCAGCTCATCGCCTTGCCCATGATGATCTACCGCGAGCCATTATGGGGAACCGTGCCGGTGGCGGAACTTGGTTTGTATCTGTTGTATTTGGCCGCCATCCTTACGCTTTGGTCGATGGTGATATATTTACGTGGTGCTTGGCCGATCTTGCGTGACAGCGCCAACAATGGCGATTAAGTCCGTTGGCGTGGCCAGCCGGCGTGCTTGACACCATCACGGGTGTGTTTAAAATACGGCTCTCTTGACCGATGCGGGAATAGCTCAGTGGTAGAGCACAACCTTGCCAAGGTTGGGGTCGCGAGTTCGAGTCTCGTTTCCCGCTCCAATTTCAGGGACTTAGCAAAGCCTCGATCGAACGGTCGGGGTTTTTTGCTTTTCGTAGTTCTCACTCTCGGCTGAGTGGCAGAGTGGTCATGCAGCGGACTGCAAATCCGCGTACCTCGGTTCGATTCCGGGCTCAGCCTCCATATTTTATCTTCCAATATTTCCCCGATCCGGCGCCGACACGTTACAATGGCGTGGTGTGCCCGGGTGGCGAAATTGGTAGACGCAAGGGACTTAAAATCAAGTTGAGCACCCAGTTGGGAAACCACTGGCGTGAATGGAGTCAAATTCGGGGAAACCTCAGCGCGTTACGGCGGTGGCAATCCCGAGCTAAGCCCAGTCGTAGTACAACTCTTACAGCCAGGATGATGAGTCACGCGGCCGCGACGAGCGGCGATCGTAGCCTGCGGCTGATGGAGACTGGGAAAGTGTAGAGACTTGACGGCTCCTGCCTACGTTGCGGCTTGCTCGCGATAGGGCAAAGAGAAAGTCCGGACCCCAAATGTAACGCGATATGCGGTACAGCAGTGAAAGCTGTAGCGGGTGCGAAAATCCCTCGGAGGGTAACCTCTGTGCCGGTTCGACCCCGGCCCCGGGCACCATTATCAAAAATCAACAACTTGCGCATTTTGCCGCTTTTTAACATTTCTTACTTTAAAACAATAAGTTAACATGTAATCCCTCTTTTTCTTACTGCGCGTTACCCCTCTTTTTCCCGCTTGATGTATGATTTCTTTACGCCAAATCTACGCCATTGGCGTAAATCAAGAGGGATCGGAAATGGCTACATTCAGGAAAAGGAGTGGTGGTTGGCGCGCCGAGGTGTGCATCAAGGGCACCCGTGCGTCGGCAACGTTCACCACCAAACGGGAAGCCCAGGCCTGGGCGGCACAGGAAGAGACCCAGCTGCGGGAAGACTCCGCCGGCAAGATCCCGAACAAGCCGTTCCGCGATCTGCTCGAACGCTATAGCCGCGAGGTCAGCATTAATAAGCGTGGCGCCGCGCGGGAGCAGAAAATGATCGACGTCATTCTCCGCGATCCGGTCGCCGAGGTGTCGCTGCGCATGCTTGCACCGACCGATATCGCCGCCTGGCGCGATCGGCGTCTGATGCAGGTCTCGGGCTCGACGGTGGAGCGGGAGATGACGATCCTCTCGCATGCCTGCTCGGTGGCGCGGCGCGAATGGGGCTGGGTGCGCGTCAACCCGGTTAGCGATGTGCGGCGGCCGCCACCCACAGCGGCACGCACCCGGCGGCCGACAACAGAAGAAACAGAAAAGCTGCTGCATGCACTGGGGTATTCATCGGAAGCACCACCGGAGACGGCATCGGCACGTGTCGGCGCGGCCTATCTCTTCGCCATCGAGACGGCGATGCGCGCGGGAGAGATCTGCGGTCTGGAGTGGCAGCATGTCAATGATCGGCATGTGCATTTGCCAAAGACGAAGAATGGCTATGCGCGGGACGTACCGTTGTCGGCCGAGGCACGCCGTATCATCGAGCAGCTACGATCCTTGAACGGCGAGGAGGACACAGTATTCAGTGTGTCGACGGCCAGTCTGGATGCCCTGTTTCGCAAGGCAAAAGCACGCGCGCTCATTGAAGACCTGCATTTCCATGACACGCGCCGCGAGGCGCTCACAAGGATGTCGAAGGTGTTCGGTGTGATGGAGCTCGCTCGGATCAGCGGGCACCGTGATCTTCGGGTGTTGCAGAATGTGTATTACGCGCCATCGGTTAGTGATCTGGCGGACAAGCTCGACTAGGCGATGCGGTTTTCCTGGTGCTTCTCAGTCCAGGCGATTACCTCTTTGGCCTTCCATAAAGGTTGTCCCCGGCGTTTACTGCCGGCGACCGGCAGCCGGATGGCTTGTGGGAAGCCGGGCAGGGCAGTGATGCGTTCACGCACAACCGCCTCGGAACGTTTCAGGTAGGCGGCGATCTCCCGTACGGTCCACAAGTCCACCGTAATCGGAATGCGCGGGGAGAGATTGTTGATTGCGTCCAGGAGCATTTCGATTTGATTCATGTTCGTGCCGCGTCGTCGTTGTTTCATCACATGCATTGACACTAACACCGTGTAATTTGCTAAATCAAAAATAAATATTTACCGCACTGCTAAACGTTATGTTCTGGCAAACACATGATGTGTTGTGCAATCTGATGTTTTCAAATCATGCACAAGGAGAAGACAGTTTATGCAAGCATCAGAAAACAAGCACGTGGCAACGCTGGAGAATCAACTGACCGAACGCTTTGGTTTGTTGTTGTCGCAAACACAACTGGCCGAGTTGCTGGGACGTTCCACCGGTGGCTTGCGTTACAGTCTGAGTTACCCCTGCGACCAGCAGACCCGATCACTCAAGGCCTGCGGCCGCAGGATCGGTCGACGTGTGTACTACCCTGCCATGGAGGTTGCCCGAATCATCATCGGTACCGATGAATCATGAGTCAGACCATCATCCGTGCGCCACGGCGCTACCGGTTTGTGACGATCAATCAAGACGCCGTGGAAGATTCA
>JASBUN010000067.1 GCA_030147845.1 Gammaproteobacteria bacterium
GCATGGGTTGCCGTATTGACCGCAAGCATCTGGCTGCTGCACCCGCTGATGGTCTCTGCCACACTGTTCGTCGTACAACGAATGGCCATGTTAGCCGCGACCTTCGTACTAGCCGGCCTGATCTGCTACGTTCACGGTCGTCGTCGACTCGTCCAGCGGCGATATACACCGGCTTACATATGGATGACTGTAGGGATAGTCTTGTTCGGGCTATTAGCGGCATTGTCCAAAGAAAATGGCGCGTTGTTGCCCCTGTTCGCGTTGTCGGTCGAGTTCTTCATTCTCCAGCACACCAATAACGAACTGCGTGTCGCTTTGCAACCGCGCGCCTGGCGCGTATGGAAATACCTTTTCCTATACTTGCCGCTTAGCCTGCTGGCGACGTATCTGTTTGCACAGATTCCAAGCATGTTACATAGCTATGCGCAAGTGCGCGACTTTACATTAGGCGAACGACTCTTGACCGAGGCACGCGTCGTCTGCCATTACCTATATCTCCTGGTAGTTCCTCACATCTATACGGGGGGGCTGTTCAACGATGATATCGCCATTTCCACTGATCTATTTCATCCATGGACCACCTTACCCTCGATTATCCTGATCACCGCTCTCATTGCGGGCGCTTGGCGAATGCGAAAACGGAACCCGGCGCTGGCGTTGGCTATTTTTTTCTATTTCGGCGCCCAATTGCTTGAGTCGACTTTCGTTCCACTTGAATTGTACTACGAACACCGTAACTACCTGCCTGCCGTACTGTTCTTTTTTCCGCTAGCGCTTTGGCTTGTCACCAATGCAAAACTACCGCGGCCCGGTCGAATAGTAATTGCGATCGGGCTGCTCGTCGTGCTTGCCAGTTTCACGTGGCTGCGTGCGACGCTGTGGGGAGAGCCGTTTCGACAGGCAGTAGTGTGGGCACACGAAAGCCCTAACTCGCCGCGCGCTCAGACGCAGTTGGCGTTGCATTGGCTACACCGTGGGAATTATATGCGGGCGACGCAAATTTTGAAGAAAGCACTGCGTACCCATCCCGACGACATCACGATCCAACTGAATTTGATCACTGCGGAATGCGGCATGGGAGGCGTATCCGCGCACCGCGTCGATGCCGCCGGCAACGCGCTTCAATTCAGCAAGGTAGGCGGTCGCATTGCATATAACGGTATCAGTAAGTTCATTCACCATTACAAAGCGGCGCCTTGCCGCGGCCTAGATCTTGCTCGGTTAGATGAGTTGATTCAATCGGCCCTGAAGAATAGGCACGTGCTAGGCAACCCCGCTTGGAAGCAAGATATGCTTGCATTGCGCGGCGAGTTGCGTGTTAACGAACACGAGCCGCAACAGGCGTTGAATCTATTCCGGCAGGCTCTAGATGCCCGGCCGCGCCCAGCCGTAGCGTTATATGGCGCGGCTCTCCTCGCCAACGGGGGGCATCCAAGCGATGGTCTGGCGCTGCTCGACTATTTCGATGGTCTGCCGCGACGGAGCCCTCATGGCGTAAACGTGGGCCGCCTACGCGCGCTATGGCTGCAGCATCTTGACTATTATCCAAAAGAAATCTCGCGATTGAGAATCTTATTAAAGCAAGAAGCGGCGAAGAAACTAGGCAAGCATTCTGAGTCTGTCGGGAAGATATCGGCACCAAATTAGCGAATTCTTGCTCGCACAGATGGACGACCTGTCTCTGCAGAACACCCGATCCGAGGTTTGCAGAGCTATTGGACGCGACGACCGAGCCTACATCTTCTCCATAGGCTAAACCCCCAGGGACGGTAGGCACATCACGCGCAACGCCGGTATAATGTGATTCATCGACGTCGAAACGGTTAAGGATAGGAAACCGCCATGAACGGGACGCTGAGTGATAACGGCCGAACCCTTTCCATCATTTTGCCGGCGAAGAATGAAGCGCACGGTTTGCGTGCACTGATTCCACAACTACGTGAACACCTCCCCGAAGCCGAGGTCATAGTCGTTAATGACGGCTCGACTGATGCCACCGCTGAGGTGGCACGAGATTGCGGCGCACGCGTTCACTCCCACCCCTATAGCATGGGGAACGGTGCTGCCGTCAAATCAGGCGCGCGCATCGCTCGTGGACAGATTTTGGTGTTTATGGATGCCGACGGGCAACATAATCCCGCCGATATTCCGCGGCTTTTAGCTAAACTCGATGAAGGTTACGACATGGCCGTGGGCGCCCGAAGCTCAGGCACCCAAGCGAGTACCCACCGCGCCGTCGCCAACTCGGTGTATAACAAATTGGCCAGTTGGATGGTCAACCAAAAAATTGACGATTTATCGTCAGGATTCCGGGCTGCGCGCGCACACAAATTTCGGGAATTCCTGCACATGCTCCCTAACGGTTTCTCGTACCCGACGACTATCACTATGGCTTTTTTTCGGGCTGGCTACCCCGTCGCGTACGTCCCGATTAATGCGCGCCAACGGATCGGCACCAGTCATATTCGTTTAGTACGTGATGGAGTCCGCTTTCTCATCATCATCTTCAGGGTGGGGACACTCTATTCACCGCTCAAGGTTTTTCTTCCGTTTAGTCTCTTATTTTTCCTCACGGGCATCGGCTACTACATCTATACATACGCGACCGAAGGCCGGTTTACCAATATGAGCGCGCTGTTATTCACTACGTCGGTCGTTGTAGGACTGATCGGACTGGTATCCGAACAGATCACCAATTTGCTGTACGCGCAAAAAACCAAGGGCTAATAAACTTTGGCCGCCACCATGGAAGTGCTGTCTACCTATACTTCCTACCCAATGTCTGATCATGACTGGCGCGGTCGTTTCATGTACGACATGGTCGGGGCATTAGCATCGCATCCAGATATCCGCTTGCGGATATGGGGGCCACCCGGCCCTGCGCCTCAAGACGCACGCTATGTCGCCAACCCGTTTGAGGCCAACTGGATGATCGATCTGCTAAAACGCGGAGGTATCGCCCATCTATTGAAGCACAACCGCTGGGCAGGACTAACCACCGCCGTCCGACTGATGCGATTTTTAAGAGCTGCTTATCGGCGCAATCGCGACGTCGACGTAACACACGTCAATTGGCTGCAAAACGCCATCCCACTAATGGGAACGCGAATGCCCGCAGTGGTCTCGGTTCTTGGCAGTGATCTCCGCCTCCTGTCGATGCCGGGAATGACCACCGTGCTACGGCGAGTTTTCTCCCAACGCCGATGCATCCTTACGCCAAATGCAGACTGGATGACTCCTCAACTGACCGAGAAATTCGGCGACGTCGCCGAAATACGACCAATTTTTTTTGGCGTTAACCGACGATGGTATGAGGTAACGCGCAGCAGTTCCTCTTCCACTACCCGTAAGTGGGTGGCGGTGTTGCGCTTAACACACCAAAAAATCGGTCCGCTGTTCGAATGGGGATCATCGGTTTTCCGCGGCGAAGATGAATTGCACTTATTCGGGCCTAATCAGGACAGTCTCGAAATTCCGCCATGGGTCCACTATCATGGACCAGCGGACCCCGACCTCCTCCGAGAACAATGGTTTCCCGAGGCGTCAGGACTGATAACCTTAAGCCAGCACGACGAAGGCCGCCCGCAGGTAATACTCGAAGCCATGGCTGCGCAGTTACCTGTGATCGCTTCAGATATCCCAGCCCACCGAGACATTGTTATCGATAAAGAAACCGGGGCAATTATCACCTGTGCCGATGATCTTGGTATCGCAGTATCTGCACTCTCGCAGCCACGTCGGAACCAGGAAATGGGTGAAGCCGGGCAACAACAAGTGCGTCGCACCACGGGCGCTTGGGAAGACTGCGCCGAACGCTATGTCAGGGCGTATCGCGATGTTAGCGGTTCCACGCTATGAAAAGAGTCCTGATACTCGGTGCGAATGGGTTCGCAGGCGCCGCCTTACTACCCGTATTGGTACGACACGGCTGGCGCATCCACGCCATCTCCCCCCATCCGCCAGGGCTCCGCGACACTGATCAAGTTCAATGGGAACAAGGTTCGCTCGGTGACTCAAAGCTGCTTGCGCGCGCGCTGCCGAATTGCGATGCGGTCGTACACTTAGCGTCTTCCACTACACCCGGTACGTCGTCTCGAACGCCGACGCTCGAAGCCTCGGGCAACATCGAACCAACGCTGCGACTTATTGAAGCTGTTTCGACTTATCCGCACATTCATATGGTCTACGCTTCCACGGGCGGGGCTATCTATGGCAATCCCAAGCATTTTCACGTCAACGAAAACACCCCTTGCCAGCCCATTTCTTACTATGGCGCAGCTAAGCTAGCTATCGAAACGTTCCTGCATACGCTGCATGCGAACTGCCTCTCACCCATCACGATACTTCGTCCAGCCAACTTTTACGGCCCGGGCCAGCGTCATCGGCACGGCTTTGGATTGATCCGCACGCTGCTAGAATCCGCCCGCACTCAGAAGTCAATCGAAATCTGGGGAGATGGCGGGGCAATACGGGATTTTTTGTACATCGACGATTTTTCGAGCGCTGTCGTCGCAGCCCTGCAACGAAACACGGCCGACGAACCACTGGCCATATTTAACGTCGGTACGGGAATCGGCCATACGATCAATCAGGTGTGCTCGCTGATTGAGGAAACGACGGGCAGGCAGCTACAAAAGATATACAGACCTACCCGGCCAAGCGATGTTACGCATATCGTGCTGGATCCTTCGCGGATCATGGATGCCTTGGGCTGGACGGCGAAAACGGACCTACGCGTTGGACTGGCACGCACTTGGCGCTGGCTAAACAGTGATGGCCACAGTTAAAACGAACGACGGCTCACACGGTATTGGAAATATGGTAACGCTTTACGACCCGGACAGACACGACCAACCACCGATCTGTTCCGTGTGCATCGCCAATTACAACGGCGAATCGCTATTACGAATTTGCCTCGACTCTGTTCTGGCGCAGGACTTGAACGGTACCATTGAACTCATTGTGCACGATGATGCATCGACCGATAACTCAGTACCGTTTATTGAATCGAACTATCCGGGCGTCCGTCTACTGGCAAGCGAAATCAACGTCGGCTTTTGCATTAGCAACAACCGGATGGCTGAAGCCGCTCGCGGCGATTTCCTGCTGCTGCTTAACAATGACGCGGCACTGCGTACAGGTGCGCTGGAATCCCTCCATCGTCGAGCATCGGTAGATCACTTCGGGGGCATCTTGACCCTGCCGCAGTATGACATGGATACCGGCGCGCTCCTGGATATGGGGAGTATTTTCGATCCGTTTCTCAATCCGGTACCCAATCTGAATCCGGCACGGCAACACATTGGCATGGTGATGGGGGCTTGTCTATGGTGTCCGCGCCGCCTATGGACTGAGCTTGGCGGATTCCCGGTGTGGTTCGAATCATTGGCCGAAGACATGTATTTGTGTCTCGCCGCCCAGAATAGTGGCTTCGAAGTACGCGTCGAACCAACTTCGGGCTACGACCACGCGGTTGGACGGAGTTTGGGCGGAGGCAAAGTACTTGGAACGCACTTGAGCACCACTTACCGCCGCCGAGCACTCAGCGAACGCAACAAAACTTACGTTATGATTATTTTCTTTCCCGCCGCGCTGCTGATTGTTGTCCTACCTATTCATTTGACCTTATTGGTTCTGGAAGGATTGCTACTATCGTTATTCAAACGTGACTTCGATCCTTGGCGACGAATTTATTGGCCCGCGCTACGCGGCATATGGCAGAAACGAAGCGTGCTGTGTGACGCACGCGCGCAAGCACAACGACGTAGAACATCGACGTTAAGCAACTTATTAAAGGTATTTACGGTACTACCTTACAAGCTCAAAATGCTGTTGCGGCACGGACTTCCCGACATAAAATAAATCAGCTCGGTGCCGAGTACCGGTGCCACCGTCTACCCGCACGCGTTCGACATTGTATATCACCAACCACCATATCGATCGCTCTTGATGAGAACATCTTTTCATTGTTGAAATCATATACCGACCAACCGCCATTGCATGACCAACCTGCACCGAGTAGCCACACCTCATCAATGCCGGGCAAATAAATCGAGCATTGCTGTTACCATCCCTTTACCATACCTGTGGTATCCACCACTCATTAATTCTCGCACTACTCCGACCAATCGAATGCTTGACTTCTGCGTTAAAAGTCGCTCTCGACGACCCAGATGGGCCATCTTTGCTTCGACCTTTACACCAATTTCCTGCGTCATCTGTAGCTCACGCATTCTTAACAACATCTGAACCCAACCCTGTCGCTCCGTTTGAAGCTTTCCAATTCGTCCACGACTCGCTTTTGCGATTCTTGACCGAGCAAATAACCCGCCTGCTCCCAGTTGGTTTGCTCCGTGCTGACGGTAGTAAATTAGCGGTTTAGCCAAAAACCGGGGCTCGAAGAATGCCGCGGCTATTATCGCGATCCACGCATCGTGGACCCACGATGAACCTAACGGCAAGATTGAATGTCTAAGCTGGCTACGAAACGCCATAGTCGCACCCGTCACGACGTTGCATCTCAGCAATACATCGACCGCCGATCCGCCTACCCATTTCGCCTGCCATTTAGGCGAAAATCCAAACGCGTGCCATAGTGTATAGCCGAGTGATTTTCCATTCTTGTCGATCACCGCGCCGTCTGTAAAAACCAAGTTCACGTGCGGCGAAGTAAACTCCGCAAGCATCTGCTCGACCTTTTGTTCAAACCAAACGTCGTCTTGATCGGTTAGAAAAATTATGTCTCCGGTGCACAGACTTATGGCTTTGTCGAAATTGGCGCTGCTTCCTAGGTTGGCCTCATTGACGACCACGCGCACCTCCATATGCGCTTCCCCGGCAAATTGATGCAAAATCGTTAGCGTGTCATCGGTCGAGCAATCGTCGCAAATGACCAGCTCATCCGGAAGTTTTGTTTGTCGCGCAATACTCTCCAACTGCTCGCCGAGGTACTTCTCTCCGTTGAAAGTACACATTGCCACCGAAACGCGCATACCGCCTATCCTCATATCCTATTAACAGCATATAGCCAACCTACAACCGGACCGCGGCATCTAAGCGCTCGAGCTATCGGAAGCTTTGATGTAACTACACGCACAAAATATCGTCGTAAAGCCACTGTCGCGGTGGATTCGGTCGGCCATTCGCGTTGAACCTGCTCCCACGGGGCGTGTTTGCCGTGTCCTGATAACTATTTGATCCTACTACGCAACGACATCAAAAATATCAGTTTTACGCAAGTCTCGCCGATAGCTGCGTCAATATGATCCGTTCTTCGCGTTCTCGAAATAGAATACGACTTGATCGCCTTGCTTCAGCTCGTTTAGCTTCTTTGCGCGCTTAGTAAAGTTAGCGATATCTCGCCTGGAGAATAACGATGCACGCCGGTTTATCGCATACGAATCGTCGTGTTGGAGCGGTATATTGTTCAAATACTGCTCGCTTCCCCAAAATTGAAACGAAGTCGAGTCGTAAACCAGATCGCGTAAACGCAATTGAGCGCGATCCGCAACGGATTTCATGCTTTTTATTGAATGAAGATAAAAATGCCGTGGCGCATCGAGCTGGACCCAATTCTCTCGATAATATTTCCAGACATACGACGATGTTGTGGGAATCCTGACAATGCAGACACCACGGGGAGCCAGCAATTTCGATACCGCCTGCAGAGTCTCAATAGGATCGGGCACATGCTCGAACGAATGGTGAAACATTACGATGTCCCACATTCCTCCGACGTCATAAATTTTTCTTTTCTTTATTTCCAAGCCATTCGAATACCGCACGTCGCCGGCGTTAAACGGGTCTATTCCTAGGCAATTCTTTATGCCAGCCTCATATATCGAGTACAGTAACTTGCCTGCACCACAACCCACGTCTAGGACACGCGTTTCAAAATTGATCGAAAGTGGACGAAGGGATTGCAACGATTCGTTTGGAAATCTCGCCGATAAAAGTTTCCCAACAACGTTGGTCCCGAAAAGGCTATATTGATCTCTTAAGGCGATAAGGTATTTTTTGGCGGCCCCTTTCGCTGCGCGTCGATGAAATGAGTAATAGTCTCGTGGATAGTATTTAGATAGGTCGGCTGGAAATTCGGCGATTTGTAAGCAATCACATTTAGAACAAAGGAAGTAGCGGAACATATCCCGATACCCGAACATCATCTCAGGAACGTGATACACCCTGTTTTTTTCTTTGTTTCCGCAAATTCTACATTTCATTACGCGCCTCCGGCAGGGCGTTTTCCTTTTGTGTACGCGTGGCGCAACCCGCAACTGAACTAAATCTCGAAATTCGATGGCCTCGCGTCACGACGCCAGCGCAACAATACGCTTGCATTTTTCGCCAGGAAATAGCCCACGACTGAAATAAGCGCTATCGCAAGCCCGACGCGTTCCCACAATAGATGCTCGAAAAAGAGTGCGACGACGAGCAGAGCGCAAGTCGCTCCTGTAGCAGCAACGACTATTTGGTAGAGCAATGTGCGAAGCAATCGGTGAAGTTGGGCTGCAATCCAAAAGAGAATCCAAGTATCCACCGCCACACGAGCGAGCCACACTAAAGCGGCGCCCTCGATGCCTCCCCACTTGACGAACCACCATAAGCCGACCAAGTAAAACGGGGTTTCAAGTAAATGGGTCTTGGCCGTCAAATCTGCCCGCCCACGCGCTTGTATTAGGGTGTACGGAATGCGGGCAAAACTATTGACGAATATACCTGCGGCCAGCAACTGCGCCGCGAGCGCGCTTTGCCTAGCAAAGTCCGCACCCAACCATGCCTTTAGAAGTTCAGGCGCCAACAAGACCAGTAGCGCCGCAAACGGTGCGACGGTTAGTCCGACGAACCAAAAACCACTTCGGACCAAACGCTGGATGGCTCCGCTGTCGTTCGGACCGACGGTGGCGATGGCCGGAAACAGAACCGCCATGTAGGTATTGGTAAGCATGCCGAGTCGATTCAGCATGTCGTGCGGCGTGGCATAATAGGCCACCGCTTGCATGCTCACCAAAGCGCCGACGAAAAACCGATCGAAATAAACCATAATCGGACCAACGACATTCGTGACCGTGAGCCAGCCACCAAAACTCAACAGATCTTTGGCGGGCTCGCGGAAGGGACGTAAGGAGTGCCAGAAGTTCGGCGCAATTTTGGCGCACGCGACTAGTAGTTGCGCGCAGGCGGCCACACGCCC
>JASBUN010000007.1 GCA_030147845.1 Gammaproteobacteria bacterium
CATCGCCGCGTCCACGCCCTTGGCCGAGAACGCCGAGGCCGGCCACGCCGCCGCCAGCACCGTCTGCGGGCTCAGCAGGCCCGCACCGACCGCCACGCCCGCTACGCTCGCCGCCAGCGTACCTTTCAACAAACTTCTACGCTTGATATCAGTCACGTCTGTAATCTCCATACGTTTATTTTTGAGCGCCACTCAAAGCGTCCACACGAAATCGACGACTTTCTCGATCTCATCCTTGCTGAGGATGTGATTGCGCCCAAAGGGCGGCATAGCAGTGTTCGGATTGTTCTTTGTGGCATCCCAAATTTGCGCGAATAGCTTCGACTTATCCGGGAAGCGAGATTTCATGGCAACCAGCGGCGGCCCAATGTTGCCGGGCAGAGCGCCGCCGTCCATCTGATGACAGGCGAGACAGTTACCCTTTTTACGGTCGAAGGCGATTTTCTTGCCTTGCTCGATCGGTGACATACTTTTGTCTTCCGCTGCCGTCGACGTGGCAGGCATCAGGGCCATGCTACCGAGCAGTACGAAGACGGAAGCGGCAGTGGAGACGATCGTTGCGGCTTTCCGCATGGTTTCCTCCTCACAATGGAGTTATTTGGATTCGTTGGTGCGTTGGAGAGAAGACCCAACCCACATCGGACCTTTAAGACTATAAAGTTGAAGCACCATCTAATTATTTTTCAACGCTGCTTTATCTTTCAATATACAGCTTGGCATTAGCATACCCAAACAAGCACAGATGGCAAGAGGAAAATGGGCTGAAGCAATTGAATGTTAGGTAATACTAATATTCGATGTGGTGAGAGAAACGCGCGCACTACTGCTTTTTTTCTTTGCGGGCGATTTGTTTTATTTGCTGCAGCCGTGCTTCGATTTGCGACGACTGATAGAAATCCAGGTGTTTGAGTTTCGATGCGCGGGTCAGTTGGTCGATGGCGGCGCCGACCTGGCCGTTGATGAAATAATACTCAGCCATATTTTGATAGCCGGTGGCGAGGTGTCCCGAGTTACCGGCGGCTTGAGCATATAGTTTGTACATTTCGGCGTCCGGTTGTGCATTCTGGATGTAATCGCGCAGCAGTTCGCGCGCTTGGTCGGCTTTGCCGGCGGCCAGCAGCGCTTGCCCGTAATAATAAGTAAGGGCGTGATTATTCGGATAATTCAGTAATGCCTTGCGGTAGATATCAAACGCTTTACCGACCTGCCCGCTTTCGGCGTCGATACGGGCGAGAGCGACGATCAGGGCTATCCGCTCGGGATCCTTTTTCAGCAATGGTTCGATTTGAGATCGTGCTTGGTCGTACTTGCCGTTCGCCAACAGCGCAAGCGCATAGCCATAGTGCTCGCCCTCGGCGTTTTGGAAGCTGCCGCTTTTCAAATCGGCTGCGAACTGTTGTTCGGCGTCGGCTGAGTCCCTTGCCGCCAGCAGCCGCAAATGGGCTTTGGTCAAGAAATAATTCTCGCTTTCATGCACGGCCTTGTGTGGCAGTTGGGCGGCGCGATTGCGCGCTTCCGCGATACGCGAGACGGTCACCGGGTGAGTGCTGAGAAATTCCGGTAACTGGGTACCGTACAGGCGCGTCGATTTCTGCATGCGCTCGAAGAAGTCGGCCATCGCTTCCGGATTGAAACCGGCGCGCGCCAACGTTTGCATGCCGATGGCATCGGCTTCCTCCTCGTTCGCACGGGTAAAATTGATCCCAAGTTGTGCGTTGCCGGCGATGCCGGCGGCAAGGGCAGCTTCTCCCATTTGACTGTTGCGTTGGCCGACCAGGATGGCCGCCAAGACCGCCACCACCGTGGCCCAGTTATAGCGGCCCGCGGCCTGGTACATTCGTGCCATATGATGCTGCGTGACGTGCGCAATTTCATGCGCCATGACGCCCGCTAATTCGCTTTCGGTGTGCGTAGTTAGAATTAGCCCCGCGTCGACGCCGACGTAACCGCCCGGGGCCGCGAACGCGTTGATTTCGCTCGAGCCGACAATGAAAAAGGTAAACGGCTGATTGCCTTGATCACTATTAGAGGCGAGGCGATAGCCGAGTGAGTCGATGTACTCCTGCAGCAATGGGTCGTCGAGCACCAAGCCCTGCTGGCGCAGTCGACGCATAAGGCTAGCGCCTAACGCCTTTTCCTGACTCGGAGAAAGCGCGCTCCCGGACGGATCACCAATGTCGGGGAGTGCGACCGGATCGCCGTACATGGGCGCGCCGCCGATGACGGTCAAGAGGGCCAACAGGCCAATTGCAATACGTCGGAACAACACGGGCGAACCTGGCAGTAAAGACATCGCACTATAGTGTAGTGGTATGGCGCTGAACTCAACTGGGCTTGCGTATTTTTACGCGGCATAAGTTAAGTCGGCGGTGGTTCTTTCGGCGACTGAGGTATATATAATATTATGCTAATATACGGACATATACTTTTTGGAAGCGATGCGTAGGAGCAAATCGTGATTTCAATCGAGGAAATCGACGCACTTACATTATCCGAGTGGCTGCGCAAAGACGCGCCCGTGCGGCTGTTGGACGTGCGCTCGGCGGCCGAATTCGCACACGGCATGATCCCCCGCGGCGAATCGTTACCGCTGCACTTGCTGCCACTGCGCGCCAATGACTTGAGGCAGGAAGCGCCACTGGTGGTCTATTGTCGCAGCGGCGCCCGATCGGCGCAGGCGTGCGCATTTCTGCGCCAGAAGGGCTGTAACAATATCTACAATTTACGTGGCGGAATTCTTGACTGGGCACGCCATGGCTTGCCGATCGTTACCGCCAGCGCCTGACGAATCCCGCCCGACCACATTCCCGCGTTCAAATGATCTTATTTGGCTGTGCCGTCACTTGCGTTTTTCAGACAGTTGTCATATAAGTGTAGCGCTGAATACTAATATCCTATGGGTGCATTCTGATCATCTGACGGTACGCGTATGCACTCGTGGATACCCATAGAGACAACCGTTGTCCTGAGTCCTAAGAGAGCTGAAGGGGTACTTCAACATGGCGAATTTTGATCAAGAACTGGATGCGTCGGGCCTAAATTGTCCGCTGCCTATTTTGCGTGCGAAAAAGTCGCTGTCGGGCATGGGTGCGGGTCAAGTGCTGCATATCATTGCGACTGACCCTGGTTCGGTAAAGGACTTCGAAGCCTTTTCCAAACAAACCGGAAATGAGCTGATGGAGTCGCGTGAAGAGGGCGGTAAATTCCATTTTATGATCAAAAAGAACTAATCCACCTTACGTCGGCCGCCACTACGTGTGCGGCCAGCCGGTGAGGGAGCCTGATCATGTCTGACGAAAAGAAACTAGCGATTATTGCTACCAAAGGTACGCTGGATTGGGCGTACCCACCGTTCATCCTTGCGTCTACCGCCGCCGCTCTAGGCTACGAAACGCAGATTTTCTTCACGTTCTACGGCCTCCAGCTTCTGCGCAAGAAACTGGCGCTGAAGGTGTCGCCACTGGGTAATCCCGGTATGCCGATGCCGCTGGGCATGGACAAATGGTTCCCGGTGTTGGGCACTGCGATTCCCGGTATGGAATCGATTATGACCATGATGATGAAATCGAAAATGAAGGCCAAAGGCGTGGCCAGCGTTGATGAGTTGCGGAGTCTCTGCCTGGAAGCGGACGTGAAAATGATCGCATGTCAGATGACGGTTGATCTATTCGACATGAATCCTTCTTCGTTCATTGATGGAATCGAGTATGGTGGCGCCGCTACGTTCTTTGAATTCGCCGGCGAGAGTGATGTCTGCTTGTATATCTGATTAGTACAATACCGCTAGGTCTACGCAGTAACATCAAAACGCCCGCATAGTATAGCTATGCGGGCGTTTTGATTTTGCGCTGAAGCGCTGTTGGGTGCGCGTACGGTGCGATGCAACGACAGGTCGTCGCTCGCTGATTGATCAAATCAGAAGAAACTCCATTGCGCTTGCGCGCTGACGATATCAACCGAGGCGTTGTACGTACCGACTAGATTGCCGCGCGTGAGGTCCTCGCTACCGACGCCGGTGTCGGTCTTGTTGATTTTCGGATTGTCGATGAACAGGTGAGCGTAGCCTACATCGAAGCGCAGGTTATCCGATTGTTTGTAGCCAAAACCGAATGCGAGCCAAGTGCGATTGCCGTCGGGAATTCTCGGGCTGCGGTGCTGCGCGTCCGGCACTGGCGTCTGATCATAAGCGACACCGGCGCGCCATACCCAACGACTATTCGGCGCGTATGAGGCGCCCACTGAATAGCGGTTAGTATCGCGCCAGTTGGTCGTAATGACCGAGTCCTGCGCAGACGAATTGAATTTTACCCGCAGCTCGTTCAGCACGCTCCAGCGCGTACGGGTGATGTCAGCCATGACGGCCCAGTGCGTGTTGATTTGATTGAACACGCTTAGCGATAGTGTGTCAGGCGTAGTCAGTCGAGCCGAGGCGCCCGTATTGGTCAAGCCCAACTTGGACGCCGTGCCCGCCGCGTACGGGTTCGCGGGCGTAGTGAAGCGTGCATCGCCTTTAAGCGTATATCGTATGCGCGAGCGATAGGCGAGGCCTATGCGCGTGCGCTCGGTGGCCTGATACATGACGCCGAGGTTGGCGCCGACACCCCAGCCATCGCCGGTCACGCGCACGGTGCCATCGGCGGCTTGCGGCGCCAAATTGCTCGGACTGCCGCCGCCCAATACATACAGCGTCCCATAGTCGATCGCATTGCTGAGGTCGGCCTTGGCATACTGAACGGCAATACCGGCGCCCACAGACCATTTGGAATTGACACGATAGGCCAGCGACGGGTTGATATTGACGGTTTGCAGCGATGAGTCGATGGCGTAATAACGCCCCACCCACCCCGGGTTGTACTCGGTTTTCAGGCCGAACGGGGCGCTGACACCGATGCCGAATTTGAGTTTTTGATTGACCGCTACGACTTGGTAGAGATTGGGAACGGCGGCGGCAACGCCAGCGTCGCCGCCGTTATTGCTGCCTAACGAGGAGCCGCCCGCGAGTGAGGTTATGCTCGAGCCCTGATTCTGGAACTTCGCCGATGGCACGATGATGTGTGCGCCGACCAAGGTTTGCCGGCCGTGCAACCGGCTCATGCCGGCCGGATTAAAGAATACCGTGCTGGCGTCTTCGGCACTGGCCGCACCGCCGGCGAAGGCGTTGCCGAGGCCGGCTACGCTTTGCTCGATGATCGAGAAGCCGGAACCGTGGCTGGGCGGCGATACCAGTCCCAGTAGCATAGTCACGATAGCAAGGTCGCGCGGTCGGCAGTAAGTTGGAGTGTGGGGCATACTTCCTCCAGATTTGCAGTTATCCAAACGAATCAAATTCGGTGTCCGTACGTACACCTGCCTTTGATAGCGGTTCCGCGATCAATTTCATTAGCCGTCGGCAACACGCGTGGTCCTCCAGTTTGGCCGAAGCCAGCCATAAAGTACGCGCCCTGAGTCTCATATTCTGCATACCACCCTGGAATATAGCTGGATATGTTGTAGTGTGAATACACCGAAATTTATCCGCTCCCTTACTCTCCGCGCATCACTCAATTTTGGCTGATGAGCCGGCGTCTGAGCAGCGATGCGATAAGGTCGGGGTCAGCGCGCCGAATGCTTATTAGCAATAAACCATATAAACGTATTGACATATTGCGGTTTGGCTGTAATCTTAAATTTAACCCCATAGAGGGTGTTGCAGCTATACAACATAAAAAGCTGCATTCTGCAATTTATCGCTAAGTCGGAGGAGTCCAACGATGAAATCAACATGCAGGCGTACTTTGGTGGCGCTGGCAACGGCCGCGCTGTTTTCGCCGGTGGCATACGCTACCAACGGTTATTTCGCCCATGGCTATGGCACCAAGGATAAGGGCATGGCCGGCGCGGGCGTTGCATTACCGCAAGACTCGATGTCGGCCGCAACCAATCCCGCCGGTGAAGTTTGGGTCGGCAGCCGGATGGATTTGGGCGCTTCCGTATTTAGCCCCAAGCGCGAGTACAGCGTCAGCGGGAATCCGGGCTCAGGGGCGACGTTCCCGCTGGGTCAGGGTACCGTCAAGAGCGATTCGAATTATTTCTTGATCCCACATTTTGCCCGCAATTGGATGATCAACAGCGATAGCTCTTTCGCCGTGGCGGTGTATGGCAACGGCGGTATGAACACCGATTATTCGTCCAGCGCGCCCTGCTTGCAGCCGGGCAAAAGCGGCACCTTCTGCGCCGGTTCCACCGGTGTCGACTTGATGCAGTTATTCATCACGCCGACCTATTCGCGCAAAATCAACGCGACCTCATCCTGGGGTATTAGTGCGATCCTGGCCGCGCAGCGCTTCAAGGCCAAGGGCCTTTCCAGTTTCGCCAACTTCTCGTCCGATTCCGGCAATTTGTCCGATCGCGGCTACGACACCTCATACGGCGGCGGTGTGCGCATCGGTTGGCAGGGTGAGGTCACGCCCGGTCTGACTTTGGGCGCGTCGTACACCACCAAGATTCGCATGAGTAAATTCGATAAATACAAAGGCCTGTTTGCCGAGCAAGGTCGGTTCGATATCCCCGCCAACGCCACTATCGGCTTAGCGTGGACGGTAACGCCGACTTCGGTGCTGGCGTTTGATATTCAGAAAATTTGGTATAGCGATGTGCCGTCGATCGGCAACGACGCCAGTAATCTGGGCGCCGGCAACCTGGGCACAGATAACGGCGCTGGATTTGGTTGGCGCGATATGACCATCTACAAGCTCGGCTACCAATTCCAAACCAGTTCGGATTGGACTTGGCGCGTGGGTGTGAGCCATGGCCGTCAGCCGATCCCGCAGAGTCAGGTGCTGTTGAATATCCTCGCCCCAGGCGTGGTCGAGACGCACATCACTGGTGGCTTTACCTGGAAGTACAAGCGCAATCATGAGTTCAATCTGTCCGCTATGTACGCGCCGAGCAAGACCGTTTCCGGCGTAAACCCGATGTCGGGCAATCCGCCGCAGTCGGTTGAAATCAAGATGCATCAGTACGAGGTGGAAGCGAGCTGGGGTTGGCGCTTCTGATCATTGGTCAATTAACGTAGCGGGATCACACAAAAGGACTGCTGCCGAAAAGGGCCATGGGTAATTCCATGGCCCTTTTTTGTTTAGCGTACCGCGCCACGACTACGCGCCTAGCAGGTTGTTGAAAAACCCTCGGGCGGCGCCATGCGGCGTTGGAAAACGGCTCAAAATGCTCATTTACTGGCGTGTAAACTGCGCTTTCTCGCCGTTTTCCGCCTTGTCTGGCATCCACCGGAGACTTTTTCAACAACCTGCTAAATAACAATCGTATCGACTCGGAGGAGCACACATGAACACACATTGCGTGACAACATTGCGTTCCGCGCTATGCTTATCGGCGCTACTGGCCTTGATATCATTTTCCGCTAACGCAGCGGATATGCTTAAGCCGTTTATTCTGGTCTCAAATGCACCGGGTGATAACGTTCAGATTATCGCCAAGACCAAGAGCGCACTCACTGCGCATGGATTCGAAATCGTCGGTGAATACGCGCCATACCAAAACGCCGACATCATCGTCGTCACCAGTCCTGAATTGAAAGCGGCGGCGGCAAAAACCGAGTTCGGTGGCTACGGCGCCGTGCAGCGCGTTTCGGTTACCAAGGTCAAGGATAATGTCCAAGTGGCCTACACCAATCCGGTTTACATGGCGAATGCGTACCGCATGGCAAGTGACTTGTCGAATGTGGCGACGCAGCTAAGTGCTGCCTTGGGTAATGGACAGCCATTCGGTGCCAAGGACGGGCTGAGCGCGCAGGACCTGCGTAAATATCACTACATGTTTGGCATGCCCTACTTCAACGAACCGGACGAACTTGGCAAGTTTGGGAGTTACCAGGAGGCCGTGAAGGTGGTCGAAGACGGTCTCGCCAAACATCGCGGTGGGGTGTCGAAAGTGTATCGTGTCGATATCCCCGGCAAGCAGCAGACCGTCATCGGCGTGCACATGACCGATGGCTGCAGCGGTGATCAATACATCATGAACCGAATCGACTTCGGCAGCATCAAGTCGACTCCTCACCTGCCTTACGAGATGATGGTATCCGGTAAGGAGGTCTACGCGTTACCGGCCAAGTTCCGTATCGCACAAAGCTTTCCGGACCTGAGCATGATTGGCAACAACAGTTTCTTTTCCATCATGTGTGCGCCGGACGCAATCGAAAATGCGCTAAAAGCGGTGGTCGGAAACAAATCGGACTGATCGCCGCGGCGCGTACGCAATGTCGGTGAATCCGCCGACGTGTGAACGGCGTACGTAACACCCGCTCGCGGTCGCGTCGATACTGCGACCGCGAGCGTTGTGCGCGCCTTCGTCCGGAGTATGTTAGGGAACGCCAGGGCGCGCCGCTGACAGCGGCTGTTTCCGACCTTCGAGCCCGCCAACTGCCGTTCTGGCTCCCGCATCGCTGATCGTCGCGACGGCCTCAAGGATGCGCGTCATCCAACTTCCGTGCAGCCCTGGATTGGCGAGGGGGTACGGTCGGTCGTTTCGGCTGGGCGGTCACTCGGTCGCCGCCGCGCCCGGCGCCCGCAAGCCATAGTGCTGGCGGCCACGAGAACGCGCCGAAACGGCGCTTCCATGCAGCATTAGGCCAAACACGGTGCCGCCGTACGGGCACCGAGCCTGCCGACGTATAGCCGCGCCTAAAGCCGCCGCCCGCGCGGCCGATACATGTTTAGAGGATTCCCGGCATACGCCGGTTTGATGTGCGCGATCCGGCCGCTAAGCACGGCGGCCAAGCAGAGTCGCCGATGGCTGCGGCCAGACCGGTGCAGGCGCGCTAGGGGCTAGATGAGCGGGTGAGGGTGCGAAAATGCAGGGTGCGATCACAAATTTCGGCGAACGGAGTGTGTTAAAAAATTTGTTTTTTGCGTTGGCCGCTTTCGGGCTACTTCTCGGCGGTCTCACGCCGTGGCTAGTCGCCGTCGCCACAGCTGCCAAGATGGTGTCAGTGTGGGCCGCGATTTTCTGGGCGGTCGCTGGCGTCGTGGCCGGATTAGTCGCTTACGGCTTAGTCCATCTGATTTTGTTAACCAAGTTAAAAAAGCTGGCAGATGTGACGGAAGCGCTCGGCCAAGGTGATCTTTCGCCGACCTACACTCTCGACAGCAACGACGTCGTGGGCGGTATCGCCAGCGGTGTCCATCGTGTGGCGGAGAATTTGCGCGCCACCATCACGGAAATCAACGAGTCGGCTAGCCAGCTCGCGGAAGCGGCGGGTCGCATGTCGGGAATCACAGCGGAAACCGATCAGTGCATGCGCAAGCAGCAGGTTCAGATTGATCAGGTGGCGGCTGCCATGAATGAAATGACGGCTACCGTGCAGGAAGTCGCGCGCAATGCCGAGCAGGCGGCCGGCGCCACGGACGAGGCCGATCAACAGGCGAAAAGTGGCGCCCTGGTCGCCACCGAAGCGATCGGCGGTATCGACCGGTTGGCGACCACTGTCGAGCAGATGGGACAGGTGCTGGAAGAGTTGCGTGCCGACAGCGACAACATCGGCATGGTACTGGACGTAATTCGCGGTATCGCCGAACAGACCAACCTACTTGCGCTCAACGCCGCGATCGAAGCGGCGCGTGCGGGGGAACAGGGCCGCGGCTTCGCCGTGGTGGCGGATGAAGTGCGCACACTGGCCAGCCGTACGCAGAAATCAACCGAGGAAATTCACGAGATGATTGCCCGCCTGCAGGGCAAGACCGGTTCCGTGGTCAAGGCGATGGACGAAGCCAGGGCGCGCGCGCAGACCGGCGTGGACCACGTGGAAAAGGCGGCTGAAGCGCTGGCCGAGATCGCCGGTTCAGTGGGAACGATACACGCGATGAATACCCAAATTGCCAGTGCGGTTGAACAGCAGCGGGCCGTGGCGGAAGACATTAGCAGCAATATCGTCGCCATCAGCCACGATAGTGAGCAGACCGCCGCCGGATCGCAGCAGGTACACTCGTCCAGCGAGCAGTTCAATGAGTTGGCGGCTCGCCTACACCGAGTCACGGACCGGTTCACTCATTAGTACGATTTATATCGTCTCCTCCGTAGTAACCTTACCCCGACCCGTGCAACGGTTTGACCGAGTGCGGCGAGGGGTTTCTTTTTTGTCACATTATCCAACCGGTTTGTATATTAGATATATCTAATATAGAATCATCTGCTATTCTTTGCCGGAATTATTGTGGAGCAATTACGCTATGTGCATGCGTAGACTGGCGATGGTTTTATGTTTAGCTGTTTGCGGTCCATCGGCGCTGGCGGCACCAAACGGCGCTGCCGTATCAACGTTGCCGACGGTGCTGGCGAAAGTCGAGCCGGTTGCCCAGCATTGGGTCTTTGACGGTGTTCTCGAAGCCGCGCAGCGCTCTACGGTGTCGGCGCAGACGAGCGGCCGGGTCCTCGAAGTTAAATTTGATGTCGATGACTTCGTCCACCAGGGTGACGTCATCGTGCGCTTCAGTGATGCCGAGCAACGCGCGCGCCTGGCGGCCGCTAAAGCCAATGTCAGTGGTGGCCGGGCGCGGTTGATTCAGGCGCAGAAGGAGTATGACCGCACCAAACGCATCTTTGCACGTAAGCTGGTGGCGAAGTCGGCGATGGACAAGGCGACGGCGGAACTGAACGCAGCCAAGGCACGTGCGTCGGCCGCCGAGGCCGGTCTGCAGGAGGCGCAGGAGCAGTTGGACCATACCGTGGTCCGCGCACCGTACAGTGGCATTGTCGTCCAGCGATTGGTCGAAGTAGGCGAGGCTGTGCGCGCCGGCACGCCTTTGATGACCGGTTTGTCGCTAGAGCATTTGCGCGCTGTGGTTGAGCTGCCTCAGAATCTGATCGAGAAAGTTCGAGCCATTGGTAAGGCTTACTTGGTCATGCCGGGCGCCGGCGCCCGACGCGTAGAGGCAGATAAGTTAGTGATCTTTCCGTACGCCGATCCGGTCAGTCACACGTTCAAAGTGCGTGTCAATTTGCCCGCCGGCATCAAGGGCTTGTTCCCCGGTATGCTGGTCAAAATCGGTTTTGTTACCGGTGAGACGCGTGGATTGCTGGTTCCTGCGCGCGCAATCGTGCATCGCAGCGAAGTTACCGGCGTATACGTGGTTGATGCCGACGGTAAGCTCTCTTTGCGCCAAATTCGTTTGGGCGAGCGCCGGGCAAACGGCATGTTCGAAGTGCTTGCGGGCCTGCAACCAGGAGAGCGCGTAGCGCTGGATCCGATTCGTGCGGGCGTTATGCTCAAGGAGCAGTGGTCCAAAGGCCGCTCGTAATTTGCGGTGATAACGTACATCGGCGCCCTCCGTTGGTAGCGGCGCACGGTAGCCAGTAGGGAAGTATTATTCATGGCTGAACGCTTAGGTTTCTCCGGCGCCCTCGCCAAAAAATTCTTGCACTCCGAAATTACCCCGTTGCTGGCGATCGTCGGCCTATTGTTAGGCTTATTTGCGGTGATGGTTACGCCGCGCGAGGAAGAGCCGCAGATCAACGTTACTTTCGCCAACGTATTCGTGCCGTTTCCGGGCGCGACTGCATCGGAGGTAGAGCATCTGGTCAGCACCCCCGCCGAGCAGATTTTGTCCGAAATCGAGGGGGTTAAGCACGTCTATTCGGTTTCGCGACCGGGCATGTCGGTGTTGACCGTGCAGTTCAAAGTTGGCGAGGATCGCACCCGATCGATCGTGCGCCTATACAACGCAATCTACTCCAATCAGGACTGGCTGCCCGCCGGTCTCGGTGTCGGGCGGCCGATTATCAAGCCGAAGGGAATCGACGATGTTCCCATTGTCGCACTCACGCTTTGGACCGAGGATCCGGCGCGCGGTGCCTACGATTTGCAAAGCGTGGCTCATGCTATCGAGGCCGAGCTCAAGCGTGTGCCCGGTACCCGCGACGTCTATACCATCGGCGGTCCAGACCGCGTCGTGCATGTGGTTCTCGATCCTCAACGCATGGCCGGTTATGGTATCGCCGTCGATGATCTGCGCACGGCATTACAATCCGCCAACCGTTCTTCAGACGCCGGTGCGGTGATAAACCACAACCAACGAATCCCAGTACAGGCGGGCGAATTTTTGACCACGCCGGAGCAGGTGGGCGCGTTGATCGTCGGCATGCATAAGGGTGCGCCGGTGTACTTGCGCGATGTTGCTAAGCTCGAATATGGTCCCGATCAGCCGCAACGCTATGTTTGGTTTGGCACCGGCCGCCATGCGTCTGCACTGGATTTGGCGACCGAGAAGAAAAGCACCGCTCACGGAGAGTTTCCCGCCGTCACAGTTGCGGTAGCGAAGAAACCCGGCACCAATGCAGTCGTGATTGCAGATCAGGTTATTCAACGTTTTGAGCAACTCAAGGGCACCTTCGTGCCGGCGGGGGTGCATGCGACTGTTACTCGTAATTACGGTATTACCGCCAATGCCAAGGCTAAGACGCTTATCGGTAAGCTCATCTTTGCCACTTCCTTCGTGGTGTTGTTGGTGCTGTTTGCGCTCGGTTGGCGCGAAGCGATCATCGTTGGCACAGCGGTCGTGGTTACGTTGGCGATCACATTATTCGCGTCGTGGGCGTGGGGATTCACGCTCAATCGCGTGTCGCTGTTTGCGCTCATATTCTCTATCGGCATATTGGTTGACGATGCCATCGTCGTGGTTGAGAACATCCATAGACATATGCAGTTGGGCGGCAAGTCGCTGGCCGAGGCGATTCCCCGCGCTGTCGATGAAGTCGGCGGCCCGACCATACTGGCGACCTTTACCGTAATTGCGGCGTTGTTGCCGATGGCGTTCGTTACCGGACTCATGGGTCCGTATATGAGTCCAATTCCAATTAATGCCAGCATCGGTATGTTGATCTCGTTGGCCGTTGCGTTTGTGGTTACGCCCTGGATGACCTATCACGTATTGCGCAACGCAAAGCCCGTGCATCACGATGCCGGCCAAGCGCCCGAGGGCCGCATGCATCGTGTGTCGCGTCGTCTGATAGGGCCGTTTTTAGGCGGGAAAAAAGGCCGCGGAAAACGCGCCATGCTGGGCGTCGGCATCATCTTATTGATAATTGGCTCGGTGGCGTTGGTGGTGGGCAAGCTGGTAGTACTCAAGATGTTGCCATTCGATAACAAGTCCGAGTTCCAGGTGGTCGTTGATATGCCCGAAGGTACGCCGGTGGAACAAACCGCGCACGTGCTCGGTCTGCTCGGTCGTTACTTGTCAACGGTGCCGGAGGTTACCGACTATCAGGTCTATGCCGGAACCGCCGCGCCGATCAACTTCAATGGCCTGGTGCGGCAATACTATCTTCGCCGAAGCGCCAATCAGGGCGACATACAGGTCAATCTGGTTGATAAGAAACACCGGCATCGTGAGAGTCATTTGATAGCGCTTTCGGTGCGCAAACCGTTGCAGGATATTGCCAAGCGTTACCACGCCAACGTCAAAATCGTCGAGGTGCCACCCGGGCCGCCGGTAATGTCGCCGTTGGTGGCGGAAATCTACGGCTTGGATTATGACGGGCAGATTCGTGTGGCCAAGGCTGTGCGCAAAGTATTCGAGAATACGCCGGACATTGTCGACGTCGATGACAGCGTCGAAAAGCGCGCGCCTCGCCTGGTCGTTGATGTCGACCGCGATAAGGCGGCAATGCTAGGGGTTTCGCAACAGACGGTTACCTCGGCACTGACCACGGCCTTGCGCGGTGAGGATGTCGGCTATCTGCACGGTCTGCAGGTGAAATACCCGGTGCCGTTGCGCATTGAATTGCCGGTAGCGGCGAAGGCGGACATCGAATCGGTGTTGGCGCTTAAGGTGCGTAGCCGCAACGGCGCGTTGGTGCCGCTGTCCGAAATCGTGCATGTACTAAAGCGTCACCATGAACATAGCATTTACCACAAGGATTTGTTGCCGGTCGTGTACGTAACCGGAGACATGGCCGGTAAGCTCGATAGTCCGCTATACGGCATGTTTGATATCTACCACACACTGGCACATCGCAAGACCTTCGATGGTGCCCCGTTACAACAGCATTTTATCCACCCGCCGACCAATCCTTATCGCTATAGCCTGAAGTGGGACGGCGAATGGCAGATAACCTACGAAACTTTCCGCGATATGGGTATTGCCTATTCGGTAGGGCTGATCTTGATCTATCTGTTGGTCGTCGCGCAGTTCCGCTCCTATCTGGTGCCGTTGATCATTATGGCGCCGATCCCGCTGACGATCATCGGTGTGTTACCGGGTCACGCGCTGCTGGGGGCGCAGTTTACCGCCACCTCCATGATCGGCATGATCGCCTTGGCCGGCATTATTGTGCGCAATTCGATTTTGTTGGTGGACTTCATTAACGACGAGGTTCGGCGTGGCGTGCCGTTTGACGAAGCCGTGATACGGTCGGCTGCGGTGCGTGCCAAGCCGATTATCCTCACCGGCCTGGCGGCCATGCTCGGGGCGCTGTTCATTCTCGATGACCCCATATTCAGCGGCCTGGCTATAACGCTGATTTTCGGAATTTTTGTGTCGACCGTGCTGACATTGGTGGTTATTCCGGTGCTTTACTATGCGCTGATGCGAAAGCGCCTGAAGCCGTTGACCGAAGAACGGCAAGTGTTGCTATAATTTTATTTTATAACGAATTGTTGGTATTATTACTGCCGTTCGGATTACTCATTCGGTGAAACTGGCATGGCGGACCGTAGGCTGCAGGTATTCCACACCGTCGCACGGTTGTTGAGTTTTACCAAAGCGGCGGAGACGCTGCACATGACGCAGCCGGCTGTCACTTTCCAAGTCCGTCAACTCGAAGAATATTTCAATACCCGGCTGTTCGATCGCACCCATAATCGCATCAGTCTTACCGAGGCGGGCAAAGAGGTATATCAGGTCGCAGACCGCATCTTCGAACTCTATGCGGAGATGGAGAATGCGGTGCGTAAGGTTACCGGCGAGATCAGTGGAGCCTTGATCATCGGCGCGAGCACCACCATTGCCGAGTATATGCTGCCGGCGCTGTTGGGCGACTTCAAGGCGCGCTACCCGGATGTGACCGTGCACCTGAAGGTCTCGAATACCGACGGCATTGTCGCAATGGTCGAAAATAATGACATCGATCTGGGCGTGGTCGAGGCGCCGGTGAGCAACAAGAATCTGGTCGTCGAAGTATGCCGAATGGATCAATTAGTAGCGATCGTTCCACCTAATCACGCGCTCGCCAAGGAATCCTGTGTGCCGATTTCCGCATTGGTGGAATTCCCTTTCATCTGTCGTGAGGAAGGTTCCGGCACACGCGAAGTGATCAGCGAATACATGGCGCGTGGCGGTGTCAGTGCCAGTGAGCTACGTATATGCATTGAGCTAGGCAGTCCGGAGGCAATCAAGGGTGCGGTGGAAGCGGGAATGGGTATTTCGATTACGTCCCGGGCAACTATACTGAAAGAGTTACAGTTGGGTACGCTGGTTGCTGTGACACTGGACCCGGTATTGGAGCGCCCGTTTTCGTTTGTGCATCAGAAGCAGAAGTTCCGACACCGCGCTATGGACGAGCTGCTCGAGTTTGCACGCAGTTACTGCAAGGAGCATCAGGGGCTGCGCCTCGCGTCCAATGCCTTGGCTGCGGACGACGCCGGTTAGCGTTGATTTCGCCTCATTGCTGACGCACACTGTCCGCCGCGAATAATGTCGCCGCTTCGCGGCTGGCATCCGACACCATATCGCCTGGATACCCGCATTACACTGCATGAGTGCTGATTCCGACAGGCTGCTCGACCTATTCCGGCGGCTCGACTCCGAGCAGCGCAGCATGCTATTGGCCTTTGCCGAATTTTTGCGGGCACGTGCGAGCGACGCCGAGGCGGCGCCCGCTGTGCCTGCGCCTATTGTCATTCCCCGTCCGGAGCAGGAAACCGTGGTTGGCGCCATCAAGCGTCTGACACGCAGCTACCCTATGATTGATCGGGCGCGCGTACTGCACAAAACCTCGGCGCTGATGGCCGAACACATTATGCAAGGCCGCGATGTGGTCGAAGTCATCGACGAACTCGAGGCCTTGTTCCAGCAACAATATCAGGCACTTGTCACTAATGAGGAACAGGGATCGTGAATGTTATCGTGGGCTGGTTCAAACGCAGTTTTTCCGACCCACAGGTCGTTATTTTAACGATCTTTCTGATTGGCGGAATCGCCGTTATTTTATTATTCGGCAATATGCTGGCGCCGCTCATCGCCAGCATTATCATCGCCTATCTTCTCGAAGGGCTGGTGAAGCGGTTGCAGCGCCTGGGTACGCGGCGCATGTTCGCGGTGATCGTAGTGTTCTCGGCGTTCGTGGCGCTGTTGCTCTACGTCATACTTGGGCTGCTTCCGGTCCTGTCACAACAGATTTCGGAATTGGTAAAGCAGCTGCAGAATATGTCAGGCAAGGGTCAAGATCTCCTATTGCGCTTGCCTTACATGTACCCGGATTTTATTACCCAGCAACAAATCACGGACGTGATGGCGGGGCTGAAGAAGGAACTGTCGGCGATGGGGCAACATGTATTGTCGTTGTCGCTGAGTTCGGTGGTCGGTCTGATCACCGCCGGTATTTATTTGGTGCTGGTGCCGATGTTGGTGTTTTTTCTACTCAAGGACAAAGACAAGATCTTTAGTTGGATGGGTACCTTCACGCCGAAGGCGATGGGGCTGACGAGCGAGGTTTGGCACGACGTCGATCATCAAATTGGCAACTATGTGCGCGGCAAGGTGCTGGAGATTTTTATCGTCTGGGTGGCTACATTCGTGACTTTCTATTTCATGAAAATGCCGTTTGCCATGTTGTTGGGTTTTCTCGTTGGTTTGTCGGTCGTGGTGCCGTATATTGGCGCGGTGGTGGTGACTATACCCGTGGTCTTGATAGCCTATTTTCACTGGGGCTGGAGTCCGGAACTGGCCTATTTGCTGACTGCCTATCTCATCATTCAAGCTATCGACGGCAGCGTTATCGTGCCGTTGCTGTTCTCCGAGGTCGTCAATTTACATCCCATCGCGATCATCGCCGCCATTCTGGTGTTTGGCGGTCTCTGGGGATTTTGGGGAGTGTTCTTCGCTATTCCGCTGGCTAGCGTGGTGAAAGCGGTGTTGAATGCGCGGCCACGGACGGTGGTGGAGGAGCCGCCCAGCGGCGTGATTACTTGAGACCCGCGGGATGTGTCTCACGATCCAATTTCGTGTTTCGGTAAACCCGGGTCGAGCCGCTGAATCAGTATGACTGTATTCGGATGCGGCTCAGCCTGTCAGGTCGAATTTATCCGCGTTCGTTAGAGCTTCTGTGAAGCATAATCGGCGAGTCGCGATCGTTCACCTCTTTGCAAGGTGATATGACCGCTATGTTCCCACTCTTTAAAGTGGTCAACGACGTAGGTGAGGCCGGAGCTGGTTTCGGTTAGATAGGGGGTGTCGATTTGCGCCACGTTGCCCAGGCATACGACCTTGGTGCCGGGGCCGGCGCGTGTCACTAAGGCCTTCATCTGCTTTGCGGTCAGGTTCTGTGCTTCGTCGACGATGATATATTTGTTGAGGAACGTCCTGCCGCGCATAAAGTTGAGTGAGCGGATCTTGATGCGGTTGTGGAGCAAGTCGTTGGTGGCCGCACGTCCCCAGGCGCCGCCGCTTTCGGTCTGGGTAAGTACCTCAAGGTTGTCCATCAGCGCACCCATCCAAGGCGTCATTTTTTCTTCTTCCGTACCGGGTAGAAAGCCGATGTCTTCACCTAATGGCACGGTGACACGGGTCATGATAATTTCTTGGTAACGACTTTCTTCGAGGGTCTGTACCAATCCTGCCGCCAACGTAAGCAGCGTCTTGCCGGTGCCGGCCATTCCCAGCAGGGTAACGAAATCGATATCCGGATTCATTAACAAATTCAGCGCATAGTTTTGTTCGCGATTGCGGGCACTGATGCCCCAAACGGTACGGCGCGGCTGCGAGTAGTCTTCCGCCAGTTCGACGACGGCGCGTTCATCTTCGAGTCGGCAAACTCTGGCGTTAAAGTCGCCAGACGGTGTGAAGATAAACAAGTTGGGTAACCACTGCTGCACATCGGGCCCGGTGATACGGTAGAAGGTGCGACCGTCTTCCTTCCATGACTCCATGTCCTTGCTGTGTCGATCCCAAAAATCTTCGGGCAGTTCGCTTGCGCCGCGATACAGCAGATCGACGTCATCCAAGACTTGGTCATTAAAATAATCTTCGGCATGTATGCCCAGTACATGAGCTTTGATACGCAGATTGATGTCTTTGGATATGAGCGTAATCGCGGTATCCGGGTGGTCCTGCTGCAGCGCGATTGCGGTGCCAAGCAGGTTGTTGTCCGGCGTCGTTCCCGGTAATCCGCTCGGCAGCGCGGCGACTAAATTTCTGGTCTGAAAAAATAACCGCCCTTGGGTTTGCGGGAACTCCGCGGAAACGCTGGCCGGCGCGGCTAGCGGCAGGCCTTTGGCGATGTCGGCGGCGCCGGCGCGTGACATGAGTTCATCGAGAAACCGGCTGACTTGGCGCACATTGCGCGCGACCTCAGTCAACCCCTTCTTGCCGCGATCGAGTTCCTCCAACACCACCATCGGCAAGAACACGTCGTGCTCTTGAAAGCGAAAAATGGCCGTCGGATCGTGCATCAGGACATTGGTGTCGAGGACCAGCAACCGCTTTCCGCTGATTTCTCTGCGTATCATGAAACTATATCTCGCTGAAGTGGCGCCGCCGAGCGGCTAGCGCCTATAGGTCGCGGAGAGCAGCTAAAACGTCGTCGACGTGACCGTCCACTTTTACTTTGCGCCATTCTCGGCGCAGTTTACCGCTGCTGTCGATTAGAAACGTACTGCGCTCGATTCCTAGCGCCTGCTTGCCGTACATATTTTTCATCTTGATGACGTCGAACAGCTTGCAAACCACCTCGTTTTTGTCGGAGAGCAGATCGAAGTTAAAATTTTCGCTCGCCTTGAATTTCTCATGCGATTCGATTCCATCGCGCGAGATGCCGAGCACGACGGTATTGTATTGTTTGAGTTTGGGCGCGTTGTCGCGGAAATCCTGTCCCTCGCGCGTACAGCCCGGAGTGCTGTCTTTTGGATAGAAGTACAGTACGACGTTGTGGCCGCGGAGTTCCGATAGGCGAACCTGCTTCTCGCCGGTGGCCGGGAGTTCGAAATCTGGTACTTTTTTTCCGATGGTGATCTGTTGCATGGCAGATTTCCTGATACTCATTGCTCGGCTGCGGTCGCCGATGCGGCGGTTGGTCAGCCTTTGAGGGGCTCCAGCACGCCGTCGAGATTGCGCTCATCGCAGAAATCCATGAACGCCTCGCGCAGGTCGGCGATATGGAGATCGCTCGGCACGCCAACTTCCATATGCACGGAAAACATCGGCGTACCCGTATGCGCGGCCCGGTAGCTGGAGGTTTGCAGTTCCTCGATATTGATGTGACGCGAAGAGAAAAAATGCGCCAGGTTGTAAACGATGCCGGGATGATCCAAGGCAATGACGTCGGCCGCATAGGGCATCAAATTTTGTGTGCTGCGGCGTTGTTCCGTGCGTTTGGCCACAATGGTCATGCCCAACTTGTCTTGCAATCCGGGCAACAGCGACTCAAGCTTGGCGACCGTGTTCCAGTTGCCGGTGACCAACAGAATGATGGCGAACTCACCGCCCAGCACGGCCATGCGGCTATCGGCAATATTGCAGCCGCATTCCAGTACGGCCTCCGACAGGGTGTTGACGATACCCGGCTTGTCGACGCCGACGGCGGAAATGACAAAGTTACTGACGCTCATATACAGGGAGACTCCAGGCGAATGGGGCGACTACTTACTAAAAATATCCTATATCGGCCTGCATTGGGCAAATAATTTATCGTGTTTGCTCCCGCTGCTACAGTTTTACCGCCCGCAGAAGCTCGGCGGCGGCTTCCGGGCTGATGGTGTTGACTGCGAGCCCAGAGCCCAGCTCGAAGCCGGTGGGTATGCTGGTGCGGGGGCAGATCTCCAAATGCCAGTGATAGCTGGGTGTGCAATCGGCAAACTCGTCACTGTGCGGCAACGAATGCAGAAAATAGTTGTATTGCGCGCCGCCAATGACGCTGTCGAGCCGCGTCATTGCACGTTTCAGCACGCGCGCGAAATCCTGCAGATCATCATCATCGGCAAGTGGAAACGTGGCTTGATGCTGTAGCGGAAGAATGTGCATTTCCCATTCGAAGCGGCTGGCGAACGGTTTGATGGCGATGAACCGCTCGCCGCGCTCGATTACATACTGTCCGACGTTGATCTTGCGGCGAATTTTGCCGGACTGACGATCATAGATGGTCGCCTCGAAGGTCAGTGCTTCATCGATCAATGAACAAAAAATACAGAGGTGGTGCTTTTGGAAATAGGTGCGACTGAAATGAACCTCATTATACACGTTTTCCGGGACCACCGGCATGGCAATGATTTGGCTGTGTGTGTGAGCGATACTTGCGCCCGCAGCCGGGCCGAAGTTCTTAAAGGCGAGAATGTATTTTAAGCGTGGGTCACTGCGATAGAGCTCATCCATGCGCTGACGGTAGGCGCGAAATACGTTCGCCAAGTGCGCTTCGCTCATCTCGTGTACGGCGATACCGTGTTGGCGATGATCGATGATGACCTCGTGCCGGCCGTAACCGTCGATCGCCTGCTGCAAGCCGAGCACTAACCCCGCCTGATGACGGTCGTCGCCCAGCACCGGATAGAGATTTTCGACGATACGGATCTGCCAGTCGTCGGCATCGGGATAGGCGGCAATGGTCGGCGGCGTCTTGTCTTCATTGCCGAAGCAAAAAGGGCAAGTTTCAACGTGTTTGCGGGTGTCCCGCGGCGCCGGTTCCTCGGCTTTGCGCGGGCGCATGCCGCGCGCCGTTGCCACCAGCACCGATTCACTGGGGACGACCGGATTGATACGGATTTCGCGGATAGGGGGGGTATCTTCGCTCATGACGGCACTCCTGAAATTCGTGTCCCTGAGCTTAACGCAGTGATTGCGCGTTCGCGCCTGAATGTGTCAATGCTGCCATAGTCTGCCCTTATCGACATCCTGGACTAAGCTGCGGCCGTCTTGTCATTGGCACCCGGCCCAAGTACCATTCGAGACTGATTTTCCCTCGGAGAATACGCATGTTCCACGGCAGTATGGTGGCGCTGGTGACCCCCATGCGGGACGGGGGCGATCTGGATCAAGAGGCCCTTGAGCGGTTGGTCGAGTTTCACCTCGACAATGGTACCGATGCCATTGTCGCGGTCGGCACGACGGGCGAGTCGGCGACCCTGGACGAACACGAACACTGCGAGGTCATCCGCCAAGTGGTGCGGGCCACGCGCGGCCGCGCTCCGGTCATTGCCGGGACCGGCGCCAACTCCACCCGTGAGGCTATCGAGCTGACCCGCTGCGCCATGCAGGCGGGCGCCGATGCTTGCCTGTTGGTGACGCCATATTACAACAAGCCGACTCAGGAAGGTTTGTATCTGCATCACAAGGCCGTAGCTGAGGCGGTTCCGATCCCTCAAATTTTATATAACGTGCCCGGGCGCAGTGCCTGCGACATGCTGCCCGAAACCGTCGAGCGTCTGGCGTCCGTTTCCAATATCGTCGGCATAAAGGAGGCTACTGGCGATGTCGCGCGGGTGCGTGACATATTGGCGCGTTGCGGCGAGCGCATGGATGTCTACAGCGGTGACGACGCCACTGCGCTGGAAGCGATGTTCGCCGGCGCCAAGGGCGTGATCTCAGTGACTGCCAACGTTGCGCCGCGCGGCATGCACGACCTATGTGTGGCGGCACTGGCCGGAAACCGGCAACAAGCCCAGGCGATCGACGATGGGCTGCAGGTGCTGCACAAGGAGCTGTTTCTGGAGTCAAATCCTATCCCAGTGAAGTGGTCTCTCTATGCCATGGGACTGATACCCGCCGGCATACGGCTGCCCCTCACCGTGCTTGCAGAGCGGTATCATGATGCGATGCGCCGGGCTCTGAGCCAGGCGGGTGTATCGGTAGAACGATAACTCAGGTGAATTACATGCGATTTTCCTTCCCGATAGCGCGCGCGGCGGTGGTTGTGGCCGCGCTCCTGGTGATGTCCGGCTGTTCATGGTTCGGTGGCAAGTCATCGGATACTTCCGCCGAATACAAAAATAGCGGACAGACTCGTCCGCTGGATGTGCCGCCTGGTCTAACCAGGCCCAGCCAGGACGAATCCCTGTCCATGCCCGAGGCGGGCTCGTCGGGGACGGCGGTTTACTCGCAGTACGCCGACCAGCGGCGCCGCGCGCCCGCAAACGCCGGTCCGACCGTGCTGCCGCCGCAACCGGGTGTGCGGGTGGAGCACGATGGCGATAAATATTGGCTGGTGATTCAGGGTGATGCCGACCAGGTTTGGCCGAAGATACGCGATTTCTGGCTGCAGAACGGATACCTGCTGTCCTTGGATAATCCTACCATCGGTATCATGGAGACCGACTGGGCCGAAAAACATGCTGACGTTCAGCAAGGTGTAGTACGCTCGTTTTTGAACAAGGCGCTCGACGCCGTGTCCTCGTCCGGTGTGCGTAACAAATTCCGTGTACGCCTCGAACGCGGTGATAAACCCAATACTACTGAGCTGTATTTGACCGAATACGGCATGGAAGAGACCGTCGAGGGGCCATACTCTGCGGCGGCGGAGGGTAGTGTTTGGCGTCCGCGGCCGGAAAATCACGAACTGGAAATCGAGATGCTGCGCCGCATCATGGTCTCTCTCGGGGCGACCAAGGAACATGCCAAGCGAGCGATCGCCAAGGCGCAACCGGCCGCCACGCTCGGCGTCAGCATGGTCGCCGGCAACGGTGGCGCTCCCGCGCTATTAGTGGACGAATCGTTCTCGCGTGCATGGCGTGTCACCGGATTGGCGCTTGATCAAATCGGTTTTACCGTGCGTGACCGTGATCGGGCGCGCGGTATTTACTTTGTGCGCTACGAAGACCCCGACAAAACCCCGCGCAAAGAAAGCTTCCTGTCGAAACTGGCGTTCTGGAAGAGCAGTCCCAAGCCGGTCTCCGACCTCTATCAGGTGCTGCTGAAAAGTGAAGCTGCGCGAACAAGGATTACGGTGCAGGATAAGGATGGCAAACCCGATACCAGTGGTACCGGCAAACGCATTCTGACCTTATTACAGGAGCAATTGCGCAAATAGGCGCTGCGTGTGGCAACCATAGTCAAACTTCGACGTTGGATTTAAGCGCTTGCGTTTCGCCTGTTTAGGTAGTGGCAGCCGCGGTAATGCTACCTTAGTACAAACCGGTTCGACGACCGTACTGGTGGATTGCGGATTTTCCACGCTGGAGATCGAACGGCGTTTGGCGCGCATCGGATGTAGCGCAGATGCGATCGCCGCAATTCTGGTCACGCACGAGCACAGCGATCACGTCGCCGGAGTCGAACGCCTGGCGCGCAAATACGGTATTGCCGTGTGGGCGACGCCGGGCACGGCGCAGCAGCGCTTGCAAGGCGTCAGCCATTTGCAGCCGTTCAGTTGCCACGAGCCGTTCGCCATCGGTGATCTGACTATCCAACCGTTTCCCGTACCTCACGATGCCCAGGAACCGTGCCAGTTCGTATTCGGCGATGGCGCCCGGCGAGTCGCGTTACTGACCGATACCGGCTCGATCACACCACATATCGAAGCAACTCTCAGCGGTGTCGACGCGCTCATGTTGGAATGTAATCATGACGCGCAAATGTTGGACCGTAGCCGTTATTCGCAGGCGCTTAAGCGCCGTGTCGGCGGCGCCTTCGGTCATCTCAGCAACGATCAATCGGCCGAATTCCTGGCCCGCATGGATCTGACCGGCTTACAGCACCTGGTGGCTATGCACCTGAGCGAGCAGAATAATACGGTTGAACGGGTGCGAACGACCCTCGACGCTATGCTCGGCTGCGGGCCTGACTGGCCGGCGGTGGCGGACCAGGAAGGCGGATTGGACTGGCGCGTGCTGCGCTGAGTTCGGCTACTGCCTCGTCTCCCTTCCTCTGCAGTATTTTAATTCCTTTTAAATATAAACGTTTTTGGTTTGTGGCGGACCACAGCGGTCGGCGCCTGACGCCTGGCCGTTCAAGTTTTGGCCCTGCGGGACGACAAATAGGAGGCAGTACCCAATGGTAGGAGGCAGTACCCAATGGGCCGGATGACCTGCGCCGAGTCCCGGAAAAATTACCAGTACAGGGAATATTCAGCATGAAGAACTTTTTCGCGAATCTGTCCATGGCACGAAAAGTGTGGGGATCTCTGATTTCCATGCTGGCGCTATTGGCGGCGGTGGTGTTGCTGTCGCACTCCAGCTTATCGGGGGTGGAACGACAAGTGACCTTGGTCGTCAACGGCATACAACCTGCCGTCGGCGAATCAACGCAGTTGAGTTCCCAGTTGGAGAGCGCCTCGGCTGCGCTCGGGTTTTATTTGCTGAGTAAAGACCCTACCCACAAAGACGCCTATCTGGCCGGACTGAACAAGGTTAACGCGACGCTCAAAAAGCTGCAGGCCGATCCGCTTATTCGGGCCAATGCCGATTGGAGTAACCTGGTCAAAAGCATCAGGACCGACGTCGACAAATTTGAGGGTTACCGCGCACGGTTGATGGAATTGGCGGTCGACGATTCCAAGAACATTCCGGCAATCGCCTTCAGCGGGCAGAACCTCAATCCGCTCAGCCAGCAGATGTTGCAGCAGGTCAGCAGCATGGTGCAATCGGAATCCATGGAGCCCGCCACCGCGCGACGCAAAGCGGTGCTCACAGATATCGAGGACTTGCGTTACGCGTGGTCCAATGTCATGAACGGTGTCCGCGCCTACCTGGCTTTCCGCAGCAAGGCGTCATTGGACGAGGTGAAACTCTATCGTCAGGAAACCGATCGTCTGGAGAAGAAGCTGCGCGCCTATGGCGATGACGGCCTGACGTTCGACCAGGCCGATTCACTGGATCAATTCGTGAAGTTGCGGGAACAGTTTTTCGCCAACATGGACAAGGTTGTGGCCATTCACGGCAGCGATAAGTGGCGCACGGATGCCTATTTGATTCGCAGTCAGATCGGCCCCTTGCTACAGGGTGTGGAGAACAATCTGGGCAAATTGGTGGCGGATCTCAATGCACGTGCAGAGACGACCAGCACCGCGTTAGTCGACGAAGTTCGTTCAAGCATGTTTATGGAATTGATGTTGCTGGGTGCCGGTTTACTACTGGGGGTGTTGGTCATTGTCGGCTCGGCGGTATTTATTGTCAGACCGATTAGGCGTCTGCGCGATGTGTTGAAAAATATTTCCGAAGGTGAAGGCGACCTTACCCAACGTTGTGAACTGAGTTCGGATGACGAACTCGGGCAGGCATCACGTTATTTCAACAAACTGATGGAAGATCTGCAGAAAATCGTCCGCGATATTGCCGCGGTATCGGGCGAGGTATATTCACGTTCGCATGAGGCGAGCGCCGATATCGAATACGTGACCACGAACGCCAATAAGAGTGCCGATCGTGCGCGCAGTACGTCGGCAGCTACCGAGGAGATGTCAGCGACCGGCGCTGAGATCGCGCGCAGCGCCGCGGAGGCGGCGGAAGAGGCGACGCGGGTACGCCAGGTTTCCCAGGAAGGCTCGGCGCAGGTGGCGCACATGTCCGCCAAGGCGACCGAAATGGGCGGCCAAATCGACAACTTGACCAGCGACGTGCATGCGCTCGGCGCCAAGAGCAAGGGTATGCTCGATATGGTTGCGATCATTAACGATATCGCCAATCAGACCAATTTGTTGGCGCTCAACGCCGCGATCGAAGCGGCACGGGCGGGGGAAATGGGGCGCGGTTTTGCGGTGGTTGCTGACGAAGTGCGGCAGTTGGCCATGAAGACACAAGAATCGACTTCCAAGATTACGACACTCATCAGCGACAATTTGCAGTCCAACGAACACCTTGCCAGCGTTATGGAAAAGGTCGGAGAAGTGACGCACTCCATGCTCGGCAGCGTCAAGGAGACGTCCCAGGTCATTACGCGCATGTCCGAGAGCGTGCAGGTCATGAACGAAAAGGCCGGACATATTGCCACCGCGGCGCGTGAGCAGGCCACGGCCACCGACGAGGCGGCCGGCAATATCGAGTCCATATCGACGATGGAAAGTGAAAACTCGACTCGCACCGGCGGCATCGCTGCTCATTTGCGCGAATTGTCCGAACTGTCTTCGCGGCTCGATGGATTGGTGGGCCGTTTCAAGGTCTAGTGCGACTGATTCAACACCGCTAAATGAACCCACCGCGCGCTCCGGCGCGGTGGCTCCGGCATTACACTTCCAGTATCATTAACGGCTTTCCTGAACGCTGTCACCGACGACCAAGGAAAGCCTCATGCTGCGACTGCGTGGTAGCCCGGCCCTGTCCGAATTCCGCTTGCAAAAGCTCTTGCACACGTTGCGTGTGCAGATTCCGGCGGTGGCCGAGCTGTACGCCGAATATGTGCATTTTGCCGATCTCGAGCAATCGCTTAGCGATCAGCAGACACGCACGCTGACGCGAATTTTGACCTACGGCCCCAGCCTTCCTGCACACGAGCCGAGCGGTTCGCTGTTCGTGGTCGTACCGCGGCCGGGAACCATTTCGCCGTGGTCGAGCAAGGCCACCGACATCGCGCACAATTGCGGTCTGGGTAAGGTGCGGCGGTTGGAGCGCGCGCTGGCCTACTACGTCCGTGCGGACACTGACACCGTGCTCGATGCCACGACCGCGCAGCGCGTCAAGCCGTTGCTGCACGATCGTATGACCGAAACCGTATTGGGCAGTTTCGATGAAGCCGAAGCGCTGTTTGTGCAGGCGCAACCGGCGCCGCTGCGTAACGTCGACATTCTCGATGGTGGCCGCGCGGCGCTGGAGCAAGCCAATCGGGAGTTGGGGCTGGCGCTGGCGGCGGATGAAATCGACTACTTGGTCGAGAATTTCAGTTCGCTACGGCGCAATCCGACTGACGTCGAATTGATGATGTTCGCCCAGGCAAACTCGGAGCACTGTCGTCATAAGATATTCAATGCCGACTGGGTGATCGATGGCAAGGCGCAAGATCGTACTTTGTTCGCCATGATCCGCCATACCCATCAGTCGAGTCCGGCGCGGGTGGTATCCGCCTACTCTGATAATTCAGCGGTTATCGAAGGTTTTCGTACAACCGTATTTGCGCCGGCGGCCGATACCGGTTTGTACGCGTTTCATGATGAGTTGAATCACATTCTCATGAAAGTCGAAACGCACAATCATCCGACCGCCATTTCGCCATTCGCCGGCGCCGCCACCGGCTCGGGTGGTGAAATTCGTGACGAAGGGGCGACCGGGGCAGGCTCCAAGCCGAAGGCTGCCTTGTCCGGCTTCTCGGTTTCCAATCTCCGCCTCCCGGATGCCCAGCGGCCCTGGGAAACCGATTACGGCAAACCGGGGCGAATCGTTTCCGCCTTGGATATCATGTTGCATGGTCCCATCGGCGCGGCTGCATTCAACAATGAATTCGGCCGTCCTAATATCGTTGGCTATTTCCGCACCTTCGAGCAGGAGGTACCGGGGCCTGACGGCAAACAGGTGCGTGGCTACCACAAGCCGATCATGGTTGCCGGTGGCGTAGGCAATATTCGTGCTATCCATACCGCCAAAGGCACTATCCCGCCGGCCGCGCAGCTGGTTGTACTGGGAGGACCGGCGATGCTCATCGGCTTGGGCGGTGGAGCGGCGTCGAGCATGGCCACCGGTGAAAGCGCCGAGGATCTCGACTATGCCTCGGTGCAACGCGGCAACCCGGAGATGCAGCGACGCTGCCAGGAAGTCATTGATCGGTGTTGTCGTCTTGGTGCCGACAGTCCAATCATATCCGTTCACGATGTCGGTGCGGGCGGGCTGTCGAATGCTATGCCCGAGTTGGTCAACGATAGCGGCCGCGGCGCGCGTTTCGAATTGCGTACCATTCCCAGCGACGATCCCGGCATGTCGCCGATGGAGATTTGGTGCAACGAGGCCCAAGAGCGGTACGTGCTGGCTATCGATCCGCGGCGTATGGCGAGATTTCGGCGCCTGTGCGAACGCGAGCGCTGCCCGTTCGCGGTCATTGGCGAAGCGACCGCAGAACAACGCCTGGTGGTGGGCGACGGCTATTTCGCCAACGTACCCATCGACATGCCGATGGAAGTGCTGTTGGGCAAACCGCCGAAGATGCTGCGCGAAGTTAAGCGCCAGACGTTTCGTAAGATTGATTTCGATACCGCCGATATCGACCTGCGAGTGGCCGTCGAGCGCGTGTTGCAGTTGCCCACGGTCGCCGACAAGTCGTTTTTGGTGACCATTGGTGACCGTAGCGTAAGTGGTCATGTTGCCCGCGATCAAATGGTTGGTCCGTGGCAAGTCCCGGTCGCTGATGTTGGTGTCACTACCACTAGCTACAGCGGTTACACCGGCGAGGCCATGGCTATGGGTGAACGCGCACCGATCGCGCTGCTCAACCACGCCGCCTCGGCGCGCATGGCCGTAGGCGAGGCGCTGACCAACATTTGTGCGGCGCGCATCGAGGCTATTGGTCATGTAGTGTTGTCGGCCAATTGGATGGTGGCGGCCGGCCACCCCGGCGAGGACGCAGGTCTGTATGCGGCGGTAAAGGCGGTCGGTATGGAGCTCTGTCCGGCGCTTGGCATTGCCATTCCGGTCGGCAAGGATTCCATGTCGATGAAGACGGTGTGGCAGCACGATGGGGTTTCACGTTCGGTTACCGCGCCCTTGTCGCTGGTGGTATCGTCGTTCGCACCGGTGTTGGATGTGCGTCGAACATTAACGCCGCAGCTTCGCACCGATCACGGCGACTCGGACTTGATTCTGATCGACCTGGGCAAAGGCCGAAATCGGCTGGGTGGCTCGGCGTTGGCGCAGGTCTACCAACAGATTGGCCGTCACGCCCCCGATCTTGACGATCCAGCGGCGATGAAGGCCTTTTTTGCGGTTATCCAAGACCTCAATCAGCGCGGTTTATTGCTCGCCTACCATGATCGCTCCGACGGCGGCCTGTTTGTCAGCCTATGCGAGATGGCGTTCGCCGGCCATGTCGGCGTGACTGTGCAACTCGATGATCTGGGAGAAGACCCGATTGCGTCCTTGTTTAACGAGGAGCTTGGCGTGGTCATGCAAGTGCGCCATTGTGACACGGATGAGGTGCTGCAGTCGCTGCGCGACGCCGGCCTACGAAAACACAGTCACGTCATTGGTACGCTCAACGAAGACGATCGCATCATCCTTACGCACGACAAGCAAGTCATTCTTGCCGAAGCGCGTATAGTCTTGCAGCGAATATGGTCGGAAACGAGCTACCGCATGCAGGCGTTGCGCGACAATTCGCAATGCGCGCAGCAGGAGTACGACCGCATACTCGACGGCACAGACCCGGGTTTGCACGTACAACTGACGTTTGATCGCGACGACGATATCGCCGCCGCCTATATCAATTGTGGCGCCCGGCCGCCGGTGGCTATATTACGCGAACAAGGCGTCAATGGTCAGGTGGAAATGGCGGCCGCATTCGATCGTGCCGGGTTCGCCAGCGTCGACGTGCATATGAGCGATATTCTTGCCGGGCGTACGTCATTAAGCGAATTTAAGGGCATCGTCGCTTGCGGCGGTTTTTCCTACGGCGACGTTCTCGGCGCCGGCGAAGGCTGGGCCAAGTCGATATTGTTCAATGACCGGGCACGCGAGCAATTCGAGGCGTTTTTTCAACGCCGGGATAGCTTCGGTCTGGGTGTATGTAATGGTTGCCAGATGATGTCCAATTTACACGAGCTGATTCCGGGGGCGGGCATGTGGCCACATTTTGTACGCAATCTCTCTGAACAGTTCGAGGCGCGTTTGGCGTTGGTGGAAGTGTTGCAGTCACCCTCGTTGTTTTTGCGCGGCATGGCCGGTTCGCACCTGCCTACCATTGTCTCGCATGGTGAAGGGCGGGCCGAGTTGGTTGAAGGTGGGGATTTAATCCGGCTTATGGAGGCCGAGTTGATGACCTTGCGTTTCATCGACAGTCGTGGCCGTCCGACGCAACAGTATCCCGATAATCCCAATGGTTCCCCCGGGGGCCTTGCTGGCTTGACTACGCCCGACGGCCGTTTCACCATCATGATGCCGCATCCGGAACGCTTGTTCCGCGCCGTGCAATATTCATGGCATCCGGACGGCTGGGATGAGGATGGTCCGTGGATGCGCATGTTCCGCAATGCCCGGTTGTGGGTCGATTAGATGGGTGGCGGCCTGTCTTGGAACACTGATCGGCGCGCGGTTGGATTGAAACTTTCGGTGGCTGAGGTGGTCGAAACCCGTAACTGCTAGCCGGATGGAGGCCCGAAATGCTGATTCGCAAGCGTAATCCGAGTGACCCGAAACCGTCCGAAATCACCGACCGGAAATCCTTCCATGAGCGTCGGCGATTTTTGCAGATGTCCTCGGTCGCGGCCGGCGCCATGCTGGTGCCTGGATGGTTAGTTTCGGAAAAGGCGCACGCCGCCACCAAATTCCAAGACGTGAAGCCCGGGCCGTTCGGCACCGACGAAAAGCTCACGCCCTACAAGGACGTAACCACCTACAATAATTTCTACGAATTCGGTACCAGCAAGAGCGATCCGTCGCGCTATGCGGGCTCCCTGAAGACGCAGCCCTGGTCGGTGGTTGTCGAAGGCGAAGTGGCCAAGCCCGGCCGCTACCAACTGGAGGATTTGCTCAAGGGGCGCGGCTTGCAAGATCGCATCTATCGGCATCGTTGTGTAGAGGCGTGGTCCATGGTGATCCCTTGGGTTGGCTTTTCGCTCGCCGATCTGCTCAAACGCTTCGAGCCGACCTCGAAGGCCAAGTACGTCGAGTTCACCACGTTGTATAACCCCAAACAGATGCCGGGACAGCGGCGCGCCGTGTTGCCTTGGCCTTATGTCGAAGCACTGCGCATCGACGAGGCTATGAATCCGCTGGCGATTCTGGCAGTGGGGTTGTACGGTGAAACGCTACCTAATCAGAATGGCGCGCCGTTGCGTCTGGTGGTGCCGTGGAAATACGGCTTCAAGAGTATCAAATCGATCGTTAAGATTCGCCTCACCGAGCAGCAGCCGCGCACGACTTGGGATGCTGCGGCGCCCAACGAATATGGTTTCTACGCGAATGTGAATCCGCACGTCGATCATCCACGCTGGAGTCAAGCCAGCGAACGACGTATCGGGTCGGGATCGATTTTTGCACCCCGTATCAAGACGCGCATGTTCAACGGCTATGAAAAGGAAGTTGCGCAACTGTACGCCGGCATGGATTTGCGCAAGAACTTCTGATTACGCGGTTCCCATCGCGATCGCATCCTGGGCGCGTCGTTTTTAGTCACGGTTGAAACCAGGCCCTTGGGTGGTTGCGGGTGATGTGCCGACTGCGTTGGTGGATCCGCTTCGAGCACGGCTAAATCGGTGCTCACTGGCGCGATATCACCTATCCAGCCAATCGCTTTCCACTAAATGGGCGGCCGCGCGTGTGGGCCGCGTTGACAAACTTATGACACTCCGAACACTGAAAATTTCCGTATTCGTGCTCTGTCTGGTGCCGCTGAGTATATTGCTATGGGACATCTATACGGCGAATCTGGGCGCGAATCCGGTCGAAGCGCTGTTGCACCGCACAGGTAGTTGGACGTTGCGCTTTTTGGTGATTGTGCTGGCGGTGACGCCGATCAAACGCGTTAGCGGCTGGACTTGGCCGCTACGCCTTAGGCGTATGCTTGGGTTGTTCGCGTTTTTCTATGCCTGCCTGCATTTTCTGGTTTACACGTTGCTTGATTTGCAATTGGACTGGAGCCATGTGGGCGCCGACATCGTCAAGCGACCCTATATAACGGTTGGATTCACGGCGCTGGTGTTGCTGTTGCCGCTGGCGGTGACATCCACCAACAAGATGATGCGGCGGCTCGGACGGCGCTGGAAAAAGCTGCACCGCTTGGTGTACTTGATCGCCGTACTCGGCGTGGTGCACTTCTACTGGTTGGTCAAGGCGGATGTACGCGAACCGCTGATCTACGCGGGCATCGTCTCGGCGCTGTTGGGCTTTCGCCTGCTTCACTATCTACGCGGTCGGGCGCCGGCGCCGCGTCTGGCGACGAATAAATCGCTGCCCACGGATGGCGGTTAGAGCTGCAGACCGGCGCGGCCGGCCCAATCACGGGCAAACTGCCAAGCCACGCGGCCACTACGTGATCCGCGCGCCAACGCCCAACGAAGTGCCTCGGCCCGCCATTCGGTTTGTTGTTCGCTATTACTGCGGACGCCCATCTGCGTAAGCCAGTGGTCGACGATATCGAGATAGTCGTCTTGTTTGAACGGGTGGAACGACACCCAAATACCGAAGCGCTCCGACAACGAAATCTTTTCTTCGGTGGTCTCGCCCGGGTGAATCTCTCCTTGAATGTGCTGCGCCTCCAGGTTTTCCTGCATGCTCTCCGGCATCAGATGGCGACGATTGGAGGTGGCGTAAATGAGGACGTTGTCCGGCGGCGCGCTGACGGAGCCGTCCAATACGACTTTGAGCGCTTTGTAGCTAGGGTCATTGGCTTCGAATGACAGATCGTCACAATAGATCACAAAACGTTCCGGGCGCCCATGTACGCAGTCGACGATTGACGGCAGGTCGGTCAGATCGTGCTTCTCTACTTCGATCAGACGTAGTCCAGCGTCGTGGTATTCGTTGAGAAGTGCGCGGATCAACGACGATTTGCCGGTGCCGCGCGAGCCCCATAACAGCGCGTTGTTGGCCGGTAAGCGCCGCACGAACTGCAATGTATTGCGCGACAATGCCTGTTTCTGGCGTTCGATACACTTGAGGTCGTTCAGGCGCAAGGTAGCCGGATGGTGCACCGCATCCAGCCATGCCGCGCGCGTGTTGTTGCGCCAGCGAAAGGCGATTGCAGCGGCGAAGTCGGTCGCTCGTGGCGCTGGACCGCCGAGTCGATCAAGGGCGTCAGCAATGCGGGTCAGCTGCTCGGCGATGCGCGGGAGTTCGTTTTCGTTCACGATTGATTCGCTACGGATTGTTGGATCAGGTTGGTCAGTGCGCCCTAACGTATATCAGCGTCGCGACGTTGGTGCAAGCGAGCGCTCGGCGGTGAGCTGTCGGAAGCGCTCGACGATGGCTTCCAGTTTGCTGGCAGATACCGGCTTGACCAAAAACGCCTGCGCACCGAGCGCGTGTGCCGTCTTGACATGCCCCAAGGTGCTTTCGGCCGTGATGATAACGGCGAAAGCACCGGGGTCGTTGCCGATGATTTCGCGCAATGCTTCCAGGCCGTCTTTGCCGGGCATTTTGATGTCGAGAAACACCATATCCGGCCGGTGGCGGTGGTAGGCGCGCACCGCATCCTCGCCGTTGGTAGCACTGCCGATCACGTGGCATCCGCAGGTGCGTAACATGGTGCGTAACAATTCGCCCATCATGCTACGATCCTCGGCGACCAAAACGGAAGGTGAATAGGGCATCGACGTGTTTCCCGAGGTCAGTGCTGCGGTACTAAGTAACGGCCCGGGCGAACTTTATTGCCGTCACCGATTGGGGCGAGCGGCCGCCCGGGACCATACCCGTAAATACAGTAGCGGCAAAGTCGCGGCGATCTTGAGTACGGCGTCGTCGTTGGTCGGCGCGGTGGTTTAGGTTTTCAACGCTTTGTATTTGATACGGCGGGGTTGATCGGCGGCTTCGCCGAGACGGCGTCGGCGGTCGGCCTCATAGTCGGCATAGTTGCCCTCGAACCATTCCACGTGGCTGTCGCCCTCGAACGCCAGGATGTGCGTGGCGATACGATCCAGGAACCAGCGATCATGTGAAATCACCACGGCGCAGCCGGGGAACTCGAGCAGCGCCTCTTCCAGCGCGCGCAGGGTTTCCACGTCGAGATCGTTGGTCGGTTCATCGAGGAGCAGCAGATTGCCGCCTGTCTGCAGCGTCTTGGCGAGATGCACGCGATTGCGCTCACCACCCGACAGCAAGCCGACCTTCTTCTGCTGATCGCCGCCCTTGAAATTGAACGCACCGACATAGGCCCGGCTCGGCACTTCCTTGCCTCCGAGATTGATCATGTCATTGCCGCCGGAAATCTCTTCCCAGACATTCTTGTTCGGGTCCAGCGCATCACGAGACTGGTCGACATAGGACAGCTTCACGGTTTCGCCGAGGCGGATCGTGCCTTCGTCCGGCGTATCCTGTCCGGTGATCATCTTGAACAGGGTTGATTTGCCGGCGCCGTTCGGACCAATCACGCCCACAACGCCACCCGGCGGCAATTTGAAGGAGAGACCGTCAATCAGCAGCTTGTCTTCAAAGCCCTTTTTGAGATTCTCGACTTCGACCACAACCCCGCCAAGACGCGGACCCGGTGGAATATTGATCTGGGCATGGTTGATTTCCTGACGGTCAGCCTGGTCGCGCAATTCCTCATAGGATTTGATCCGCGCCTTGGACTTGGCCTGACGCGCTTTCGGCGAGGACCGGATCCAGTCCAGTTCGCGAGCGAGTGCGCGTTCTTTTGCGCCCTGTTCGCGGCTTTCCTGGGCCAGCCGTTTCTGCTTCTGCTCAAGCCAGGCAGAGTAATTGCCTTCATATGGGACGCCACGGCCGCGATCGAGCTCAAGCGTCCATGTCGTGATGGAGTCGAGGAAGTAACGGTCGTGGGTGACGACCAGAATGGCACCAGGGAAGTTTTCCAGATGGTGCTGCAGCCAGTCCACCGATTCTGCATCGAGGTGGTTGGTGGGTTCATCGAGCAGCAGCATGTGCGGCTCGGACAACAGCAGGCGGCAGAGCGCGACGCGGCGGATTTCACCACCCGACAGATTGGTGACTTCACTTTCTCCCGGCGGGCATCGCAGGGCTTCCATCGCCATCTCGATCTTGGAATCGATATCCCAGGCATCGGCAGCGTCGATCTTCTCCTGAAGATCATTCATCTCTTCCATCAGCTCGTCGGAATAGTCCTCCGCCAGCTTCATCGAGATGGCATTGAAGTCATCGACGAGCTTCTTGTGTGCCGAGCCTTCAATAACGTTTTCCCAGACGGTCTTGGTCTCATCCAGCTGCGGTTCCTGGGGCAGATAACCGACGCGCACACCCTTCTCGGCCCAGGATTCACCGGTGAATTCGGTGTCCATGCCCGCCATGATTTTCAGCAGGGTGGACTTGCCGGACCCGTTGACGCCAACGACGCCGATTTTGGCATCGGGCAGGAAGTGCAGCGAAATATTCTGGAATACCGGTTTGGCAGCTCCCGGATAGGTCTTCGAGAGCTTGTCCATGTGATAGACGTATTGATAGGCGGCCATGGGGCGCGTGATCCTTTGACAGTCAGGGATATCTTGTTGGCGCGGCGTATAACCGAGGCGGGCGCGCGGGGCAATCGAGCTCTACGTATCCAGCCGGACCGCCAGCTTTGCCGCGCGTTTTTTCCGTCGTTGCCATCGTTTCAGATGGGGCAGGAAGAAGAGCCATATACCGGTCAGCCACATGACAAACAGAACCAGGCCAGCAGGCAGAAAGACATAGAGCTTCACCCAGTCAGCAAAAAAGGAGCCGTCATGGATCTGCTCGATCAGGTCTGATCGGCGGTATTCCAGCGACAGAACTTCCAGCGTTATCAGGTCGATCTGCGCTTCCCAGCGATTGGTGGATACGAATTTGACAATGCCGCGGTCCGGCTGGATGTCGACCCTGTCAAAGCTGGCCCAGTCCGTGGTCTCCAGCTCGGGGATCGCGGCAGCTGCCTCGTACAGTTCCAGCAAAGTCGTCTCCGGTGCCCCTGCGGCCTCGATAGCGCTGCGCTGGGAGGACGGCTGGATCCACTCGAACTCTTTTTTCAGCATCAGGAAAATGCCGGCAACTATCATGATGCCAAGCGGTATCATGACGGCCAGAGAGCCCCAATGATGAATGTCGCGGAATAACTTGTTTACGGTCATGGCGCGCATCCTCTTGACCTTCAGCCAACCGTCAAGATTACGAATGCATCACAATGCGCGATAAATACGCCGACCGACTTTCCATTCGACTCCCCGGTGATAGAGTTGAGCCAGAAAATTTCCTGGGGAGGACTTCATGCGCGCCATTATCTGTGCCGTATTGCTCGGCGCTTTGCCGCAAACCGCTTGTGCCCAATCGGAAGAGGAAACAACAACCGATCCGATGGCCGCTGCCAACTTCAATGGCCTGGAATTCCGCAGTATCGGGCCCGCTTTCATGTCGGGCCGGATCGGCGATATCGACATCCTCCAGGATGATCCGTCGACCTGGATTGTCGGTGTTGGTTCGGGCGGTGTCTGGCGCACAGAGAATGCCGGTACGACATGGACTCCGATTTTTGACGATCAGGATGTGTATTCGATCGGAACGGTGACCGTTGATCCGTCAAATCCGCATACGATCTGGGTCGGGACCGGCGAAAATCATGGCGGGCGCCATAATGGCTATGGCAACGGTATTTACCGGTCACGCGATGGCGGCCAGACCTGGACGCATCTGGGCCTCGAAAACTCCGAACACATTTCCGAAATCATCATCCATCCCGACGATCCCGATACGATCTGGGTGGCCTCTCAAGGGCCGCTCTGGTCATCCGGGGGTGACCGGGGCCTGTTCATGTCGACTGATGGCGGCGAAAGCTGGGAGAATGTGCTGTCGGCTGGCGAATGGACCGGCGTGACCGACCTTGTCATCGATCCGCGAAATCCGGACCGGCTGTATGCCGCCACCTGGCAGCGTCACCGTACCGTGGCTGCCTATATGGGCGCGGGGCCGGAATCCGGCATTCATGTCTCCGACGATGGCGGCGTCACCTGGCGGCAGGTCACAACAGGTCTGCCCACCGGCAATCTGGGCAAGATCGGCCTCGCCATCTCGCCGCAAAATCCGGACATTGTCTATGCCGCCATCGAACAGGACCGCCGCACTGGCGGAGTCTATCGTTCATCCAATCGTGGCGAGAGCTGGACGCGGATGTCGGATACGGTTTCGGGCGGCACAGGACCTCACTATTATCAGGAGCTGTATGCCCACCCGCATCATTTCGACCGGATCATCCTGGTCAGCAATATCACGCAAGTCTCGGACGATGGCGGCGCCACCTTCCGTGACCTGAACAATGACCGCAAGCATATCGACGATCATGCCATCGCCTTTCACCCGACCGATCCCGACTACATGCTGGTGGGTTCGGATGGTGGTCTTTACGAGACCGTGGACGATGAACGCACCGGGCGGTTCATATCCAACCTGCCTATCACACAATTCTACGATATCGCCGTGGATGACGCGGAACCGTTTTACAATATCTATGGCGGCACACAGGACAACTCGACGCAGGTCGGGCCGTCCCGTACAGACAATC
>JASBUN010000018.1 GCA_030147845.1 Gammaproteobacteria bacterium
ATAAAGCCGGTGTTTCCTTAGCATGCCCAGCGTCTTGGCGAGAGATGTAGGTTCGTTCAGTTCGCATGCTACTCTCGCAGAGGCGCAAAGCCCGCCAAGGTGAATAGGCCACCTCATGTCATGGCGTCGAGTCGTGCACGGATGAATCCGTGCCTACAAAACCAATCGGTCGTGCACGACACCCCGAGCCGAACCCCACCACCTTGTAGGCACGGCTTTAGCCGTGCATTGATCTGGATGGATCCGTTCGTGCACGGATGAATCCGTGCCTACAAAACCCTGCCACAATCAACCGCGTATCCTATGACTCAACCGGATACCGTATGATACTGTAGGCACGGTTTTAACCGTGCCGATATTGCATAAAGCCCGTGTTTTCTTAGCATGCCCGGCGTCTTGGCGAGAGATGTAGGTTCGTTCAGTTCGCATGCTACTCTCGCAGAGGCGCAAAGCGCGCCAAGGTGAATAGGCCACCTCATGTCGTGGCGTCGAGTCGTGCACGACACCCCGAGCCGAACCCCACCACCTTGTAGGCACGGCTTTAGCCGTGCATTGATCTGGATGGATCCGTCCGTGCACGGATGAATCCGTGCCTACACAATATATTCACCAAGTCCGGCCGACGGGCATCGGCATCAATCAAACTTGTCTTCCATCGGTACGCGCGCAGTAACTCGACACAACAACTCATAGGCGATGGTGCCGGCGCTAGCTGCAATGTCTTCCACCGGCAGGCCATCGCCCCATAACATAACCGCATCGCCTGGAGCCGCGCCAGGCTGGGTACGCAAGTCGAGGCAGATCATGTCCATAGACACCCGACCGATCAGCGGCACGCTTTTGTTATTGAGCAAGACCGGCGTACCCGGCGGCGCATGGCGCGGATAACCGTCACCATAGCCGATAGCAGCCACGCCCACGGACATATCTTCCGGACAGCGCCATGTACCACCGTAGCCAATCGGCTCCCCGCGCCGATAGCGCTGCACGGCGATCAAACGGCTGTGTAAACTCATGGCCGGGCGCAGATCGAACTCGGCGGCGCCGGCGTCACAAAACGGCGAGGCACCATAGAGCATGATGCCCGGGCGCACCCAATCCATATGCGCGCGTGGCCACGCTAGAACGGCGCCCGAATTAGCCGCTGAACGCTCTCCCGGACAATGCGTTAGTGCGGCCTCAAACCGGTCCAACTGCAGATCGGTGGTGGGATCATCACGCTGGTCGGAATTGGCGAAATGGGTCATCAGCCGTATCGTCTCGGCGACCGCGTCACAGGCCTTCAACCTTCGCCACACCGCGTACGCCACATCCGGCGAAAAACCGAGCCGGTGCATGCCGGTATCAATCTTCAACCAAATATCGGCGGCTTGCGGTAACTGCGAACTTTCCAGTAGTCGCAACTGCTCCTCGCTGTGCACGACAAGCTGCAGACCATGCTCGACGGCGAGCTGCAATTCCTGCATCTCGAACACACCTTCGAGTAATACAATCGGTTGTTTGACGCCGGCTTCACGCAGAACCATGGCTTCGTCGATGCTGGCGACCGCGAAAGCGTCGGCGTTAGCGAGCGCGCGGGCCACACGCACGATACCATGGCCGTAGGCATTCGCCTTGATCACCGCGAGCACGCGACTGCCCGGCGCCGCTCGGCGAACGCAATCGAGATTATGTTGGAGGGCGCGGTGAGAAATGACCGCCCGCGCGGCACGGCTCATTCGTCACCCGAACCGCGGTAATCTTCGGCCAAGTTCTCGAAACGGGTGTACTGGCCTAGAAACGCCAGCCGCGTGGTGCCGATGGGACCGTTACGTTGCTTACTGATAATGATCTCGGCGGTGCCTTTGTCGGGGCTATCTTCCTTGTACACTTCGTCCCGATAAATAAAGACAATAACGTCGGCATCCTGCTCGATGGCGCCTGACTCGCGCAAATCCGACATGACCGGGCGTTTATTGGGGCGCTGTTCAAGGCTGCGATTGAGCTGCGACAGCGCTACCACGGGTACTGCGAGCTCTTTGGCCAATGCTTTCAGCGAACGTGAAATCTCGGAAATCTCGGCAGTACGATTCTCGCCACTGCGCGGCGACTGCATCAGCTGCAGATAGTCGATTACGATCATGCCCAAACCGTGCTCGCGCGCCAACCGTCGTGCACGTGCACGAAGTTCGGTAGGAGTCAGCGCCGGCGTGTCGTCGATGAAAATGGGCGCCTCCGCCAACAAACCCATGGCCGAAGTCAGCCGCGCCCAATCGTCATCGTCGAGTCGGCCGGTGCGCACGCGGTGCTGATCGATACGCCCCAGCGATGACATCATGCGCATGGCCAGTTGTTCGCCCGGCATTTCCATACTGAAAACAACCACCGGATGGCGTGTCTTAATAGCGGCATGCTCGGCGATGTTCATGGCAAAACTGGTTTTACCCATGGACGGACGACCCGCGACGATGATCAAGTCCGATTTCTGCAGCCCGGAGGTGCGTTCGTCAAAGTCATAAAACCCGGTTGGCACACCGGTGATGGGTTCGTCCTGCTGGTACAGCATGTCGATACGATCGACCGCCTTGGCCAGCAAACTCTTGATACTGACCGCGCCCCCGCCGCCGCGTGCACCTTGATCGGCGATCTCGAACACCCTCTGTTCGGCCAGGTCGAGCAAATCGGCCGAACTACGCCCTTCCGGGTGATAAGCGCTATTGGCGATCTCGGTACTGACTTGAATCAGGTGACGCACCACCGATCGCTCGCGCACGATATCGGCATAGGCGGTGATGTTCGCCGCACTCGGCGTATCCTTGACCAAGGCGCCCAGATACACCAGGCCGCCTGCGGCATCCAACGCCTGATTGCGGTCCAACCACTCGGACAGAGTAACGGCGTCGAACGGCTTGTTGTTCTCTGACAATTCATTGATGGCGCGAAAAATCATACGATGATCGCGACGATAGAAATCATCCTCGTTGATACGGTCAGCGACTTGGTCCCACGCACCGTTGTCCAGCATCAAACCGCCCAACACGGCTTGTTCGGCTTCGATGGAATGAGGCGGTACTTTCAGTGCCGCGGTTTGTAAATCGGACGGCGCCGCAGGATGCGCTAACTCGGGCATGAATACTCCAGGCTAAATGAATTACTGCTTTGTTTTAATAATTTATGTATCACAGCGCCCACTCCTGTCCATCTGGAGATTCGGCAGACGTAGTATGCCGGAAAGCTATCGCCGCGCTCTTGTGTTGAGGTCTCATAATGCACCCGCGCATGGTCGCATTCAATACCATGTCGATTGCGTTTTCTGGGCACCGCCCTTGCCGCGCGCGGCAGGCTTGCCGGCGTGTGTAAGCGCATCGTTTCGGAAACGTCGTTAGTTCAACAGCTTGAATCGGGAAGCTAGAGCAGGATCGCGAGGCCAAAGCGGGACACATCTTCGCGCAAAAAATTTACCCCGCCTCGACAAAAAAACCGCGCTGCCAATTCGACTTGGCAACGCGGTTTTCGATGTACTACAACAACGGGTCGTGGTGTCACTCAGCGGTGACGACAATCTTTATAGTTGCATTGATATCCGTATGTAAATGCAGCTCGATATCGTATTCTCCAACCACTCGGATGGCGCCAGAAGGCAGCCGCACTTCTTTTTTTGCTACCGCAACGCCCGCTTCGGTTACCGCGTTGGCGATGTCGAGTGTGCCTACCGAGCCAAACAACTTGCCTTCATCGCCGGCTTTGGAGGCGATGGTCACGGTACCGAGCGCATCCAACGCCTGGCGTCGCGCCTCGGCTTCCGAAAGCGAGTCCTGGGCGAGTTTTTCCAGCTCGACACGGCGCTGCTCAAATGCCTTGACGTTTTCCTCCGTGGCGGGAGTCGCTTTACCGGTGGGAACCAGGAAATTGCGACCATAACCGGCACGCACCCGTACGCGGTCGCCTAGATTTCCCAGATTTTCAACTCTCTGCAGCAATATGACTTCCATCGTAAACACCCCTTAAAATTTGCAAGCTTCGTCGTATACGGCACACGCGTGCAACCATCACGAAGCGCCCTTGGGTACGATCCGCGAGCGCACATCCGCCCAAGTATCGACCAATCCAAGTGCCGTTAGCAGCACGGTCATCGGCAAAGCAAAAACCACCATCGCCAGATACACAATCACCAACCAGCCTATACCGGCACGTCGCTTGGCGATCGCACCATGTACTACCGCCAATCCGTAAAACATATCAACCACCAGCAATACACCGGCGATATTCTCGATCACAGCCGTCCGGGTAATCATCGCCAGCACCAGTATGGTCAGCGTAATCATCGCCGTAGTGCGATCACAGCGCAGCGCGTTGAACTCGGCGCGCAACGCGCTGGGGTTGTATAGCGTCGCCTGCGCGGCGCGTGCAAAAATCACTGCAACCACCGCATTCATCGCCATTGCGCCGGCCAATATACCGGTTAAATACGGTGTCCAAGATTTTATCTGTTCGTACAGCGCCTGTACTACCGCCGCTTCGTCCGTACCGACCGCCGCCTGCGTCATCGACGTGCGCATCTGATCCATGAACTGCACGTAGACCTTGGCGGGATCGCCGAGCAGCAAAAACGCGACGGCAACCAACACGATGCCAAGCAACACACCCGCCTGCAGCATAAGACTGAGCGAACGCGTACTGCGCAATACGCCGCCGAGCAGCCAGGTCGGCAACCACAACATGACGGCAAATCCCAACACCACTATGTGCGCCGTCGCACCGCTGCCGCGCGACAACACGAGCACCAACAAGCCGGTGCATATTGCCGTTCCGGCGGCAACCAAAAAACCCTGGCGCCAACCTATCTGCAGCGTAACCAGACCGATCGTCGCCGCGCTTAACAGCGACACGGGAACCAGCGTCAGCACCAACTGCAACAGCGCGAACAACACTGCAATCAGAATCGCTTGCAGCGGTCCGCGCAGAATGAATTTTGCCAACGCACGCATCAGATCGGCTCGACCGCGCGCGTAGTCGTCAACCGCACAGACGAATCAGTGGCGATCAGTGTAAGGCAACAACGCCAAGAAACGGGCACGCTTGACCGCCGTGGCCAACTGACGCTGGTAACGGGCCTTGGTCCCGGTAATCCGGCTCGGTACGATCTTGCCGGTCTCGGTGACGTAATTTTTGAGGGTGGCAAGATCCTTGTAGTCGATCTCTTTGACGCCCTCAGCCGTGAAACGGCAATATTTCTTGCGGCGAAAATAACGTGCCATTGTCTTACCCCTAAGTTGATCTTTCAGTCATCCAGTTAGCACAACGCACTATCATGCGGTTCCATCCTGAATCCCAGTTTCTGGTCACCGGTGTTACTCACACACCCTAAACGGGTACACACATCACCGGCTTCGGATCTCGTATGCAGACACCATGTCGATGCGACCACGAGCGCCGCGCGCCCGCCCTACTTCGTCTTGAGGCCGAGAACGCGGGCCGTGCGCAGCGCAAGCCGGAGCGGCGGCCTGTATGACTCAGGCGCCCTCACGGACCTCTTCGGAGTCATCGTCTGAATCGTCCGCATCGTCTGAATCATCACCGGAGTCGTTGGAATCGTCCCGGCTGCCGCGATTTTCCGAATCATTGCTGCCACGACCACCACGAGATTCTTTTTCGTCCGACGATTTCGCCATCGGCGAGGCGTCTGTGACGGCTTCGTTGCGCACCAAAATCAGATTACGCAGTACCGCATCGTTGAAGCGGAAAGCATTTTCCAGTTCAGCCAACGCCTCGGCATCGCATTCGATGTTCATCAGAACATAATGCGCCTTGTGCAGCTTTTGGATGGGATAGGCAAGCTGACGCCGGCCCCAGTCTTCGAGGCGATGGATCTTGCCGCCGCGCTCTTCGATACTGGCGCGGTAACGTTCGACCATGGCGGAGACTTGCTCGCTCTGATCCGGATGGACCAGAAACACGACTTCGTAATGACGCATTGTAGCTCCCTACGGGTTACAGCCTTCCGCAAATTAGCGGTAAGGCAAGGAGTGCCGGTCGGGCAAGCCCAACCGGAAAGCCGCATAGTTTACGCTAGTGGAATCGCATGCGCAATCGCCGTCTTCAGCGACAAACGGCCTCGAGAGCGCGGCAAATCAATCCGTTACGGTACAGGCGCTAGTGCTCACCGTCGTTGTCGACACGGCATCAATAACGCGTTCATGCCGACCTACGGCGCACGCGAGTGAGAGAACACCGTTTCATCCACCGAGCCGCTGACCATGCGATGCAGCGGATGCACGGCTGAAGCCGTGCCTACACAAGATGGTGGGATAGCCGCCGATCAGCGACTGCGGGGCAAGCCAGTGGTTCGATAAGAATTTTGTAGGCACAGGCTCGGCAGGCCTGCGCAGACACGACCCTGGCGGCCGCATGACGTCCTCAACCTCCGCGCTGGCGCACCGCCTCGAACAAACACACGCCGGCCGCCACCGACACATTCAAGGACGCGACGCTGCCGCCCATGGGGATACGCGCCAGCCAGTCGCAGGCCTCGCGCGTCAGGCGCCGCAACCCCTTTTCCTCGGCCCCCAATACCAGCGCTCGCGGCCCGGTCAGATCCAGTTCATACAGGGACTGCTCGGCTTCGCCGGCGAGCCCGACCAGCCACACGCCCGCCTGGCGTAATTCACCCAGCGTGCGGGCCAAATTGGTGACTTGAAAGAAAGGTATGGTTTCGGCCGCGCCGCTGGCGACCTTGCGTACCGTTGGCGTGAGTCCGCTGGCGCGGTCCTTGGGCACGATCACGGCATCCACGCCGGCGGCATCGGCGCTGCGCAGACAGGCGCCGACGTTATGCGGGTCCTGCACGCCATCGAGAACCAGCAGCAGCGGCGCATGATCGAGGGATTGCAACAGCTCGGCGAGATCCAGTTTGGCGTCAGCGGCGGTCGCTCCGATACGGGCCACCACGCCTTGGTGGCGCGCGCCCGGGACCAGGGCATCCAAATCCTTGCGCTCGACCGTGCGCGGCTCGAGTCCGCAGGCGCGTGCCTGCGCGAGAATTTCCTGGACGGCACGGTCGCGGCGGTCACGCACGACCCAGAGCTCCGCTAACTCACTGCCGTTGTGACGCAGCGCAGCGGATACTGCGTGCAGCCCGAAGATCAGATCGGTGGCTTCGCCCATGGCGCGCTACTTACGTTTGCGCCGCATTCCGCGTGTGCGGCGCTCGGACTTCGGCGTCGCCTTGCCGGCGGCGGCTTCGGTCTTGCCGCCAGACGACGCCTTTTTACTCTTACGCCGGCCGCCGGCCTTACGGCGTGGTTCGCCGGCTGCGGGCTTCGGCGCCGAGGCCGTACCGCCGATCAGCTCGAAGTCAATTTTGCGATCGTCCAGATCGACTCGCGCCACCTGCACCTGCACACGGTCACCAAGCCGATAGCTGACGCCGGTGCGCTCGCCCTGCATGCGATGGCCGACCGGATCGAAGTGGAAATAATCATTGCCCAGCGCGGTGACATGCACCAAACCTTCGACATAGATATTGTCGAGCTCGACAAAAATACCGAACGAAGTCACCGCCGAAATAGTGCCGGAAAATGTCTCGCCGACCTTGTCGGTCATGTACTCGCACTTCAGCCAACTGACCGCATCGCGCGTGGCATCATCGGCACGCCGCTCGGTCATCGAGCAGTGCTCGCCGTGCGCAGCCATGGCATCGTGATCGTAAGTGAACGCGTCCGGCTTGCCGCCGCGCAACAAATGCCGGATGGCGCGATGCACTAATAGATCAGGATAGCGTCGGATCGGCGAGGTAAAATGCGCATAAGCCGGGTGCGCGAGTCCGAAATGACCGATGTTGTCAGGACTATATTGCGCTTGCTTGAGCGAACGCAGCATCACCGTCTGTATCAGATGAGCATCGGGACGGTCCTTGACCTTCTCCAACACTTCAGCAAAATGTTTCGGCTCCGGCTTGCTGCCGCCGCGCAAAGAAAAACCGAACTCGGCCAGAAATTCACGCAGGCCGGTGAGCTTTTCCTCATCGGGCGACTTGTGGACCCGATACAAGGCAGGGATACGTTTACGCTGTAAAAAGCGCGCAGCACATACGTTAGCCAAAATCATGCACTCTTCGATGATCATGTGCGCTTCGTTACGATGCACCGGCACGATCTGCTCGATTTTGCGCTCGGCGCCAAAAACAATGCGGGTCTCGGTGGTTTCGAAATCGATCGCACCGCGACGACGGCGCATCTGTCGCAGCACCCGGTAAAGCGCGTAGAGTTCTTCCAAATGCGGCAGCACCGAAGCATATTTTTCGCGCAACGCCTTGTCGCCACCGACCAGCATGGCGGCAACGTCGTCGTACACCAAGCGTGCGTGCGAGCGCATGACGCCTTCGAAAAAACGCGAGCGTATAATCTTGCCGTCTTCGCCGAGCAAAATCTCACACACCATGCACAATCGATCCACCGCCGGATTGATCGAACACAAGCCGTTGGACAGAATCTCCGGCAGCATGGGAATCACACGCTCCGGGAAGTACACCGAGTTACCGCGTGCGCGCGCCTCGGTGTCCAGCGCCGTCGTGGGCTTCACATAGTGCGAGACATCGGCGATCGCCACCAATAAACGCCAGCCCTTCGGCGTGCGCTCACAAAACACGGCATCATCAAAATCGCGCGCGTCAGCGCCGTCGATAGTCACCAGAGGGACATCGCGCAGATCAACGCGCTCCTGCTTGGCCGCTTCCGGCACCTCGGCGCCGAGCGTGCCGACCTCATCCTGCACCGCCTGCGGCCATTCGTGCGGCAAGCCGTTCGCACGCACCGCGACATCGATCTCCATACCGGGCGCCATGTGGTCACCCAGCACTTCAACGATGCGTCCGATCGGTTGCGCACGTTTACTCGGCTGTTCCAGCACTTCGGCGACCACGATCTGTCCGCTGCGCGCGCTGCCACGTTGATCCGCCGGCACGACCAGATCATGCGCGATACGCTTGTTCTCGGAGGCAACGAAACCGACGCCGCTTTCCTCGAAATAACGTCCGACAATCTGCTGGGTATTACGCTCCAATACCTCCACCAGCGCACCCTCGCGCCGGCCTTTTCGATCCAGCCCGATCACGTGCACCAGCGCCCGATCACCGTGCATGATCGAGCGCATCTGCCGCGAAGACAGGAACAGATCGGAACCACCGTCGTCCGGCACCAGAAAACCGAATCCCTCGGGGTGCCCGATTACACGTCCGCGCACCAGATCGACTTTATCGATTGGCGCGTAACAGCCGCGACGATTGCAAATCAACTGAGCGTCGCGCGCCATGGCGCGCAAGCGCCGGCGTAGGGCCTCCTGCGACTCTTCGTCGTCAAGGCCGAGCTCTTCAATCAATTGCTCCCAGGTCAGCGACTCACCGCGCTCAGCGAGATGATCCAAAATAAACTCTCGGCTCGGGATCGGACGTTCATATTTCTCCGCCTCGCGTTGCGCGAACGGATCTTCGACGCGGCCGCGGGAGGGACGTGAATTTTTTACCATACGATTCGATTACTCTCAGGTGTTCAGACGCCTCCGACAGCAGCGTGACAGGCCGCGTTGACAAGTATCAACGCAATGAGTAAAGTGCGCCTCTCGCCGGACGTTGTCGACGTGCCCGGTAAAGCCGAGGTGGCGAAATTGGTAGACGCGCTAGCTTCAGGTGCTAGTGTACTTATGTACGTGGGAGTTCGAGTCTCCCCCTGGGCACCACTTCCGAATAGACAACATTTCTCGTTGTCGCTTCATTCAAAAAAATTCATTGTAATTTATTTTCTCCCGCGCCACCGACTTTATTCTGGTGTGGCAGGAGAAGAAGATTGTTGCCTGTCAGTATTCTCTGATTTATTTTCGACAGGGCTTTCATGCTTTGTGGCATAGCATCATGGTACA